>CAYYVQ010000056.1:0-21318 GCA_964475205.1 uncultured Victivallales bacterium | reverse complement strand
GTGGTACGCGAGCTGGGTTCAGAACGTCGTGAGACAGTTCGGTCCTTATCCACTGTGGGCGCAGGAGATTTGAGGAGAACATTCCATAGTACGAGAGGACCTGGAATGACGTACCTCTGGTGTTCCAGTTGTTCCGCCAGGAGCACTGCTGGGTAGCTATGTACGGAACGGATAAGCGCTGAAAGCATCTAAGCGCCAAGCCTCCTCCAAGACAAGATCTCCCTTTCCGATTCTCTTCGGAGATCGGGACTGAAGGCTGGTTGAAGACTACGACCTTGATAGGCTGGATGTGTAAGCATAGTGATATGTTAAGCTGACCAGTACTAATCAGCCGTGAGGCTTGACCATATTTTTCCTTCCATGAGATATTGTGCGAAAAATGAGGGTCTGAAACCTTTACTATTGCAAAGATTTTTCCCGGTGACCATAGCGAGGAGGCAACACCCGTTTCCATCCCGAACACGGAAGTGAAGGACCTCAGCGGCGATGGTACTGCCACATTCGGTGGTGGGAGAGTAGCACGTTGCCGGGTTATATTTGGGCCTGTCGGCTTATGTCGGCAGGCCTTTTTTTTATGGATAGATCGGGTCAGCCAGATCAATCGATCAATTATAGGAGTGAAATGCCTTGACTATCATGGTTAACACGAATATGATGTTTTTTTTGTGTGCGTGGTTGAGGTTATAATACGGATAAAGGAAATATGAATGCGGCAATTATAGTTGCGGGTGGAAAGAGCAAACGCATGGGACCGGGGGCGGACAAGGCTTTTCTGAGTCTCGGCGCAAAGCCGGTGCTGGCGTATTCGCTGCTTGCCTTTGAAGCGTGTGTAGATATAGATGTGATCATCCTGGTTGTGAGGAAGGACAGGATTGAGGCGGCTCGGGGAATGGCCCAGATGTTCGGGTGCTCCAAAGTGCGGAAAATTGTGGCCGGCGGAGCCAGTAGACAGAAATCGGTCTTGAACGGTCTGTCACAACTCAGCGAAGAGGATACAAAGGTTGTGTCGGTTCATGACGGAGCGAGGCCGTGTGTAACACCTGCGCTGATTTCCGAGACGGTTAAGACGGCGAAAAGAGCGGGGTCTGGTGTTGCAGCAGTTAAAATTACCGATACGGTGAAAACGGTAGAGAGAGGCCTGACAGTTACCAAAACGGTTGACAGGACCAAGCTCTGGGCGGTTCAAACTCCCCAGTCATTCAAGTTTGACGTTTTGGTGAAAGCTTTTGACAAGGTAAAGAAGAAAAAAATGACGGTTACGGATGAAGCTTCCGCAGTGGAAGAAGTTACCGACAAGGTAAGGCTTGTTCCCGCGAATGCTGCTAACATTAAAATAACAAATCCAGATGACCTGCAACTGGCATCTGCTCTTTTAAAACTTTGATATTATTACATGGACAATCAGAGGTATGCTGTATTAGGGGATATCCACAGCAATTTGGAAGCCCTGGAAGTAGTCCTTCGGGACGCAGAAGAACAGGATGTAAATGCCTTTATATGTGTCGGGGACGTCGTCGGATATAACGCCAATCCATCAGAATGTCTTGACAGGATACGTGATCTGGGTTGTGTCTGTGTGCGAGGCAACCATGACCATTACTGTTCGAACGATGAGTCGCTTGATGATTTCCAGCCTCTGGCTGCGAATGTCATTGACTGGACCCGCAATCAGCTTTCAGGGAATCAAATCCAGTTTCTCCGCGATTTGAAATATGTGCGGACAGCGCGGGGTTTTACGATTGTTCACAGCACGCTGGATATGCCCGAAAAGTGGGGCTATGTTTTTGACGGACTTGAAGCTGAAGCGAATTTCAACTACCAGGTCACCTCGGTCTGTTTCCACGGCCATACTCATGTGCCTGTAGCATTTGAGAAACAGGCCAAGGTTGTTAAAAAGAAGTACAGTAAACTTGAAATCAGCCTTGGGCGGAAGTATTTTATTAATGTCGGAAGCGTCGGACAACCCAGGGACGGAGATCCCCGGGCGTCGTATGCGGTGTATGACGTGAATTCCAAAACGGTGGAATTGAGGCGGATACCGTACGATGTGGAAAAGACGCAAGGCAAGATTCGCAAAGTAGGTCTGCCCGAGAGACTGGCCAAACGACTAGGTATTGGAAGGTAACTTCTAATCGGAAAGTTTTCGGATTGTCCGGGTGATAGGATTTTACACGGCAGATGATGCCGGGAATGTGCTTAAGTCCCATGAAGAACAGAGTCTCAGAACAACGGCGCAAGAAAGCATATAAACATCTGTTCGGGCCAGTCCCTTCAAGGCGGTTGGGCCGATCCCTCGGGGTGGATATAGTGCCTCTGAAAACGTGCAGTTTTGATTGTATCTTCTGCCAGGTGGGAAGGACTACTGAACTGACTCTTAAAAGGGGCGTATATGTCGAGACTGATGAAGTGATCGATGAACTCTCAAGGTGGTTGTCTTCAGGCGACACGGCCGATTACATCACTCTGTCGGGTTCGGGAGAGCCTACCTTGCATACGGAATTCGGCAGCCTTCTGGAGTATGTGAAGGAAAAATCCATAATACCTGCGGCCTTGCTTACCAACGGGTCTTTACTCTATATGCCTGAGGTCAGAGCAGATGCCTTAAAGGCCGACGTGGTTAAGGTTTCACTCAGCGCGTGGGACGGGCCTTCTTTCCGGTCGATGAACAGGCCGGCGCCCGAACTGACTTATGACAGGGTATACGGCGGCATTAAAAACTTCAGCCATGATTTCTGCGGCGAGTTATGGATCGAGGTGTTTCTTGTTGCTGGAATCAATGATAAGCCTGAGCAGGTCAAAAACATAGCCTCAGAGGTAAACGCGCTTAACGCTGATGTGGTGCACCTTAACACGGTGGTCCGGCCTCCGAGCGAAAACTGGGTCAAACCCGCATCGCAGGATATGATGAGACAATTTGCGGAACTTTTTGATCCTACTGCCGAAATCATCGGCTTTCGGAAACAGGAATCGCCATCTTCAGAATGGACGGCGCATCGTGACCGTATTGTCGGCATGTTGTCGCGACGGCCATGCACGGCAGAAGATATAGCCGCAGTGAGCGGATTGCATCCAAACGTGGTGGCAAAATATCTTGCGGAACTGGTGTCGTCCGGCCTGGTGAGAAGCGAGGAACGCGGTGGATCGTTGTATTATCTTATGAAAAGTTCAGAGTAAGAATTGGTTCTTGTATGGCGGCAGAGAAGCGCCGCTGCGGACGTAACAAGCAATTTGGGAAACGCAATGCAGAAAATTTTAAAGAAAATTTTTGGAACGAAATTTGAGAAGGATATCCGGGATCTCCGGCCCCTTGTTGAAAGGATCAACGCATTAGAGGCTGAATACCAGGCCCTTTCCGAGGAAGAATTCAAGGCGAAGACCGAAGAATTCCGGCAGAGGATCAACGGCGGCGAGACGGAAGACGACCTGATGTGCGAGGCGTTTGCGGTTGTGAAAAACGGGTGCAGAAGACTTTGCGGCTCGAACGTCGATGTATGCGGCCATGAAATGAAATGGGATATGGTTCCGTTTGACGTCCAATTGATGGGTGGCATTGTTCTCCACCAGGGCAAAATAGCCGAAATGGCAACAGGGGAAGGGAAAACCCTTGTTGCAACAATGCCTGTTTATCTGAACGCTCTTTGCGGACGGAATGTCCAGGTAGTTACGGTGAACGACTACCTTGCGAGAAGAGATGCGAATTGGATGGGCGCTCTCTATAACTACCTTGGCTTGACAGTGGGGTGCATCCAGAACCAGATGACGCCGGACGAACGGCGTGAACAATATTCCATGGATATCACTTACGGGACCAACAGCGAATTCGGATTTGATTATCTGCGTGATAACGGCATGGCCTATGAGCCTTCTTCTCAGGTGCAGAGGGACTATCATTACGCTATCATAGATGAGGTCGACAGCATCCTCATTGACGAAGCGAGAACACCGTTGATAATTTCCGGTCCTGCTCCTGTTTCTTCGCATCAGTATTTCGAATTGAAGCCCAAGGTTGAAAGTCTTGTCAAAAAACAGCGCAAGCTTTGCAATAATCTGGTCCATGAAGCGAAAGAACTCCTGGAAAACGGTGACAGCGAAGCGGCTCAGCTCAAGCTCTATCAGGCCTATCACGGAATGCCAAAGAATAAGCAGCTCATGCACCTTCTTGAAGACCCTTCTGTCCGCAAACTGCATGAAAACGTGGAAAACATGATGCTTACCGACATGCGTAAGGACCAGGCCAGGGCGCTGAGAGAAGAGTTATATTTCACAATTGATGAAAAGGGACATGATGCGAACCTGACCGAAAAAGGTTGCGAAGCAATGAGTCCCGGCGATCCCGAGGCTTATGTTCTGCCGGATCTGGCGACCGAGATGGCGGATATTGACAATGACGATTCGCCTGATGAAAACGTCAGAAACCGTAAACGCCAGAAGGCGCAGGAAGCCTTTACAAAGAAGAGCGAGCGCATCCACAATGTTGACCAGCTTATACGGGCGTACTGCATTTACGAGAAAGACGTAGAATATGTTGTGCAGGGGAACCGGGTGCTGATAGTGGACGAATTTACGGGCCGGATTCTTCCGGGTCGGCGCTGGAGCGACGGATTGCATCAGGCGGTGGAAGCCAAAGAAGGTGTAAAAATCGAGAGGGAGACCCAGACACTGGCTACCATAACCATACAGAATTATTTCAGGATGTACGATAAGCTGGCGGGGATGACCGGAACCGCCGAAACCGAGGCAGCGGAGTTCAGCGAAATCTATGGGTTGGACGTTGTGGTGGTTCCCACCAACAGGCCGGTGCGGCGGATGGACTGGAATGATGTGATCTACAAGACGCAGCGCGAGAAATACAGGGCGATTGTAAATGAAATAGGCCAGTGTTATGAAAGAGGGCAGCCGACTCTGGTGGGGACGGTGTCGGTCGATGTCTCGGAGTTGATCAGCAGAATGCTGAAACGAGCTAATATTCCGCATAATGTCCTTAACGCGAAAAACCATGAGCGCGAAGCTGAAATCGTGTCGCGAGCCGGACATAAGGGCGCGGTAACGATTGCCACGAATATGGCAGGCAGGGGAACCGATATCAAACTTGAGCAGGGTGTTGTTAAAATTGATCGAAGCGTTGTGGAATCCAACCTGCCCCTGGAAGGTAAAATAAATGGTGAGACGCTTCGTGAGCATCTTGAAAATAATCCATGCGGACTGCATGTAATCGGAACGACCCGCCATGAATCAAGACGCGTAGACCGGCAGTTGAGGGGAAGATGCGCGAGACAGGGCGATCCCGGGTCGTCGCGTTTTTATATTTCACTGGAAGACGACCTTATGCGCCTTTTCGGTTCCGACAGGATCAGCGGGATCATGAGCAGGCTTGGTCTCGAAGAAGGTCAGGAACTGGAACACCGGTGGCTTAACCGCTCTATTGAGTCGGCTCAGAAAAAGGTTGAACAACAGAATTTTTCAATTCGGAAACGAACTCTCGAATACGACGATGTCATGAACGCACAAAGAGACGTTATCTATGGCTTCCGGGGAGATATTGTACGCTCGAAAAATGTCAGGGAACATATATACGACCTGCTTCAGGACGTGATAGAGGGAGAGGCTGAGAATGCCGGCGCAAGCGGGGAAGGGAATCGGGATTTCGTGGAGTGGCTTCGCATTACATTCCCGATCGCTGTTGAGGAACGGGACTTTAAAGGCGTGGAAGACACCGAGAAGATTGCGTCTATTGCTTATGCGAAAGTAAAAAGCGCCTATGACCTGAAGGTTTCGCTTGAAGATCCGGATAGCGTGGAAATGCTGGAGCGGCAGATCCTGCTGCATTCGGTTGATTCTCACTGGCAGGATTATCTGCGGGGCATGGATTCTTTGCGGCAGGGTGTCGGGCTCAGAGCTTATGGACAGCGCGATCCCCTGATTGAATTCAAGAAGGAAGCCTACCAGATGTTCGAGGATCTCATGGCCAGTATCAAGAGCGACGTGTGTTCAGCGGTTTTTAAATCCGCAACATCTATTGAGACGTTCCGGTCGTTCATGGAGTCGCTTCCGCAGACTCTGGTTCATGATGAAGTCTCTCCCCTGGGCGCGGCTCCCCGGGAAGATCCCGACAACATTATCGGCGGCAGCAATGCGAGCACGGAGTTTTTGTCGCGTTCTGGAGGAGATGAGATTGACCCGATCCCGTCAAGGGGAGCACGTGGAACGTCAACGGTCAGGCGGTCGCAGCCCAAAGTGGGGCGCAACGATCCATGTCCGTGTGGAAGCGGCAGGAAATACAAGAAATGCTGCGGTGCATGATCTGCAGAGACCCGCGTAAGGGACAGGACATTGAAGATTAAGAGAATATACCGTCCGGTTGTTGCCCGCATTCTGGCGTCAGTTATAACCGGGGTCCTTCTTGCAACGGCATATCCCCCGTTTGAGAGTCCAGAGGCTGCATGGATTGGTCTGATTCCACTTTTGCTGTTGTGCCGGTGGACAAGGCCTGGACAATGTTTTTATCTGGGACTGCTGACGGGTTTGTTTTTCTGGCTCATAAGCCTCTCATGGCTTCTTTCCCTTCATGATACGTGGGGCTATCTGCCTATGGTAGCGCTTGCATGGATTGCGCTTTCCTTTTATTGCGCCCTCTTTTTTGCTTTTTTCGCATGGCTCAGTTCACATGCAATAAGACGTTGGCCGGTAAGCGACTCCGGCGACGCAGGGCATGGAGGAGTAGGCTGGTTTCACTCCAGTGTCCGCGGTCTCGGGGTTATGGCGGCGGTAACGGCATTCTGGGTAGGCCTGGAGTTTTTCCGTTCTGTTCTTTTTTCAGGCTTTCCCTGGAACGGGCTGGGGGTCAGTCAGTACCAGAAAATTGCGTTTATCCAATTCGCAGAGATAGGCGGGGTGTATCTTGTGTCAGGGCTGATGGTCTTTGTCAACGCGGCAATAGCTTTAACGACCATAAGAATCGTTGTTCGTTGCCGAAGCCGCGGATCTTCCAGGGGAATGCACCTGGAGCTTATGGTCGGGTTGTTGGCATGGCTTTTTTTCTGGTTTTTCGGGGTGCGCATGGCCCGGATGAACGACCGGAATATGATGCGCGAACCCGAAGCGCATATTACCTGCGTCCAGCCAGGGATTTCCCAGGACAAAAAATGGTCGGGCCGCCCTGACTATGTCTTGAAAATATATGATAAGCTTGAACATTACACCCAGGTTGCGTCTATCGGCAAACCCGACCTTGTGATATGGCCTGAAACATCAGTGCCGGGCTACCTTGGAGTCGAGTCCAGTTTCCGGGATGAATATGCTATGGACTTTGTGAAAAATCTTTCTCGTGAGTTCGGACCGATTCTTGTGGGCGCAATGGAAGCGGTTCCCAGGGGCGGCGAGAACCTATATTACAATAGCTCATTTCTTTTTGACAGGTTGGGAGATATTCAGAATTTCTATAGAAAAAAGCACTTGGTGCCTTTCGGAGAATACATTCCCCTTGAAAATGTTGTTCCTCTTGTAAAACGCTTTGCCCCCCTGGGATGGAGTTGCACGCCAGGGAAGACAGGCGTTGTATTTGAACTGGAAGTGAGCAGACCTGATGTCTTCGCAGAAGGCGCGGAAGGCGGCTTGGACATTACGAACAGCGGCCAGGGAGAAGGAAACGGCAGCGGCGGGACGGAAGGAGTGAAATCAGGAGGAGCAAAAGCGAAATTTTCCGTTCTTATCTGTTTTGAGGATGTTTTTCCTTATTTAGCTCGAAATGCTGTGCTTAAAGGCGCCGAAATACTGGTCAATCAGACTAATGACGCATGGTTTGACGGATCTGCCGGATCTGAACAACATTTGAGCCACTGTGTTTTCCGTTGCGTGGAAAACAGGACGCCGGCAATACGGTGTGCTAATACTGGGATAACATGCCACATTGATCCGGTTGGCAGAATCGACGCTTTTGAATTGAAAGATTCTGAGATCAGCCCGTTCGAAGGCACAGATTCCTACCGTATCAAGTTCAAGAAACGGAGTGATACCCGAACCTTATATACACGATTTGGAGACTTGTTTTTTGCGTGGCCTTGTGCAGTGGTTTCAATAATTTATGCGGGAACTTTGTTGTTTAGATGGCGCAGGGATAAAGGTAAGCGACAGACCGGCGAAGAAGCGGGTTGAATCGGTGGAAACAGAGTTTTACTCAGTATAAATGGAAGGAATGGAGGGCAAGATGATTGAAGATGCAAAGGAACGGCTTGAGATTTTGAGGAACACGTTGGAAGAGATGCGGGGGTATCTTTGACATCGGAGAAAAAAGAAGTTCGCTGCGCAGTCTTGAGGGCGAGACAACCAAGCCGGATTTCTGGGAAAATCAGGCCTCCGCGCGTTCTGTAATAGACGAGTCCAACAGGTTGCGGACGGTGATAGAACCCTTTGAACGGCTTGAGGAACTGATCGAAGAAGCCGATGTTCTTCTTGAAATAGCCGAAAGCGAATCTGAAGACGAAGCCAGAAAACAGGCAGTTTCCGATGCCATGAAATGTCTGTCTGAGTCGGAGGAGGTATGTTCCCGGATTGAGTTCCAATCGCTTCTTAACGGCAAGTATGACGCTAATAATGCTTACCTGACACTGCATGCCGGAGCGGGGGGCACCGAATCCTGTGATTGGGCAGAAATGCTTTTCAGGATGTACGACAAGTATTGCGAGAAAAAAGGTTTCGAGCGGGAGATGCTGGAATACCAGTCCGGCGACGAAGCGGGAATAAAAAGGGTTAGCTTCCTGGTCAAGGGCTTATATGCGTATGGCCATTTGAAAGCCGAACGTGGTGTTCATCGACTTGTCAGGATCAGCCCGTTTGATGCCAACAGTCGAAGACATACTTCGTTTGCCGCTCTTGACGTTGTGGCTGAGCTGACAGAGGATGTCGATGTTGAAATCAATGATGAGGACATTCGGGTGGACACATACAGGTCCAGCGGGGCAGGCGGTCAGCATGTTAACACCACGGATTCAGCAGTCAGGATCACTCATATCCCTTCAGGCATTGTTGTGGCCTGCCAGGCTGAACGATCGCAGCATATGAACAGGAGCAAGGCGTTTAATATGCTTAAGGCGAAGGTTCATGAGCTTAATATGGATCAAAAACTCAAGGAGATGGAACGTTTCTATGGTCAGAAAGGTGAGATTGCATGGGGAAGCCAGATACGCTCGTATGTGCTCCAGCCTTATCGCATGGCTAAGGATCACAGGACGAATCTTGAAAAAGGAAACGTGGACGCAGTCCTTGACGGTGATCTTGATGAATTCATTGAGGCGTATCTGAAGCAATCCCTTGAAAAAAAATAGCGCAAGAGGGTGAGGTTGTAATGGGACTTCGAAGTATGACGGGCTATGGTATCGGAGAGTGCACAGTGAAAGGCGTCAGGGTGGCGGTTGAACTGGGGTCCGTAAACAGGAAACAACTGGACATTAATCTATCTTTGCCCCGTTCCCTGGCTCCGCTGGAGGCTCGCTGTTATGAGATAATGCAACGAGAATTTTCGCGGGGACGCATCATCGGGAATATAAGAATCAGCGGCAGCGACGGCGCCGATGTGAGAGACGTGAAAATTAACCGGGGAGTTGCCGGCAAGTATCTCAGGGAAATCAGAAAGACGGCGGAAGATTTGAGTATAGAAACCCGGGAAACCGATATGGCTTTTCTGTTGCAGCTACCGGATGTAATTACCATCACCAGGCATTCCGATGCGCACGAATCCATATGGCCTGCGCTTGAGCGCGCTCTTTCTCTTGCCGTGAAGGAACTGGCCGCGACAAGGCGGGCGGAAGGCAGGGAACTTGAAAAAGATATATCCCGGAGAACAGAAAAACTTGAGGAGCAGGTCCTGTCCATAAAGCGTCGGGCTCCTGTCAACAGCAGGAAACAGAAAGAATCTTTGAACAGGAAAATGAAGGATCTCGGTCTCCAGGGGTCGAGCCGGGATTCTGAGGTTATGCGTCAGCTTGCGTCGTTTGCGGAACGCTTAAGCATTGAAGAGGAGACGGTGAGACTTGGAAGCCATTTGAAGCAGTTCAGATCGTTGCTGAGATCAAAACCTCCTGTAGGCAAGAAAATGGATTTTGTGTGCCAGGAACTGCTCCGTGAAATCAACACTGTAGCGGCAAAGGCCGGGGACTTGAAAATAAGCAAGTTTGTAATTGATTTCAAGGCGGAGCTTGATTCGGTTAAGGAACAGGTCCAGAATGTGGAGTAAAGAATAAATGATGAAGGTCCGATGCCGATGCGGAGCGGCCAATGATAAAAAAAGACGCGGGTCGATCTTCCGGGGTAGCGGCAGGAAGCATCCCGGATGCGCGGGGGAGGAGTTTCGAGGGTAAAGGTGGACACTGGACGACATAAAAAACCGCTTCTGATCGTGATCTCAGCGCCATCGGGCGGGGGTAAAACAACTTTGTGCAGAAAGCTTCTAGCTGAATTTGACGACATTGAATACTCGATATCATGCACGACCCGGCCCAGAAGGGGCAACGAGGAAGATGGCAGAGATTATTATTTTGTTTCCGAAGAGGAATTTGACAAACTGATAGAGAAAGGCCGGTTTTTGGAGTATGCGCAAGTCCACGGGCACAGGTACGGCACTTTGAAGGAAACGGTTTCAAAAAGCCTGTCTGAAGGCAGGAGCGTCCTTCTTGATATAGATGTGCAGGGCGCGCGGCAGATCAGAGATAGTGTGAAATATGATGCCGCCTTGGAGAATGCCATGGTTGATATCTTTATTACCGTGGATAGCGCTGAAGACCTCCGGGACCGTCTGTTGAAAAGGGGGGAGGACAGGGCTGAAGATATGGAGCTACGGCTTAAGAATGCATTAGAGGAGATGAAAAGCACGGATGAATTCTCTTACGTGGTGGTAAACGATCAACTGGATATGGCTTACGGTCGGCTGGTTTCAATTTTGCGTCATAACTGGCATGATGCCGGGAGAGATTGTTGGTAATATGATAATATGAAGAAAAAAGCTAAAACCGTGGTTTTGGGAGTAACCGGGTCAATTGCAGCATACAAGGCCGCAGGGCTTGTGCGTAGTATGACTGATGAAGAATGGAACGTACAAGTGGTCATGACCGAGGCGGCCGGCAAATTTGTGGGAGAACTGACGTTTCGCACGTTGTCCGGCAACCCGGTTGCCATGGCAATGTTCGACACTCCGGGGCGATGGAATCCTGAACATATAGGACTCGCCGACATCGCGGACGTGTTTGTGATCGCGCCTTGTACCGCTAACGTTTTGGCCAAGGCGGCCAACGGTATTGCCGACGATCTTCTGACGTGCAGTTTTCTGGCAACAGCCGCCCCGAAAGTTATTGCTCCTGCAATGAACGAGAAAATGTGGGATAATAGAGCTACGCAGGCCAACGTTGCGACTTTGAGAAAGAGAGGGATAGAGGTTATCGATACTGAATCCGGATACCTGGCATGCGGATACCGGGGCAGGGGCAGACTGGCTGCTATTGATGCTATTATAAGGGTCATAAAAGAAAAAATGGAGGATAGCCGATGAGTAAGAGAATGCTGTGGGCATTAATTCTTATTGCTGCCTGCGCGATTGTCTTTGTCGCGAATGCCGGCAAGCATGCCAGCGTGAGGTTGATTCCCGGGATTGACCTGTCCATAGACGGTATGAGCGCGTTGATATATCTGGCCTTTGTAATAACAGGCGTGATAATAGGTTCACTGTTGAAATGAAGCAGGCGTCGCTTCTTTGCAACGACGAAATCCTTGTAGAACGGCTTTTTGTTGCTGTCGGATCGTTCCAGAGAATGAAAGGATTGCTGGGTCGAAAACATTTCCCCCAAGGTGAGGGATTATACCTTGAGCCTGCGCCGGTTATTCACACGTTTTTTATGCGATTCAAACTTGATCTTATCTTTCTGGATTCGAACATGCGGGTTACGTGTTATCGAAAAGATGTGAAGCCGTTTCAAATCGTACATGGCGGGAAAGGCGCTCATTCCGTGGTTGAGGTTGAGTCCGGCTGGCTAGGATCCGGGGCCGCGGCCATCGGAGCTAAGCTCAACATACAAGCTAATTATCCGGACTGATAGGCCGCCTTACGCGGATTCTTTCTGCGGGAAAGGTCATTATGGTGCCAGGCTTAACTTCAAGACGGACTGTTCCGTCCCTCCTTATTTCTACAAGCATTCCCCGGTAGGTGCCGGTAGTTGTTTCGACCATATAGTCTAATCGAAAATCCTTCTTAAGTGTCTTTTGCAATGTCGTGGTTTTCCCTTTTTCCACCTCAATCTGAAAAGTGTGGTCATGATATCCCTTTTTCTTCAGCGTAACCTCATGTGCGCCTGCCGATATCGGTTTCAGTATCAGGGGATCGGACTTATTATTCTCAGCCTCGAGATTGAGCCTGGTTTTTCCCTGCGGGTCGCCGTCTATGCTGACCTCCACGTTTGAAGGAATAGTTACAATTCGTACTGTTCCGCTGTTCTTTTCAAGACGGAACTCTTCTGTTTTCTTGTCGCCATGTTCCAGTGTTATTGTACGGGAGAGAGGGGCATATCCTTCGAGTTCGGCTCTTATTCTGTATTGGCCAGGGTCGAGATCGGAAAGCGTAACAGGCGTAGTTCCGGCCCGTTCGTTTTCAAAATAGATTCTTGCTTTGGGCGGCAGGGACACGATTTCCAGTTCTGCCGGGATCGGGTCAAGCCGGATACTGATTTCGTTTTGTTTTCCCTGTTGCAGTGTTATGGTGTCTTCGTAGGTTTCATATCCTTCTTTAAGAATGGTCAGGGTATTGCGGCCATTGGGTACGCGTTCCAATGTGCATGGCGTGAGCCCCATATCGAGGTTGTTAAGAAGAACCTTTGCGCCGGAGGGTTCGGAACTTATGACCAGATCTGCTGATGTGGATGTCAGCGAGATCTCGTGTTTGCGAGGTGTCCTGTCGTCAAGATTCAACGTAACTGTTTTGGACGCATAGCCGGGGCTGCTGAGGGTCATTTCATAACGCCCCAGCGTAAGATCGGTGAGGAGCAGGGGTGTATGTCCCATGAAAGCGCCGTCTATTTGAACTTCTGCCCCGGACGGTTTTGAATGTACCAGCATCAGCGCTTTTACAGGTTCCAGTTCCATGCTCATTGTAGTTTTCTGACGGGGCTCTAACGTCACGGCAGTCCTTGCATCGTGGTAATTTTTTTTCTTTGCCACTACCAGGTGTTTCCCGGGACGCAGATTGGATATGGTAACAGGGGATTTGCCGCCGACAACGCCGTCGCATGATACTATGGCTTCCGGTGGAGATGTCTCAATGCGTATTTCGGCTCTCTGAGCTTCGGTTTCGGTTGCCGCGTTTGCCGTCGCGGCTACTGCCAGTAGCGCGGTGACAAATGCAAATGCTTTAGCTGTGTGACACGAATTCATTGTTTTTCTCCAGAATGCTGCCGCGGCTCCTTGACATTAATCTTCGAGGCTAATGCGTCTTTCCGCCTCAATAAGCTGTTTGCGGGCTTTTTTGTTTCGGGGATCGCTTCTGTCAGGTATCAGTTCCAGCAGAATTCTCAATTCAGTGGCAGCTTCTTCCCAGTTCTGCAAGCGCATTTCCTTCTGCGCCCTGAAGTTCTGATCTTCATACTTTCTGTTAAGCTCGGCTTCGCTATCTTTCAAAAGCACTACCAGATCGTCATAGAAATCAGGTTTCGGTTCGACGGTTTCGAGATAGAGTTCCGCTTCCTGCAAGTTGTCTATGGCTTTAGAGAGGTTATCGACAGCGACTTCCCGCTCGTCGTAAAGTTTCTTGCCCTGGAGGTATGCTTCGCGCGCCATATTTTTCAGCTCGGTTTGAGTAAACTGCATTGCCCAGATGCCAAGCTCATTTCTTGCGCACTCCTCGATGATCTGTCTTACTTCCTGAAATTCAGGGGGTTCCAGCCTGTTATGAACAACGGTTCGCCCAGTATTTTTCCCTACGGTAACGGACATATCCCATGACTCGTAGGTGTCTGGCTGAAGACCCTCGTATTGCTCGCTTAATCCGAAAAAACCTGTGTCGGCTATGCTTTGAGCGAGGTCTTTCACATAATCTTCTTCCAGTCGGGCATCTTTCCGCACACGCCGACCGGTCTTCAGATCGTCTATTGTCACGTAGAGCATCCGGTCGCGGGTGATCCTGGCATTGTAACGGAAGATATTGTTGGTGTTTGCCTTGACCTTTTCATAATTGACCTCAAGTGATAGTTCTTTTTCCGGTTCTTTTACCTGAGATGCCGGCACATCTGTGTCAAAATCAATCAACGATGGGATCCATGCCGCAACTGCAAGGCCAAGCGCCAGGACGCCGATTGTAATAAGAGGCCATTTGCCTATGTTTCTCCGCGGTTTCCCGGCGCCTGACTCAGCGGAGAAACCCAGGTCTACCAGCGGCGAGGCTCCTGTTGATTCGGAAATTGAGGTTATGCCGTTGTTTACCACTTTCAAAACAGTGTCGCCCATTTCGATTCTGTCATCCGGTTTAAGCGCAGTTTCCTGCACAGACTGTCCATTCACCAGTGTTTGATTTGCGCTGCCCAGGTCGCTAAGCCACAGTCCAGCGTCCGTTTTCCAGAAGAGGCGGCAGTGGTGGCGTGAGAGGAGGGGATCGACAAGCACTATGTCATTCTTTGAGGACCGTCCCATCCGCGCACCTTCAGGCGGAACGGTTATGGTCTTTCCCTTGTTCGGTCCTGATTCAACAACTATATGGATTGTTTCCGCCATGATTCTCAAAAATTGAATGTATCAATGTTAATGGTGGTTGTCAAGATGGTGCTGGATGCTGGCAGCATCGTTTTGTCCTCAAAAAAAATCGGGGATAGTCCCGGGGCGGCGGTAGCGTTTTCAAGGTATTAAAAAATTTTCTTCTTTTATTGGATTGTACCATCTACAGGCGTTATGATTTGAGTATGTAGATTGTTGGCCCTGAAAAACGGCATAGGAAGGGCTGAAAAAAAGGAGAAAAATACATGGATTATGTGAAGTTTGACGATGCTGACAAAAGGGCACGCGCTATTGTGTCCAAAATGACCCTCAAGGAAAAAATAGATTTTATCGGAGGCTGTAAAGGGTTCTATGTTCGCGGTTATGCGCATCATGGAATTCCAGAGATTAAGATGGCTGACGGGCCTGTTGGAGTTCGGAATTACGGCAAGGCTACAGCATTTCCTTCGATAATCGCTCTGGCTTCGTCCTGGAATGAAGAGCTTTCAGGAAGGATGGGAATTGCCCTTGCCGATGAATGCAGGGCAACGGGTGTTCATATGCTGCTTGCCCCGGGGGTTAACATCCACCGCTTGCCGCAGTGTGGAAGGAATTTTGAATATCTGGGCGAAGACCCGTTTCTTGCGTCGCGACTTGCGGTCCCGTATATCAAGGGATTGCAGGAAAACGGGGTTCTGGCGACTGTCAAACATTTTGCGGCTAATAACCAGGAATGGGAGCGTAATAAGACCGATTCTGTAATTGATGAACGAACGCTCCGCGAGATCTATTATCCGGCATTTAAAGCGGCGGTACAGGAAGGCGATGTCGGCTCTGTGATGAACGCTTATAACCTTCTTAACGGCGAGCATTGTTCGCAAAACAGAAAACTGCTTGTCGAGACGCTTAAAGATGAATGGGGTTTTAAGGGTTTCGTTGTTTCCGACTGGGTTTCAACATATGACACAAAGAAAGCGGTTGACGGAGGATTGGATCTGGAAATGCCCCGTGGGGACCTTATGTCGAGACAAAGGATTATGCCGTTGCTTCAAAACGGTGATATTGCAGAGGAACAGATCGACGACAAAGTTCTGCGCATAATCAGAACCTGTATCCGGATGGGCTTTTATGATCGTCCGCAACTGGATGTGAATAAGCGCAGCGACGCCCCTGAAACCAGGGAAACGGCGTTGGAAATAGCCAGGCAGGGATGTGTTCTATTGAAGAATGACGGGCTTCTGCCGTTGGATTTCAATTCCAGAAAGAACATTGTTGTGACCGGACCGAATGGACATCCTCATGTTGTCGGCGGCGGAGGCAGTTCACAGACAACGCCATTCAGTTCAACAAGCATACTTGAGGCGCTGCAAAAGACAGCCGGGGACAATGTTGAAATCAAACATATACCGATTGCCACGGAAGGGCGGGTGTCAAGCTTTGCCAATCCCGGCGTTTTTGAGACAACGGCTCCCAACGGGGTTCGAGTACCCGGGCTTTCGGCGCAGTATTACTCGGGCTTTCATCTTAGATCCATACCGGTTATGGAAAGAATCGATGAAAGCCTTGACTTTGAATGGACTCCGGGAAAAGGCCCTTGCGCGCAGCTTGACTGCCGCATGTTCTGCGTCAAGTGGTCGGGTTTTATTAATCCGACAGAGTCAGGCGACCACCAGCTTGCCTTCGAAGGGGAAGGCGGATTGCGAGTCTGGATTGATGACGAAATGGTTATCGACGACTGGCGCTCAACCGGGCCTGCGTTCAGGCAGGCGATGCTGGAGCTTGAAGAGGGTAGGGAATATAAAATTGAGATTGTCTTATTCCGGTCCGGCTTGAACGCGTCTATCCGGGCAAGCCTTCTGTTTATCGACTGGGCCGAATTGGAGAAGGCCGATGCGGTCATCGCGTGCATGGGATTTAATGATATCACCGAAAAGGAACATAGGGACAGGGCTTTTGAGTTACCTGAGGATCAAAGAAGCTTCATGGACCGGCTCATGAAGATGAATACCAACGTTGCGCTTGTGGGGAACGCAGGAGGCGCGTTTGACGTATCGGAATGGATCGACGATATTCCCGCCTTTCTGCATCAATGGTTCAGCGGCCAGTCCGGAGGCACGGCAGTGGCGGAAATATTGACAGGCAAAACCAATCCATCGGGTAAACTACCGATATCTTACGGAAAAAATATCCAGGACTATCCGGGGCAGGATGAGTATCCCGGACGTCATCTGAAGGCTGAGTACAAGGAAGGAATATTTGTCGGGTACAGGCATTTTGACGCAAGATCCATCGAGCCGCTGTTCCCGTTCGGGCATGGTCTGTCATATACGACATTTGAATACGGGCAGATGGATATGCAGGATAAATGTGATATCAGTGGGGACGAGGAATTCACGGTTGCCCTTGATGTAACAAACAAGGGCGAACTCGACGGCGCGGAAGTTGTCCAGGTATATGTTTCATTCCCGGAATCCGATGTTAAAAGGCCCGTTAAGGAACTGAAAGCATTCAAGCGGATTGAAATCGCGGCTGGCGCCACGGGAAGACTGGAAATTCCTCTCAGAATTGATTCGCTTAAATATTATGACGCTGAATCAGGCGAATGGAGACTTGATGCCGGTGAATATATTATCGCAGTTGGAAGCTCGTCAAGGGATATAAGGCAGAAAAAGCCTATGATCCTGGAGAAATAGCGGCCCGTAAACCGGGGAGAGCGTGAACACCAGAAGGAAGGGGTGCACCGAAGTTATGGATATATTTGAGGCTATTAGCGAAAGACACAGTTATCGTGGGGATTTCATTCAGGAGTGTGTGCCGCGCGATGACTTGCGTACAATTGTTGATGCTGGAATCAGGGCGCCTTCAGGCTGCAATGCGCAGTCCACTTCTTTCGTGATTGTGGATGAAGCCAGTGTGATTCAGGCGATAGCCAGGGTTGTAAATAAGCCGGTTGTGAACTCTGCACAAGCTGTTATTGTCTGTGTTATAGACAAAAAGCCTGTATTCCATGACATAAGTTTTGCTGTCGAGGATTGTGCCGCTGCCGTTGAAAACATGCTGCTTGCGATAACCGCTCTTGGTTATGCTTCGGTTTGGATTGACGGTTTTCTGCGCAAGGAAGACCGCGCGAAACGTCTGGCAGAAATCTTGAAGATTCCTGATAACCTGGAGGCAAGGGTTTTGCTTCCGTTAGGGCGCCCGGTTGAAAAGAAACATCAGAATGACCGGCTTGCCTTTGAGAAAAGGGCTCATTTCAATGTGTGGGGACAGTGCTCTAATCATGACTGATAAAGAAGAAAGCAAAAGGTCATTGCCGAACATTGTATTTGTACTATGTGATGACCTGGGTATCAATGACCTCCATTGTTACGGCCGTGAGGATCACAATACGCCTAATCTCGATCAGCTTGCGCGGCAAGGTGTCCGGTTTACCTCCGCTTATGCGTCACAGGCAATCTGTTCGGCCTCCCGGGCAGGACTGCTTACAGGCATGAATCCGGCCCGGCTTCATCTTACCACCTTTCTTCCGGGCCGACCCGACACCACGACGCAACGAGTGCTGCACCCGGAAATAACGATGAATCTTCCTGTAAGTGTAAAATCATGGCCGCGCTATTTTAAGGAAGCCGGATACTACACTGGTTTTATCGGAAAATGGCATGTTGGCAAAAAAAACGGACCTGAGGAACACGGGTTTGATTATGTCTATTATCCGGGTGACGGGAAAAACACCGAGCCATCAGAGACCGAAGGCGGCAAGGCGGAATATGAACTTACTCGGGAAACCATTAAATTTATTGAGAAGAATAAGGATCGTCCTTTTGTTGCATACCTCGGGCACTATACGCCGCATATACCTTACACGGCAAAACAGCATCTGATCGACGGCAACAAGGACGCGTTCGAGCCTGTTTACGCAGCCTTGATTGAAACACTTGATGATACCATTGGCATGCTTACCCATAAACTTGAAGAGCTCAGCCTGACCGAGAACACTATTTTTGTTTTTACATCTGATAACGGCGGGTTGCATGTGCCGGAAGGACGACACGAAAGAGTCACTCATAATACTCCCTTCCGCGCGGGAAAAGGCTATACCTACGAAGGCGGTCAACGGGTTCCGACCATGATACGATGGCCTGGACGTATTGCAGGAGACATTGTTATTGATAGCCCTGTAAACAATATTGACTGGATTCCAACGCTGCTTGAGCTTGCGGGCGCATCTGTTCCCGCGGATATTGACGGCGTCAGTTTCGCGGATGGCCTGCTTGGCGGTGAAATTCCCGCTCGCAGGATTTTCTGGCATTTTCCACATTATACCAATCAGGGCGGCAGGCCGAGCGGAGCAGTTCGGGACGGGAAGTGGTTGCTGATCGAGTATTACGATGAGGATAGAACAGAGCTTTATGACTTGTCTTCCGACATAAGCCAGGGACGCGATGTTGCCGGGCAGCATCCTGATCAGGTAAGTTCGCTTGCCCAGGAGCTTGACGAATGGCGTAGAGAAAACAATGTGCAGTACAATACGCCGAACCCGCAGTGCAACGAAGAGGAATTCAGGCAGCTTTATGTTGACTTTGACCCCAGTAGGTTCGACCCTGCTACGGCCGACGCTTCCCGATGGCGCAGCATCCACGAATGGAGGAGGGGAATGAACGAAGCAAGCCGCTCAAAGTCGCTGAAAACCGAAGATTGACGTTTCCTGCCAGCTTAGATTTTTGCCTGGAAATTGTAACTTTATCCGCCACGAAATGCACCTCAACTTTTCCTGGAGGCGAGGAAAAAAAGAGGAAAAGGTTAATCCTTTTTGTTGAAGAGAGTGGGGATGGATAATGAGTTTGAAAGGTGAACATGATGAAAAACAATATTGTGCTGGTTCACAGTGATCAGCATCGATTTGACTGTGTAGGCGTAAATGGCCACGGGCAGATTAACACTCCGAACCTGGACCGGTTGGCTTCGGAAGGTATGAATTTTTCACATGCCTTTACGCCTTCGCCGATATGTTCGCCTGCGCGCGGCTCGCTTTTGTCGGGTCTGTGGCCTACGCAGCATGGCTGCATAAATATCCCCAAAACCGAGAGCTATTCGCCCATGCATGATGATATTGTTCCTTTTACAGCGTTGCTGAAAACGCAGGGATATCGATCGGGATATGTGGGTAAATTTCATAACGAAACACGCGGCAACCCGACTGACTACGGGGTGGACGAATATATCCCGCGCAGTCAATACGGCAAATGGCGGCGAAGCCGCGGATTGCCATCGCTACCGAGAGAAAACGGCTTTTTTGGTGAAACGGATCCGCACATCGAAGCGCAGGAAAGCCAGATTGCATGGGGCGCGGATCATGCCATTCGGATGATTGAGGAGGGGGCCGCTTCTGACCGGCCGTTTTTCGTGCGCTGGGATCCGGTAGAGCCGCATCTGCCGAATATTGTTCCGGAACCTTACGCTTCAATGTATCCTCCGGAAAGTATTGAACCGTGGCCGAGTTTTCATGACAGCCTGGAAGGCAAACCATATGTTCAGCGCCTGCAAAGGCGAAGGTGGGGCACTGAAGGCTGGGGCTGGGACAAGTGGGCTGCGGTGGTTGGACGGTATATGGGCGATATAAGCCTGATAGACCACCAGGTAGGCAGAATACTGGACCGACTTGATGAGCTTGGAGTTGCCGAAAACACGCTTGTGATTTACACGACCGATCACGGTGATTTCTGTGGCGGTCACGGTATGATGGATAAACACTATGCGGCTTATGACGACATTGTCCGTGTTCCGCTGATTATGCGGCTTCCGGGACAGCTTGCCGCAAAAGGAACCTGTGATTCGTTTGTTTGCCATTCAATAGACCTGGCATCGACGATCTGTGCTGCCGCAGGCATAGAGCCGCCGGGTGCCTACATGGGCAGGGATCTGATCAAATTGGCGGGCGGCAACGACCTTGAGCATCAGGATGTCGCTTTCAGCATGTACCAGGGCTGTCAGATGGGACTCTGGAGCTGGCGCATGGCGCGGAATCGGAGGTGGAAGTATGTATATCATGCTACCGCGGAGCCGGAACTTTACAATATTGAAAAGGATCCCGGGGAATTGATAAACAGGGCAAAAGATACTGAATGCCGAACCATTGCAGAGGATCTGCGCTTGCGTTTACTTGATTGGATGGTAAGCATACATGATCCCCTTCTTAACCAATGGACACGGACACAACTCCAAGACGGCATTATGTGAAAAAGTTCTGCATGGAGAAACCCGGATGATGGCGTACGAACATACGTCAAGATCGGCTGGTCGGCAAAGTCGTTGACCTGAAGTGACATGCGCCCTCGCAGGAGCGCTCTCCACACTCTCGCTACGAAATTCCGTGAGATATGCGGGCTAATCAACGGATCATAATCACCGTGCCCGACGGCGGCTCGACCATCAGCAGCCCGCCGTCACCGCTATCGTCCAGATTGCGAAGCTGCCAGACATCTCCGCCAAGATCGGTGTTGAGCGAACCGGCTGAATATTCATAATACACTACCTGCCCCTCGGGTGCGCGCAGGCGGGTTTCTGCTGTTGTGTACGGATCCGACTCCGTCCCGCTGCCGC
>CAYYVQ010000055.1:0-21428 GCA_964475205.1 uncultured Victivallales bacterium | reverse complement strand
TTATACTCAGCGGCAAGGTGGACAGAGCTTTACATTTAAGTTGCGCCAGTTTAACACGCCGTTGACTTGACGAAATAGTTGGATCGGGTCCTGCGGCGTGTTTGTTCAAAGTATCGGCGAGAGCAGGCGGCAGAGACTGGCCAGAATTCTGAATGCAACGCCTCTTTCCCTGTAATCCCTCCCCCCGGCTTCACGGCTGTTGTTGAAGTCTTCCTTAAGCATCGATTCAACCTGTTTTGCGAACTTCCTGTCTGCCGCAATTACAGTCATCTCAAAATTCAGATAAAATGACCGGTTATCCATGTTGGCCGATCCTACCAGGGCCACGCCGTCATCCACAAGGGCGACCTTTTCATGGAGCAGGCCTTTAGTGTACCGGTAGAACTTGACGCCGGTCTGCTCCAGTTCTTCGAGGTAAGTGAATGACGCCCAGTAAACCATCAGGTGATCCGGGTTATGCGGCAAAAGGATTCGCACATCCACTCCGCGCAATGATGCAAGCTGGAGGGCCCTTATAATCTCGTTATCTGGCACAAAATACGGCGTTGTAATCCAGAGACGCTCTTCGGCTGTATGAATAAGTTGAGTGAACATCATGCTGCATGTATGCAGTTCATCGGCGGGCCCGGTCGGTATCACAAGAAGCGCCTGCCGGCTCTTCGCCCGTTCCGGCGCCCAGTTAAGGCCGGGAATAGCATGAGCAACATAGAACCAGTCCTGCGCAAAAGACATCTGTATCTCCTGGACTGCCGGGCCGCATACAGAGACCATGGTGTCGCGCCAGTAACCAAACCGCTTGCTCTGGCCGCAGTATTCCTTGCCAAGGTTGGCGCCGCCTGTTGCCGCCCATTTCCCGTCGACCAGAACCATTTTGCGATGGTTTCGAAAGTTTACCTGGAACCGGTGCGACCAACCCTGGGTTGTTCTAAACGCCCGGACATTGATGCCATCTTTGCGGAGCGAGGCAAGGAACGACCTGCTTACTTTATGCGATCCTATCTGGTCGTACATAAAATACACTTTTACACCCTCTTTGACCTTTTCGGCAAGGGCGTCTCTCATGCGTCGACCCAGTTCGTCGCCCCGCACAATAAAGAACTGGACAAGAATATAATTCCGCGCTTCCCGTATTCTGTTAAAAACAGCATCAAAAAAAGCCGTACCATCCACCAGGAGATCTATGCTGTTGCTGCGGGTAAAGGGCATTTGAGCCAGGTGTTCAAGCACTTGGCAGGACTGAACAAGATCATCAGGAAGGCCGGACTGTTTCGACACGAATTTCCGGATTTCTGTGGCCATGTCCTCCAGTTGAAGGTTGCTTTCGCGACGTGCCGCAACATAACCGTAGAAACGAGATTTCCCGAACGCCCAGTAAGCCGGCACCGCTATGTAAGGGAATGTTATGCACGAGATTGCCCACGCAATTGCGCTTTGGCTGGTGCGAGTGGTGAGGAGCGCATTTATAGCCGAAAGGATACCGAACACATGAAACGCAACGGCGATTATAGCCAGGATGATATGTTGATCTGCTGTATTCATTAATAGCACTAATTAAGCCTTATCCTTTTGTCGACTGCAAGTGTTGATAGATCCCTGCAACATCGCAATAGGCTGCAATGGAGTTGATCCGGTTATTTGTCCTGGTTTGCATAGCCAACGGTAAACCTCATAACTGTAAGTCTTGCCCCTTTCGTTGCCGATCCCGTATTATGAAAAAGAAGATTCCTGTAACAGAAGTTCGTAAAAGTTGTATGAACGTGTCCGAAATACACGTGGTTGACTTTATCCAGGTCGCTGCCGAGCTCCGAGGCGAGATAAGTCCATATACGCCTCGCGCATGTCTTCTTTCGCACGAAAAGCAGAAAGAAAGCAGGAAGCCCTGACCTTGCAAAGGCCCAATAACAGGAGTGCCGGAAACGGCTGTGCCGCAGCTTTGCGTTGCACTTCTGCCTGAATTCCCGTATCCCTGTTTGCCCGGGCTCTGCATGATATATGTCCCCGTGGAGAAAGATCTTGTCTTCAAGCCTGTACCATTGCTCTCTCCACTGGATAAGCGGATTTTCTCTGCTGAGCCTTTCAAGAAGACTTATATACTCCGGTATGCTGTCGTGGTTGCCAAGCATAAAGACCAGGCGGGTTTTCGGATGTCTTTGCGCCAGTTGGCGGATCCATTTTTCCGCTGCATGCACAGAAGGCCTGAACCCATCGTATAAAGACCATTGAAAATCAAATATATCCCCGTTAAAGATAAAAACCTCAGATTCATCTGCAGCAACACCAATCTCGGGCATGTGCTCATGTACCGTGGTGCGATTTGTAAACAGGTGTAAATCTGAAACCACCGCTCCTGTCGGCCTCTTTTTGCTGTTGACTTCACCACGGTCCATTCGCAGTTCAAACTCCTTATACGCCAACTTGCCTCCATACTCTCGACTCCATGTAACGTCATCACCGAATAAAGTATAAACGCGTATGACCTGAACTTAAAAGTCAACAATCCCCGGCTGAGGCATTTAGCACGCATAACTAGGTAATATCCCCTATTTGTAGGGTCCTGCTGCAATGATTAATTGGAACCGGTACAATTCGCGGGTTTTATTCAAAAAGAAGCGGGCGAACGGCCAGCAAGTTGCGAGGTGGTACAGTTATGCCGGAATTGCCGGATGTTGAAGGTTTTAAGGCCTATTTTGACAGCACAGGATTGGGAAAAGAGATTTCAGGCGTAAGCGCACCTGACGCGAGAACGCTGAAAGACGTTTCCATTCAAAGCCTGGGCCGAAAGCTGAAAGGCACCGTCTTCGCCGGCACCAGGAGATGGGGCAAATATCTGTTTGGCGAGGTGGACGGCAACGGCCATCTGGTCCTGCACTTCGGGATGACAGGCAATCTTGTCTGTTACAAAAAAGGCAGCGACAAACCAAGGTTTGAATCGGTTGTTTTCGATTTCAAGGATGGATACAGGCTGGCTTATCTCAGTCAGCGTAAGCTGGGACGCATTTCCCTGGCAGATGACGTTGAGGCATTTGCCGCCTCTGAGCAGCTTGGCCCCGATGCCATGTCTGAAAAACTGAGTTTTGAAATGTTTTTCAACAGACTGACTGAACACACCACTTCGGTAAAATCCGCGCTTTTGAACCAGTCTAATATTGCAGGTATTGGAAACATATGGGGCGACGAAATTCTGTACCAGGCCGGAATTCATCCGAAAACTTCTATTCCAGATCTGGATCGGGCGGATATTAACAAGCTGTACCGGATAATGCGCCGAGTACTGAGGACCGGCTCACGGGCAATAAAACGCAACAGACCATTTCCGCAGACCTACATGGTATCTCACCGAAACAAGGATAAAGTCTGCCCTGTATGCAAGTCAGACCTTGAGACAGTCAAGATCAGCGGCAGAACAAGCTATTACTGTCCCGAATGTCAGAGTAAGTGAAAGTTTGTTGATATTGAGTCGGAGGCTGTAAATGGAAAACGCGCAAATAGCGGACATCTTTGATGAAATAGGCGACCTCCTTGAATTGCAGGAAGCAAACCCTTTCCGCGTCCGATCCTACAGGAATGCGGCACAGTCAATAAGAAACCAGTCCAACCGCCTGGAGGATATGGCAAAAGACGGCGAAGATCTCTCGAAGATTCCTGAAGTCGGAAAGTCGATTTCGGGCAAGATCCACGAGATTCTGAAAAGAGGAACGTGCAGAAAGCTGGAAGAGCTGCACAACAAAATCCCAGAAGGCCTGACCGAGATGATGAACGTGCCGACCCTGGGTCCGCGCAAGGTAATGCAGTTATACCAGGAACTTTATGTCGAGTCGCTGGATGATTTGAAAAAGGCCTGCGAAAATCATGAAGTCAGCGGCCTTGAAGGAATGGGCCGAAAAACAGAAGAAAAGATTCTCCGGGGAATAAGCACATTACAGAGCACGGAAGGCAGGATTCTCTACAGTGAAGCGGCCGATTACCTGGAGTCGCTCAGCAGGTATCTTGAAAAAATATCCGGGATCGAACAATGGCAGGTAGCCGGCAGTTTCAGGCGCGGGAAAGAAACTGTCGGCGACCTTGACATCCTGGTCCAGGCAGGCAACAGGGAGAAGGTCGCCAATGCCTTACAAGACTACCGCGGCATAGATGAGGTAATCGGCAGCGGAAGCGAAAAGCTCAGCGTTAGGCTTGCCGGCGGTCTGCAGGTGGATTTCCGCTTCTTTGATCCGTCAGCTTTCGGATCGGCTATGATGTATTTTACCGGCTCAAAAGCGCACAACATAAAGCTAAGGAAAAAGGTGCAGAATCGTAAGTGGAAACTTAACGAATACGGACTCTTCAAAGGCGAGAGCCTGCTTGCAGGCAAAACCGAGGAGGCTGTTTACAAGCGGTTGGATCTGAAATGGATTCCGCCTGAACTCCGGGAGGACCGCGGAGAAATGGAAGCGGCAGAAAACAACTCTCTGCCTGAGCTGGTTGAAACAAAAGACATCAGGGGCGATTTTCAAAGTCATACAAAGGCGAGTGACGGCAAATGCACAATTGAAGAAATGGCGCAGGCAGCAAGGGATTACGGGTTGGATTACCTGGCGATTACTGATCACAGCAAGAGGGTAACAATGGCAAACGGGCTGGACGATGACCGCGCTATGAAACACACCGAAAAAATACGTAAAGTAAACAACCAAATCAAACGTTTCTGGCTGATGGCCGGCATTGAAGTCGACATCCTGAAAAACGGAAAACTTGACCTCTCGGGAAAAACTCTTTCGGAAATGGATTGGGTGGTTGGAAGCGCGCATTATGACCGTAATATGAGCCGGAAGGATATGACAAACCGGCTGGTGTCGGCGCTGGAAACAGGCCTGGTTCATTGTCTCGGGCACCCTTTCGGCAGGATAATCGGAAAGCGGGACGCTATCGCTTTTGATTTGGATAAAGTGATCCAGGCATGCATCGAAAATGACGTCTGGGTGGAAATCAATGCTCAACCCGACCGGCTGGATCTACCGGACACTTACTGCAAAAGGGCAAAAGAGGCCGGGGCTAAGTTTGTGATATCTACCGACGCCCACTCCTCGGAGGGTTTCCACTGCATTCCCTTTGGCGTCAATGTTGCAAGGCGGGGTTGGCTGGCTAAAGAAGATATCCTTAACACAAGGACAATAACGCAACTAAAAAAGGAATTGAAGAGCCGCGGCAGGAAATAGAATTAGGTGGGGCAGGTTTCCTGCTTTCGTAAAAGGGTCGGCGAAACTGGAGACGAAAGTATGACAAAGAAAGAAGCTGAAAAAAAAGCCGGAAGGCTGCGCTCGCAGATTAATCATCACGATTATCTGTACTACGTAAGAAATGAGCCAGAGATATCGGATGCTGATTATGATCGCTTGAAAAGCGAACTTATCGAGATCGAAGAAAAGCATCCTGATCTTGTTACCACCGACAGTCCTACTCAGCGTGTAGGCGCAAAGCCGCAGGAAGAGCTTGGCACAGTGCGGCACGAGAGTCCGGTGATGAGCCTTCAGGCTATATATGACCGGGACAAATTCGAGCATTTCTACAAGACATGCGCAGAAAAGACCGGCAAGAATAGGATTTCGCTTGTCGCCGAACCCAAATACGATGGGCTCAGCGTTGAAGTGGTTTACGATAACGGGAATTTCACCATGGCTTCGACCCGCGGGGACGGCCAGACGGGCGAGGACGTTACTCTGAATATCAAGACCATCCGCGAAGTTATGCTTCAACTGAATGCGCCTTCGGGGGTTTCTTTGCCCGGCCACCTGGTCGTAAGGGGCGAGGTCTACATGACAAAAAAGGCTTTTGAGCACTTTAACCGCAAACGCAAAAAAGAGGGCGAGAAAACTTTCGCCAATCCGCGCAACGCCGCCGCGGGAAGCCTCAGGCAGCTTGATCCGCGGGTTACCGCCAAGCGGCCTTTGAGTATCTTCTTCTGGGAAATTGCTCCGTCTTCCAGCTCGAGGCCGGATTCACAATGGCAATGCCTCCAACTCATGCGTAAGATCGGGCTGAGAACCGATCCGGTGGCTGAGAAGTGCTTTTCGGTAGACGCTGCAATCGACTGGTATAATGACATGGCTGAACGGCGCGAGAAGCTGGAGTACGAGATAGACGGGTGTGTCTTCAAGGTCAATGACTTTAGCGATCACAAAACTCTTGGCACGAGGGCGGCTAATCCAAGGTGGGCCATTGCATGGAAATTCGCGCCCATGCGGGAAACTTCGAAAGTCAGAAAGATAGAAGTCAGCGTGGGCCGGACCGGCGCTCTTACTCCGGTGGCGGCGCTTGAGCCGGTCCATATAGGCGGGGTCGAAGTTACACATGTCAGTCTCCATAACCAGGACGAAATTGAACGGCTTGACGTTGCACAAGGGGATACCGTGGAAGTTGAACGAGCCGGCGATGTGATTCCTCACGTCACATCTGTTACAAAGCGTAAATCACGAAACCGTAAACATTTCCGTCTTCCGAAGAAATGTCCTGTGTGCAAAGGCAATGTATCGAGGCCGGAAGGCGAAGCTATTGCCCGCTGCACGAACCCTTCCTGCCCGGCAAGGCTCAGGCAGAGTATACAGCACTTTGCTTCCAAAGAAGCTCTGGACATAGACGGCCTGGGAGAAAAACTCGTCGAACAACTGGTGGATGAGGGCTATGTTAAAAGTCTTGATGATATCTTCCGGCTCGAGGAACAGACTTTTCAAAAGCTTGAACGGATGGGCCGCAAAAGTTCGGAGAATCTGGTCAATGCCGTGCAGAACTCGAAAAACGAGGTGACTCTGCCACGGCTTCTTTACGGGCTGGGCATTCCCCATGTCGGCAAGGCAATGGCAACAGATCTCGCTTCTGAATTCGGCTCGATTGATGCGCTTGCCGATGCTGACGAAAATAAGTTGAAAAGTGTAACCGGCATGGGTCAGACAATGGCATCGGCTATCACCGATTGGTTCGGCAACCCGAAGAACATGGAGATGCTTAAGAGATTGAAAGAGCTTGGCATCAATCCGCAGTTCAGAAAACATGGAGGTCGGCTGCAAGGCAAGACTGTGGTAGTTACCGGTACGCTCAAAGCAATGACGCGCGAAGAGGCCAAAGAAGCGATAACTGAACAAGGGGGCAAGGTTTCAGGCAGCGTATCGGGCAATACCGACCTGTTGGTGGTGGGAGCAAATCCGGGATCAACTAAGACCTCCGATGCGGAGAAACACGGTGTCAAGCAGATCGAAGAAGAAGAATTTCTGAAACTTGTGGGACGCAGATGAATACGGAAAGGAAAACTGGATGACAGCAAAGAAAAAAGAGGGAAAACTGCGTGTTGGCACTTCCGGCTACCAGTACAATCACTGGAAAGGCGTTTTCTACCCGGTGGACATGCCGAAAAAGAAGTGGTTTAAACATTACTGCAAGCATTTTGATACCGTTGAAATAAACAACACTTTTTACAATCTTCCCGAAAAGGATACATTCAGCAAATGGCGGACTGACGCACCTTCGGATTTTCTTTATGTCCTCAAATTCAGCCGTTACGGCTCGCATTTAAAATGTCTCAAAGATCCGGAAAGCGCTATCGGCATGTTCATGGAGCGGTCCGCGGCATTGCAGGAGAAGTTAGGCCCAATTCTTGTGCAACTCAAACCCAACTGGGGCCTGAACATTGCCCGGCTCAGGACATTTCTGGAAGCAGTCCCGAAAGACCAGCGCTGGGCAATCGAGTTTCGCAACCCAGATTGGCTTTGCGAGGAAGTCTTTGACGTTCTACGCGAGCATAGTGCAGCGCTGTGTGTTCATGATATGATCGGAGACCACCCCGAAATAGTGACCACCGGCTGGACGTATCTTCGTTTTCACGGGAATCATTACCAGGGCAGTTACAGCTCCCGGTTCCTTTCGGCCAGGGCCGATAAAATTGCCGAATACCTGTCTGAAGGCGCTGATGTGTATGCCTTCTTCAATAACGATGCGCAAGGCTTTGCTCCGCGAAATGCGCTGGATCTCAAGCGGTTCGTAGAACAGAGGCTGTAGACGGCTGCTCCGGCCTTTTATCAATTTGCACCCCCACAGGAGCGCTCTCCAGGCTCTCGCTACGAAATTTTGTGAGATATGCGGGCTAAGCATTTGCCGAATACAGGGTCATGTTTTCCGAAGACGAATCTCTGCTGTCTCCTTATAGCGCTTCTACTTCGGTCCTGGTTTACTCAGGGAAAAGATAGAAACATAACCGGACACAGGAGGATAAGAACAATGGTTAAAACCTGGGTTATTGTAGCAGAAAGCGCCAGGGCGAGGATCTTCTCGGTAGAACCTGACAGCGGTGAATGGCGCGAAATCAAGGATCTTGTCCACGAGCAATCTCGGGAGCACGAGGTGGAAATCAATACGGATGGACCGGGAACAACTTTTGACAGCGTGGGCCCCGGGCGCCATTCAATGAGCCAGAGCGAAGGTCCAAAAGAACATGAAGCCAGGAAACTCAGCAGGCAGATAGCAGAAATAATTGATCAGGGCCGGACGAAGAACCGCTTCGAGCAACTGGTCGTTGCGGCTTCCCCGGCGTTCCTGGGCGAATTGCGCAAGTCGCTGAGCGATCCGGCGAAAAAGATGATTGTCAAAGAGATAAACAAGAACCTTGCGCAGTTGAAGGCCGCGGAGATTGAGGACCGGTTGCGCGGAGAAATACCTGAATGACAGTAAAGGTTTCCGGAAGCTCCGTTTGTGGAAATGCGAACGCAACAATGAGTGAGAAACCCGATAGCAAAACGGGCTGAGTCCAGCATCATGGGCATTAAACGAGAATGATGGAAGTACTGAAACAAGTTGTTGCGAAAGGAGGTGAGATAGTTACCCGGAACATATCTTGCTTAAAAAATCGAGCGTGAGAATTAATAAGAGAAAAGACAGGGAGACAGATCTATGAACATGAGAACAAAGAATAAAACAGCATTGGCTGGAGCTCTTGCTGTCTGGGTATTGCTTGCGGGCGGTTTTGCGGTTAGCGCCCAGGGAGAAGAAGCCCTGGACAGCGAGATTACCAGCGCCATAAACACCGAGATGTGGATTGATGACGCTGTAAACGCTAACAACATCGACGTATCCACACAGGACGGTATAGTCACCCTGACCGGAGCCGTAGACAACCTGCTCGCAAAAGATCGAGCCGAAGCCATGGCTGCTGCTACAGTCGGCGTTCGCGCCATAATCAACAGGATCAAGGTGGAACCTGTCCAGATGCGAAGCAACAAAGAACTGAAACAGGCGGTGAAAGAAGCGCTCATGCGCGATCCGGCGACTGAATCCTATGATGTCGACGTTGCCGTTGACGACGGCAATGTTACACTGACCGGCAGCGCCGACTCATACGCGGAAAAGGAACTCGCAGCATCCGTTGCCAAAGGTATTCAAGGCGTCAAATCCATAACAAACAACATCATAGTGGACTACGACATAAAACGCACAGACACCGAAATCAAAAACGAGATCGAAAAGCGCCTTGAAAACGACGTGCGCGTGGATGACTACATGTTGAATGTGGAAGTTGACGACGGAGAAGTTGAACTCTCGGGCACGGCCGGCAGTCTACAGGAGAAGAACCAGGCCATTGACAATGCCTGGGTTGCGGGCGTTACAGTCGTAGAAGCTGACGGCATCAAGGTAAAATCCTGGGCTCGCGACAAGATGCGACGCACACGAAAATACGGAACAATGACTGACGAACAGATAGAAGAAGCGGTCAATGACGCATTTGTGTACGACCCGAGGTTGGTGTCTTTCAAGGTCGATGTTCAGGCAGATGACGGGACGGTAACTTTGAACGGCAAGGTGGACAACCTGACGGCAAAGAAAGCGGCCGAAAAAGACGCTCGAAACACACACGGCGTCTGGCGCGTCAAGAATCATATAAAAGTAAGGCCTGAAACACCTGAAAACGAGGAACTCGAGGACCGTGTTACAAATGCCCTGGTGCAGAATCCCTACACGGAAAGCTACCAGATCGCGGTTGAATCCAGACAGGGCTGGGTCTATCTTTCCGGAAACGTCAACACTTCGTTCGAGAAAAATGAAGCTGAACGAGTGGCTGAAAAGACTAAGGGCGTTGTAGGCGTTGTCAATAACCTTGATTTCGATCACCAGTGGATATGGAAGCCGGATCGGGAAATTCGCAGCGATGTGAGGGATCAGCTTGAATGGAGCCCCTTCGTTAACGAAGACAACATTGCCATTACCGTTCATGAAGGCTTAGTAACCCTGAGCGGGACCGTTGATTCCTGGAGCGCGCGCGAAGACGCAGAGAAAAACGCTTACCAGGGCGGGGCAAAAGACGTCAAAAACAACCTGGCAGTTGATTATCCGCAATATGGACCTTACGGACCGGGTTATTACGGCTCACCTGCATTTCATGGCCCCGGCTATTACGGCCCTGAATATGAACCGTACGAATAGAAAGTAACAGCCTGCAAAACACAGGGTTCAGCAGGATTCGGAGGGCCGGACAGGCCCTCCGAATCTTTTCAAGGTTTGACATCCCGGCTTATAGCGGGTTTTATATGTGTCGTATAGGTTTGGAAAATATGAAAAGGCCGGTTATATCAAGGAGGAAAAGGATATGCTGAGACATGCCAACTCGCTTGTGGGTTATGATTTGAAAACTTCAAGCAGCGAATCGGGAAAGGTTGTCGCAGTTTTTTTCGACGAAGACTCATGGAAGCTCAGGTATCTTGTGGTGGAGGGAGGAAAATGGCTTTCTTATCGCAACGTTCTCCTGTCGTTCGAAGCGCTTGAAAGTATTGACGATGATAATGAAAACATATTCGTGTCGGTAGACGGCAAGAGTGTCATTGAAAGCCCCGACTTGAAAACCGAGTTGCCTATTTCGCGAGGGGCTGAACTGCTTCTTGCCAAATATTGGAATTGGACCCCCTATTGGACCAAGGAACTGTTACCTCCTTATATAAACCGGAATATTTCCGCCGAAGCCGGCAGGGAAAGCAAAGAGGCCACCGAAAAGCGTGCCCAGAAAGAATCACGGCTGCGAAGTGTTGAAGAGGTTACCGGATACTCGGTACACGCAAGGAACGGCGGCTCGGGGCATGTTGCAAGCCTGGTCTATAACGAAAGCGACCATGCTATCCGGTACATTCTGGTCGATACCAGGAAATGGTTTGGCGGCAGAGAAGTTCTGGTACCAATAGAAAAGATCGAAAAAGTAAGCTGGTCTTCGAATGAATTTGTTCTCGAACCGCCTGCCGAACAAATCAAGTCTGCTCCCGAGTACGAATCCCTGGCTGCTGTTTCAAACGAATTTGAACAAAGGATACGGGAACATTTCGGAGTCTGAGCCCAATGGCGCTTAGCAGGGCTTATCTCCGCGCTATTCGGGTGTGAGCCTTATATGCGGGTTAAGACTTTTCGAACCTTTAAGTAGGGTTGATCCTGATTTTAACGGGAGCGGGAATGGAATATTTTCTTACCTACTATTAAAGTCGGTTCTGAAGACAAAATAACAAAGGCGGTGAGTAATGTCTAAAATAAGACTCCTGATAGCAGACGACCACGAGATGATGAGGGAAGGTCTGAAATCTTTGTTTGAAAAAGAATCGTCGATAGAAGTGATTGGCGAAGCGGAAAACGGCGAACAAACAGTTGAAATGGCCAGAACGTCGGGAGTGCATATTGTGATAATGGATGTTTCCATGCCTGACTTGAATGGCATCGAGGCAACTCGAAAAATAGTTGCCGACAACCCGAATACCAAGGTTGTAGCCCTGTCCGGCTATGCCAACAAGGAATTTGTGCGCGAAATGCTTTCGGCTGGAGCTTCTGCCTATGTTCTTAAAAAACGCGCATACGAAGAACTGACTCGCGCCGTCGGGGAGGTAATGAAAGGCAAAAAATATCTCAGCCCTGACATTGCCAGGGGCGTAGTGGATGATTACGTTGAACTCTCTTCTTCACTCAGCGATAATCCCGCTTTTGTAGTTCTCACTGCAAGAGAGCGGGAAGTTCTTCAGCAGCTTGCGGAAGGCAAAACCACAAAGGAAATGGCCGACTCGATGAGTGTCAGCGTCAAAACAATCGAGACACACCGCCGGAATATTATGGAAAAGCTGAACCTCCACAGTGTTGCGGAACTGACGAAGTATGCTATCCGAGAAGGCATTACCTCTGTCGATGCGTGAGTTTCCTCTATAAGACTATTAGTCTTTCAAATTCAGGTTTGCCCTTATAGTTAAAGTGTGCCTGCGAATATAAAATTTGCACATTAAGATTAAAAGTCAAGATACGCCGGAATTCTGGAGTGATGAGTAAATGACGGCCAAAAGTGTAATACTTGTTGATGATCATGATGCCACGAGGGCTGAAATGGCGTCTATAATAGAGGACGAGGATGATTTTGATGTAGTGGGCCAGGCGTCAAACGGAGAAGACGGCGTCAAGCTGGCAATGCAGAAGAAACCCTCGTTAATCGTGATGGATCTTGTTATGCCGGGGATAAGCGGCATTGAGGCGGCAAAACAGATATCCCTGTTTGATTCGGACATAAAGATCCTTGCTCTTTCCAATCACTCTAACAAAACCATGGTAAAGGCTGTTCTTCAGTCAGGAGTAACTGGATACGTTAGAAAAGACCAGGCTTACGAGGAACTTCTGCCGGCCATGCGAACTGTACTCAAGGGAGAAACATATATGGGAAGACGGCTTGAAGATTAACCCGCATATCTCAAGGAATTCCTGCTGTGAGATATGCGGGTTATTTACTGGATACTTTCGCCGCTTGCTGCTTCCTCCTGACGCTTCTGTTCCTTCATCTGCTGTTGTTGGTCGTTGACGGCTTGCTGATGCTTCCTGTCGCCTGTTGTCCCGGATTCGCGCTGGTCAAGCTGGCTCAAAGGTTCGGAGCGGCCGTAAAGGATCAGAGTATCGCCTGGTTTTATCCTGGTCAACGCTTGTGGCACTCCAACATAGCTTCCGTTGCTCCTGTATATCCCGATTATGGTCACTCCTTCTTCGCGCAGGCGGCATGAAGTAAGGTTTTTGCCTGCCAGCCAGTCCCCTTCTTTGATTTTCAATTCTCTTATCACATAATCTCCGGATAGTTTCAGCAAGCCAACATAGTCCCTGACCTCCATATTGGTCCACCGGGTAAGCGCTCGTTGCATCAATTTCCTGAGCGCCTTGTCGACGACACGGCTTAGAGACAGCAACCAAAGCGCCGCCACCCCGCCCACCAGCCAGAGCAAACGCGTCATTGTAGTGTCCTGTTTTGAGCCCATAAATGAAAGTATAAGAGACAGGATTATCGAAACTATTCCTGCGCTTCTGAGCAACATTAACGCCATTATGATCCGTCGACGGACCGGATGTTCCATAACTGTTTCCGCTTCGCTGGTTGTGTAGCCTGTACCGGTGAAAACGGATCTGGCCTGGAAACGTGCAGCTTCGTAAGACAGACCGGTTAAGGTCAGCGCCACGGTGGCAAGCCTGGTGATAAGTAAAGAAAGACCCAGAATTGTAAGAAGAGCCGCTATGCCAATAATTCCTATCATGCTCCCATAATAGACAACCGGCAGGTAAATGCAACTTATGAAAAAGCGGGAGAGTATCGGGGAAAAAGCGGCTGCAGCTAAGGGAGAACCTGATGGAGGCACGGCGAATCACTCGATATTATACGAAATATACAATTCGATTCTGGAAAGTGGAAAAGAATGCAAAACAAAAGAACCGATAAAAAGCCGGAGTCGGGCATAAACGATAAAAGTCCTGATACTATGCCTGCCCAGGCTGCCGGGTTGCTGGATAAGGCTATAAAAGAAAAAGCTACAGATATTCATATTGACCCGGTAGGACCCAACGCTTATCGCATATGTCATCGCGTAGACGGTGTGATCCATGCCATAAGCGAATTGCCTTTTTCTGAGGGCAAACACCTGATCAACCAGATCAAGGTAGCCTCGCAGCTTACGCCGGACCATACTTTTGTTCCCATAGAAAGCCGCATGGTCTACAGCCAATACAGCAGCCAGAAGGAAATTCGCGTTACCATTATGCCTACTACCCGGGGTGAAGCGACACACATGAGAATATTAGCGCCTCCCGAAGAAATCATTGAGCCTTCTGAACTGGGTATCTCAAAACCAATACTGAATCAGATAAAAAATGTATTGCGTCGCCCGGAAGGGCTCATACTAATCTCCGGTCCGACAGGCGCAGGCAAGACCATGACATTATATTCGCTGGTGTCATTGCTTAATCTTGAGTCGTCCATTACTGTGTCCATTGAAGATCCAGTGGAATACGACCTTTCGTATGTGCGCCAGGTGCAAGCTGATCCTGAACACGGCCTTTCAATGCATGAAGGGCTCAAGTCGGTCTTAAGGATGGATCCGGACATCGTGGTTATAGGAGAGATACGTGATCCTGAATCCGCGCGAACCTCGGTCCGGGCTGCGGCATCGGGCCGGTTTGTTCTTGCAACCCTGCACGCGCGGGATGTTGCCCTGGCCACCGAAGCTTGCATGAACTATTCTATACCCAGGCATCTTCTTGCCAGCACACTCAGGATGGTTGCGGCGCAGAATCTTGTGCGCAGAGTGTGCTGCCAATGTATGCAGCGGCGGAAAATCACCGAAGAAGAAAAAAAGATGTTTAAGAACTTTGGCATAAAACCGCCGGACCAGGTTCCAGAGGCCGCAGGATGTGATAAATGCCACAAATACGGTTACGACGGAAGGGTCGGTATTTACGAAGTTGTATCCATAGATAAATCACTGAGATCAGCCATATCCGAAGGCGTTGGAGCCGGAGGCATAGCTGAACTGATCCGGAATGAAGGAGTCAAGCCCCTGCAGGCTGATGCGCTGCTCAAGGTTGCAGAAGGCGTTACAACCATGGAAGAAATACAGCAAATACACTTTCCGGCAGGGGCCTGACGAGATTGCAAATGAATAAAGTCAATAGCCAGGATCTTGTTTCCGATCCATACGCAGTTGAAACAGATAGCGTGTTGGATCAGCTTGGCTCGGATTCCAGGGCAGGCCTTTCCAAAAGCGAGGTAAAACGCCGGCTCAGCAAGTACGGCTCGAACTCTATACGCAAGACAAAAGGCAGGAGCGCGTTGGAGATACTTATCGAGCAATTTCGCAGCGTAGTCGTCGCAATATTAGGAGCCGCGGCTATTCTTGCTTTCTCATTCGGAAAGACTACCGAGGGAGTCGCAATCCTTGCTGTTATCATCATCAACTGCATGATCGGCTATGTAAGCGAGTGGAAAGCTGCCCGCTCGATGGAAGCGCTACGGATGATGGGCAAGAGGACCGTGCGGGTCCGTCGTAACGGAGAGGAGGACAATACGCCTTCGGATAACCTTGTTCCCGGCGATATCTGTCTGCACGAGGGAGGAGATATGATATCAGCGGATTTGCGCCTGATTGAAGCAAACAATCTCCACGCTGACGAGTCAGCCTTGACCGGAGAATCGGAGTCGGTCTCCAAGCAGACACAAACACTTGATGCCGGGACTGTGTTGGCTGAACGGAACAACATGCTTTATCGAGGCACTACTATCACCGAGGGATCCGCCGTTGGAGTAGTCGTTGCAACAGGCATGCAGACCGAGCTTGGTCACATAGCGGAAATGGCCGAAGCGGCGGGAGCCGAAGAAGAGCAGACCCCCCTTGAACGCAGACTCAACAGTCTCGGATACAAGCTGGCCTGGGTGGCCCTTGGAGCGGCTGCTCTTGTCGGAGCCGCCGGACTTGCCACAGGCAAGCCGACACTGTTGATGATCGAAACCGCCATAGCCCTTGGAGTGGCTGCAATACCGGAGGGTCTTCCGTTTGTCTCTACTATCGGACTTGCTAGAGGCATGTGGCTTATGGCCAGGAAGCAGGCGCTGATTAATCGCCTGCCGGCGGTCGAAACTCTCGGCGCCACTAATATTATTCTTTCCGACAAGACAGGAACCCTGACTGAGAACCGGATGACAGCGTCTGTCATGGTTACCCGGCAAGGGAAATATGATTTAAAGAAATCATGGGAGGACAACTGGCTGGTTATGCGCGGGCTCGAGATCGGAGTTCTATGCAACAATGCCGCAGCTTCAGACCGGGACAGGGACAGAAAGGTGGAGGAAACCCAGGGAGATCCTACGGAAACCGCATTGCTTGTGGAGGGAATAGAGCACGGGATTAACCGGGACGATCTGCTGGACAAAAAACCCGAGGTTCGGGAAGTCGCGTTTAACTCTGATACCTTGATGATGGCAACTGTCCACAAAGGCGATAAAGATTATGAGTTTGCCGTCAAAGGCGCGCCTGGACCTGTAATTGAGCGCTGTCGATATGTGGTTGAGCGCCGCGATAATCGCGAAACGGAAATGAACGCTGAACTCAAGGAGGAATGGAACAAGAAGACCGGTGATCTTGCCTCAATGGGACTGCGGGTGCTTGCTCTTGCCGAAAAGTTCTCTGACTCTCCTGACGCAGACCCGTATGATAATTTGCGATTGGTCGGACTTATCGGACTTCTGGATCCGCCCAGGGAGGATGTTAAAAGATGCATTGAGGCATGCAAGACTGCAGGGATCAGTGTCGTCATGGTTACAGGCGATCAACCGGAAACAGCCCATGCAATTGCCAGGTCTCTTGGCCTTACCGACCAGGGAAAGGACACGGTGATAAGCGGCTCCGAACTCGGCGACATGAGCAATATTTCGCAGGAAAAGAAAGAGCATATCCTCAAAACAAGAGTTTTTGCCAGGGTCTCTCCTGAACAGAAGATGAACCTTATGAGCCTTTTCCAGGAGAAAGGCAACACCGTTGCAATGACCGGTGACGGAGTAAACGACGCTCCGGCGCTGAAGAAAGCCGATATTGGCATAGCCATGGGCAAGCGCGGAACCGATGCGGCAAAAGAAAGCGCCGACATGATCCTGAAAAATGATGCGTTTTCAAGCATACTTGCGGCAGTAGAGCAAGGGCGCATAATTTTCTCGAACATCCGCAAAGCCGTCATTTTCATGCTATGTACCAACGTGGCAGAAGTTACTGCTGTAGGCATAGCCTCACTTGCTGACTGGCCGCTGCCCATCCGGCCGCTCCAGATTCTTTTTCTGAATGTCATAACCGATGTCTTTCCCGCGCTGGCGCTGAGCGCAGGAGCGGGCAGTCCGGAAAAAGTCATGAACCGGCCGCCCCGCCCCAACGATGAATCGGTTATGGGCAAGCCCCAGTGGAAATCCGTCAGCGTATGGAGTGCGGTAATGACAGCTTGTGTGCTGGGTGCGCTGCTGTTTGCGGTTAACGTGCTCGGCTTTGACGAGACGAAAGCTGTCACGGTTTCTTTTTTAACACTGGGCTTTGCAAAGCTCTGGTTTGTGCTTAACCTCCGGGAGCCCGGCTCAACAATCTTTGACAATGATATTGTGGCTAACAAATGGATGTGGGGCGCCATAGCCGGATGCGTAGCGCTTCTGCTGGCCGCAGTCTACTTGCCCGCCCTGTCAAACATACTGGGCACCTCATCTCCGGGAGGCACAGGGTGGACAACCATACTCGCTCTGAGTGTGGCGCCAATGATTGCCGGGCAGATACATCTCCACTTCAGTCGTCAAGTTGCATAAAGCAGCTCCCCTGACCTGCAATTATCACAGGATTCCGTAGCGAGAAATGCGCGCGAATCCTGAATGGTCTCGCAAGCCGCCAGACATTTTCACCTGATTATTGCGGATTGACATACCCTTTTACCAGGGCTGTATCACCGGATAAAAACGTATTCACTTGCCATAGGCCCTGTTATGAACATATTCATATTTGGCACAGACTATGCGTACATATAAATGACACGCGAAACACCTCGGCTCCGGCCAGGCTTTGTTCGCTTGCATGAGTTTGTTATTACGTATGCAAAAAGGAGAGTGGAATGGTTATTACAGTTGCCAGTGGAAAAGGAGGAACAGGTAAAACAACATTTGCAGTGAACCTGGCATACGCGCTTGCACAGCGCGAAGAGGGCCTTGCGGAATCTGAACGCAAAGAGATACGTCTCCTTGATTGCGATGTTGAAGAACCCAATGATCACCTTTTTGTTAACCCCGCTTTTACGGAAGAACGTCCGGTTACAGTGCCAAAGCCAGTGTGGGACAAAAGCAAATGCACGGCTTGCGGAAAATGCGCCGAAGCCTGCAACTATAACGCTATTGCCGTTGTGAAAGACAAGGTTTTGATCTTTAATGAGCTGTGCCACTCCTGCGGAGTCTGCTCCTATGTCTGTCCGGAAGGAGCATTGACCGAAAAGGAAACCGTAATCGGCACAGTACAGGTCGCGCCATCAAATAGACCGTTTTATTTTACTCACGGACTGCTGAACATCGGCGAAGCGCTTGCGCCTAACGTTGTGCGGGCTGTAAAGGAAGAGCTGGATCCGCAGGCAATCAACATTATTGATGCCTCGCCGGGAACGGCCTGTCCCGTGGTCGAAGCTCTGGAAAAAGCCGATGCCGCTCTGTTGGTGACAGAACCGACACCTTTTGGCTTGAACGATCTTAAGCTGGCGGTGGGTATGGCTTTGAAGCTCGGCGTACCTGCCGGCATTATTGTCAATCGGTCCGATGGGGAAGACAAAATCATTGCCGACTATGCCCGCGAAGTCGGTCTGCCGATTGCAGGCCGCATTCCTTTCAAGAGAGAATATGCTGAAGTCTACTCTGAAGGCAAAATCCTTGTCGAATCATTCCCGGATTTGCGCGAGAACCTTCTGAACATTTACGACAGCCTGACAACAGCCCGGCAACCGGAACCGGCCGAAGAACTCTTCGAACTTGCCGAAGGCAATCCGGCGCCGTTTTCCATCGGCAATGCTACGGATTACAAAGAGATAACCATCATCAGCGGCAAAGGGGGAACAGGCAAAACAACCGTCGTCGGAGCCCTGGCGCAACTGGCCGAAAACAAGATTCTGTCAGACAATGACGTGGATGCCGCTGATTTGCACCTTCTGCTGACCCCTGAGATTCGCGAAGGACACGATTTTATCGGCGGAACAAAGGCGGAAATCAATGCACCTGAGTGTATAGGTTGCGGCAAATGCATGGACGCCTGTCATTTTAACGCTATCCGCCTTGACGGTCCTGCAAATGAATTTGTCGGCAAAACCTACCGTATTGAGCCTCTTGCCTGCGAAGGATGCGGGCTTTGCCCGATGGTCTGTCCTGTCGGCGCTATAAAGAGCCAGAAGAATTTGACCGGCCGGTGGTACGTTTCTGAAACAGATTACGGCCCCATGGTGCATGCCCGGCTTGGAATTGCCGAAGAGAATTCCGGGCGGCTTGTTACTCGGGTGCGCAACATGGCCGGTCAACTGGCTGGCGAGCTGAAGAAAGAGACAATTCTCGGCGACGGTCCCCCGGGAACCGGGTGCCCTGTTATTGCTTCGGTCTCCGGAACAGACCTGGTTATTATTGTCACTGAACCGACCGTATCCGGGGTCCATGACATGGAACGGGTAATGCAACTGTCTAAACACTTCGGAGTTCCTGCTGTCATTGTAATCAATAAAGCCGACCTGAACACAGATCAGGCAGATCGAATTGAGTCGATTGCGGAAAAGCACGGGTCCAGAGTGATTGGGCGCATTCCCTTTGATCGCGTTGTCAACGATGCACTGATGGCAGGCAAAACGGTTATCCAGTATGGGAAGGACAACAACGCCGAAAAAGCAATCCGTTCACTATGGAAAGAACTCCAGAAAATGTTGATAAATTAAGTTCAAAAAAAATAGGAGAAAAAATGGTATCCGAGGAACAGAAACAACAGATGGCGGAGGAAAACAGGCAGGTTCGCCAACGTGTGGCCGGAATCAAGAACCGCATTCTTGTGTTATCGGGAAAAGGCGGTGTCGGCAAAAGTTCGGTCGCAGCAAATCTTGCCGTGGCTTTAGCAGAAAAAGGCAACAAGGTTGGGTTGCTTGATGTGGATATTCATGGCCCGAGCATACCAGGAATTCTCGGCATAGACGGGGTTGCCACCCTGGCGGCTCAACAAGTCAGGAGGGAAGGGGGAAATGCCGGCCCCGGTCAAGATTCAGTCTTTTTCCGGCCTGTCGAGGCAATGGAAAACCTGCTGGTTATGTCCATAGGTTTTCTCCTGGAAAATCGCGATACGGCCGTTATCTGGCGGGGACCGATGAAATACAATATTATCAAGCAGTTCATTAAGGATGTTGAATGGGGTCAGCTTGACTACCTTGTGGTGGATTCTCCTCCCGGCACAGGCGACGAGCCCCTGTCAGTGGTCCAGCTTCTCGGGACGCCCTCGCATGCGCTGGTTGTAACTACACCGCAGGAATTATCGTTATCGGATGTGCGCCGCTGTGTCACCTTCTGTCGCCAGGTTAATGTCCCGGTGCTTGGTATAGTGGAAAATATGAGCGGCTTCGTATGTCCGCATTGCGGGGAAAAAACAGACATATTCAAGACAGGTGGAGGCCGAAAACTGGCCGCTGAAATGGACATACCTTTTCTCGGGCATATTCCCATTGATCCACGTCTTGTTGATGCCGGCGATAACGGAACATCCTATTTCCGGAGTTTCCGCGACACCGGAACAGCTCGTTCATTCAATACAATTGTTGCCGCAGTTATATCCGCGACACAATAACCGCAGGAACTACCACCAACATACGAGGACTATTTTTGCCGCCGAAGTCCGCGTTAATTCAGGAAGGAGCTTTATGTAGATATGAAACATTTGCCTAATGCAGTGATTTTTGATTTAGACGGAACCCTGCTGGATACCATTGAAGATATGACTGATGCCGTTAACGCGGCCCTTGAAAAACAAGGTTATCCAACTCGATCTGTTGACGATGTCAAATGCATGGTTGGAGAAGGCCCCACAGCGTTTGCGAACGCCGCCCTCCCCTCGAAGGCTCGGCAACCGGAAATAATCGCAAACCTGATAAAGGAGTATCGTGCTGAGTATGCCCAAAGATGGACACAAAAGACACGACCGTATCCGGGCATCCTGGATCTCCTGAAAGGACTGAACGATAGATGCATAGCCATATCAATCCTGTCAAACAAGCGCGAAGAAGTCGTCAAAGAAGCTGTCGCACATTTTCTTCCCGGTATAGCTTTTGAGGAAATACGCGGCGCTCGCCCTGAAACGCCCTTGAAACCGGATACAACTGCAGCTTTACAGCTTGCACAGCGCATCGGCAGCGCCCCGAAACAGATGTTGTTCGTCGGGGACACGAAAACCGATATGCAAACAGCATGTTCTGCCAACATGACAGGTGTTGGAGTCCTCTGGGGATTCCGTACGGCGGATGAACTGCGTAGGCATGGGGCCAGACATCTTGTTAGAAATCCTCTTGAAATTCTAACCTGATCTATTCATCAACTTCGTAATGAGAGTGCGCAGGTTGCTTTAGAT
>CAYYVQ010000054.1:0-22460 GCA_964475205.1 uncultured Victivallales bacterium | reverse complement strand
TTCGACCCACACTGCCAATACTCTGAACCGTTTCTGCTCGAAAAAGTGTGATCAAGGCGCGTTAATCATGCTGTAGATCGATTCGCGCAGCAGGTCGATTCCTGCGCCGGTTGCCGCAGAGACTTCGATCGGGGAGATTCCGGTGTTTTTCCGGAAAGAAGTAATTCTTTCTTCTGATCCTGAAAGGTCCATTTTATTTGCGACCGCCAGCGAGGGGCGTTGAGCAAGTTCAGGCTTATGCCTTTTGAGCTCTTCCCTTATTACCCTGTAATCTTCGGTCGGATTTCTGCCGTCAGTTCCGGACATATCGATCACGAAAATCAGGAACCTGGAACGTTCGATATGTCTGAGAAAATCATGGCCTAAACCTACGCCCTGGTGCGCGCCTTTGATTATTCCCGGAACGTCTGCAACGGTAATGCGGGAATAATCTTCAAAAATCAGAGTTCCCACAACAGGGTTCAATGTTGTGAAAGGATAGGGGGCCACTTTGGGATGAGCATGGCTGATGCGGGCAAGGAGCGAAGATTTGCCTGCATTCGGCAATCCGACCAGGCCGACATCTGCTACCAGTTTGAGGATAAGTTGCAGATTGTGTTCTTCGCCGGGTTCGCCCGGCGTGAATTCCCGCGGCGCGCGGTTTGTGGAGGTTTTGAAGCGGCTGTTGCCTTTGCCGCCTGATCCACCTCGGGCAACTAAAATGCTCTGTCCGTGTTCTACGATGTCCCCAAGGAACTCGCCGCTTTCCTTGTCCCAGACTTCCGTGCCGCAGGGAATCTTTGCCACCAGGTCGCTTCCGTTTCTGCCGTGAAGTTTCTTGCCTTTTCCATGGCCGCCTTTTTCGGCCCTGCGGTCCGGGTTATAGTGAAGGCGGATCAGAGAGTTCTCGTTTTTGTCGCCGCGGAGGATCACGTGCCCTCCGCGTCCGCCGTCGCCGCCGTCAGGTCCGCCCTTGGGCAGAAATTTCTCACGACGGAAACTAGCGCAGCCGTTTCCGCCATCACCCGCTTTTACGCGTATTTTGACTTTATCAACGAATTTGTGAGATTTCATCTATGATTGGAGCAGCCTGGAGGGACGGGTACACCGATCACCGGCCACTGCGGATGAATACAGGGCGCGGATTCAAAAGATTCTGGAAAATCGAGGAGATTCAGACGGCAGCCTTTTCCTGAATGTTTACCCTGCGGCCTTGCTTGTCAAACTTGACATAGCCCTCTTTCAGAGCGAAGAGGGTATCATCCCTGCCGCGTTTCACATTGCGTCCGGGGAATACTTTTGTCCCTCTCTGCCGGATAAGAATCGAGCCGGCTGTGACAAGTTGGCCGTCGAATCGTTTGACGCCGAGTCTTTTTGAATGGCTGTCGCGCCCGTTTTTTGCCGCGCCTGCGCTTTTCTTGTGAGCCATTTGGGAGTCTCCTAGGCTTGTTTGATTTCGTCTATTTTAAGAACGGTAAGCTCCTGCCGGTGTCCTTTTTTCCGGGTGTAGCCTTTACGTCGCTTCTTCTTGAAGTTTATCACTTTATCGCCCCGCTTGTGCTCTAACACTGTGGCGTTAACGGTTGTATTGCTTACGTCAGGACGGCCGATTTCGAGTTTATCGCCATTAGAGGCTGCCAGCACGGGAGTTACCGTTATGTTTTCCCCCTGCTTCGCATTAAGCTTTTCCACTTCGAGGCGGTCGCCGGATGTTACCCGGTACTGTTTGCCGCCGGTTTCAATTACGGCATAAGGCTTCATCTTAGGGTCTGTTGTAGTTATTTCCGCCATCTCCAGTCAATCTCCGTTTCGATCCAATAAACAGTAAAAGCAGAAAAGCTTATGCTGGATGCATGAGGCTGTCAAGAGGGGAACTTGAAGTAATTGTATTTTTTTATCGGCTCAAGTCGATTTACTTCTGGCCGGAATTATCTTCAATCCGGCTATAGTCCATGCTTGCATCATCTTCCGAATCCTGTTTTGCTCGATCTGGTATGGCATTGACGTCCTCGGGCCGACCGATGACAACAAGGACCATTTTTTCCTGCACCACCGAGTCGGGGCCAGGCAGAAAAATAGTGTTATCCGATTCCGGATCGCGCATGGCAATCACAAATACACCGAGATTTCTGCGCAGATTCAGTTCCTGAAGGGTTCGGCCATGGAATTCAGGTGGCGAGTTTATCTGCATCACAGAGTAATCCTCGCTGATCGGAACATAGTCGAGCAGGTCGGGATTCAGCACCTGGTGCACCAGCCGCCGAGCAGTGTCGCGTTCCGGAAAGATAATGCTGTCTGCTCCAACTGCTTCCAGGATGCTTGCGTGGTCGTGGTTCTGGGCTTTAGCATGAATCCGCCCTACACCGATTTTTTTCAGATGCAATACTGCCAGAATGCTTACTTCCATATTCTCGCTCATTGCCACAACAGCTTCGTCGAAATCCGGGCCGATCACTGAGGACAGGTTGGTAAAATCCCGTGCGTCCATAACTATAGCCCTGTGAACCCGGTCGGCAATGCGGTTAATCATGTTCTGGTCGTTGTCGATGGCCAGAATTTCGGCAACCTTGGAGAAGTTGACCGCCAGTTCCCATCCGAATTGTCCCAAGCCTATTACACATACGCGTTTTTTCGGTTTTTTCATCCGATCATCACCCTTCCTTCCGCATATTGTTTGTGCGGATGCTTTGCAGTTAGAAACGACAGGACAAGTGTTAACGGTCCGAGTCGGCCAACGAACATTGTCGCAATAATCCAAAGCCGGCAGCCCGCCGTGAGCTGTGGAGTCAGCCCGGTGGAAAGACCGACGGTGCCGAAGGCAGACGTTTGTTCAAAGGCGATATCCTGCAACGGAGTGCCCGTCGGCAGCAACTCTGAGAGAATAAGTATCCCGGCCGTGTTCCACATAAAGGCGAGCCCGATTACTGCGACGGCTCGCAAGACCAGTTCCGGCGGAATTATGCGTCCAAGCAGGCTGACTTCCTCGCGCCCGTGCAGGGCCGAGCGAACACGCGCCAGCCAGATGGCAAAACTGGTTGTCTTGATTCCGCCCGCGCAGCTGCCGGGCGACCCGCCGATGAACATCAGCAAGATGATTACAAGAGTCGCAGGCATCGTAAGTTGCCCTATATCAACCGTATTGAACCCGGCTGTGCGAGCCGTGACGGATTGAAACAGAGCCGGACCGATCAGTCCTTTTCCCGGGTTGGCGCCCATCCCGAATATGGCAAGTCCGGCAGCTCCGACCAGGATCAGAACACCGCTTACAATGAGTACAACGCGAGTGTGAAAGCTGAAGCGGCGCGCGTAGGTCAACGGTTTTCTGAGCGTCATGCGCCGAATTTCCGACTGCAGCTCATTCAGAACAACATTGCCCAGCCCTCCCAGAACGATCAGGGTCATGACCGTTCCGATGACCACGGTATTGTCATTGAACCGGCACAAGCTGTCGCTGTAAAGTGAGAAACCGGCATTGCAGAACGCCGAGATCGTGTGAAAAAACGCGGAATACACTGATGTCCAACTTCGCTCCGTGCGCAGCAGTCCCATGCACAATACGGCGAACCCGGCCAACTCAATTATCGCCACCATTTTAAGAATGCGGGGGAACGTGTGTGAAAACTCCTTGGCTGCATTTCTTTGAAAAATACTGTCTTCCAGGGCCTTCTGATGGGTCATAGGCATACGCGCGCCACCCAGCTTCATGGCAATAGCGGCAAAGGTCATGATTCCAAGACCGCCGATCTGTATGAGCAGCAGGATCACGAGCTGTCCGAATACCGTGAACTCCGACCCGGTGTCCACAACTATCAGTCCTGTTACACAAACCGCGGAGGTAGCGGTGAAAAACGCTTCCATAGGCCCGACATTACCGTGATGTGAGAAAGGCAGCCACAGCAACAACGCTCCTGTCAGTATTGTGCCGGCGAATGCGAGCACGAGCAACTGGCCCGGTGATATTAGCGCAAAACGCTCGCGTAATCGCTGTGAAATCAGTCTGAGACTTGAATTTTGCTCTGGTTCTCGGCCATTTGAGCCTGCTTTATCGGTTTCGGCGGGATTATTCATAAGGTCCCCAAAGATCCCAGAAGCTCAGATACAGTCGTTTCCAGCATACAGGAGGATTTATCGGCTGAGCCGTAATAGAGAAGAACACGTCCGTTGTCTGCTTCAATCATGCCGTTACTGAAAATGACATTTCCGAAGAAACCTTTGGTTTCATAATGTTCCTCGGGAACAACAAATGGTTCTGCCCCCTGTTTCAGCGCTCGCGACGGATCATCATGATCGACCAGAAGGGTGAACAGACTGTAGATATCTCCGTGTCCCTTGGCATGATAAACATGAAGCCAGCCTTCAGGTGTCTTGAGCGAAGGGGCCCCGCCGCCTATTTTTATTTCTTCCCAGTAAGTATTCCGTGGCCGCAATACGCAGCGGTGATTGCCCCAGTGAACCAAATCGGGTGAATCAGCGTACCAGATAGACGGTTTTCCGAATCCGCTGTTGTTAGGTCGATGAAAAGCGCAGTACCTGCCGCCGATTTTTTCCGGGAAAATAGTGACATCCTTATTTTCGGGATGAAAGATCAATCCGTGCCGTTTGATTGATCTGAAATCCTCTGTCGAAGCCAGCGCAGTTGCCCAGCCGTCAGGCGAGACGCATGTATAGTTTATCCAGAATACGCCATCAATCTGTACAACTCTGGCGTCTTCAACTCCGTACATTTCCGACGCATTTGACGGGAAAATAAACGGTTTTTTGTCTACAGAAAACGTTTCTCCGTCAGAGCTGCGCGCAACACGGATATGGCTTATTGTTGAAAGATAGTCGCGTCCCTTGTATACGATCCCTCGCGTGTCCTTGAGGCTCAAATCCGGGTCGTCTCTGCGCAGACGAAGTGTTCCCGGTCTACCCTTACCGTCAGCTATGGTAACAGTGGGAACGGCCACCTCGTTATCTTCTGCCGGACAGTCTTCGGCGACACGCAGCAACAGGACTATCTCGTCTCTGAACCGGATAGCGCCGGGATTAAACGCTCCCCTTACGCGGTAGCCTTCGGACGAAGGGTCGACCATCTCCGGAACTATTATCGGATTTTTATCACAACGTTTCATGGTTTTCCTCTAACGCGACTTGCGTGGCGCGACAACGCGTTCACATGATAATATCGCTGCTTAACAAGGGTAAACGGGGTCAAAATTGTCTATTTGTGAACTCATTTTTCATCTTCAGGAAAGTACACGTACTTTGCCTTTCCGTACGGTGTTTTGACTATGGAATGGTACACTTCAGTATGCCGCATGGCTATTTTGCTCCACCCGGCCTGCGTCTCGACGTAGGACCGGATGTTGCCCCGAAGCCGGCTGCGAAGTTCATCATCAGTAAGCAGTTTCACGATCTGGTTCTTGAAATCGTGATCTGATTCTGCCATCAGACCTCCACCGCTGCGGTCCAGTAGAAGGCGGAAAGCTTTAAGTTCCGATGTTACAACAGGTATGCCATGGGCAAAGCATTGGGCAAGCATTCCGCTTTGAGCGCCTGCCTCGTAAGGCAAAGCAACAACATCGGCAGCGGAAATAATCGTGTCAAAGGTATGTTGCGGGAACTGGCCGCGCAGGATTTCAATTCTGTCCAACATCGGCGATTCGTTCAGTTTTGTGAAAAGCTCTCGCCGGTAGTCGGAGAATTCTATATTTCGCGTCTTTCCCGCTACAAGCAGGACAGCTTCGGGAACCTCTTTGCCGATTTCGGGGAAAATGTCGATTATTCTGTGGAATCCCTTGGTTGGCCGAAAATATCCGCACAAGAGGATTACCTTCTTTCCTTCAAGGTCTAGTTTTCGCTTGGCATTAAGGATGGGCGCTGTTTCACGAACACCGTGCTCAATAACGTGTATCTTGTTTTCAGCTTTGTTCATTTTGCCGAAGTATCTGAGAAGAGTGTCGCGCTGATAATGTTCATGCACTATTACCGCGTTGCATTCATCAATGAGATGCTTGAGCAGCAGTTGTTCGTACTCCTTGAGTTCCTCATATACAGTGTGCAGAGTGAGAACAACCGGCAGCCCGGCAAGGCGATATCTCAGGACCAGATCGACAATTTCAACTCCTCTTTGAGAGCCATACAGCCCGTACTCGTGCTGGATGTGTATCAAATCCGGAGTCATGCGGGTCGAAGTACTGAATACGTCACTGGAAAAAGATGTGGAATCATTTTTAAAAACCGGGAATACAGCATGGCCCTCTGCTCCGGACTGGCTCATAACAAATGTTTCGTTGCCGATTTTTCTCAGCGACGAATTCAGGTATTGAGTATATGTTCCGATTCCGCATTCTATCGGCGGATAAGTAGACACGAATCCTATTCTCATGTGAAGTCTCCGTTTCCAACACTGTCTTGAGAACTGCTCTTAAGTTCACGCAAGAGTTGATTAAGGTTCAGAGTTGCTATGCGAGTAGCATAATCAGACATTGCATATGGCAGTATGATAAGACCGTTATGTATCAAAGCCCCGCAGGTATACACAACGTTAGGGACGTAGCCGTCGCGCTCATTTTCATCCGGTTCCAGCAGAGGTTTTCTGAGTCGCCCGATTATTCTTGTCGGATCATCCAGATCAAGCAGTATCGCCCCTATGCAGTATCGTCTCATGGGACCGACACCGTGTGTAAACACCAGCCATCCGTCTTCAGTTTCTATCGGTGAACCGCAATTACCGAGCTGAACAAACTCCCAAGGGAATGTTGGCCTCATTATCAGTCGGGGTTTCTGCCAGAAGTGCAGGTGATCGGAATACATCAAATAAATGTTTTCTCCGTCCTGCCGTGACAGCATCGCGTAGTATCCGTTTATTTTTCGGGAAAAAAGGGCCATGCCCTTGTTTTTGACGCCTTCTCCATTCAGGGTAAAAAAGCGGAAATTGTGGAAATCTGAAGTCTGTAAAAGCTGTGGAAGAAAAGTCCGACCGTCGTAGGCTGTATAGGTGGCGTAATACATGACATCGCCGTTATCTTCGGTAAAACGAACAAAACGCGCGTCTTCAATAGCCTGGCGTGTGTAGCCCATTGGCGGAAATACAACACGATCCGACAGCGGCCGATTTCCTTCAAAACGTATTTCGTAGTTCTGTTCGGCCAACGTTGTCATGGCGCGCAGAGTGTTTTCGTGGTCTGCGCCGAAGCGTCTGATATGTGTTCTGTCTCCGGCGATCTGCCTTTTTAAATCGGAGAGGGTGAACTCCGGACCAAGCCCGCCAAGCACGTCTTTTGTCACGTCGTTGTCGTAGCCCATCTCGTATAATTTTGCGGCAAAGATCTCTTTGACGTAACTGGAATTCTGAACCAGCTCTGGGTCGGTAACAACGGGACCTGGCTTTTCAATAGAAATCGACCCATTTCTGCCCACAACCCCTTCCCGAAATGCCAGTGATGAAATATGCCCTTCTCCCGTGGCTCTCAGGGAGATGATAAATCGAAGCTCATCCTGGTTCAGGCCTGATTGGTCCGGATGCGCAACAATGGAAGGATTGAAAAGCGCGGCGTATTCCAGGGCATATTCGCTGGTAAAGTATGCACCAATCAGTAAACGTCTTTCCCGGGCCGGATTCCTGTCGGTAACAGAATATTGAGCCACTGTTTCGTAATGATGAAGAAAGACATCTGTAATGTCATTATGGCGCGATTCAAAACGCTGAAAAACCAGGTCTAACCGCTGCTTAACCGCAGGGGCGTCAAGTGTCATAACGCGGCTGATGATCCTCTCGACGCGATCAGGCGAACCAGGCCAGAAAAACCGAATAAGGACCCGTTTCGGATCCGGGCGCAGAAAAATATCAGTGCGGTTGACCTTCATGCAAAAAACGGAACCTCCTTCTTTTGAAAAAACAATACCTGCCCCGATAAATTCGGCGCCTGCCACTTAAGATAAAAGGATACATCATATGCACCTCCGGTCAACCACTATAGAGTTTTGAACATTCCTCCTTTTTTCAGGGGCGCCCGGCAGGAGAGGTTGGGTGTGGTCAATGCGGGTTGACTAAGCGCCATCTGACATTATGCGCTATCAGCTCCCGGCGGTAAACTCCATGGCTTCCCTGATCACATCGTCTAACAATTGAGGTACGCTGACGAGTTTTTTTATACGATATGCGTTTTTTCCGCACATGGCAAATCCCTCATCTAAAACCCCTTGGGAGGAATTTGACAAGGCGTCGGCAATGCAGTAGTTCGCCTTTTTGGCATCGCATGTGAGCAGGCAACGGCACGTGCATGAAAATTTCTGCTTAACCCCGCTGATGCTCTTGTCAACAAATGCATTTCTAACCACCCTGGCGGGAAGTCCCACAGGCGACTGAATCAGTATTATGTCTTCTTCATCAGCGTCGATAAAAGCCTGTTTGTAAGCCTCGTGCGCGTCACATTCATGCGTCGCTACGAAACGTGTGCCCATTTGTACTCCGGCGGCGCCTAGATGCAAAAAGCGGGCGATATCCTGTCCGGTATAGATGCCTCCTGCAGCTATGACCGGAATGGGCCTGCCTTTAATTTCCGCGTAAGGAGCCATGAACCTGATAACTTCTTCTACCAGGGATTCAAGAGGTCCGGCATTGCCTTCAAGCAGCGCCTGTTTGAGAAAGCCCAGGTGTCCGCCGGCCAGGGGTCCCTCTACTACCATAGCGTCTGGCAGTCGGCCCGTTCGCTTCAGCCATGTGTTGCAGATCAAGGCAGCAGCTCGCCCGGATGAAACTATAGGCGCCAGTTTGACCGCTGGGTCTTCGACATAACCAGCCAATTTCATCGGAAGCCCCGCACCCGAAATGATCACATCAGCGCCGGCTTCAACACAGGCAGACACGAGACTCTTATAGTTGGAAAGAGCCACCATAATATTGACGCCGACAGGAAGGTTCTGGTCTTTAACTTTTTTGATCTCCTCTACAAGAGCATGACGGGAGGTGGTTTCATAGTCCCCTTTACTATTGTCATGCTTGCCCAGGCCGACACTGGCAATTACGCCAAGGCCGCCCGCCTTTGATACTGCGGCGGCCAGGCGCGCTTTTGATACGCCTACACCCATCCCGCCTTGAATTATAGGCACCTCTATTTTGAGATCCCCTATCTCTAATTCCGGTAAATCCATTGACTATCTCCTTTAAAACAAAAAATAACACATAATTGTCATGATTTTATCATGGTTTTCACAGTCTTTACATTTGTCTCAGCTTCATGAACGATCGTCCCTGATTTTTTTATCCTCGGTTTTTGTCTCTGAATAACGCGAAAGGATACAAGGGAATCCGGCAACAAAGTAAAAAATGAACGCCGATTGTATCTTACTTGCTTCGCCGGAGCAAGTGGCGCAGCCAATATCCACATTCTGATACACGGGTGTGCGTTCCTCGGTGTCTGGTGTCGCGTATTGGCAAATCGGTTGACGAGAGAGGCGACGAGAGCGGAGGAGGATTCGATCAATATTCGATTTCTGAATCGTTTTACGTTCTTGTGCTCCGATGCAGCAGGCAGATCGCGTGAGAGCAGAACACAGCCAAAGTGGTTATGTTGCTGTTGCGTAGCAATAGTGTTTGATCAAGCAACAGTTCGTTTTCAACGACCCGGCGGGTTGTATTTGCGCCTGAGCCATTTGATTGCTATGTCGATATCAAATCCGGCGCAAGGGGATGCGGATTCCACCGCTTTTTCTCAGTCGTTTTCAAGTTTTCTTAATACAAGAAGTAACAACCCGAGCGGACCCAGGATTATCATGAAATACCAGCGGTAAACATCAAGTCTATCGAGATCGAGGCCGGACAGAAAGCCCAGGAGCCCCCCGCCGACCACCGAAGCGCCCAATCCGGCCGCGGTTCCGGCAGCTATCCGCATAATCAAAGCATTGCCGACTCGTTCCACAGGGGGAATTGTCTCAAGAAAATATTTACTTATGCCAATTATGCTGCCCATCTTGCAAAAACCGGCAACAAAAAAAACAGTCCCTATAGCCAACGGTATATAAACATCCGGAGCCAGCCCCCAGAAAAGGGACACAGCCATCAATCCTATACAATAGCTGATAAGCAGCGTCCGCGCTTGAAACCGGTCGGATATTTTTCGGTTTACATAACCGGAAACCACCCCGCCCAGAATAAGTATAAGAGCGAATCCCAGGGCGGCAAAATCAGATACATCATAACCGTTTTTTACCGCTATAATCATAAACGGAACGATAACAACATGAGAAACCATGGCGGCACACCAGGCAAACATAAGCTTTCTGCTCCGGACATTTTCCCAGAGGCTGCTTAAAATCTCAGCATATGGCTTTCTGGCCGATTGAAAAGGGGCTGTGGATTCCGGGACCCGGACTATTATCGTGCTTGCATAAAACCCTATCGCACAACCAGCGCCTATTATAATCTGGTATACCCACAGTTCATCCAGAAACCGCAAAACAACAATTATAAAGAACATCGTAAACAGATAAGAGATTTCATTACGGATCATAACCTGAGAAAGAAAGCTGCCGCGTTCCGCAGGTTCAGTCACCTCGCCGAGTAAAGGCGTATGGGCGGCCATTCCCAGGGCCCTGAAAACAGCAAAACCGAAAGTGCTGGTCATGACCAGTGCGGTTGTCGCTGCCTGGGAAGCAGTGGCCGCCAATACAGGGACAAAAATAAGGAACGCTGCTGAAATATAACGCAGGAACCACCCCATGCCCCTGACACGGGCGGCGCCGAATCGGGATATGGCAGGTTTAGCCAGGAGCATAAAAGGCATGCTCAGATGAACAAAAGATGCCATAACAGCGACCATGGCATCGTTCAGTCCGTTGCGGATTGCATATAAGACAAGAACATGATTCATCAGGCATCCTATCGAGATGCCGTTTAAGGTGAAAAAATGTCTGAACAGCCGCCGGCCTGCCTTTTTTTCTTCGGAACTCAAGGCGGTGGAAAACTTTGTTTTATTCCCCTTGAAAAGTAAACCCAATCCTGTCATTCAAATAACCATTCTCCTTCTCTCTTTTTCCGGGGTATTGTCGTGTAAGAGTGTAGGCTGTACCACGTCTCGACATGCGATGCCATCGAAAAAGCTATTTTTAAAATGGATGCACGTCTGTTACCCGGTTTCTTTGCCTGCATACCTGGTGTCGGGAACAGAGAGAGCAAAAACAGGTTGCCATTCGTGGACTGGTCGGCTATTATCCTGGATGTCGCACATGTCGGCAAGTTTATCTCCTGTCGTAGTGAAAGCTGTTTAACCTGATCTATTCATCAACTTCGTATGGCCGAAAATACCTTTTGAGACAACGCCTATATAACATGTCCAATGCCACATGTTATTTGCAAGAAGCTTATACATATGACCTGACCCATAGTTGTCATTATGAGAAATTTCTGTTGAAATTTGCTCGTGACCGCGAGCTTTCATGTGAGAATCAATGCACGAGAACCACATGCGAAACGCGTTGAGACGCGCGGACTGGATCATTTTGACGGCGGTCGTCCTGCTCGGCGGTGTGATACGTGTGCAGTATCTTGATGAGCTTTCGGCAACGCCCGATTTTTCTGTGCCGTCAGTGGATGCCCGTTTCAACGACTACCTTGCGCGTGGTATGGCCCTGGACGACTGGTCATTGCGCGGTGATGAAACCGGGTACCGTTTTCTTTCCGATTTCAGATCAAAAGCCTATCTGCGGCCGCCGGGATATCCCTGTTTTCTGGCGTTGCTCTACCGTATTACCGGTGGTGACGCGTGGTGGACACGGTTTCTTCAGATGACGATGGGGCTGGTTAACATTGTGTTGGCTTTCTTTCTCGGGCGCCGTATTTTCGGCAGGCCGACTGCATGGTTATTTGCGTTGTTCATGGCTGTATACTGGGCCTTTGTCTATTTCGAAGGGCAATTGCAGGAGCCGGCGCTTCTTGTATTTCTTTTGTTGTGCCTGGGGCATGTATTTGCCCGGCTCAGTAGTTGTGTTTCTGCGTTTCCTGCCTTCCTCGCCGGTGTGCTGGTCGGATTGTTCGCTTTGGTGCGGCCGAATATGCTTCTCTTTCTGCCAGCGCTGATAGGTTGGCTTTGGCTTCGAACAGGATATCTTCCCGCCGGCCGACGCCTGCGGGCCGCCGTGCTGAGTGTCTGTCTCGGCGCGGGATTGGCTGTGATGCCGTCCGCGATCCGCAACGCCGTGTTGGCGCGTGATGCGGTGCTGATTTCCTCGAACGCGGGGATTAATTTATATCTTGGCAATAACGAGGCATCTACAGGGTTTTTCGTAAGCGATGCTCCATTGGTGCGTTCGTTCGAGAGTTGCTTTGACTATCCAAGAATTGTCAGAGAACTGGAAGGCCGGCTTGGCCGGACCATGGCCCACTCGGAGGTGTCCGCGTGGTATGCCCGGCAGGCGTTGCGATACATCGGGTCAAATCCAATCGAATTTGCCGGGTTGACGCTCAAGCGCTTCATTCTTTTCTGGTCGCCCCAGGAAATCGGCCACAACAGGGAAATTCATTGCGATCGCTTGCATTCCGGGGTTCTAAGAAACCTTCCCGGCGATTTCGCTTCGGTTCTGGCTCTGGCTATTGTGGGTTTTGCGGCGATCGCCGCCGATTCGCGCCGCCGGAAGGAAGACATTGCTTCGCGTCTCCAGGCGCACCGGCAGGCGGGTTTTGCGGCGATAACAGCATGTCTGGCGCTTACATACGCGCTAAGCTTTTCTGTATTCTTTGTTGTGGGAATGTTTCGTGTTCCGGTCGTTGTCATTCTGCTTCTATTCGCGGCGCATGCTGTGGTCCGGTTGGTCCGGCTGTTTGCTGAGCGCCGCTTCCGCTGTGCGGTTGTGTTGAGTGCAATGCTGCTTATAGTCGGCGGCCTGACTCGCATTCCGTGGATTCGGTGCGATCCTGACTGGACCAAATGGCGCTATGATCGGGGACTGGGCGCTCATCTTACGGGGCAAACAGATCGGGCGATTCAGGAATACCGGAAAACGCTGTTGCTGTGTCCGGATCACGAGGACGCGCATACCAACCTGGGGCTGATGCTGGCTGAGCGCGAGGATTTTAAAGCTGCAGCCGCCCATTTCCTGACTGCTTTAAAAGCCAAACCGTATGATCTCCTGTCTCTGAAAGGCATGGGGTACTGCCTCTTGCAGACGGGAAGGGATGAGGAAGCGGAAAAGGTATTGCGGCGGGCAGAAGCGCTGGATCCCGCGGACAGCTATGTCCTGGAACTGCTTGGCATCTGCAAGGCGCGCGGGAATCAATTCGAAGAGGCGCTCGGACTGTTGCGGCGCGCCCGGAAGATTTCGCCTCGAGCAGCTTCCATCCGCCATAATATCGATGTGGCGCTGTCGCTTGCAGGTTTGGAACAAGCCGCGACGGACGCTGCCGGCCTCGCTGTGGAAGAATTTCATATCGGCGCAGTCAGGTGACCGCTTTCGTTCTGGAGTCAGGACTTTCGAATTGAATGATCGGGGGCCTCCTTATTTCCGGCAGGGTTGTCTTAATATATCGTAGGAATAAACGGAATCAAGGAGGAGTTAAGATGCTGGAGAAGAAACCTGAAGAACAGGAAGGACGCATAGAAATTCATGGAAAGGATGCCGGGGTTGTCACGGTTGAAATGCTGGAGAAAAGAGCCGGAGAACTTGCCTTGATTGACGGCAGGTCGGAAGATGAAGTGACCGAGGAAGACCGGAACATGGCGAAGAAAGAGCTCATGGATGAAGAATTTGCTCTTTCGTCGCAGGATATGGAATCTAACGTTGTTGCCACCCGCGCGACGGGCGACATTGCAGTGGATACCGGACACGAGGTCAAAGAAAGCAGGCAGAACGACGAGCAGTCGCTGGCTGAGGAGGAAGCGCGTGAAGGGGTCCGGGAAGCGGAACACGACCGCATGCTCCGGAGCAGGCGTGAAGGTGAAGAAGACAGAGAGAACATTCAATGATAAACACGGAATGTCCAATGATCAAAGAAGAGCAGAAGATAACCGCCAATCTTGTGAATATGCTTGAATAGAATAAAAGAGAAGAAGAGTTAACTGCGAAATTCTCTAAAAAACGCGAAAAGGCCAGCAGGTTACGGGATAACCTGCTGTACTGGGGGAGAATGTTCAATAATCAAGCGGGGAGAAAGTCATTGGTTGAAGAGGGAAAAAACAGTCAATTGCCAGCCTTCGCTTAATTAACTTGATTTGTTCATCAACTTCGTAATGAGAGTGCGCAGATTAAAGGTGCGTTGAAAATATGATCACGTTTTACCGGAACAAGAACTGTAATGATTGTGCAGTCATTGAGGAAAGATTGCAGGAACTGTCGCTTGCCCATAAGACCGTGACTGTTGTTGGCCAGGAAAATGACGCACAGGCAGAGCAGAGAGGAGGGACCATGCCAAAACTCGATGATAACGGCAAGGTTGTGACGGGTCATAACCCCATAGCCGAGCATATCGGAAAATTGCAGAGTTTTAAGGAACAGTGGGAGAAATTCCAGTCGGATGCATGCTATTGCGATGAGTAAGACGCAGGCGAGGATTCTTCTTTTCTTATACGGATTACGATGATTATTGACGTAGACAAATATGGCCCCTTCCACATAAGAGAGGAATTCCTGGAGTCGTATCGGGACCGGCCGGTTGACTGGGGATTCGGAGCGCTTTCACGTGTGACGTTTCTTCGCACATACAGCAGAAACGGCGAAGAATGGTGGCAGACTTGCAGGAGGGTTATCGAGGGGATGTATACCGTGCAACGCATCTACTGTATTGAGCAGGGACTTCCATGGAATCAGCGGGAGGCGGAAGCGAGAGCAGAATATGCGTATGACAGAATGTTTTCTTTCAAGTGGACCCCGCCGGGCCGCGGCTTATGGATTATGGGCACGAGGTTCATGTATGAGCGCGGCGGGGAAGCGCTGAATAACTGCGGGTTTGTTTCTACAAAAGATATTGATATAGATTTCAGCGAACCGTTCGTATGGATGTTTAAAATGTCCATGCTTGGGGTAGGTGTTGGTTTTGATACGTTGGGCCGCGGCAAGGCAACCATAGATCAGCCTGTCCGTTCAGGGGATGTGCGCGCAATTGAAGACAGCCGCGAAGGCTGGACTGCCGCCCTGGAACGTGTTCTCCTGTCTTATGTCGGCAAGGCGTCTCTTCCCGCGGAATGGGATTACAGCAAGGTTCGTCCGAAGGGGAGCAGACTCAAGAGCTTCGGCGGTTATGCCAGCGGGCCTGAACCGCTGGAGCGGATGCTGGAGGATCTCCGAATTCTGTTTGAAGGCTATGTGGGATCAAAAATCGATTCCACGCTCATTGTGGATATCATGAATATTATCGGCCGGTGCGTGGTTGCAGGAGGGATACGCCGGTCGGCCCAGATTGCGCTGGGCAACCCTGAGGACGAATCGTTTATCAATCTTAAGGAGGACATCCGGAAGGCAAAGGAGTACAGGTGGGTCTCGAACAATTCTGTGTTTGCCGAACGGGGCATGGACTATTCGCCGATAGTAGATAAGACGGTATCAAGCGGTGAACCGGGATACTTCTGGCTCAACAATGCCCGATTTTACGGGCGCATGTGCGAGCCCCGAAATGAGCTGGATGCCGCGGCCATGGGCTGCAATCCCTGTGTGGAACAGACCTTGTGGGACAGGGAACTGTGTTGCCTGGTGGAAACCTACCCGGCGCGCCACGACAGTTTAGGCGATTATCTTAAAACGCTGAAATTGGCTTACGAATACGCCAAGACTGTTACACTGATTCCGACACTCAACCGCCGGACCAATGCGGTTATGGAACGCAACAGGCGGCTGGGGTGTTCCATGACCGGAGTAGTTCAGGCCATTAACAGAATCGGCTACCGAGAGATGCTCAACTGGTGCGACCTCGCTTACAATGAGCTTCGGCAGTGGGACAGGGAATTCTCAGACAGCCTTTTCATACCCCGCTCGATCAAGCTGTCATCGATAAAGCCCTCGGGGACGGTCAGTCTGCTGGCAGGGGCTACTCCGGGGGTTCATTGGGGATATGCGCCTTTTTATATCCGGCGGGTTCGTGTTCAGGAGAGCCATCCCCTCGTTGAGAAATGCCGCAAGGCGGGGTACAACACGGAAGGGGACGCATACTCGGGAAACTCGATTGTGATAGAATTTCCGGTGCATGCTGAGAACCTGAAGAGGAGCCGAAAACAGGTGCCCTTGTGGGAGAAACTGGACCTTGCCGCGCAGATGCAGAGATACTGGTCGGATAACCAGGTCAGCTCGACTGCCACTTTTGACCCGGAAAAAGAAGGCGGACAGCTCGGCGTTCTTCTTGAGGCTTTCGAAGACCGGCTCAAGGCAATCTCTTTTCTGCCCGATGAGAAACACGGTTACGAACAGCCACCTTACCAGGAAATTTCTGAAGACCAGTACAACGACATGCGCTCAAGGCTGAGCCCCCTTGAGGGCGTTTTGCCCCACGAGCATCAACTTGAAGCGCGTTTTTGCGAAGGAGAGGAATGTGAAATTTCGCCGCAAAACCACGGATAAAGACGGAGCGAAACCCCACTCCAAAGCCTTTCGCTTTTTACGTGGGGTGATTGTCTTACTGCTGATTGCCGCCCTTGCCCTTGCTGCATTCTGGTTTGCCGTGCCCCGATACATTGAAAGACGGATCCAAGGCGCGCTTGGCGAAGGTTTAACGAGTCAGCTCGGAGTTGACACCTCCGTTGCCCATGTGGATGTTGACCTTCCGGGGCGTACCGTCACCGTCTACGGGTTCCGGCTCCAACAGCCTGGCGGCTTCGGTTCCGGATCGATGCTTTATCTGCCTGAACTAAGAGTAAAGGTCGATACCGCGGGCTTGATTTCCGGCGATTACAGGATTGAGGAAGTAGATATGCACAGGGGAGAAATCAACCTCAAAACTTTGACAAACGCGATATCCAATGTCGATGCGCTGATTGCTTCGGTTAAGCGGCAGAAAAAGGAATCTCTAGAAGAACCTGCAGAGCCGTGGTCGCTGCATATCGATTCTTTAGGTGTTTATGACTGGGCCATAAACTACCATGAGCTTACCGAGAAGTTGCGCCTGATCGAATTCGGTGTCGGCAGCGTGAACGGGGAGCTGGCCAATTTCCGGTCGGGTGCGCTGCCCGTGGCAGGCTTACGGGAACCGGCTCACCTGAGTTTGCAGGGCCAAATCATGAACTGTCCGTACTCACGCGGCAGGTGCGGGATTGTCGGGGTTTTCTCGCCGCTTACCAATGCTCCGCCCGCATTCAACATGTGGGCGCAGTTTGTCGGCTTTGAACTGGCACTCATTGAACCGGCGCTGCCTGACAACACAGCGGCGCTGCTGGGGGGCGACGCGCTGGATGGTTCGCTCAGGATTCAAAGCGATTCATCTTTTGTCGAAGGAAAAGCAACGGTCAAGATGGTTGCCGGCCATGAGTACAGTGTGCGGATCATGGGCGAGGCTGCCGACCCGAAGTTTTCTCTCAAGGAAGACGCGCTGTGGGTTGTTCTAAACCGGAGCAGAGGAGGACTTGGAGGTTTGGCGGGAAACATAGGCCGGGCAGGGGGAAGCGCGTTGAAAGGAGCCGCTGACGTAGCAACCGGGGTTGCAAAAGACACGGCAAAAACTGTCGGCTCTTTCGGAAGCGGTCTGCTGAATACTGCCAAAGGGATAGTGACAATTGATGGTTCGGATATCGGTTCGGGTGCAAAAGAAATGGGCGTGGCGCTTACCGGCGGAGCCAAGGACGCGGTTTTCACCGCAGGCGGAGAGATAATGGAAGGGGCCGGCGAGATAACCGGCAGTCTCACCGGCAGCAAGCGGGCAATCGAGTGGCGAAAAGAGATTCCGGGGCGATGGAAGGAGCAATGGGAAGAAGCGAGGCAATGGGTCAGAGAACAGCCGTTTCCGCCGAAAATAGCGGTTGTGTCGGAATCTTCAGATAAGAAAGAGGCGCAGTCGAAAACAAGCGACCGGACAGATACAGGTCAAACCGCGAAGACAAGCGCAGAAGAAACGGAGAACAATGAAGATTGAAGATTACAGTTTCGGACATATTGTCATAGATGGAAAGGAATATGCCTCGGATGTGCTGATTTTTCCCGACAGCAGAATTGATGCTTCCTGGTGGCGGGATGAAGGCCATGTGTTGAAGACAGAAGATATATCTGACCTTATAGAGGCTGAGCCTGAACTTATAATAGCGGGGACCGGCGCCAGCGGTGTAATGCGCGCCGACTCCGGAATAGAATCTGATCTTTCTGAAAAAGGCATCGAATTCAGGGCAATGCCCACCGCCGAAGCCGTATCACTCTACAACGACATTTCCCGGGAAAAAAAGACCGCCGCCTGCCTGCACCTGACCTGTTAGCCGGGAATGGCTCGAATCTGCCTGTGACCTTTGTAGACGGCTGTACGCGGCAGTCCTGGATCGGCTGGGACTGCTTGCGCCAGCCAGTTGCCCGTTCAGGCATTTGGAAGGCGGAATTCGGTAGAATTGCCGGTGTTGCCCGGCCCTTTATCGTGCGAACATTTTCTCAAGATTTGCAATCTAAAAGGAGGGGAAATATGCAGTACGATAAGTTTGTCGGACAAGTCCAGCATCGCGGGCATCTGCCTGATACGGGACATGCGGTTAAGTCTACAAGAGCAGTGCTTCAGACTTTAGGGGAACGGCTTCAGTATGGAGAAAGAGATGATCTGGCAGCCCAGTTGCCTGAGGAAATGGCGCATTATCTCAAGGAGGCCGAAGGTGAAGTGAAGTACGACCTGCGCGGTTTCTATGAAAAGGTCAGTGAGCGGGAAGGAACGGATCTTCCGGATGCAATCCATCACTCCAAGGCGGTGATGTCAGTGGTTCGCGATGCCGTGAGCGCCGGGGAACTGGCAGATGTAGATACTCAACTGCCGCCGGAATTCTCTGAACTTTTTGAAACGCAGTGGAAGGAATAAAAAGCCGCGCGCCGGAGCAAAAGCGGTCAACCTGAGGGGATCAACCGAGGGAACCCATCCTCAGGCGCAGTTATCGGAGGGATGAGCTCCCGCGCGGCAGCAGCTGTGGCATGGACAAAATATGCTGTGTTTGAACTCGGGTGGAATAAGTGAAACGGGAGATTGGAGCTATGGAGCGATTCAGAGATAGGAGAGATGCAGGCAGGCAGCTTGCGGAACGTCTTGCGGGATATAGAGATCAGCCCGATGTAGTTGTGCTTGGTCTGCCGAGGGGCGGTGTGCCGGTTGCTCATGAGATTGCTCAATCGTTGAACCTTACCCTGGACGTTTACATTGTGCGAAAGCTGGGCACGCCCATGCACGAAGAACTAGCCATGGGGGCCATTGCCTCCAATGGCGCAAAAGTGCTCAATGAGCGGGTAATAAAGTCTTCGCGCATTTCGCAGGAAGAAATAGACAGGGTAGTCGAGAAAGAACAGAAAGAGATTCAGCGACGTGAAAAACAGTTTCGCGGAGACAGGGAGCGCATACCGCTGGAAGGCAAGGTCGTCATCCTGGTGGACGATGGGCTGGCAACCGGCGCAAGCATGAAGGCAGCGGTAGAAGCGGTGAAGTCATCGTCTCCGAAAAAAATCGTGGTTGCAGTGGGGGCGGCCCCGCCGGAAACAGTCCGGGAGTTCCGCGATCGTGACGACGTGGATGAAGTGGTGGCGGTGTTGACGCCGGAACCATTCTTCGGTGTGGGCGGATTCTACGAAAATTTCACGCAGACAACAGACGAAGAAGTAGCCGAGTGTCTGAAGACCTACGGGAGGCAGTTATGAACGAACAGGGAAAATTTGCAAAAATAAGGGCGGATTCTGTAGAACTGGAGGGCAACCTGAGCATCCCCGAAGGCGCGCGAGGTGTCGTTCTTTTTGCGCACGGAAGCGGCAGCAGCCGGCATAGTCCCAGGAATAATTTTGTTGCGGATTATCTGCAGGAGGGGCATATCGGTACGCTGCTTTTTGATCTTCTTACAGAAGAGGAGGACGTGATAGATCGTCAGACTGCGGAGCTAAGGTTCAATATAGATCTGCTGGGAGAGCGTTTAACCGGCGCTACAAAATGGCTTTTGCAACAGGATCAGGCGGGTTCCCTGCCAATCGGATATTTCGGGGCCAGCACCGGCGCCGCCGCGGCGCTTAAGGCTGCCGGCAGCGGAGAGGTCTCAATCAATTCGATAGTGTCGCGTGGTGGCAGGCCTGATCTTGCCGGCGACGCCCTGCCAAAAGTGACTGCGCCGGTTTTGCTGATTGTAGGCGGACTGGATACACAGGTGATAGAAATGAATAAGTCGGCCTTCAGTAAGCTTCAAGGCGAGCAGAAGGAAATCAGTATAGTAGAGGGAGCTACTCACCTGTTCGAAGAACCAGGGAAACTCGAAGAAGTGGCTGAAAGAGCCAGGGCATGGTTTGATCAATGTTTTCAAGGAGGGTGTTAGACCGCATTGATCACACTTTTTCGAGCAGAAACGGTTCGGAGTATTGGCTGGGTGGGTCGAAACCGTTCGACTGATTGTTTCCGTCCCCTTATCCCATCTTCGTCCCGATCCTCATCCCGATCATCGTCGTTCCCATCCTCGTCCCGATCCTTATCGACAAAGATCGGGGGCAACGGGGTCACGTCTCGACAATCGACATTTAGGAATTGGCTGAATCGGCGGGGGGCGGGATGATGCAGGTGTTAGGAAGCATGGGCCTATTTCACAGTCGTCATGGCGATTGGGGCAAGGCGCTGGTATTGTATCTGGCAAGGAGGCGCGGAGGGTACATGCTGCGCGAAATTGGTGAATGGCTGGGAGGAGTTAACTACAAGACCGTATCGAAACAGATCCAACGATTCGAAGAGAAGCTGAACGATGCTCGTTCGCTGGCAAGGACAACACAGCGATGCTTGAGGCAAATGTCGATTGTCGAGACGTGACCCCTCAGACCCGCAGCTCATGATGTTGCATTCGTGCTGGACAGTTAACCTGGAAACACTATTGTTTTACATCATTAAAAATCTACAATACCGCATTAAGAAAAGGAGGAAAGTGAATCCGATCAATGCTAACATAAGAGATTTCGGCGCCCGTGGCGACGGGAAAAACAAGGATACCCAGCCTGTTCAGGAGGCTATTGATTATTGTTACGCAAAAGGCGGCGGTACGGTTTTATGTCCGGCAGGGGAGTATCTGATCGGCTCGATCTATCTTCGCAGCGGGATAAATCTACATCTCGAAAACGGCTCAAAACTTCTTGCCAGTTCTGAACGCACTGATTATAACCCGGAATGGGGTACGGTCCAGACGCCGATGGATAATCGAGACCCGGAAAATTGTTTCTCGAATATTGCCTGTGAGCACCTGATTTCAGCCCGTGGCGAATCCAATGTTTCTATAACAGGAATGGGAACAATTGATGGGCGCAGCGCCCTGTTTTATGATGAAAAGAAGCCTGGAGGGAAATACTACAGTGCCGGTCACTGGCGGCCGTTCAGGCTGTTAGCTTTTAACCGGTGCAGTAATGTTCTGTTCCGGGACATATCTATCCTGAATACACCAGCTTGGGCTTTGTGGCCACTGGGTTGCGACACGGTCAATATCCTTGGGATAAAGATACATAATGATCCTGCCGGGCCAAATACAGACGGAATTGATATTGACTGTTCCAGGAACGTTGTGGTTAACGGGTGCCATATAAGCGCGGGTGACGATTGCATCGCGCTTAAATCGGATATCAACCTGCTGGAAAATCAGCCGGTTGGCACGGAGAACGTTGTAGTCTCAAACTGTCATCTGTCCAGCACATGCAACGCTATAAGGATCGGTTACGAAGCTGACGGAGCTATCAGGAATTGTTTGTTCGAGAACATAACAATAACCAACACTCGTACCGGGATCAATATGCTGGTTCCGTATCATCCTGAAGCAGGTATAATAAACGGGCCCCTGATAGAAAACATCATGTTCCGTCAGATGATTATGGAGACGAGTCTCCCGTTCTTCATATGGCGGGGAGAAGAGAGCGGCGAAAGTTCAGGCATAAATAATGTGTCTTTCAGAGATTTTATTGTGACCGGCGTCCGGGGCAGCTATATCGGGGGGGCAATAGAACGACCGCTCCAACGCCTTCGATTCTCAAATATTGATCTGACGCTATCCGGTGAGATGGACGAGAAGTTCGCGAATGGAGCGCCGTATCCTTACAATGTATGGGGATATTTCCAGACCAGGGGACTCCCCCATGCTTTTTACTGTAGGTATCTCCGGGACATTGAATTCAGGAATATGCGCATCCGATGGCACAAAGCAAGCGGGGAATGGCGGAATCCTTTTTGCTGCGAGCATGTGGAAGATCTTAAGATTGAGGAAGTAGTGACCGAAAACAGGCCGCCCTCCGCAGAAGATCTTCCCTTGGCCAGACTGGATTAGAGCCTGCGAGGATATGGGGTCACGTCTCGACAATCGACATTTATGATTGACAGTTCTGATGCTTGATGGTTTTATGCAGGG
>CAYYVQ010000053.1:0-22557 GCA_964475205.1 uncultured Victivallales bacterium | reverse complement strand
TATTATATGCGTGCGATCTGCGCGGAAAACAAAACAGGAGGAGCAGGATAATGGAAAAGCCAAAGACGAAGGAAGACTTATTGAAAATCGCTGAATCCGAGAACCTGGAGTTCACAAGGCTATGGTTCACCGATGTTCTTGGCAACTTGAAAAGTTTTGCTATAGGAACAGAAGAGCTCGAAGGAGCGCTCGAGGACGGCATGGGGTTTGACGGATCCTCAATAGAAGGATACGCGCGAATTCATGAAAGCGATATGATAGCCAAACCTGATCCTTCAACTTTCACATTGCTCCCATGGCGGCCCAGCGAAGGCGGATCGGTCGGACGAATGTTCTGCGATGTGATGAACCCCGATGGGACTCCATACGTGGGCGACCCGCGGTACGCATTGAAAAGAGCGATCAAAAAAGCCAAAGATATGGGCTACGACTTTTTTGTAGGTCCAGAGCTTGAGTTCTTCCTATTCGAAGATCCAGATGGCTGTGAAGTTCTCGATAAAGGCGGATATTTCGACCTGACACCTCTGGATGTTGCAAGCAACCTGAGACGCGATGTTGTCAGGGCTTTGAGGGAAATGGGAATAACCACGGAATACAGCCATCACGAGGTAGCCCCGAGCCAGCATGAAATAGACCTTCGCTATGCCGAAGGACTGGAAATGGCGGATATCGCCATGACATACCGCCTGACGGTTAAAGAGATCGCGTTGCAGCACGGAATTTATGCAACCTTCATGCCAAAGCCTATCTTTGCGGAAAACGGCAGCGGGATGCATACCCATCAGTCACTGTTTAAAGACGGACGCAACATGTTCTTTGATCCTGATGCAGAGTACAAGCTTTCGAAGGAAGGCAAACATTACATAGCCGGGCTGCTAAAACATTCCCGCGAAATATGTTCGGTAGTCGCACAGTGGGTCAATTCATACAAGAGACTTGTGCCGGGATACGAAGCGCCGGTGTACGTTTCATGGGCTCGCCGGAACAGGTCTGCGCTTGTCAGAGTCCCAATGTATAAGCCGGGCAAGGAAAACGCCACTCGTGTCGAGTTCAGATGCCCCGATCCGGCATGTAATCCGTACCTTGCTTTTGCGGTAATGCTCACGGCCGGTCTTAAGGGAATCGAGGAGGAATACGAGCTTCCGGCTCCTATTGAGGAAGATATCTTCGAAATGTCAAACAAGGAGCGCCAGGAGAAGAGTATCGATTCGTTGCCGGGAAATCTTTCAGAAGCCATAGCTGAAACTGAAAAAAGCGAGGTGGTGAAAGAGGCGCTGGGCGATCATATCTTCAACAAATTCCTTGAAAACAAGAGGATCGAGTGGGACGAATACCGGACACATGTCAGCACTTACGAGGTTGATAAATATCTGCCTATACTGTAAGTTCTGAAATCTTTGTATTAAGTCCAAAGGCGGATGCCATGCGCAGGGTAACCTGCGTGTGGCATCCGTTTATATTATATGAAATGAAAAAAGATTTAGAACAACACCTGAAAGAACGCGACTCCTGCGGAATAGGCTTTGTAGTCGACGCAAAAGGATCAGCGTCTCACAAAATTGTCCTCCAGGCAGTGGAAGTGCTTGTTAACCTGATGCACCGAGGCGGGACAGGAGACGATTCAGAGACAGGCGATGGCGCGGGCCTGCTTCTCCAGATCCCGCATGCTCTGTTTCAGGAGACGTCCAGTGCAGACGGGTTTTCTCTACCCGGCCAGGGGGAGTACGGGGTCGGAATGTTCTTCACGCCAAAAGACAAAACTTCCCGCCGAAAGATAGCGCAGACAACCGATCAGCAACTCAAAGAACGCGGCATTCCAAATCTCTGCTGGCGTACCGTCCCTACAGATCCATCGAGTCTGGGCGAAAAAGCCAGCCACCTTGCGCCGGACGTGATGCAGTGTTTCATGGATCTCTCCGGGATCGCACCGGAAAAAAGAGAGCTTGAGCTTTATCTGACACGGCGAAGTATCGAAAAAGAAATTGCCCGTCTCCATCCTTCCATATTCTTCCACATAAGCAGCATGTCCAGCCGAACAATCGTATACAAAGGACTGATGCTGGGTAACCAGCTAACGGGGTTCTATCCTGAGCTGACCCACAACGGGATGCAGTCTGCCATCGCAGTGGTTCACCAGCGATACAGCACCAACACTTTTCCGTCATGGGAGCTGGCCCAACCATTTCGATACCTCGCACACAACGGAGAAATCAATACACTGCGCGGCAATCTTAATTTGATGAATGCAAGAGAACTTAAAATGCGGTCCGAAAGACTTAAAGTAAAGGAAGTCGCGCCGCTTTTTGACGCCGACTCAAGCGATTCGGCAAACCTTGACATTGCGCTCGAACTGTTGACCCAGGGCGGACGTGATATGGCTCACGCCATGATGATGCTGATTCCACAGGCATGGGGAGTCAAGTATCCTATCGGCCCGGACCTGAGAGGTTTTTTCGAATATCATGCAGGTCTGATGGAACCATGGGACGGACCGGCGGCTGTTTCATTCACGAACGGAAAACAAGTCGGAGCCATGCTGGACAGAAACGGATTGCGTCCGGCCAGATATGCCGTAACAAAGAATAACCAGGTCGTGCTTGCTTCGGAAACAGGGGTCCTGAAGCTTCCGTGCGCCGACATTGTCGAAAGCGGAGCCCTGCGCCCCGGCCAGATTATGCTGGTAGATACTGAAACCGGAAGACTGCTGAAAAACAAGGAAATAAAGTCCACCTACTGCCGCAAGGAACCCTACCGCAGGTGGGTGGAAGAAAACAAAATTGTGCTTCACGGGCTATTCAACGACATGGCTCCCGTTCAGCCTGACTCCGAGAGTCTTCTGGATCGGCAACTTACCTTCGGTTATACCCGCGAAGATGTTGAGATGATAATCAGACCCATGGCAGAGTCCGCTCATGAACCGGTAGGTTCCATGGGCTCGGATATTCCTCTGGCTGTTCTGGACGAAAGCCCACAACTTCTGTACTCATATTTCAAACAGCTTTTTGCGCAGGTTACCAACCCGGCTATTGATCCTATCCGGGAAGAACTGGTGATGTCATTAATGACTTTCATGGGTAATCCTTCCAATATACTTGTCGACACCCCCCACAACAGCAGACTGATCAAACTGCCCCACCCTATCCTCTCCAACGAAGATATGGAGCGCCTGCGCCACATCAATATCGAGGGATTCCAGTCCCTCACCATCCCGATGCAGTTTCCAATCAAAGATTCTCCAGAAGTTTTTGAAGAAGCGCTGGAGAACCTTTGTGACAAGGCTCAAGAAGCGGCAGAAAGCGGAATTTCGCTCATCATCCTCAGCGACAGGGAGCTGACCGCCGGGAACGCTCCTCTTCCGGCGCTGCTCACAGTATCCGCCGTTAACCAGCGGCTCCAGAAAAAGGGCACAAGAACCTCGACTTCTCTCATAATAGAAACCGGAGAAGCCCGGGAAGTTCACCACATAGCGCTGCTGCTTGGCTATGGAGCTACTGCTGTAAACCCTTACCTGGCATTCGAGACTATCGCCGAGTTGACAAAAGAAGGAGTCTTGAAGCTCGAGTCAACCAGGGCGCTGGAAAATTATGTTTCGGCGCTCTGCAAAGGTCTGCTCAAGATTATGTCCAGGATGGGCATATCAACCCTTAGAAGCTACCGAAGCGGGCAGGTGTTCGAAGCCATTGGTATCGGGCCTGAGACTATCCGACGCTTCTTTAAAGGAACAGTGTCCCGCATAGGCGGGATCGAGCTGGCGGACATCCACCAGGAGGTAATAAGCAGAATCACAATGGCAAGGCAAAACGCCGGGAACCGCATCCTGCCGCCGGGCGGAAAATACCGGTTCCGAAAAAATGGAACCAGACACCTGTGGAATCCAGCCACTATTTCCAAACTACAGATTGCCGCAAGAACCTGCGACTATTCCGTGTACAAAGAATATGCTGAATTGATCAATAATCAGCAATCCGGGCCTTGCACCCTCAGAGGCATACTCAGTTTTAAAGAGACAAAGTCAATCCCTCTCGACCAGGTTGAACCCGCAGAGAATATCATCAAACGGTTCGTTACTTCAGCAATGTCATTCGGGTCCATCAGTAAAGAAGCCCACGAGACACTGGCAATCGCCATGAACCGACTTGGCGCCATGAGCAACAGCGGAGAAGGAGGAGAGGATCCCGAACGGTACAAGCCCATGCCCAACGGCGACTCCAGATGCAGTAAAGTCAAGCAAGTGGCCAGCGGCAGATTCGGTGTAACAACTGAATATCTCAGAAATGCCGAAGAGCTGCAGATAAAGATTGCCCAGGGCGCCAAGCCCGGAGAAGGCGGACAGCTTCCAGGACACAAAGTGAACGCAATAATTGCCAGAGTCAGGCACTCAACGCCCGGTGTTACGCTGATATCGCCTCCCCCGCACCACGATATCTATTCGATTGAAGACATAAAGCAACTGATATTCGACCTCAAAAACGTGAACCCGCGCGCACGCATATCCGTTAAACTTGTATCAGAACAAGGAGTTGGAACTGTTGCCGCAGGCGTAGCTAAAGCAAAAGCCGATATGATACTGGTAAGCGGTGGAGACAGCGGCACAGGAGCCGCGCCACTGTCATCCATAAGCTATGCAGGAGCCCCATGGGAGCTGGGTCTTTCGGAAACAAACGAAGTCCTCTGCGTTAATGGACTCCGGAACAGAGTGCGTCTCCAGACCGATGGACAGCTCAAAACAGGTCGAGACGTAATTATAGCGGCAATGCTCGGAGCAGACGAATTCGGCTTTGGCAGCGCGCCGCTTATCACATGCGGATGTGTAATGCTTCGCAACTGCCATAAGAACACCTGTTCAACCGGTGTGGCAACACAGGACCCCAGACTCAGGGAGCGATTCTGCGGCAAACCTGAATATGTTATGAACTTTTTTAAAATGCTTGCCGAGGAGGTGAGAGAATACCTTGCTGCGCTTGGCTGCCGTACCATCGGAGAGATAACAGGCCGTTCAGATCTTCTGCAGGTTGATTCCGGCGTCTCCTCCCATAAGGCAAAAACCCTGAACCTCTCAAAGATACTTCCACCCAACCCTTCAAAGGTAAGCCACCTGGAAAGAATCGTCCAGGACCACGAAATACATGACGTTCTTGACCATAGACTAATACAAGAAGCGGCTCCGTCCCTTGAAAAAAGAACGCCTGTAAAACTGGAACACCATATTCGGAACACTGACAGAACTACCGGGGCCATGCTGTCAGGAGAAGTTGTTGACCGCTACGGAGCTCAAGGCCTGCCGGAAGATACGATCCACTGCCGTTTTAATGGTGCTGCAGGACAAAGCTTCGGAGCCTTCGGGACAGCCGGAATTACACTTGAACTCATCGGTGAGTCAAACGACTATCTCGGGAAAGGACTCTCTGGCGCAAAAATAATTGTCCGCCCATCGAAAGATTCAGAATTCAATCCGTCCGAAAATGTCATATGCGGAAATGTCCTGCTCTACGGAGCAACATCAGGACAGGTCTATATCAACGGAAAGGCAGGCGAAAGATTCGGTGTAAGAAACAGCGGCGCCTGCGCCGTTGTTGAAGGAGTCGGCGACCATGGCTGCGAATATATGACCGGCGGGCGCATCGTGGTCCTTGGAACAGTAGGGGTTAATTTCGCGGCAGGCATGAGCGGAGGCCTTGCCTACATTTATGACCCGGAACGACAGTTTGACCGGCATTGCAACCTTGAAATGGTTGATCTCGAGTTTCTGGATCAGGAAGATGACATTGCAGAAGTAAGATCTCTGATAGAGAACCACGCTCAGTTCACCGGCAGCCCGAAAGCTGCCTCTATTCTTGCCAACTGGGAAAGGTCTGTATCCTGTTTCATCAAGGTATTCCCGATGGAATATCGACGCGCGCTGGGACAGATGAGCCGCGATGATGAAGCAGTAAAAAGAATGGAAAAGGTTACCGAATGACAACAGATAACCCTGAACAGCAAAACAGTTTCTTGAATACCAAACGGCTCGAAATGCCTCACAGACCCGTCGGAACACGGATAAAGGATTTTGAGCCTGTTGAAGAAATCCTTACGGAAACAGAACTGGTTGAGCAGGCACGCAGGTGCATGAACTGTGGTACACCGTTCTGCCACGGTTACGGCTGTCCTCTGGCCAACGAGATTCCGGACATTAACCGCCTTGTAACTGAACAAAGATGGACCGAAGCCGCAAAAATACTGCTATCTACAAATAATTTTCCTGAATTCACAGGCAGAATCTGTCCCGCCCTGTGCGAGGCGTCCTGCGTACTGGACATTAATGACGAAGCAGTGTCTGTACGCGCTGTAGAACTTGCAGTTATCGAAAAAGCTTTCTCGCTCGGAATCATGGAAGACACCGGGCCATCAGAGCACGGCGGCAGAAAAGTCGCTGTGATCGGCTCGGGTCCGGCCGGTCTTACCGTGGCAGACCAGCTTAACAAGGCCGGCATACAGGTAACGGTTTTCGAAAAAGATGACGAGCCGGGCGGACTGCTTTTCTACGGCATCCCGGATTTTAAACTCCCCCGCAACATAGTGAGACGCCGTATCGATCTGATGAAAAGGCAAGGCGTCAATTTCGAAACAGGCGTAACAGTGGGCTCAGACATCTCGGCGTCATGGCTCCTGAAAAGATTCAATGCGCTCTGTCTGGCCGCGGGCGCAAGAAAACCTCGTGATCTGCCAGTGCCTGGCAGAAATTTGAATGGTATCCACTTCGCCATGGAATTCCTTACGGCCCGAAACCGTACCGAACCGGTTGCCAAAGACCAACTGAATAGCCTGAATGCAGCAGGCAAACACGTGGTCATAATCGGCGGAGGCGACACCGGTGCAGACTGCCTCGGTACTGCCATAAGACAAGGCGCAAAAAGCATCAATCAACTCGAAATACTGCCCGAGCCACCTCAACAGCGTCCGCAAGACCAGCCCTGGCCATGTTGGCCCAAACTCCGGAGAGACTCCTCCAGCCACGAAGAAGGAGGAAAAAGAATCTGGTCCGTAAATACACACGAGTTTTTGGGCAGGGACGGCATAGTAACGGGACTCAAAGCCAGTGAAGTACAATGGCGTAAAGATTCCGAGGGCAAATGCCAGTTCAACGAGAAAGAGGGCGCTGGTTTTGAATTACAAGCTGACCTCATCCTCCTTGCATTGGGATTCCAGTCCCCATGTCCTTCGGGAATTGCCGAAAATCTGAAACTCAAAACAACCGGACAAGGCAATGTACTCACACACGAAGACTATTCGACAAGCATTCCATCAGTCTTCGCCGTCGGCGACCTCGCCCACGGCCAATCGCTGGTTGTAAAGGCCATGGCCGATGCCCGGCGGGCCGCAAAGCATATACTGTCAAGGGTCAATGCCTGATCTTTCAGCCCGGACCACGAACTTTGCCAATCATCCTATAAAGAGCAGTTGAACCACGAATGCACACCTGTCTGCGTGCGGACACGCACAGGCAGGCGAATAGACACGAATAAATGAGGGTATTATCCACAATGCAACTGCACCCATTTGGTGCAGGGTTCAATGTGCTCATGAAGTTTTCTTTTGATGCTTTTTCCAGCTATTTCAAAACATTAGTGCTATTTAGTGTCCATTAGTGGTTTTCTACTGCCGGATTAAGGATCATTGCTTCAATCCGCATTTCACCAATTTTCTCGTCAACCCGCATATCTCACGGAATTTCATGGCGAGAGCGCGGAGAGCGCTCGAGCCGTTTTTTAGCTGAGATATAAACGGCGTTGCTTGTGATGCGCGTTATTTCAGCATTTATCCGCCTGGCTTCATCCATGTCTCCGGATTTGGTTTTTACTGATAATTTCTCTTTCAACTTTGTCAGTATTTTTTCAGTTGCTTTGACGATTCTACCGGCATGGTCATCAGCCAGATTTTCCCATTTTTCAAGATGTTTTGCCCGCATCCCAGACAATTCTATGCTGCCGCCTACTCCGCCGGTCGGGGACAAAGTACGCTCTCGGACAAAACGGTCCCGCTCGCGCCGGGCAAGTTCCCATCCCTCGAAATCTCCCGCATTGCGCCGTTGCTCCTTAAAATCATCCAGGGCCCGCAGATATTCTTCAGGCAGCATCTTCTGACGTTGCAAATGCTTTGCCTCAATTGCAGCAATACGCTTATTGTAGCTTTTTAGAAGATTTTTGAGTGCCGGGGAAAGTGTTTCTGAGGCCCCTATCATCGCTTCTGCCTCTTCGGCAGGGTGGCTGTAAGGATTAAATCCGATTGGTTCCTTAATTCCCCACAAAGAAGCATAATCCGTCAGCAACGGTCCCGACCCTGATTCATTATACAATACAATGGCAGGCCCGAAAAAATTATGCCTCCAGAAATTGGATCTCAGGAGTTTTGGATTCAAGCGCAATATGGGCGGCAAACTTAAGACATAAAGAATAATTGCCAAAACACCCAATACCAGAAACTTATGCATGTGTGCGTTTGTATTATATGCGCGAATTTTCCGCAGCAAAACAGTGCATTCCCTGTTTTCAGGATACCTGGAAATTATTTTTCGACAGATCTCTGCGGCGGTGTCCCTGTCTTTATTGCGCATGGCAGTCTTTGCGCGAGCAAGGTCGCGGTCAAGAAGCAAAGCAGGCAGCCTCGAAAGCTCTTCTTCAAATTCATTGCTGTCGGTTGATAATTCCCGGTATTTTTCAATTTGCGCTTTTGCGCGCTCATAATTCTGCGATTGAAGCTCAATACCTATTCGTTCCCGCAGACGCTCGCACCGGGCAATTGCTTTTTCTGCCTCCTCTCGCAATGATTGCATCCGTTTTAACAAAGCATGTCCTGTTTCACCGGCAGGTTCAAACCCCAGGGTACGTCCGGCAAAAGAAAGAACCTTTTCAAACTGCCGTTGTTGCATGAATTTTTCCATACGGGCAATTATCATCTGAATAGCTTCATAGCTACGCGCGTCAGCTCCGCATTTGCCGCAAAACTGAACCCCGAAGAACGTTCTTTGCCCGCATTCGGCGCACTCCTCCGCACCGTCCCAGCCGCATTCTCCGCAGTAACGCAAACTCAGTGGATTGACGGTATCACACCACTTGCAACGCCAGGTTGTTTTTACAGTTGGTTGATTATCATTTTTGTGTTCAAGAATAGCCCCCAATGCTTCAGTAAATGATTGCGCAGTCTGCCAGCGTTTTTCGCGGTCAGTCGCCATCGCTTTACTCAACACATCCCTTAAAGGCGATGGAATGTCAGAATCTCTAAAATAACGCGGATTCTGACCGGTAATGGCAAAGTACAACAAAGCGCCCAGTCCGTAGATATCTGAACGCTCGTCGGACAGTCCCGCGTTATTTTCCTGTTCCGGAGCGCCATAGCCTAATGACAGCAGTTTTTCGCCTGACATGGTCAACTTGCTCTCTTCTGCCCTGACTAACCTGGCAAGTCCGAAATCAGCAATCTTAGGCTGTTCGTCAGCGGTAAGAAGAATGTTGGCAGGTTTAATGTCGCGATGAATTACATTATTGGCGTGGGCATAAGATACGGCCTGACCGATTTTTATTATCAGTTCGATAGCATCGTCCAAACCCAGTTGTCCCTGGCTGGAAACACGCTGCTCAAGTGAAAACGGGGGTTGAGGATATCCCTGATCACTTGGCCAACCAATGGTTTCCCGCGGCGGACCGGAAACATATTCCATGACAATGTAGGGGCCCTCGTCGTCTTCCCCCCAGGCGTAAACATGGATGATATTTACATGGTTTAAAGCCGCTACGGATCTGGCTTCCTGCAGAAATCTTCGCCTAAGCGACGGCACTGACAGAGCTTTGTTATTCAACCTCTTAATTGCAACATATCGATCCAGCTTTCGATCCTTTGCCAGATAAACTATGCCCATCCCGCCGTCGCCGATCCTGTCGCGTATAGCATAATGCGCATGAATTCTGTCGCCGGTTGAACCCTGCGCTGTGCCTTCGGCTTTATGGTCTGCCGAAATCATAACAGTAGTAGCATCATCCTTTTCCAGGATCCGGTCCGGCATGTAATTTGATGGGGCGTGAACTTTCATTCCTAATCTACTATCTCTTATCTCTACCATAAGATCAATTAAACACACAAAAAATTCTGTTTATGTAACCACTCAGGGATTCACACGCTGGGAGCAGCAACCTTTTTTTATTATAATTACAGTAAATTTTCGAACAATCAGAAAAAAAGGTTTAACCTGATCTATTCACGCGCACGGTTTGCCACAACCACAACCTGCCCGCCCTCCCGCTGGTCGGGGGCAGGCGGGGGCGCAGCGAGCCGACAGTAAAAAACGAACGTCTTCGCCACAAATGGTCAGCCCAACGGAGAAGGTTATTATTCGGTAATTGGACATTCAGTTTGCTATAAATAGCCAATGCGTATATGGTATCGATATAAAAAGAACAAGAAAGGACTTTGAATGCTCGAATCCATTCTGACACGACCTCTTGCAATCATTGATATAGAAGCAACCGGCGTCACGCCACGGGCAGATAGACTGATCGAACTCGCTATTATTATGCTTAAGCCCGGGGGAGAGAAAACGACTCACATCTTCCGCGTAAATCCACAGACACCCATACCGCCTGAAACAACAGCTATTCACGGCATCAAAGATGAAGATGTTGCCCACTGCCCCATCTTTCCGGATGTGGCGCCGAAAATCAGCGAACTTCTCATTGGCGCAGATCTTTGCGGCTATAACATAATCAGATATGACCTTCCCATGCTGATAGAGGAATTCATACGCTCAGGCATTTCATTTGACACATCCGGACGCAGAATTGTTGACGCCCAGAGAATATTCCACAAGAAGGAACCCAGAGATCTTTCCGCCGCCCTTGAGTTCTATTGCGGAGAAACACACCATAATGCCCACGGCGCAGAAGCAGACGCCTCGGCAACCCTCAAAGTGCTGGAAGGTCAGTTAGAAAAATATCACGACTTGCCTCGGGATATTGACCTGCTTGATAAATTCTCAAGTCTGAAAAAACCCCAATGGGTTGATGAAACCGGAAAGCTGAAATGGAAAGATAGAGAAATTGTTCTGAACTTCAGCAAACGAAAAGGGGAACTTCTCCGGGACATTATCGAAAACGACCCGAGCTTTGCGAAATGGATGCTGAGAAGCAACCTTCCCAGGGACATGCAGGACATAGTAAGAAACGCCATAAACGGCAAATGGCCCGAACCGGAAGAATCCTCATGAAAATCGCCCCGGCGCCAAGGCCCTAATCCGCAATTCTCACGAGGCCTGGATATAACAAATCGCGGGTGAGACTGCTTCAGGAGCCATACACTTTCTCAACTTTTTCAGCCACATCGCGATAGCCAATATCAACCTGGTATATCTGCTTGTAATGCCTGGCAGCTTCTTCGGTGTTGCCGAGTATCTCGGCAATCTGCCCCAGCTCATACACAATGTCCTTCTTGCTCTCATCCATCACAGAAAGCTCCGAAGACGCCTTTTCCAGTTGTTCACTGGCCATATCATATTGCTTCTTCTGCTTAAAGCACATTGCAAGATAATAAAATGCCCTTGTCCTGTATTTGGGACTGCGCTGCGCAAGCTGAAACTGTTGTATTGCTTCGTTATAGTTTTCATTCTCGAACAACATCAGCCCCCAGTCAAACCGCAGTTTCAAATCGTTCGGATACCTCTTAACCCGCTGCTGCAGATTGTTAAAAACGTACTGGACCTTCTCTTTCTCCTTCGCCTCGGCTCCCTGCTCGTCGCCCTGCTGCCTTAACGTGTCAATTTCATGGTCAAATTGCTGCACTCGTATTTCACTTTTGGCATTATCCAGCTCAGGATCCGAAGATGTAACCTCAAGGCCTCGATCAAGAACTTCGATGGCTCGGCCATACTTCTTATTCTGAACATACAGGCGGGAAAGAGCCTTGTAATGATTGAGATTCTCCGGCTCTTCTTTTATACGCTGTTCAAGATGGGCAATCAATGAATCGGAGTCCTTATCTGTCTTTACGGCTTTCGATTCCATCTCCAGTCTGGTCGCCTCATCGGTATCCCTTATCATGTCACGGTAAGTCCCACCCCTCTCAGCGGCTTCGCTCCATCCATCGGTGTTCATGCTGTCCAGGGCCATCACATCCTTAAGAGATTTCAACGCGTTGGGGTCGTTGGGACACAGCTCGCACAAACTTTCAAAACATGATCGCGCGGAACGAGTCTTGCCTGTTTTAATATAAAGGCTGCCAAGCCAGTTCAAAATCCTGATGTCGTTCTGGTAATGCTCATGGGCCAGCTCAAGGGTATGAATTGCAGCCTCGGGAAGTCCGGCGGCGCTTGCGGCATGCACAAAGGCCATGATATATTTCTTGTTTAACGGATCATTCCGCAACAGCTTCTCTGCAGAGAGAACCGCCTGCTCGGCCTTGCCTGATTTTAAGAGAGTCATCATCTTAAGGTAGTCCGGCAGCCCGGTTACGGAAGACAAGACGTGCGCAAAAGAGCCTTTCCCGGTTTTTTGAAATTTCCGTATCTCAGTAGAGCGCAGATACTTCCTCGCTGCAAGAAATCTGGGCTCCATTTCTACACAGGAAAAAAACAAATCGATAGAATAGTCATAGTTTCCCTTCTCATAGGCCGCCAGCCCCTTGTTGTAAAGCTCTTTGAGATTTCCGGAAACACTGTTAAGCCCTACTTCTGCCATAATAACTCCCGCTTATTCATTCGATGTAGTTTTTTAATCTGCGTCAACAGCTCAATGGACTATTGAACACGAAAAACACACGAGAGGCAAGCATTATGCGGCAGTTCTCCTTATGCTTTTCCTTTACGGACATCGGAAATGAGAGCCGCCCTGTGCAAGCCCGAATATCTCACAGAATTCATACTGCCAACGCGTATAGCGCCACTGCGAGGCCACGAATTGACAAAACTTCAGATTGCACTATGTCTATACGGCTGCTCCTTCGTTTTACTAATTCGCGCCCCCGCACCAGCGCTTTCTGCGCTCTTACGCCGTATGGCGTACAAGCATCTACAAAATCATGTAAGAAATACCGGTTACATATTAGCCTGATCTATTCATCAACTTCGTGATGAGAGTGCGCATGTTGCTTTAGATCAATGGCTTTGGGCAGAGAGCCGGGTGAAGGCGTATAAACATACGTCAAGATCGGCTGGCCAGCAAAGTCGTTGAGATGAAGTGATACGCACACTCGTAACAGATTTTTATGAATAGATCAGGTTAGCCTGGAGCCGTCAGACGTGTCTGTCAAAATACGAATCCTGCGGCAACGTGTTGCGTGTCTGGCCGTCTGCTGATATTGTTCGTAGTTGAGTTCAAATTATGTGTAACAAGACCATCATAATGCTGCTTGCCTTTAACCTGTGCGGATGCGCCTCGTGCCGGCATATTGAAGGAAGAACCCGGCTGAGTTCGGCCGGGAACATCCATGCGATCGAGATAGAAAAAAGCACAAAAGATTCCGCCACTTTCCGCATAAACGGCAGACAAGTCCGGTTCTTCCACCACAGCAGGAAAATGTTCTTTGACGGTATGATAGTCTGGCTGAGCAAGCCCGCACACAAGAGGCGGAAAAGGCTTACCCTGTCAACGCAGGACATGCGCCTCACCCTTCTACCGTTGCTCAGCCCGGAAAAGTTTCTCAACCAAATCAGCGTGGAAAATGTTTTTCTTGACCCCGGCCACGGCGGATCAGATTCAGGAGCAACGGTCATGGGGCACCGCGACGAAAAAGATATCGTTCTGGATATAGCAAAAAGCGCTGCCACAAAACTGAAAGAACAGGGAATACCGCTAAGTCTTGCGCGTGAATCAGACAAAAGTGTGGGGCTGAAATCCCGTAACGCCATCGCCACAAAAAACAACGCCGACATTCTTGTCAGCATCCACCTGAATGCAGCATCGAACCGCAGCGCTGAGGGTATTGAAACCTTTATCCTTCCGCCTGCCGGGGCGGCTTCAACTCATGGCCGACAGTACGGAAATGCAGCCCCTTTTCCAGGCAATAGATTCAACACTCAAAACATCATCCTGGCACACAACGTCCACTCACGCCTGGTTCGCAATATGTCCGCAACAGACCGTGGAATAAAGCGAGCCAGATTCAGCATTCTTCGCAACGCAACCTGCCCGGCGATACTTGTCGAATGCGGGTTCCTGACCAACAGGAATGATGCTGAGAAACTGCACAATACCGAATATATTCGTACCCTGGGAGAATCGCTGGCTGAAGGAATAATCGACTACATAAAAAAAGCCGGTAAACCGGCACAGGACAACCAAAATAAGCAAAGCGAGTCTCCATCCGAAGAGCAGGTTGCCCCAGGCAGCCCCTCTTGAAAAAGGTTGTGTAACCCCAATTGGGATTACACAATCAAAAGAGACCTCACATTGAACGCTTTACTCAGGCAGCCTCAATCAACTTCCTGAATTCGGCAAACAGGTAATTCGGATCATGCGGCCCCGGTCCGGCCTCCGGATGGTATTGAACCGCAAACATGGGCTCGCTTCTGTGCCTTAAGCCCTCTACCGTTTCGTCGTTGAGGTTTATGTGGGTTGCTTGGACTTTCGCCTTATTGATTTTAACACAGAAATTATGATTCTGCGAAGTGATTTCTATCCTGCCGCTTACCATATTCCGAACCGGATGGTTGCACCCATGATGGCCGAATTTCAGCCTGAACCTCTCGCCCCCGGTTGCAATTCCGAGTATCTGGTGGCCAAGGCAAATACCCATAACAGGTACTCGCCCCACTAACTGCCTGGCCGCTTCAATCCCGTATTTAACGCCAGCTGGATCAGCGGGCCCATTAGAAAGAAATACCCCGTCCGGCCCCATTGACAAAACTTCTTCCGCCGGGGTAGTTCCGGGAACAACAGTAACATCCATGCCATGCAGTTTGAGGTTGCGAAGAATATTCCACTTGATCCCAAAGTCGTAAGCTACCACTTTCAAATCCGGTTCGGGCAGAGTCTCGGGCATCCCCCATGAACAGGTCACTTTGCCGTTTTCATCAAATCTGTAAACCTCTTTACACGATACCTTCCGGGCATAATCCTGATTGTCAAGTCCAACCCACGTCCGGGCTACAGTAACAGCCTCCTGCTCGGTGAGAGCGCTTTCAACAGAAATATATCCTTTCAAAGTTCCAGCTTCGCGGAGTTTGACTGTAAGATACCTCGTATCTATCCCCGCAATGGCCGGGATTCCATTCTTCTCAAGGCTCCGCATTGCGGAATTTTCAGATCTCCAGTTACTGGCCTCGTTCATCTCCCTTACCAGGAATCCACTGGCATAAAACCTTTCCGACTCTATATCATCGGAATTGATGCCCGTGTTCCCGATCTCAGGATATGTCATAACGACAAACTGGCCGTGATAAGAAGGATCGCTTAAAATTTCCTGGTAACCTGTCATGCCCGTGTTGAAGACCACTTCGCCCACCGCGTCTTTGTTCGCGCCAACTGAATAACCTCGCAGAATAGTTCCGTCCTCAAGCGCGAGAAAAGCCGCCTTGCTCCGTTGCTCACTCCATTTCCACCTCTCTGAGTTCATGTTATTCAATTCCTTTCGTGATTCATTCCATGCCTATGCGATTGTGAAACCCGACAAATCTACGCCCGGAGAATGACGATGAAATTCCTGGATACTGCACACGTCCACATTCTTCATCCTCTGGAACGATTTCAATCCTTCTATTCCTGCCCTCAGCCCGTCCATTGTCGTTGTAATGGGAACACCCCTTATCACCGCTCTGGCCCTCATTCGCACCTCATCAGTTCGTGGAGCCGTGCCGCTGGTAGGCGTATTAATAATCCATCCAACAGCTCCCTCCTCAATCATATCAAGGATATTGGGCCGCCCGTCTGAAATCCTGAAAATAGCCCGGCTCGGCAAACCGTTTTCCCGGAGAACAGTGCTTGTGCCCCTTGTCGCATAAATTACAAATCCAAGATCAATCAAGTCCCGGGCAGGTCCAAGAATGCCGTCTTTGTCTTCGTCCCGTACACTGAGGAAAACATTGCCCGATTCCGGAAGAGTATTGCCTGCGGCCATCTGGCTCTTCAGAAAAGCCATGCCCAGACTGATATCCATTCCCATGACTTCCCCGGTAGATTTCATCTCCGGTGTAAGCACTACGTCGATTCCCGGGAAGCGTGCAAAAGGAAAGACTGCTTCTTTTACACAATAGTAGCGAGGCTCAATCTCTTCGGTATAACCCAGATCCTTTAACTTGGCCCCGGCCATAACAAGCGCTGCAAGCTTAGCCAGAGGCACACCTATAGACTTACTCACAAACGGGACTGTTCGCGAAGCCCTGGGGTTGACTTCGAGAACGTAAACTTCCTCATCCTTTATCGCAAATTGAACATTCATAAGACCGCAAACGCCCAGTTCTGCGGCCATGTCATATGTATGCTTGCGTATTTTCCGCTTCACGGATTCAGACAGCGACTGGGCCGGTATCATGCAGGCGCTGTCCCCCGAATGCACTCCTGCCTGTTCCACGTGCTCCATAATGGCGCCGATAACCGAAATATCGCCGTCAGAAATGCAATCAACGTCAGCTTCGACAGCATGTTCAAGATAATCATCAATAAGCACGGGCCGATCAGGAGATACATCTACCGCCAGGGCCATGTATTTCTCAAGCATCGGCTCGTCGTATACAATAACCATTGCCCTTCCGCCAAGCACGAAAGACGGACGCATCAGGACAGGATAACCGATCTCTCCGGCAATCTTCTTCGCCTCTTCAACACTCATTGCAATGCCGCTATTGGGTTGCTGTATGCCCAGCCTTGCGGCGAGCGCCTGGAAAGTCTGCCTGTTTTCCGCTGCATCAATGCTGGCCGGCTTGGTTCCTATAATGTTCACTCCATTACGCTCCAGATCCATCGCCAGATTAAGCGGCGTCTGCCCGCCAAACTGGACTATAGCGCCCTCACAACCCTCAGCTCGGTACACATTGAGAACATCCTCGAGGGTAAGCGGTTCAAAATAAAGCCTGTCGCTGGTATCGTAGTCCGTGCTGACCGTTTCAGGATTACTGTTGACCATGATTGTTTCAAAGCCGGCATCCCGAAGAGCGAACGAGGCATGTACACAACAATAATCGAACTCGATGCCCTGACCTATCCTGTTGGGCCCGCCCCCCAGAATCATTATTTTCCTTTTCACTGAAGGAGTGCATTCATTGAAGGAACCGTAATGGGAATAAAAATACGGAGTGTAAGCTGTAAACTCTGCAGCACAGGTGTCAACAAGTCCGTATACCGGAACAATCTCCAGATCTTCACGTCGCTTCCGTATTGATGCCTCGTCGCTTTCAAGGAAGAAAGCGAGCTGACTATCGGAATACCCCATATCCTTGGCCTGAGCAACCAGTTCAGGCTCTTCAAAAAAAGCATCTATACTTCTGCAATCTGTTATCTGGCTCTCGAAGCATGCAAGTTCTTCGATCTTCCGTAAAAACCATGGGTCAATTTTCGTAAACTCATGTGCACTGTCAACAGTCCAGCCGCGTCTGAAGGCTTCGCGAAGCATGAACATGCGCGTGGCTATCGGCCGCCTGAGTTCGGTTTCCAGATCCTCGTCCGACATCGACTCAAATTTGGCGTCTTTCCGTCCTCCTCCCAAACCGTTATGGCCGGTCTCCAGGGAGCGCAATGCCTTCTGCAGAGACTGCTGGAAGTTGCCTCCTATGCTCATCGTCTCCCCAACGCTCTTCATCTGGGTGCCAAGCGTATCATCAACCTCTATAAATTTCTCAAAAGTGAATCTGGGAACCTTGGTGACCACATAGTCAATGCTGGGCTCAAAACAGGCAGGGGTCTCCTGTGTAATATCGTTGCGTATCTCGTCAAGCGTATAGCCTACCGCAAGCTTGGCTGCAATCTTCGCTATAGGGAATCCCGTTGCCTTGGAAGCCAGTGCGCTGGACCTTGAAACCCTGGGGTTCATTTCAATAACAACCATGCGGCCGTTGGACGGGTCCACTGCAAACTGAACATTCGAGCCTCCTGTATCCACGCCAATCTCCCTCATAATGGCTATTGCAGCGTCTCGCATCCTCTGATACTCACGATCTGTCAATGTCTGCGCCGGGGCCACAGTTATGCTGTCGCCGGTATGAATACCCATCGGATCAACGTTCTCGATTGAACAGACAATCACACAGTTGTCTCTGCTGTCTCTCATGAGTTCAAGCTCGAACTCCTTCCAGCCAAGAATTGATTCCTCGATCAAAACTTCGTTGGTCGGACTATAGAAAAGACCCCTTGCAGCTATTTCCTCGAATTCATCCTCGTTGAAAGCAATCCCTCCTCCGGTTCCGCCAAGCGTAAAACCAGGCCGTACTACCAGCGGATAGTCTCCAAGTTTGTCACGGGCTTTGCGGGCTTCCTCCATCGAGTGCGCAGAAAAACTTCGAGCCAGATCAAGACCAATTGCTTCCATTGCTGTTCTGAATAAATGGCGATCCTCGGCCTTCTGAATCACATCCGCCCGCGCCCCTATCATCTCAACGCCAAACCGCGTGAGAACACCCAACTCATCCAGGCGCATAGCCAGGTTCAAGGCGGTCTGCCCACCAAGAGTGGGAAGCAGAGCATCCGGGCGTTCCCGCCGTATGACTTCCTGAAGAACCTCAGGGGTCAAAGGTTCCACATAAGTGCGATCGGCAAACTCCGGGTCGGTCATAATTGTTGCCGGGTTGCTGTTGACAAGCACAACCTCATAGCCTTCATCTCGTAAGGACTTGCACGCCTGGACCCCGGAATAATCAAATTCACACGCCTGCCCTATCACTATCGGACCGGAACCAATAATCATTACTTTCTTAATGTCTGTTCTTTTTGGCATGGCTTTTCCTGTTATCTCTTCGTCTTTACAGAAGCTGCAATAAATTCCCTGAACAGCGGGTGCGCCTTCAGCGGCGTTGACTGAAACTCGGGATGAAACTGGCAGGCAACGAACCACGGATGATCCTGCAGTTCAACTATCTCTACAAGTTTCTTATCCGGCCAGACCCCGGCCAGCGTCATTCCATTGTCTTTTAACAAAGCGGCATATTCCAGATTCAACTCGTATCTATGCCTGTGGCGCTCAACCACTTCCTTCTTGCGGTAAGCCTTTGCAGATCTGCTGCCTTTGCTTAATACGCAGTTATACCCTCCAAGTCTCATGGTCCCGCCCAGATTTTTGACGTCTTTCTGGTCTGCCATCAAGTCAATTACCGGATTTGACGTGTCCGACGTAAATTCTGAGCTGGCAGCATCCCCCAACCCGCATACATTCCTGGCAAATTCCACAACCGCGCAATGCATTCCCAGACAGATTCCCAAAAAAGGTATCCTCTTTTCGCGGGCATACTTGATCGCCTTGATCTTTCCCTCAATACCACGCGAACCAAATCCGCCTGGCACCAGTACACCCGAGACGTTGCGCAGAAGATTATGGGCATGCTTCTTCTCAACATCTTCGGATTCTATCATTCGTATATTCACTCGCACATCATTGGCTATACCGCCGTGAGTAAGCGCCTCATAGATACTCTTGTAGGAATCCTTGAGACTGATGTACTTGCCCACTACCGCAATCTCCACCTCGCCCTTGCATGGAGAGATCAAAGTCTTTATCATTTTTTTCCAGTCTTGGAGATTCAAACGATTAACATGCAAGTTAAGTCTTTCAAGAACGTAAACATCAAGATCCTGTTCTGCCAGTTTCAAGGGAACTTCGTAAATCGAATGCTCAACATCCTGCTCTTCAATGACAAGTTTCCTGTCTACATTGCAGAAGACGGAGAGTTTCTCGTAGTGCTCCTCTAAAAGAGGCTGTTCACACCTGCATATAAGCATGTCGGGTATTATTCCTATTGTCCGCAGAACCCCGGCTGACTGCTGTGATGGCTTTGTCTTCATCTCACCGGAAGCGCGGATGTACGGAACAAGAGTTAGATGCATGAAAAGAGTGTTTCCCGGACCGGCTTCCTGCCTGTACTGGCGAAGGGCTTCAAGAAAAGGCATGGATTCAATATCCCCGACAGTGCCGCCGATCTCACTAATAACAATGTCCACATCATCAGCATCCAGCGCCCTGATCGATTTCTTGATCTCGTCGGTGATATGGGGAATGACCTGAACAGTCTTGCCAAGATAGCCGCCCGCTCTTTCCCGTTCTATAACATTGCTGTAAATTCGCCCGGTGGTAAAATTACTTGCCTGTGTGCATGAGGTGCCGCTAAATCTTTCATAGTGGCCAAGATCAAGATCTGTCTCTGCGCCATCTACAGTCACGTAAACTTCGCCATGCTGATACGGGGACATTGTGCCCGGGTCAACATTAAGGTACGGATCAAGCTTCTGCAACCTGACGCGATAACCTCTTCTCTCCAGCAACAACGCTATGGAAGCCGAGGTCAAACCTTTGCCAAGAGAAGAAACCACTCCGCCGGTTACAAAAATATGCTTTGTCATATTGACTCCATTATCTGCTTAATTATGCCGCGTATTTGCATGTCTTGCCCGGCTCAAACAGGCTTTTTTCGGACTGTTCTCAAAACAAACTTAAACATCCAGTCCAAGCTCGGAATATTTCACCTCAAGCCTGTCTTTCTCCCCGGCCCCGGTATGATCAACGGCATAACGTCCGGTAAAACAGGCGGTACAGAAATCTCCATCTTCACTGAACGGAGAAAGCAGCCCCTCTACACTGAGATAACCCAGAGAATCAGCCTGTATGAATTCGCGTATTTCCTCAACATTCTTGTTGCCGGCTATCAATTCATCAGTGGTCGGAAAGTCTATCCCGTAAAAACAGGGGCTCGAGGTCGGCGGTGAAGAAACCCTGACATGTATCTCCTTTGCGCCGCTATCACGCAAACGCTCCACTCTCTGCTTAACAGTGACACCGCGAACAATAGAGTCGTCTACAACCACAACCCTCTTGCCTTCGACCACTTCGGGCAAAACAGAAAGTTTTAAGTCAACGCCTTTGACCCGGTCGTTGGGCACAGGCATTATGAACGTTCTGCCCACGTAATGATTTCTGATAAATCCAAAATCAAGAGGAATTCCGCTTCCCCGCGAGAAACCAAGCGCCGCGCTCATTCCGCTATCGGGCACCGGCACCACTATATCGGCCTCTGCAGGATGCTCCTTTGCCAGCTTAATGCCATACTGCATCCTTGTCTGATGCACATTGTGCCCGAATACCCTGCTGTCGGGACGCGCAAAATAGACCATCTCGAAAACACATTGCGACAATGGTTCAGCCGCTTCGGCAAATGTTCTCGAATGCATCCCGGTTTCATCAATAATTACAAGTTCACCGGGCGCAACATCCCTGACATATTCGACCCCCACCTGCGCAAGTGCACAGGTTTCGCTTGCAAAAAACCAGGCATTCCCATTCCGGCCTATCGACAATGGCCTGTAGCCATTAGGATCCCTTGCGGCAATCACACAATCGCGAGTCATTATCAGAAAAGAAAAAGCGCCCTTCAACGTGCTTAACGCTCGAGCAACTCTTCCAGGCCTCGATCTGTACATCGGATCGGCCAACAGGTGTATGAGCACCTCGCTGTCCGTACTGGTCTGAAAAATCGCCCCGGCTTCCTGATACATATCCCTGAGTTCATCTGCGTTTACAAGATTGCCGTTGTGCGCCACAGCCCATGTGCCGTCCAGACAGTCAACAGCCAACGGCTGAACATTCTGTATCTTTGTAGATCCGGTAGTGGAGTATCTAACGTGTCCTATGCCGATATGACCACTCAAGTTTCCAAGGGAGTCCTTGTTGAAAACTTCCCCCACAAGCCCCAAACCCTTTGCCGTTTTCATCCGCTTTCCATCAGAAACAGTGATTCCCGCTCCTTCCTGTCCGCGGTGCTGCTGGGAAAATAAACCCTGGTAAATCAGCTCAGAAGCCTGTTCAGCGCCGTAAACGGCAAATAAACCACAACTTTCTTCGGGATGATCTCTGTCGCACCTCATAGAATGCCTCCGCATAACTACACGAAATTAAAACAACCCGGCTCCCAAAAATTTCCCGGACTCACAGGGGCATAATTGCCGGACAAAACCACCTCACCGCTTCGCCCCGGCCGCGCAAAAAAAATCTTCCAGCATCCTTGCATACACCCAAAAAACCGGCCGGGAACATGTTGCCGCGTTATCTAAGGCTCACATTGAAAGTCAACCTTGCCTACCCTCGACAAGCTTTCACACCGGACTTCAAAATCCTTTTCCGGCCAATTGTCCATAACCGTGGTAGCATATCAGAAGGAATCACGATATCAAACAGAAAACTCTTTGGAAACACGGTTCTTGTTTTCTGCAACAAATACCTTATAATGTCATGCAATTCAGTTGCGGCCGAAGCCCGCGGTAGTGTCAAAAGTTTAATGAAGAGTAATGAAAGCTGTGTGTGGGTGTGTGAGTTTGTCAGGATGAGAGAGATCAACCCTGCCTGCCCCCTTCTCGCTTTTCCCACATACCCACACACTCACATACCCACATACAAGGATTTTCA
>CAYYVQ010000052.1:1978-23048 GCA_964475205.1 uncultured Victivallales bacterium | reverse complement strand
ACAGTCGAAAAATCATTTGCAATGAGCATTACTAAAAAAAGTCGCTTATTTTAGGGCTAGAACATCATTACACAGGACCCTGGACAAAGACAAGAATTTCACCCCTGCCCTTTACCCATAAGTCAGCTGTTTCCTGCAACCTGACGGGCGGCCATTCGACGGCCGGAGTTCAAATCCTCGGACAAAAAATATCTTTTTCTTTGAATCATTGATCCTGCGACATCCTTGTCACGATCGTTGTGGTGATCTGCGTCGACCCGGATTCGCCCATGTAGCTGCGGCACCACCGCCGGCTTTCGCCAAAATGTTAGGGTTTGGCATGACAAGGATCGGGACAAAGGTTAAACAACCCGGGAATTTCAGTATAATAGAGACTTTGTTATCCTGAAAAATTCTCTTCTTTTATGACTTCCTGTTTTTTATATTGTTTGCGGGCTTTTGTAGTTCTGTACATTTGAGCACATAAAGGCAGGCAGAATTCTGCCATCCCATATAAAATTCGACACACAATGCGAACTATAACACATAAAATGCTAATCGACTGGGCCGGAGCCCAGATTGTCCGGGACGCTGAGGTCATGGTCGAAAAAGGCCTGGTTCTTGAAGCAGATATCGACGATTCCTGCATAAAAGGCTCTGTTCTGTGGAATAACCGTCCTCTTAAAACCGGGCTTCGCATTCTGCAGGACGGCACAGTGGAGAACCTCTGTCCATGCTATGCAAATAAAGAAAGAGGCATCATCTGTCCACACGCTATAGCCGTGGCCGAAACAATGGTAAGACGCAACACCGACCCTGACCGCAACAACAGGGTTCTGGCCGAAATGAGAAGGGCAAGGCGCCTGGCTGCAATTGATGACTCTCTGTACATAAAGCGCGTCCCCTCAGGCGCGGCAGGTTCCATACCGGCCCGGTTGGAACTGAAGTTAGGAGGCAACTGGATCGACGGTTTTATGAAAAATGCCGTCCCTGTAAACTGCGAGCTTTATTACAGAGGAAAAGGCCTGGGTCTCGATGATGTGCCGCGCAATCTCGCAGTCTCCTTAAACAGAAAAGACGAAGCTCTGCTTTACGTTCTGGAAGACATTTCAGAAGGCCCGGCTCGAAGCCGACTGACGCTCAACCGGACGGATTTCATAAATATTCTTGAATTGCTTAAAGGAAAAGGCGCCATGCTGCCCGATGCAGGCCGCCTTTCTATCAATAGCACTCCTTTAACAACGCACTTTAGAATGGATATGAATGAAGGAAACGGAGAGATATGCGTCTGGGCGCACACGGAAACTCCTTTTTGCGGAGACAAAGAATCGCCCGTGTATCTGATAGCGGGAAAGAAGGGATGGATCTACTCATCCGGTCACGTGTGGCCGCTCGACAACCTTCTCCCCGCGCCATACCACGGAATCTATGCGGCGCCGATCACTATTCCCAGGGAATCGGTATACCGTTTTCTGAAACGCGAGTTGCCTCTTCTCCGCAATTATGGCCGCATCGAATCGGATTTGTCCGTCGACCTTTTTACTTTCGAACCGGCAAAACCCGGATTTGAACTGACCGTTCGAGGAAGCCCGGCATCAGTATCCGCCCAGCTCAAGGCTGTTTACGGCGGCATCTCTGTGTTTGCCGCAAAGCCGGATGCTTCCGGTGATTTCGGCATTCCCGATCCGGAAGATGTAATGGCATATCGAATCAGAAATACGGCGGCCGAAAAGGAAGCGCTGGCGATTGCCAACCAGGCCGGATTCAACGGCTGTTTTGGCGACCACCTCGAAAGCATTGTCGGCCATCGTGAAGTGTTGAATTTTCTCGCCGGATCAATTCCTCGATTAAGACGCAGAGGATGGAAAATCGCAATTGAAGGGAGAGTCAGCCGACTCATGGAAGACGCGCAATTTGCCACCCCGGTCGTCCACATCAACAACGCCCCCGGCAGCAATTGGTTTGACGTTGCTTTTGATTTTGAAGATCAGACCGGCTCAAGCATCTCTCAGCAGGAAATTCAGCAGGCTCTCCTTAAAGGAGATTCATACATAAAAAAAGGAGGCTCTACGGTATTTATAGACGATGACGCAGTAGATTCGCTGCGGGAAATCTTTACCGACTGTGCATCCAGGGACAGCGATCAGCCAGGCCACTTCTCGCTCCCCAACGCTCAGGCAGCCTTTGTTAAAGCTTCCCTGGACGCTCTTGACGGCATAGACATCGAAGACACAAAAGAATGGCGCATGCGAGCGGCCCGGTACAACCGCAAACTGAAAATTGAACCGGTCACCCTGGATCCAAAGTTGTCCAGAATCCTCAGGCCATATCAGAAAGAAGGAGTCAACTGGCTGCATTTCCTTCAGAAAAGCGGCTTCTCGGGGATACTGGCCGATGAAATGGGACTCGGCAAAACCCCCCAGACGCTTGCATGGCTTCAACTAATAACAACGCATCCGGACAACGGTAACAAGCCGGCGTTGATCGTATGCCCAAGCAGCATAGTCGATAACTGGGCCGAAGAAGCAGAAAAATTCACTCCGCAAATAAATGTCTGCGCCATGACCGGGCCGGACCGGTCGTCGCAATTGAAAAACATCAAGACATTTAACCTGGCGCTTACTTCATATGCGCTGTTGCGCAGAGACATTGAGGAATACCTCAGGTATCATTTCTCTGTGGTGGTCCTTGACGAGGCGCAGCACATCAAGAACAGGTCAACGCAAAACGCCAAATCCGCAAAGATGCTTAAAGCAGACCACCGTCTTGTCCTTACAGGCACCCCGGTCGAAAACGGCGTATCGGATCTGTGGTCAATCATGGACTTCCTTATGCCCGGCTACCTTGGCAGCCATGACAAATTCCATTTATCCTACGAGCTTCCCATCAAGCGAGGCGGGCCCGACGCAGCCACGGCCCAACTCAAGCTGAAGAGAAAGCTCCGCCCTTTCATGCTTCGACGCCTTAAGAAGGACGTTGCCAGGGATCTACCGCCAAAGATTCAAAGAGTGTCAATGTGCCATTTGACAAGGGATCAACAGCAGGTTTACAAAACACTTCTAGCACAATATAAAAAGAAAATCACCGATATGGTCTCCCTCCGGGGATTCAATAAATCACGGATGGAAATCCTGACCCTGCTGATGCGGCTGCGGCAGACATGCTGCCATCTTGACCTTCTTAATCTGCCGGGTTTAGAACCCCGCGAACCTTCCGCAAAAACAGAACTCTTTCTTGAACTGCTCAACGAGGCTGTCGACAGCGGACACCGGGCTCTTGTGTTCAGTCAGTTCGTATCCATGCTCCAGATCCTCCGGACTATGCTGGAAGCAGAAGGACACGAGTACTGTTACCTCGACGGATCCACGAAAGACCGCATGAAGGTCGTGCACAAGTTCAATACCCAAAGAAATATACCTGTGTTTTTGATAAGCCTTAAAGCAGGCGGCACAGGCCTTAACCTTACCGGCGCTGATATGGTAATCCATTTCGATCCATGGTGGAACCCCGCAGTTGAGGCCCAGGCTACAGACAGGGCATATCGAATCGGCCAGAAAAGAACGGTCTACAGCATAAAGCTCATAACACGCGGAACAGTCGAAGAAAAAGTTCTTGAACTGCAGAAAAAGAAAAAAGCGGTAATCGACGCCACTGTTGAATCGGACGATCAAATCAGGAATTCACTCACCTGGGAAGACATCCAGGAACTCATCAACGCGTAACCCGCATTCGACCAGTCAGCGTCCCGAAACTTCGACCAATGCTTGCATTACCCTGATCTAGCTGTATACTCAGGAATTCCTGAATCAATGTCTGATGCATGGGAGAAAAAAATATGTCTCAACTTATATGTCCTAATTGCAACATTCCAATGATAGACAGAAAACAACCGGACCTTACGGTTGATACCTGCCCGAAATGCCATGCGGTCTACCTGCATAAAGGGGAGCTTAACTCCATGGCTACCGGGATGAGCGGCGATATCGAATACTGTTCAGTCGACCGGGGGTTCCATCAGGATACTTTCCCCGAGAGATTCTGCCCGCTGTGCAAAGACCAGTTAATGAAAAAAATCAACCTGTTGCGGCTTTCAAATATAATCCTTGATTACTGCCCCCGCTGCGAGGGCTTCTTCCTGGACAAAGGCGAGATTGAACAGATGAACGAGGAATTAAAAAAAGAATCGCCCAGCAAGTCATCCGAAGAATACCGCGCGATGCACGGTTCCCAACTGGTGCGGATTGACCAGACAAGCGAAGCAATTGAAATCAGCTTTCTAGGAGTTTCACGCATCTCGCGCGCCAGATATATCCGGGTATCCGTCTTCTTCGAGAAACGGCTGCCGGTTCAATTCCACCTGACCCAGGAAATATGGTCTTTGCGGCTCGTCAAAAGTCTTGGCATACATTTTGGCAATGACCTGGAAACCGGCGACCGTGATTTCGACGCCGTCTTCCGTATCCATGGCGAAAACAAGGAACCAATCGGGAATTATTTTGATCGCCGAACTCGCAAAAAAATGCTGGAATTCGTCAGCTCCCATCAGAGTATTTTCGGACGCACAGGCTCTATCGACGCGACTAATGCACACATATCTTATATCGAAGGACCGTACACTCCCGAAAGCGTAAAGGATATTGTGAAAAAGTCAAAACCAGTTGTCGACCGCCTGGTGGAAATTGCCGACGGAGTAATTTCATAGCAACCAGAGAGGAGGAAGCCTTATATGCGCAAGCAGTTTGCCAGCGACAATTATTCCGGCATATGCCCCGAAGCAATGGACTGCCTGGTTGAAGCCAATAAGGACTACGATATCCCATACGGCGAAGACCAGTGGACGGAAGAAGCGTGCAATCTATTCCGAGATATATTTGAAAAGGATTGCGAGGTGTTTTTTGTATTCAACGGCACGGCCGGCAATTCGCTATCCCTGGCTTCTCTCTGCCAGTCGTATCACAGCATAATCTGCCACCAGTACGCGCATATTGAAACCGACGAATGCGGCGCGCCGGAATTTTTTTCCCACGGCTCCAAACTTCTTGTCTCTCCGGGCCCCATGGCCAAGCTTACGCCGGAAGGAATTGACACACTTGTCCGCAAGCGAGACGACATACATTACCCTAAACCGGGCGCCATCAGTCTGACACAGGCAACCGAGTTTGGCACGACATACAAAGTCAAAGAACTCGAAGCCATTCATTCGGTTGCTTCGTTTCATTCTCTCAGGATTCAAATGGACGGAGCCAGGATAGCAAATGCTATCGCCGAATCAGGCGCCGCGCCGGCAGAGATGACCTGGAAACGGGGCGTGGATGTTCTCGTTTTCGGAGGCACAAAAAACGGGATATCTGTCGGCGAGGCGGTAATCTTCTTTGAAAGAAAACTGGCCCGTGAATTTGATTATCGCTGCAAACAGGCTGGCCAGCTTGCATCAAAAATGCGTTTCATAGCTGCTCAATGGGTCGGGTTGCTCCGCAACGAGGCCTGGCTGCGTTACGCTCGCAACGCAAATGAACGCGCACGATCTCTCAGAAAAAAGCTACGCGAATCATGCGACGCAAAGATTCTCTTTCCAATAGAAGCAAATTCGGTATTCATCGACATGGACCAGGATACAACCGAAAAGATGCAAGCCAAAGGCTGGCGCTTCTACACCTTCATCGGCGAGGGCGGCGCCCGGCTGACATGTTCATGGGATACAACCGAAGAGACCGTGGACGCGTTTGTTTCAGATTTCAAGGACTGTCTCAACTCCTGACAAGCCAGGTTAAGCGGATGCAGCAGCCTCATCCTGTTCTTTATCCCTGCCCATAAATGACAATGCGTATGTCAAAGCAAACCCGGACAGGATCAAGCCGAGCGAAGCTGCGATCTGAAAAGCTGATGGCGAAAAAAACGAGGTGGGATAATCTTCAGGTTCAACCAGGGCTATCGATTCTTCAGTCATAACCTGTCCTTTTATTACATCCCCTGCGGTCGGAGGCGCTGCTTCCTGAAAAGGCCACAGCCCAACCACGGCGCCAAGCAGAAGCCCGAGAAGCGCTCCAAGAGTCGTTCTCCTGAATCGCGACAGAAGGATTCTCAGAATATTGCTGACTCCTGCAATCCCGATAACTACACCCAGCCCCACTGGCAGAACCACACTCAACCCGATACCGAAAACCACACCCATATCCCCAGCCTTGAGCCCTATCTTGAAATCATCAATTGCCGAAAGAATGGGAACATACTGACCGAGAACAAGCAGAAGATATCCTCCGCTCACACCCGGCAGAATCATGGCGCTTGCTCCAGCTACACCGGCAAGAAAGAGCATGATAAACTGTCCCCCTTCTTCAGATCCGGGCGCGACGCCGGACTGCTGAGCGAGCGCCAGAGCCCCCATCCCGGCAAAGCCGCCTAAAGCCCCCAGCCACATTGCTTTCGAATGAGCCTTTATCATCCGCCAGATTATTGGCGCTCCGCCAAGAGTAAGCCCGATAAAGAGGCTGTACATCACCCACCGGTAACCGAGAACAAGATCCTTTACAACTCCAGCCAGAAGCAGGATAGACAACCCCGCGGCCACAACAACCGAACCCAGAACAGTCAAAGAGGCCGTGCGGAAACGCAGTGTGGTCACCTCTGCTATTGCATCAATAAACCGCGGATAAATGCCAACAGCCAGCAACATGGTTCCTCCGCTTATTCCAGGCACGAGGTTTGCCAGGCCCATCAGAACCCCGCCCGTGCAGCTTTTCACAATAATCACGGGAGACAAAGCCGGGCTCTTCGCCAAGTCGGCCGCCTGCAGCTTACGTTTGGCACACTCGTACCTGCGAAGCATTGAAAAAAAACGCAGCGTGTCCCTGCCAGGCCTTATCTTGCTTTTCTCGTCGCCATACACTGCCCTTATCGGAACTTCGCCGATTTTAATGCCGTTATCGGCCAGGTGTAGAAGCGCCTCTGATTCGGCGGCAAACCTGCCCGAAACCGAAGAGAGATACGGAAGAGCCTTTTTCGAATAAAGCCTGTATCCGCATTGCGTATCCGGAACCGATTGTCCCATTTTACGGCTTAACAACCAGCTCATGAAGCGATTGGTCATCCGTCTGATCCATGGCATGTTCTGAACATCGCTCATCCGGCTGCCTACGATAACATCAAAATTGCCGTCCCTGTGCTTTTCAACAAAAGCAGGAATATCCGCAGGGCTATGCTGGCCATCCGCATCCAGGATAACTACAAAATCAAACCCCTTCTTCCCTGCATACTGCAGAGCCGTTTGAAGCGCGGCGCCTTTGCCCCTGTTCTGCTTGTGCCTGATAACTACTGCGCCTGCTTCTTCCGCGCGGTCTGATGTAGCGTCTTCAGAACCATCATCAACGACCAGGACCCGCTCACAGTATTGCAATGACTCTCTGACCACATCCGAAATTCTTCCCGCCTCCATGTACGCGGGAATAATTACACAGAAATTCTCATCACCCATCAAGTTGACCTCTTTTCTCAAGCCTGCCCTGTATGTTCCATCCATCATTAAAGATTCCGCGCAATTCATCCTTTTATCGCAGCTTTAACCTGATCTATTCATTAACTTCGTAATGAAAGTGCGCAGGTTGCTTTAGATCAATGGCTTTGCGCAGATAGCCGGGCGAAGGCGTATGAACATACGTCAAGATCGGCTATCCAACAAAGTCGTTGATATGAAGGAACATGCACACTCGTAATAGATTTTTATGAATAGATCAGGTTAATCCGCATGTCTCACACTCTCTTCATTTCCCATTCCATGAATAATTCCAGAATTCCCGGAACATGTACCATTGGGTGGGGTTCTTTGATATCTCTTCTTCCAGTATCCGGCATATTGAACCCTGGATCGAATCAATAGCCGGGTTCGAGTCCGGTGTTACAGGCTTTTTAAAACGCAACAGATAGTTGTCGTCTTCCTGCCTTACCAGAAACGCAGGAAGAAGCGGAGCCCCGGTCTTCATACATATTATAGCCGGTCCCGCGGGCAGAAAGGCAGGAACTCCGAAGAAAGGCGTTTGACGATTGTTCCGGCTGTAATCCCTGTCTGCAAGTATTGCCACGAACTGCTTTCTGCGCAAGGCCCTTATAACGCCCATCGCGGCGGAGCCAAGCCCTATAGACTGAATTCCACGACGGCCGCGCCTGTTCTCAAACAGCCTATTGGTCTTCTGGTTCTTTTCCCGCAATACAACGGCATTTAAAGGATAACCCATACCCGCCAGGACGCCTGCGCCGATCTCCCAACTTCCATAATGCGCGCTTACCACGATAACGCCGCGCCCGTAATCCACGGACTGATCAATTGCTTCGGGATGCTCAATTGACACCAGCCGCTCAACCTTCTGTCTGTTGAATTTTCCATACCTGAAAAAGTCGATAACATACTTGCTGAAGTTCTGAAAAGTTTGTCTTGCCATTACCTTGAGCCTGCGGCGCGATGGCCGCAGACCGTTGTATTCAAGAACTTTTCGCAAATTGCCTGTAACAGCCTCCCTACCTCTCCGGTCATTGTAGAAAATTCTATCTGCAACCCTTACTGCAAACCAGTATGCGAGAGGGCGAGGCAGGGTCTTGCTCAGTAAATCAATGCTTCTGTAATGAATATAACCGCCATCCATAAAAAATCCCCCCAACATCGTGCAACGTCAGGGTATATTCAAACACCACAGCAGATCAAGCACTGAGAGATGTTTGCACGGGTTCAATATTTTGTTATTCTTACGAAGTCATGCAGAACGAACTAAAGGAAACTGTAATAACACGCCGGACATTTATTGCTTCCTCATCGGCAGCAGCGGCATTTGCAGGGATCCGCACCTCCCTGGCCGCAAACACAGGCCTCAAGGAAGTTGAAGCGCGTTTTTATGAAAAAAAACCGGGCAAAACCGTCAAATGCCTGCTTTGCCCATGGTCATGCACCGTCCCGGAAGGACACCGGGGGAAGTGCGGCGTCAGAGAAAATCGCGGCGGAAGATATTATTCCCTGGTTTACGGCCGACTGGTTGCTAGAAACAACGATCCTATTGAAAAAAAGCCTCTGTTCCACGTTTATCCAGGCAGCCGGACCTACTCAATAGCGACAGTTGGATGCAATATCCACTGCAAATTCTGTCAGAACTGGGAAATTTCCCAGGCAGATCCGAAAAAGGTTTCCGTGCCATACATGAGCCCTGAAAAACTGGTCTCTACAGCAAAAAAAAATAAAGGAACAAAAACAATAGCCTATACTTATAATGAACCGACAGTATTCTCAGAATACATCCTGGATTGCGCAAAGGTTGCATCAGAACACGGATTAGGCAACGTTATGATCAGCAACGGCTTTATTGCCGGAAAACCGCTTGAGGAAATATGCGCCCGCATGACCGCGATAAAAATCGATCTCAAGGCGTTCTCTGAGGAATTCTACAGCAATATTTGCAGCGGAAAACTGAAGCCGGTGCTGAACACTTTAAAAAGAATCGCCGATTCCAACGCCTGGCTCGAGATAGTAATGCTGATTATACCCTCGTTGAATGATGACATGGATAAGATAAAAGAAATGTCCGGGTGGATAGTTAAAGAACTCGGCAGTAACGTGCCCCTGCATTTCACAAGATTCCATCCTCAGTATAAAGTGCGCAATCTTCCTCCTACACCGGTAAAAACCCTTCAAGAAGCCAGGGGCGCGGCGATGAAGGAAGGATGTAATTTCGTCTACACTGGAAACACTCCGGATGTGGACTCCGCCAGCACCTACTGCCCTGAATGCGGCGAAAAAATAGTCAGGAGATACAGGATGTTTCTTATGAACAATTCGCTGAAAGAAAACAAGTGTCATAATTGCAGCGCTAATATCCCGGGAATCTGGACATAAATCTGTTCATTCCGCGGCAATCACCGTAACCGGGCAATTCCGGCAGAAACTACAAACATAAGTCCCGCGCCTTTAAGCGCGGCAAGGGCTATGCAGGAAGCCCCTATTCCAAGCGCAGGCAGAAGAACGACACCCACCGCAATGCAACCCGCTGCCGAGCCCAGATGATCGAAGGCGTCTGTGATCGCTGCCGAAGTGCGGACGCGTCCACCGGATGCCAGAAAGAAAGCGTTCGCTGCGGGAAACTCAAAACCTGCCGCCGCGCCCGCGAACACAACCGCCATGTAAACCCCTGCCTCCACAGCATACAGGGCGCTTGCGGTTTCAACGGCGGCAGCAATCTTAACGAGCGCAGGCAAAGCAAGCGCTTGAACAAAAATCAGAACCTCGCATACACAAAGACAAACAAACACGCGCCTGCCTCCGGATCTTGTTGCAACTTTCCTGCCAAAAAGTCCTCCCGCCACAAGTCCAAGCATGAACATCGCGGCAACCAGTCCAATGCGCGTATAGACATAGCCGTAAAGCGTCTGAAAAACAAATAACATGATTATTTCCAGTGAAATCCCGGCAAATCCGGTTGTCGCAACAAGCAAAACAGTCATGCATCTTGCCCACAGGCTCCCGTATCCAAGTCTGTCTCTTCTGAAATATATCCCAATTGCAATACAGAGGATTCCTGTGGCCGTTATCAGGCCGACTATCCGCCCCGGATCCAGCGACCTGAGCGCTTTCAATGCGTCTTCCAGCCCCGACTCGCTGTACCGGCTCCACAGCAGCAGGCCGTAAAAATAGGTTACCGGATTCAGATGCGTATTAGCAGGAACATCCGATTCATTAAACCGCTGAACAACATAGTCGACTTTTTCCGGATTTATTGTCTCGCTGGCATAGAAAAACTCCGGCATGAAATAATCGGCCTGCGCACTGAAGCCTTCAGCCCTGTTATACAAAGTCTCCCGGTCAAGGGAGATTCCGCCGGCCTCCGCCGAGGCAATAAACCTGTTCTCTTCCCCAGCCGTGACAAGCACATTGTCAAACACTGCTTTAATGCTTTTGTAAACAGATGCATTGCGCTCAACTACAGCAGATTTCAGACGCACTGCTGAATCTACGGACGTATAGAAAACACCGCCCTCCGCAAGTATAGCGCGAATATCGCTATAGAAACCCGGCGTATAAAACCGGTTTGCCGCCAGCGTGACAGGATCCGGCGCTTTAAGAATAACAAGGTCGAAACGCCTGTCACAACGCTTTACGAAGTGACCGACGTCTTCGGCCACCATTCGTACCCGCCGATCGTCTGAAAGCCGCCGGTATTCATCCGGAATCATTTCTTTAATTATTTCAGTTACAGCAGGATCAAGCCTGACATGCGTCAATTCCTCAATCCCCAGTTCAAGCAATTCCGGAGCGAGCCCGACCGGATTGCCCCCAAGCAACAACACACGTTTTGCGGAAGGTCTCTGGGAAAGAATAAAACAGGCTTCATGCTCATATTCATATTCGTCAGGAAATGCGAAAAGAATCTGCCCGTTGGCATACAGAACAAACTGGCCATAGGCCTTTGTCATTGTAAGATTCTGATAGACGGAGTTTTTTGAACTGACTAATTTCGGTCGGCCCTCACGGCCGTCTTCCCCGCCGTTGACTATTCCAAAAGATTCCCACCTTTGTCTTACAGTCCATTGCCCGGCTTTCGCCAGCCAGCCGGGTTGAACCGCTACGAGAACAAGAGCAAACAGCGCAGCCAATGCGCAAATTCCACGCGGGATACGCCGCGGCGCAACAAACGCTGCGCCAAGCATCCCGACTCCCATCGCAAACACTATTGTTACATAAGGTGAAACCAGGGGAAGGAGAACAAAAGTCATAATCACGCCGCCGGTCATGCTGCCGAGCGCTTCAGCAACATACAACACGCTGACCGAGCGTATTCCGCTTCTGCGCTCTTTATCGCCGCCATCCCTGTCCGAAGCCCTTCGGCCTGGCATGCCGGCTTCACATGCAAAAGGGAAAAACAATCCGACGCCCAGCGACGTTGGCAGAAAAATGAGAAGCGCAAACCCCGCCAGTGTCGCCAGCGGAGCATATTCGCCTACTGGAACCGAAAGGATAAGCCTGGCTATCCTGATGCCATAAACCTGTGCAGGCAGCAAAAAAGCCATTAAAACCAATAATGCGCAAAGCAGGCGTTTCGCCGACGATCTGACAGGCCGGAATCTTGCCGCCAGCTCCGAAGAAACGGCCCCGGCGCCGATCCCTGTAAACCAGCAGGCCAGGGCGGCTCCTATGCTCAGCTCGTTGCCGAGAAAAACAACAAAAAGCTCCCTGACAAAAACAACCTGTGCCATGACGGCAAAAAAGCCGAGGCAAAACATCGCCCCCGGAAAAGAAAGCTCTTTGAGTCGAAACATTTCGAAATGCTGCCTTCCGGCGATTCGTATCGTCAGCCTGCTCTATTCGGTCAGCGCCACGCTGGAGAAAACTTTGAAATGAGCGCCCTCCCGCCATCCGTCCATACTCAGTCCGGCTTTCTGACTTAAGGCCGAAAGAGTCTGTTCAGCATCCCAACCTTGCTCAGGGGCGACTTCGGGAAGAAAAACTGATCTGTGCCGCCCCTTTTCCAGTATTATCCCATGTTCACCGGGCCTGAACTCATCTGTTGAGGCTATGTCCTCAATGGGACTCAAAATGGAAACCTGAATGTCAATCTCCGGAATCTCACCAGGCCTGACCTTCGAAAACCTGAAATCGTTCAATGCGGCGCTCACTGTATTTGCATGAACAGAACGAAAAAGAGGATCTACAGGCTCAAGCGTGCCTATACAGCCACGCAAGAGCCCCATCTTTTTAAGCGTTACAAAAGTCGCCGTTTTCTTTTTAAGCTTGCCGGTAATTTTATACTTGTCGAAAGAAAACTGCGCCCCTTTCTCCCCGGCGCACCAGAAAAGCGTATCCCTTGAAATTGCAAAAATCGTTTGCTGCTCAGCCTCAGTCAACCCCGGACTCCAGTCTCCGCTGCGAACTTCTTTCATGCCGATCTCCTTACTTTTATATCGGTTGTGGTAGATTCTTACCGACTAACCATGCAACGCCTTACATGTCAATAATTTTTCACATTGGACGGCTTTAACCCGGTAATCCGTCCGGGCAGGCAAATAGAACTGACAGTCCCTTCATATCTATTCCCGCAATTTACAGCGCGGCAATTCTCCTTTGATAATGTACGCTCAACACAGTATATCCGCTTCTAACCCGTATTTCTCACAAAATTCCTGCTACGAAATTCCGTGAGAAATGCGGGCTAAAAAAAAACCGGGGACTCAACACCATATTATTCTTTTCCCTGTAAAGAAACCGGCATCTGGACTATGATTATATGCCATGAGAAATATGCAACCCGCTATTACAGCAAAGGTCTGCCTTCTTTCGGTCCTGGCATGTTGCGCAACCGGCAGGGTCGCACATGCAACAACAAACAGGAAAGAAAGCGCCGCAATCAGGATTATTGCCGCCAACCCCGAGATAGCGACAATAAGCGTGTCCGTATCCAACGAGATTCGGGCGGCAGTGACCAGGTCCCTCGACTGGCTGGCTGCCAGCCAACACGGGGACGGCTCATGGTCGAGGCGCCACCACCCGGCCCTGACGGCTCTTCCCGCCATGGCATTTATGAAATCACATTATCCAGACAAAGACCCCGTCATCTCCAGGGCAATAAAGTATATTGTCTCATGCGCCAGGGATGACGGCGGCATATACATAAAGCCGAGCGCCGGCAAAAAGGGCGGGCTTGAAATATTCAATACAGCCGTATGTACTACTGCGCTGCACATGCACGACAAGCATGCATATAGCCATATCATTAAAAAAGCGCGCAGCTTTCTGGCAGGGCGCCAGCATTTTGGAGACGATATCTATAAAGGCGGCTTCGGCTATTACGAGGATTCTTCCAAAGAATACGTCCACGGTCTGGATACTTTTTTCAGCATGCAGGCAATAGCAGTGACCGGGACGGATTCCCCGGATTCAACACCTTCGAACCGGCTGGCCGCAATCGACTGGTCGGAGACCGTTAACTACTTCACAAAGCGCCAGGGCAACCGGCTTGCACCTCTGCCCGCGGCGCCGGAATACATGTATTCTCCGGGCCCCGGCCGGGCAGAAGGACAACCGGCAGATATATACTTTCATTCTTACGGAAGCATGACCTACATAGGGTTACTTGCCCTGGTCTACGCGGACATTGACCGTTCGGATGTTCGTGTGCGCTCGGCGTTCGATTGGGCCAGAAAACACTGGTCTCTGGATGAAAATCCGGGCAAAGACAAAAAAGGGCTTTATTTTTTCTACTATGTCCTGACACGCGCGCTTTCGGCATACGGTATTGATCTGATTCAAACTTCAAACGGAGATTTGGTCAACTGGCGGGCGGACCTGGCAAAGAAACTACTTACGCTCCAGCGTTTTAATGATGAAGGCAACGGTTTCTGGAAAAATGACTCTGCCCGTTTCTGGGAAAACAACCCAGTGCTATGCTCCTCGTATGCTATCCTGTCGCTCGAAATGATACTTCCGGCAAACGCCTCAGGAAAATCGCAGCGTTAAGCCGCATTTCTTACGCTTTTTCAATCAGAAACGTATCTTCCTCCACACTGACGCCGCCCGACAGAAATGCAGCGGCTTTGCTGCAGACAGCATCCATGGTGAGAGTATAATCGCTGGCGCAGTGAATATGCACATCAGCCCAGTTTTTGCTTTCCGCGCCATAACGGGTGAATTCGCGCAGGTTGCTGTAAAGGAAAGTTGCAATCGCTTTTTCAGGGGTATATCCCCGCTCCTGTATGTCCCTCTTAATGCGCGTATTCAGTTGAGTTTCCCAGTGAGAATCAATAAAAATTGAGAAGTCTATTTCGGAATAAAATTCCTTATAAGTAGCAATTTCTCCCTCGACGATCACAAAGGTGTCAGGCTCGAATGATATTGTGCTGTCAATCTTGCCACGGTCACGGCAGTAACGCGGCTTTTCAATAGTTTTTCCCTGGCGCAATTGCCGAAGATGGCTATGCAAAAGCTTCATATCGTTAGCTTCGGGATGGGGTCCGTAGATTTTCTTCTGCTCCCGCGTATCGCGCGGACTTTTATAGTCGTCAAGACCCAGGATCACGGCCTCTTTCAATTCGGCTGCAAGCTTACCTGCAAATGTAGTTTTCCCGATCCCGCCCGGCCCGCCCACGGCTATCAGGGCCGGACGCTCCAATTCGGCAAATTTCCATCGCAAAGCCCCGGACAGTAAAATATGCGGCTCTTGGCCGAAGCCCGGGATCTGCTTCCACTTAACATGTGTTCTGTAGTGTTTTTCCATTATCCTGTCGCAAACTACACTAACCTTGATTATCCGTGCAAGCCTCGAACAAGCTGCTAGTCACCGCGTTGGCTAGCCCAGGCGACTGTGAGAAACCGACTGCGGCAGAGGGGTCATGGTTATTACAACATGGCTCTCTCCCTTCCTCTGGCGAGTTGATGCCGCCGTGGCAATCACCTTTCTCTCGCCGCCATCGTCGGCAAGAAGGGCAAGAGAGCCCATCCAATTGCCTTGTGATGAAGGTGTTTTAATGAGGGCGCCTGCAGCCTCGTGCGAAGCGCAGAATTCTCCAATAAACCTTTGCAGTACATCGCTTTCATTCTGGAGCCGGAGAAGCCGCACAAAACCCGGATTGACATACTCTATCATACCCTCGCGATTGCACACCGCTATTCCCGTCGCCGTGTGCCTGATAGCATCAAGTTCCAGCCTGTTCCGTTTCTGTGCCCGCTCTTTTCTTTCAAGGTTTCGGATTGAAAAAAGCAGGTCGCCCCTGTTGAGAAGGTCAATGCGTCCAATCGCTATTTCCGCAGGAAAAGTGGTTCCATCTTTCCTTTTACAAGATGCGTTGACCACCGTAAAGCGGCCGGATTCGGCATGAGCCTGGATTTTAGTGAGTACCCGCTGGTTAACCGCGCCAATCAGCGATTCGCAGCGCATATTCCACAACTCACGCTCCCCGTAACTAAAGAAAAGCTCGGCCCGCCGGTTGCTGCCTATGACAGAGCCGTTGGTATCAATAATAAGCACCGCATCATAAAGACCTGACAACAACGACTCATAAAGAGAACGGTCTTGCTTTTTTTTCTTTTCTTTTTCGCTTAATTCCCTTGGCGCTTCTGATAACTTTTTTTTGGGTGACGGGGAAACAAAACTGTCGGCATTCTCCAGGACACTTGAAATTTCGCTGAGCGTACCGGCAACATCGGAAGCGTTATCGGTCTGGGGCTGTCTGCTTTCCTCACCCCGGTTTTCAAACGCGCCCGAACCTTCTTTTTGCAGGGATTCCTCTTTGTCATCCGAAGACAACACCTCCTGCGCCGGCTTTTTCCCTTCTTTCTTCTTCTTTTTTTCTTTTGCGCTGAAGAAAAATCTCATCTTTGCTTCCTTTAAACCATGTCCGAAAGATCAATTCGCATAGTCATCGAGGCCCTGTCTACATTCGGTTTGCCCTCCTGGTTCTCCTTCTCTGCCTCTGCAAGTCCTTTTCCAGGCGCCATCGACTCGCTGGGTATGTGCAGCTCTGAAGCGCAGGTTGGACAATTCACTTCCATGCCTATCATGTCAACGGGCGCTTCTATTTCCTGTCCGCAAGTCTGGCAAACGAATGTTATGAAATCCTCAATAGTATGTGCAGGCGCTTTATCTGCTTCCAACTTTTCCACTTCTCCCAGCCTGCGTATATCTTCCTGAGATGGAATTGAAATTTCCACCCCACAGAACGGACACTCTCCCTGCTTCCCGGCCTCTTCAACCGGAGCAGCAACCATACTGCCGCATTCCGTGCACTCAAAAAGCACCTGTCCACTGCCAGCATTTATCTCCGCATCTGGTTCCGAAACCGTTCGAGGCGGCTTTTTGACAGCCTTCGCAGGAGGAGAGGATGAAGCGCTCGAAACATTCTGCTCCTGTTCCGGTATGTGCCGCACCAGACCTTCGGGTCTGGGTGCAACGCGGTCTTTTGCCTTTTTGACTGGCACCATCTTCAGAACGTCGTGCTCGCCTATCATCATAAGAGAACCGGTTGAGGGGTTACGGCATTTCGAAGCCTTTCTCTTGACGACTTTCAACTTGCAGATTCCGGGGACAATAAAGCCGTTTCTCGCTTCGCGGTATGCTAGAAGGGCCAGATTGTCAAGCACATCAGCAACGGACTTTTTGTTAACATTCGTTGCTTCAGCAAGTTCAGAGATTACTTTGGACTTCGGCATGCTACGCTTCATTTCAACGCCTCCTGACATTGCAGCCCGACACGCCCGCAACGGCCCGGGCTTTCTTTGTTGTGCCTTACTTGCCATAGATGAATGGCACAGCGGTTCAACTCGGCCCGTCTTTCGGGGTTAACCTGCATGTTGCACCCGTTCACAGCGTACAAAACTCAACCTACCATCCCAAGGCGGGCAAAAACACAGCAAGTTTCCTGCCTGTGACGAATAGCCTGAAGCTGCAAGCAATGAACCGTAAACAGTATTAAGATTAACTGCGGGCAATGTTCATACGATATGCACACTGAACTAATCCGTGGAAGTCGGCATTCCATAACTGCTTCAGCAGACAACACTCGCTGATGGTTACTATACTCTTTCGTCCTACATGATTGTCAAGTTTCAATCTTTGAACTTTTGACAATTTTACGAACACGGGCAGGTGAAGCTTATATTCACCGTCAAGCATATCAATGCGCATGCTTCGGCATTTCACCAATTCGCGCCGCGCAGCAAAATTTTTTTACGTTCTGGCTAAAAATTATTTTAAATAAAGGGCATGACATGGTAAACAACAACAATATGAAAACAACGCAACCCAATGTAATCCTGATCAATTGCGATGACCTTGGCTTTGGCGACCTGGCATGCTATGGATCCACACGGAATGATACGCCGCACCTTGACCGACTCGCCGCAGAGGGGACGCGATTTACTGATTTTTACATGGCCTCACCGGTATGCTCTGCTTCACGCGCGTCAATGCTGACAGGCTGTTATGCGCAGCGTATAGGACTGGCAAACTACGAGGTGCTGTTTCCTGGGCAGGCACAGGGACTGAATCCCGCTGAGTCAACGATTGCCTCGCAATTGAAGCAAGCCGGGTACGATACAAAGATAATCGGCAAATGGCACTGTGGCGATCAGTCTGAGTTTCTGCCGTCAAACTACGGATTTGACGAATATTTCGGGATTCCATATAGCAATGACATGGGCCGCCAGGTCGAGCAGCGGCTTGAACGGCCCCCTCTTCCCCTTCTGCGAAATGATGAAGTCATACAGCAGCAACCGGATCAACGCGGAATTACGGAACGGTATGTGGACGAATCTCTTCAATTCATCCGACGTAAACGAAACAATCCTTTCTTTTTATATCTTGCCCACATGTATGTTCACGTTCCCCTGTTTATTCCAAAACAGTTTCTTGATATTTCACGTAATGGCGCATACGGCGGCGCTGTCGCCTGCATTGACTGGGCAATGGGAATGATTGACACTGAATTGAAACGGCTTGGTATCAAGAACAACACACTGGTTATTTTTACGTCTGATAACGGCTCTCGAGCCCGTGATGAGGGCGGCAGCAACGCGCCGCTGCGCGGCACCAAGGGGCAAACATGGGAAGGCGGCCAACGGGTTCCATGTATCATGCGCTGGCCAGGGAAAATTGCTGAAGGCGCAACCTGCGAGGGCATTGCCTCATCCATTGATTTCTTTGCCACTCTCAGTGAAATTGCCGGTACGCCGCTGCCTGCTGACAGGAAACTCGACACCATATCTCTGACTGAGACGATCCTTGAGGGAAAACCAACCAGGCGCAATGTTTTTGCATATTATCGAAGAGCCAACCTTGAAGCAGTTCGCAAGGGCGACTGGAAACTGCACTTCTGGAAAGCTGCCTGGCGATCGGAAAAGAACGGGGAAAAGGAGGTATCTCCGGAACTTTATAATCTGCGTGATGATATAGGCGAAACCAATAACCTTTACGGAAAACATCCGGAGATAGCCGCCGAAATTGAAGCCGAGGCAGAAGAATTCCGGCGCGCTTTCGGGGATCGCCGGCTTGACCGGGTCGGAACGGAGATTCGCGAGGCCGGTTTCTGCAAAAATCCTGAACCTCTGACAGAATACGACGCAAGCTATCCCTACATCATCGCTTATTATGATCTTGCTGACATGCCTACAATGTCCGGATAACAACTTATTCCTGGGAGTCTGTCGGACCTTAAATTATGCACCCGAAGAGGAGACATTTGATAGTACACCGCTTTTCTACTCTTCTTCTACTCTGACCCGGAAGAACCGGGACGGATCCGACAAAGCATCGATCACAAAATTGGTTATGATATCCTCATTCAAGAACGGTCCAGCTACCGGCAGCAAATTGGTGCTGTGAAGCGATGTTGCCGCTTCAATGATAACCGTCTCATCTGAGATAGACCATCGGATCTCCAACCGGTCTTTGTCCTTCAGCGTCACATTCTGAATGCGCAGCTCCGTGTCCGCTACACCAGACATAACCTTGCCTGTATTCGAGCTTTCTGAACCGTCATGGGCGCGGAACGGGCTGCAGACGGGATACGTCGCTGAGACGCTGTCGAGCACAAGTTTCTGGGTTGCAAAACGATCAAGATTGGGTGTACAAACAGGCTCCTCGCCGAGGAATCCCATCACCGATCCACGCATCTGATCTGGGAATACAAAAAGTAGATTCGGTTTCTTCATTGTCTGCCTTTTTCTAGACCCGAAATAAGCGACCTGACAGCCATTAGCCAACGCAACAGTAGGAGCCGGTCAAGGAAGCAGACGCCTTCGTGTTACTGATATACAAAGAGATTGCCGCGTTGAGAGCGGGAAGACAAACAGAATCGGTGGGTGATGGTGTGCTCGCAGCAGGAAGACTCGCTTATTTTGGGCCTAGATTCCGAACGACACCATCACCAGCGGGTGAAGCGCAGCGTAGGCCGTCTGGTGCATGGACTGGTTCGAATACGGATCTTCTCTCGCTTAGCCGCCAGAATCGCCAAGGGAACTCCTACTCGGGGAGGCCATTGACGGTTCGGGTAATGCCACGCTTCATCATGTCCATAATTTTTTGCCTATGGTATTCTCCTCCATCTTTGCGATCTTTGCGCCTCTGCGAGAGTCACTGCTTCTGCCTTCGACGTCTGGGTTCACTTTTCGCGCGGAACGTGCGATAAAGTGGAACCCTTGGTTGTGCCTTGATTATCCTAGTTCAAGTATTGCAGAGACGGCTTGACAAACCTCTACAAGTTCGTCGACGGAAAGACTTTCGACTTTGGATTTGAGCCTGTGCTTGGCAACGGCTCGAATCTGGTCAACCATGGCAACAGCAGTGGCCCCTTCGCACGTAACTGGGACTGTGATCGGTGGGTGTGGTTTGGCGGCGGTCGAAAGGGGAACAACGACTACAGTGCGACGAAGCCGGTTTAGGGCGTCGTGCGTGAGCACGACACACGGTCGCGTCTTCTTGATTTCAGATCCCTGTGCGGGATCAAGGCTGACCCACCAAATATCACCACGATTGATGGATCTGTCTGTCATTCCTGAATCCCGTCGTCGAAAGACTGCCATTCATCAACCTCTCGCACCAGTGCCTTGTCGCGATTCGCAGCGCGACATGCTGATGCCAGAGAATTATCTCGTTCTGACAGCTCATGTTGGAGCAGACGGGTGACAAGGCGCGATCGCTGACGGGCTGGAACAGCCGCCTGAAATCGGTGCGCCACAACATCGGGTATGGATAGTGTTATTCTCATACTGCAACATTATGACTTACGACTTATGTTGTCAATCCTCTTCTTTCTGAGGCCTAATCGGGATAGGGATGGCTCTCACGAGCCCCCTCCTCCCGCAACACCTGGCATGATGTTGCAGTCGTCGGCGTAGCGGGCGAATCGAAGCTCTCGGCGTTCCTTCTCCCCGCGGGATGTAGATCTTTCCGGCGCGCATTCCTGCTTGCAGGTAGCGCCGGATCAGACGTCTGAACCGCCAGTCGGTCACTCGCTTTTCTACCAGAGCCATCAGTTTGTCGTGGTTGACCCGGTCGAAGAATTTCTCCAGATCAAGGTCCACGCCCCATCGGCAACCATCGCGGTAGTATTCATGTGTGCGGGCGATTGCCTG
>CAYYVQ010000052.1:0-1878 GCA_964475205.1 uncultured Victivallales bacterium | reverse complement strand
GCGGAAGCCGAAGCTACCTTCCGATAACGTCCGGTCCCATTGCGGTTGTAACACCTGTAGCACCGCCTGCTGGATGAAGCGGTCGAGTACGGTGGGAATTCCCAGCATACGCTTGCCGCCTCCCGGCTTGGGCAGTTTACACATTCGCACGGGGGCGGGACGGTAGGTTCCGGCCAGTAGCTGCTCGCGCAGTGTCGGCCAGTGCTCCTTCAGGAAGACGGACAGTTCTTCGACCTTCATGCCGTCGACGCCCGGTCCTCCTGCGTTGCGCTGTACGCGTTTGAGCGCGTCGCGCAAGTTCGATGGGGCAAAGATCTGCTCCATCGGCTGTTGGTCCACTGTTGGATTTTCAGTTCCCAGGTTGTACGTGCCCGCTGGTCCCGAGTGTACCACACCTCATATCCGGTCCTTGTTCATCGCCCCGCATTTTCGCGTTGGACTTCCTCTCCACCCCGCCTCGCGGTGACGCAGTTGTCCTTTCGTTTCCCTTCGGCTTCTCCTATACCTGACGTGAGGACTTGCACCTCACAAGTTACGTGCCATGCCCGGCACACACGTGAACCTCATGTATTTTTAAAACCGGCGGTTTTGAAAATCACATGCAGGTGCTGGATCATCACTCTGCGACCAAGGGGTATTTCTCCGGGTGCTCCAGCGAGTCGATGCTTAAGTCGACATCGAGATCAGGCCAATACAGATGCGCCCCGTGGTGAAGCTCAAGGTTTAAGATGTTTTCGACCTTCGCCTTCCTGAACCAAGGAAAGTCGTCATAGGGCAGAAAATATTCCTTCTCTCCGACAAGCACCCAAATCCCATGGGTATCAACGTTCGTTACTTCTGCCGAAGAAGTACTGACGCCAAGCGTTTCTGATTTCATTTTTTCTCTCCCTGACTACCGTTTCAATCTGCGATAGTTGCTTTGTCGTGAGATGGTGGTTCTTTGCAATCTCCACATCCGGTTCAAGCCAGAACTTCGCCTCGCCGTCCGCAGACAGAACATGAACATGCATACGCGTTTCTTCACGTGAGAAAAAGTAAAACCGGTATCCCTTCCATTTGAATATCGTTGGACTCACGCAAACAGACTATCAGCAACAGAAAGCACAGTCAATTATGTCTTGATCGAACGTTGCGGATCAGGCGCGGCTATTTGCCGTCGCCTGCATTCATCTTGTTCTGTGCTCCCTAAACTCATCGAGGAATTGCTTTGGCAACAGCACCCGTACCCCGGCTCGGCAGCGCATCGGGAAATGTTTCAGATTGCCGGTGACGAGACACTCGGCAGCGGATGACAGAGCAACTTCCAGAAACGGGTTGTCGTCTTCGTCAGGCAAAGGCCTGTCGAGTGGTGAAGTCGCATAAAAATCTGCGGTGTTCTGAATGTACTCCATTACGACATCGACTTTATGCGGATCGATATCGAACTTGAGTCGATGCAATACGTCGTCGTATTCAAGGAGAATTCGTGCATCCACGCAGAGTTCGATTTCAGCCGATGTCAGCATGCGAACGATCTCTCCACACATCCCAAAGGGTGTGAGCAGTCCCGAGACAAGCACGTTCGTGTCCAGCACGATTCTCATGTTGCCCGTTTCCGTCGTGCCTGTCTGACTTTCTTGATCTCAGAGTCGATGTCGCACATCGACATCCGGTCCGTGCCCTTCTGCACGGACTCTAGTTGAATGGTGGCAATGGCCTGGGTTGCCCGGACTTTTCGCCATGCGGCTAGCGATTGCTCGACGTTGCTTTCATCAACCGTTGTCAGCACGGCAACGGGTCGTCCGTTGCTAGTGACAACCATTTCCTTTTCTTCAGGCAGCTCGCGCCAGACGCGGGCCGAATTGCTGCGCAAATCTCTAACACTAAGAAACTTCATTA
>CAYYVQ010000051.1:0-23252 GCA_964475205.1 uncultured Victivallales bacterium | reverse complement strand
ATAAGGATGAAGAGGATCAAGATCGGGCAAACCGGTTTTGGCCTGCAATGGCTGTGCTATGGAACGTTTATGCCGGAGGAGTGTGAGAAATGCGGGGTGACCAGGCGGCTAAATGTCAGGTGAAACGAAGCTGTCAGTCAGCGTATCACCGATGGCCATGGCATATTTTTTTTGCAATAATTGAAAGAGAACACCGAAAAAGGGAAAAACAAACATCGTGAACCCTGAAGTAAAAGACTCTGTAAATAACAGCAATTCGGAAAATCGATTGACCAACAGTAACAGTCCTTATCTTCTGCAGCATGCGGACGACCCGGTAGATTGGTTCCCATGGTGTCCGGAAGCTTTTGAAGAAGCCGGTCGCAAGGACAAACCGATATTCCTGTCCATAGGCTATTCGTCCTGCCACTGGTGCCATGTTATGCAAAGAGAGTCGTTTAAAAAACCTGAAGTTGCAGCCCTGATGAACGAAGTTTTCGTGTCCATAAAAGTGGATAGGGAGGAACGCCCGGATATAGACAACCTCTATATGCCGGCTTGCCAGGCGATGACCGGCAGCGGAGGGTGGCCTCTGTCCATCGTGATGACACCGGACAAGAAACCCTTTTTCGCTGCCACCTATTTGCCGAGCCACGGCCGGTTTCAAAGACCTGGAATGATAGAACTGTGCGAACGGATCAGGGAACTGTGGAATGTCAAACGTGAGGATCTCCAAGAATCGGCCTCTCGCGCCATGGAATTGCTACACGATTCAGGACCTGAACCAGGCGAATCGCCATCGCCGGAGGATTTTGACCGGTTGTATGAATCTTTCTTGCGTCAGTTTGATGATCAATACGGCGGGTTCGGCTCGGCTCCAAAATTTCCTATGCCGCACAGCTTCATGTATCTGCTTCGTTATTGGAAACGCACCGGCAAAGACAAGGCCTTGAATATGGTTGAGCAAAGCCTACAGGCCATGGCAAGAAGCGGTATTTTCGATCACCTGGGCTTCGGATTTCACCGCTATTCCACCGATCGCCAATGGAAAATACCACATTTCGAGAAAATGCTATATGACCAGGCCCTTCTTCTTATTGCATACGTTGAAACACACCTTGCAACAGGCAATCCGATCTATGCCGAAACAGCCCGTTCCATCTGTGAATACGTTCTTCGAGATCTCACATCCCCGGAAGGGGGGTTCTACTCGTCTGAAAACGCTGAAAGCGAAGGCGTGGAGGGCAAGTTCTATGTCTGGTCCAGCGACGAGATAGACAGGGCGCTGACATCCGATCAAAGAAATATCGCCACCGCAGTCTACGATATAAGAAAAACCGGCAACTTTGAAAACAGCGGTGAACAAGAGCTGGCCGAAAAAAACATCCTTCATATGACCGGCACAATCGAGGAACTTTCCCAAAGACTGGATATCTCTCCTGAAAAATTGAAAAACCAGATCAAAAACATTCGCCAGACTCTGGTCTCGGAGCGAAACAAACGCACCCAACCTTCGCTTGACAATAAAATCCTTACTGACTGGAACGGCCTGATGATTGCCGCGCTGGCCAAGGCAGGGCAAGCCCTATCCGAGCCCCGCTATGTTGAAGCGGCCAACAAGGCGGCAGATTTTATCCTGGCAAACATGTTCGACGGGTCAGTTCTGCTGCATAGATATCGAAACGGCAAAGCCGGTATCTACGCTCACGCCGACGACTACGCTTTTTTTGTTTGGGGTTTGCTTGAGCTTTACCAGAGCGATTTCGACACAAGGCGCCTGGCTGCCGCAAAAAAGATCCAGGACAAAATGATCGGCGGTTTCCGGGACAGCAATCTCGGCGGTTTCTTCTTTACCGGGGATTACATAGAGGACCTGCCCGCCCGTCGAAAAGAGACATATGATGGCGCGGTGCCTGCCGCCAACTCAATTGCCATGCTGAACCTTCTCAGGCTGGCGCGCATGACTGCACAATCGGACTATGAAAAAATAGCGGATGAAACAGCAAGAAATGCCGCGTTGGCCATAAAGAAGGTTCCCTCTGGTTTTGCAATGCTCATGTGCGCGCTGGATTTCGGGATAGGACCGTCCTGCGAGGTGGTCATAGTGGAAGATGGCGACGCCACAGGGGCCGACAAATTGCTTGAAGCGTTAAGGTCGGTCTTCTCGCCAAACAAGATTGTGCTGCTCCGCCGACCTGATCAGGATCCGCCCCTGGCAAAGTTGGCGCCTTTTACCCGGGAACAAACCTCAATCAAAGGCAAAGCAACTGCATACATATGCCGGCATTACAAATGCGAGCAACCCACAACTGATCCAAAGCGCGCCATTCAGTTGCTTGACGCAAAGTAAAACCGATTTTACTTTATTCAGGCAAGCCTCTGGAAAAGCTGAAGGTTTTACTTATCCCATCGTGTTCTTTTCCGTCGACTTCTACATATGGATAGATAAAGAAATCCAAAGGCTCTCTCTGCGCTCCGGGTAGTTCAATTTTCCTGCCCACGGTAAATGCCAGGCGGTCCGCGTCCAGACCTCCAAACAATTCCTCTTTCTTTTCAGGGCGTTTACAGACCGCAGAAACGTCCACGGGTAACCAGCCGGTTCCGGCAATATAGGCCTCTGACCAGCAATGATAATGATCGATCGAACCATTCGACCCGGCCGGCAAAAGGAAGCCAACGATAAGCCGGACAGGAATATCCATTGCCCGGGCCTCCGTAATGAACAAAGAATTGTAGTCAGCGCAGTTGCCGTTCCCTGCATCGGAGTAAACAGTCCCTTCTCGCCTCACTCTGTTCCCGCTCTTGTGATACTCAATAGAAGCGACTAACTGATCGTAAAGTTTGCTCGCGCGCGCCAACGGGTCCTCAATGTCTTCTGCAATCTTTCTGGCTTCGTCCGATATTCCGCCTTTAAGCGGAACATTTGTGATAGGATGAAGAAAGAAATCTTTTTTCAAATGCAAGGCATAGTCGGGGGCTTGGTCGCCTTTCAGAACATTGAAACTGCTGCGCACTGCTCCGAAAGTAATGCTTGCGGATCGTTGCGCGTTTGTTAATTCAGCGCTGCTCGAAAAATCGAACCTCGCAATGCGATTAGAATATGTCGCGTTGGTAACAATCACATACGGATAGTCGGTCTTTATTTCAAGCCCCGTTATCTCCTGGAAACAGTGCCGGGCCGGCAGCGGCGCCCATGCGATAACATTTGTAGCTGTTTCCGGCACATTAGTCACGCTGAATTCGCAGGCGAATTCAACGATCCTCGCATCCTTAGTCTGAGCATCCCTCCGGCAACCTGCCGCAGCAAGCATAATCACAATAACAACTGCTGTAAACCCTGGAACTCGTCCCTTGCCTTTTATGCAAATCACCATAATATCCTTTGTTTGAAATATGTTTGTCAGGCTAACCTTGCTCGCAGCAGGAATTCTGTGACATGAGGGTTAACACGATAATATACGCGCCAACTCTATTCTCAGAATTTAGCCTGATCTATTCATCAACTTCGTAATGAGAGTGGGCATGTTGCTTTAGATCAATGGCTTTGCGCAGATAGCCGGGTGAAGGCGCATAGCCATGCGTCAAGATCGGCTGGCCGGCAAAGTCGTTGAGATGAAGTGACATGCAAACTCGCAATAGATTTTTATGAATAGATCAGGTTAGTCCTTATTCAACTGAACAACAGCTTCCTGATCATCACTGGTCGAAAGAACCAACAAGCATTTCTCCTGGTCCATGGGAGCAGTGGCCGCAATGTGTTTTATGTCGATCTGGGCCCTTCCGAGCCTTTCTGTTACAGACTTGAGTAGACCCGGCTTATGCGGCAATTCCAAAATCACCGTATCTGTTTCCACGGCGTTGTATCTATTAGCCTGTAACGCTTCCACTGCCCGTGTGTTGTCGTCGGTCAGTATCCGAAGAACTGCCGTACCGTTCTTGACGTCTCCATCAATAGAGACAATGTTGATTCCTTTTTCGGCAACAATTTTCGATACTTGCTGAAGAACTCCTATTTCGTTGCCCACTTCAATTGTGATTTCTTTTGCATATTTTGCTTTAAACATAGCTTCCCCCTTTCTTTATTCAGTTCTACATGGCTCAGCAAATTCTTTTATTTCTCATGCTACAAGAAGTCTGGAATGCGGCAAATCCGGCCATGTCTTAATACATAATTCGAAAAACCTGAAGATGACAACCATCTTGCAGCTTAGAAGTTTACAAAAAAGAGAATCTAGGGCACTATTTGTTGACGCAGCAAAATAGCAAGCGATGAAAGGCAAGATACAATGAATCCGCAACGCATCATAAACATGGCCAGCTCTTTTTACGAGTCCTGCGTTCTATTCACGGCTTCAGACCTGGGCATCTTTAAAACGCTATCCGAAACCGCTCGTCCGGCTTCGATGGTTGCCGAAGCCAGCGGGCTCGATGAACGGGGCACCACACTCCTGCTGAACGCCTGCACGGCACTAGGACTGCTTGAAAAGAAGGACGGGCTTTACAGGAACACAGACGAAGCGTCTGCTTTTCTTGTTCCCGAAGCCCCTGGCGATTTGACCGGGGCCATCCGCTATAACCGCGACGTTTACGAAGCGTGGGGCCGTTTGCCTGAACTTGTGAAAACCGGCAAACCGGTCGAAGAACCGGAGGTTCATCTGGGCGCAAACACTGAACGAACCCGGGCTTTCGTGATGGCGATGCACGGCCGAGCGCTCGGGATTGGCAAAGCAGTAGTCCCGTCGCTCAACCTTGAGGGCTGCACATCCATCCTGGACGTGGGGGGCGGGCCGGGAACATATTCAATCCTGATTGCGCGGCAGAATCCACACATTAACTCCACTATTATAGACCTTCCCGAAATTGTTGCCGTAGCAGACGAACTGATCGGAGCCGAAAACATGGAGGACAAGGTCAGGACCGTAGGAGCCGACTACCATGAAGCAGAATTTCCCGACGGACAGGATGCTGTTCTTTTCTTCGGTGTACTGCATCAGGAGAGCGCCGCTGATATTGCAGGGCTGCTTGAGAAGGCGTTCGATGCGCTTAAACCAGGGGGCTTGGTTTACATCTTGGACATGATGACCGACGCAACACATACAAACCCGAAATTCTCGGCCCTGTTTGCTGTTAACATGGCTCTAACTGCCCGGAATGGCTGGGTCTTTTCCGATGCGGAACTTTCCAAATGGCTTAGCCAGGCAGGTTTTACCGATTTCAAATGCAATCGCCTCCCCCCGCCTATGCCCCATTGGCTTGCCTCTGCGCTTAAACCCTCGAAATAAAAAAACCGGACATACAGTTCTTCCTGTAATTGTTTACGAATAACAACTGGCGGATTAACCCGCATATCTCACAAAATTCCTGCTGCGAGCGCGGATAGCGCCACTGCGACGGCACGAATTGGCAGAACGCCAGATTGCAGTAAGTCTATACGGCTGCTCCGGCGTTTCACCAATTTGCACCCCTACAGCAGCACTCTCCACGCTCTTCCGCCAGATGGCGGACAGGCTGCTACGAAATTCTGTGAGATATGCGGGTTAAGGACTTTTTGGAGAGCCGATGCTTGTATCGCCGAATTTGCTGCGTATCTCGTCAATAGCGCGGCTCAAATTCTCCCGCTTCTCCTGGATTAGGGTTGAATCTTCTGAAAATAATTCAAGCTGGCTCATCCGCTCGGCAGAACGGCACAGCTTTCCTACCCCGAAACCAATTAAACGGACGGGGGCCTTCAGTTCCTCGCGACGAAAAAGACCGGTTGCCATTTCCCTGAGCGTATGATCGTCACAGGCAGCCCTGCCAAAAGGTTTCTGCCTTGTGATGGTTCTGAAGTTTTTCCAACGCAGTTTCAAGTGCGCCACAGAAGCGCGCTTTTCCGCTTCGCGGAGTTGTCTGGCTACATCTTCCGCAAGTTCCCGCAATACCGATTCAATTTTTTCGACATCATTGCAGTCCTCTGCAAATGTATGCTCCCTGGATATGCTCTGCTCCTCGCGGTCGAGCTCCAGCTCACGGTCATCAACTCCATGAGCCAACAGCTTGATGTGCCGCGCAAAAGAACGGCCTGCAATATTCACGAGCTGTTCTTCAGGCATTTTTTGAATATCCCCGATGGTTTGAATGCCCCTTTCTTTCAAGTGGCGGCAGGTGACCTTTCCCACACCCCAGATGCGGCCGACAGGCAATGGCGCCAGAAATTCCCGAATCTCTTCCGGGCGCTCAGGCGCCACAACAAGCCCATCCGGCTTGTCAAGATCGCTGGCAAGCTTGGCAAGAAATTTGTTGGCGGCTACTCCCACCGAAGCAGTCAGGCCCGTTTCGCTCCTGATAGTTTCCTTTATCAAGCAGGCTATGTTGCGGCCGTCGCCAAAAAGGTTACGCGCGCCGGTTACATTTAGAAAAGCCTCATCTATCGACAAGGGTTCTACTAATGGCGTAAAACGCTCGAAGATATCAAAAACTCGTTCCGAAACCTCACGGTAACGCCTGCCGTTAACGGGACGAAACACTGCATGGGGACACAGCCTTCCGGCTTCACGTGAAGGCATAGCCGAGTGGATGCCGTATTTTCTCGCTTCGTAAGACGCAGCCGAAACAACCCCCCGTCTATCCGGCGCAGCGCCGACAACTACTGGTTTACCTTTAAGCTCCGGGTTATCATTCTGTTCCACGGAGGCGAAAAAAGCATCCATATCCACGTGCAGCATGGCGTCTGAAGTTTTGCGGTTATCCCTCATTGAATCATCGTCCTTGTCACAGAAATATCCATCAGGTCTTCACTGTTTATCCTTTTTACAGGCACTATAGCAAGAGCCCGACTGGCAGAAAACACCAAGTCAGCCTGAAAAAGAGATATATATCATTATTAGCCGCCCTTACGACTTGACAGCCGGCATTTTGTTTGCGTAACCTGCCATAGATCAATAAAAGGAAGTGGATTATGGGCAAAAACAAATATGAAGTCGGTGAATTTGTAGTTTACCATAAACCAAAATCGTCACCAAGCCCCGGCTCTCGAGCCAGGGACATTCACCCAAGTCCTCATGGTGAGGAGTATAATTATATTGTCGACAAATACTGGATTGTTTCTGACATTAAAGATGAAAATACCCTTGAGATCAGCACGAGAACCGGCAAAACCCACCACATCAGCGCTGACGACCCGCTGCTTAGAAAGGCGAATTTTAAAGAGAGGGTCTTCCTTAAAGACAAGTTTCCCTATCGTGATGAATTATCCGGGTAGCTTTGCCTGTTGCTCGTTCTTTTTTCCGATTTGCCGAACATGTCTCAGGAAAAAAGCGATATAAACCGGCGCAAAAACGAGATAGAAAAAGCACCCGAAAACAACGTAACCGGCGATAACCAGCTTTGTCGCAGGGACAGATCCGGACACTCCGTTTCGGGCTACTTCGCCAAGCGAGAAAACCATGAGTTCAGGCATTGTATTGTTGTAGTCCCCTATCGCCATACCGCACTCAGAGCAAAACCACTCTGTATTTTTGTGACAAGCTCCACAGCGCGGGCAATATTTTTCGGCGCCGGGTTTATAAATGTCTTGGTCAAGGTCATTGTCCCACGGTTGCAGAAAACTTTCCTGAGCCCAAACACCATGCAACAAACCGCCTGTAACCTGTGCCGAATTGCTTTTCATGAGCTGTCGCTGCTTTCCGCAATGCCGGGCTAACTGCTGTTATCATTGTCTTGCGATCCCGCGACCTTATCTTTGATCTTCTGGAGCCCGCTCATTACTGCCTGCCGTCTTTTCTTGCGCCTGGCCTTCTTTTCTTTCTGTCTCGCCTTCTGCTGTTCCAGGCGGCATTTGAGATCTTCCAGTTCTCTGGCTTCGTCGCTTTTCAAACCTGCCTGTTTCGGGCTTTTCTTTTTCTGCTGTTTTGCAGTTCCTGAAACAATACGATTATCATTCGAATCGGTTCCTGTCGCAATCTTTTCGCGACTCGCGGCAATTTTCTTTGCCCGCTTCATCTGTTCGGATGCTTTCCGGCGCTGTTCTTCCTTTCGTCTCTTTCTCTCTTCCATGGTCTTGCGATGAGATTGCTTCATTTTCATCGCAGCCTCAGTTTTCCTGGTAACTTTCTCCTGCTCTTCATCTTCCTTGCGCCTACGCTCTTCTTCCGCCCGTCGGAGTGAAGCCTTTTGAAGAAGTTGCATCTTTCTATGCATGGCCTCGCGCTGTTCCCGAGCCCTCTGTTCCCTTTCCCTTCTGACAGCCGCTTGAGCATCAAGCAGTTTCTTCTTCTTTTCGGCGGCCTCGCGCAAAAGCTTCTTTTTTCTCTCTTTTTCTTCCCGCTCAAACTCAGCCTGGGTTTCTTCCTCGGAACTAACCTCGCCGTAGCTCACTGTGATAATTCGCTTCGGCCGGGTCCTGATAATCTGCGGATGCACAGGTTGCCTAACAGCCCAATCGTGGATTGCGGTTTCTTCTCCTTCTTCCCCGTCATAGCGCTTCAGGAAGTCCGGTTTTATCATCAAACCTGATTCTTCAAGGTCCTGGCGATAGGCTTCGACGTCAAACTGCACGCGATGATAAAAAACCTGGCGAAGATCGGTGTCATAGATACAGTAACAGCTTCGAATGTCGTCGTCTCTTGGATCTCCAACCGAACCTACATTGATTATATAGCGATAGTTGTCCCTGAGTCTGACATTAAACGGCTCGGCAACCATAACCCGGCCCTTTTCATGATCCATGAGAAACACTGCTGGTTCATGGGTATGCCCTACAAATATCAGCGGACTTTCGCAGGCATCAAAGCTCTCTTGGGCTTCTTCAGAACCCTCAATATAATTAAATCTCTCAGGGTCGAGTACTTCGGCGTGACTCACGAGAAAGTCTTCGCCTTCAAGCTCGACCGGCATTTCAGAGAACACTTCGGCCGCAACTTCGGTCATCTGCTCGCTAGTCCACTCTATGATCGCACGGGCATTGTCGTTGAATTCGGAAGGATCGAATTTACCCGCGACTACCGCGTCGTGATTACCCAGGACAATATGTTCAACTCTCTCGTAAACGCTCTCAAGGGTTTCTGCGGGCAAAGGCCCGTAGCCTACGATATCACCCAGACATATGATGTCATCAACATTCCGCTCGGATATATCTGAATAAACCGCTTCCCACGCTCTAAGGTTAGCGTGTATATCTGAAACTATTGCATATCTCATTTGCTATTTACACACCTGCGCTGGTCTCCTGAAGCCTGACAAAACACTAACCATTTGACATCCGCTAAGCAAGAGCGGAATGGAAGCCGGCGGCTACACAAAAGTTCAGGGCAAACTGCATAAATCACGGCAAAAACTTCAGGTTACGGCAAAGGATACGCCGAGACCAACTTCTCCACCGTATTGATAACCGAAGAGATGACAGTTTCATCTTCGGGTTTTTCAATCACATCGGCAATAATGCCGCCAACTTTTTCCATTTCGGCTTCGCGCATGCCCCGTGTGGTCAAGGACGGCGTGCCAAGCCGTATCCCGGATGTGACAAACGGACTTTCCTTGTCAAATGGAATCGCATTCTTGTTGACCACAATCCCGGCTTGCTCCAGCACATTAGCGCAATTCTTTCCATTCTGAACAGGTGTTGAAGAAACATCAACAAGCATAAGATGGTTATCAGTGCCATTGCTGACAACGCGCAACCCGCGCGACATGAGCTTTCCAGCAAGTGTTGCAGCATTGCACACAACCTGTTTCGAATATGCCTTGAAATCTTCGGTTGCAGCTTCCTTGAGGCATACAGCCTTGCCGGCAATAACATTCATAAGCGGACCTCCCTGGACCCCCGGAAATATCTGCCTGTCCACCTCCTTGGCATACTTCTCTTTGCAGAGAATCATCCCGCCCCTCGGACCGCGCAGCGTCTTGTGAGTCGTGGTGGTAACAAAATCAGCGTAAGGCACCGGATTCGGGTGGCATCCTCCGGCAACCAAGCCGGCGATATGAGCCATGTCGACAGTCAGGTATGCGCCGGTTTCATCGGCAACCTTTCTGAACTTCTCGAAATCGAGGACACGCGGATAAGCGCTGGCTCCAGCCACGATCATGCGCGGCTTGTGTTCCCGGGCAAGACGAGCAAGCTCGTCGTAATCAATCTGTTCAGTATCCTCGTTGACGCCGTAAGGAATAATTTTAAATAAACGGCCGGAAAAGTTCACTGCATGGCCGTGCGTCAGATGTCCACCATGGGCAAGGCTCAGCGAAAGGATGGTGTCGCCAGGGTCAAGGACTGAGAAATAAACCGCCATATTTGCGCCGCTTCCAGAATGGGGTTGCACATTGGCATGTTCTGCATCAAACAGATCCTTCGCTCTCTGAATCGCACAGGCTTCTATTTCATCGATATGCGCACACCCATTGTACCAACGCTTCCCGGGATAGCCTTCCGCGTATTTGTTTGTAGCTACCGATCCGGTAGCTTCCCGCACAGCTGCGCTGGTAAAGTTCTCCGAGGCAATCAGATTCAAGGTCCCTTCCTGTCTGCCGCCCTCTTTCTCCAGATCATTTGCAATTTCCTCATCCACAGCGTGAATCTCGTGCAAAAATCCCTTTTTACCGGCCAAATTATCCAATTTGGCGATTCTCCGCTGATGTCGCGCTTCACCTGAAAAAGCGGTTTTCTTCCATGTTTCCAGTATACTCTCAAGATCTTCATCCTTTACAAGGTTCGCACCTAACACCAGCACATTCCCGTCATTATGCGACCTTGCCGTTTGGGCCATTTCGGAACTAATGCAAAGGGTCGCCCGTACACCCGGAAACCTGTTGGCCGCAATAGACATGCCCAAACCGGTCTTACATATCAATATGCCCTGATCAAACTCGCCCCTTGACACGCGTCCGGCAACTTCGGCGGCAAAATCCGGATAATCGCAAGATTCCGCACTAAAACATCCTAAGTCGGTAAGTTCTGCGCCAGGTTCGTCAAAAACCCCTTTTATTCGTTCTTTAAGCTCAACTCCGCCATGGTCCGATCCAATAGCTATCTTCATCACTCCCCTTATCAGTATTTTCAGGGTCCTTTCCGCTCAGATAGGCGGTGAGACCTTCAATTGCGTCCCAAATCTGGTTTCTGATGTCTCTGTAAGTCCGCTTAGACATGCCTATCGGATCGGCAATGCCGTTCCGGGCGCCATTCCGATCATAACATGTCAAAACTGATATCTTATCCTTAAATTCCGGAAAATTCAAGGCCAATTGCTGCTCATGTAACGGTGTCATTACTATTACCCGTGCAAAAGTTTCCATGTGGTATTGTTGAACCTGCCTGCTCCTGTGCGGCGAAATATCGATATTCCACTCCCGCATAACTTCAATTGCCGTTCTGCTTGCCTCCATGCCAGGGATGGCTGCAATACCGGCAGATCCAACTTCAAATCCGGCATGTCCATTTATCCTGTGGCAGAACATATATTCCGCCATAGGACTCCGGCACACATTGCCGGTGCAAACAAAAAGTATGCTTTCTTTCTTCATCTTATCATCCCAAGCTCAGTCCAGGCCTCATTTCTCACAGAATTCCTGCTGCATGCAGGAACAACACTAACTGCACTTAACACAAATATCAGGCATGTTCTTCCAGGATTACTGTACTCTCAGGTCTCAGAATCATTTCGCGTTCTATGCTCAATCTTTCCGTCGCCGTCTATTGGTTGCCCAAAGCCCGCAACCCGAGCAGCACGTCAAAAGCCCTGCCCATTAGAGGGTCGTCTTTTGTTAACTCCATCAAATCCCTGTCCAGTTGCTCCTTCTTCGATATCTTCTTTTTTTCGGATGAAGACGGAAATTTGCCGCTCCCGCCGCCAGAGCGATCGCTCACAACAATATCAGGCTGAACGCCGCCGGGATCAAATTGCACACCAGAAACAGGAACGACCCTTTTTGTAGCAATATACAGCTCAGCTTTTTCCGATAGACTGATTCTTTCCCGTATTGCCGAATCTCCCTGTGTCGAACAGCCCATAACTAGACATCGTTTTCGTCCCTTCAGGGCTGCCGTAAAAAATTCCGAAGCCCCCCGCGTATTTTCATCCACAAGGATTATCAAGGGTATTTCAAAATCACTGGTATCTGTCTTAGCAGCAGTGTGTAATTCAACCAATTTGTCATGACTGTCTGTAACTTTGAAAAGTTCCGTTCCTTCTTGAAGAAAAACTCCTGAAACATTGTCTACCGCCTCAATATCAGCGCCACCCGCACCCCTGAGATCCATTATCATGCCTACGGCGTCTTTATCATAGAGATCTGTCAATGACTCCGTTACTGACGCCCAATCGCTGTAGAATCCGGCCAGTTCTATGTACCTGATTCCTTCGGGCCATTTGTGAGCCGAAATAACCGAAAGTTTCTTTTCCAGGTCCTTTTTGGGGACCTGCGATACTATGCTAGCCTTCGAATCAATGGCTTTTATTATCGCCTGCGAAGCTGCCCTGGCAAGCTGCTCGCAGTTATATGCTATGTTCTCCCTGTCCAGGGCCGCATATATCCGGCCGGGATCTGTCTCTGCCCTTGTTTCACAGACTGAATAAAAGAACAGATTCAACAGAAAACCGATCTGAACGACACATCCCGATATCCTCCCGTCACCTGTCATAATATTTCCAGGCCGTGCACCACAGTGTTGCCTTCTTTTTAACTTCAATCCAATGCCTTCTTCGCAATGTCAGTTCTATAATGCATCCGGTCAAAATCAAGCTTCCCTACAGCCCGGTATGCCAGATCGACAGCTTTTCTCAGGTCAGCGCCTGAGGCCGTTACGCCCAGCACCCGGCCTCCCGCGGTCACAACTTTGTCATGGTCGGATTTTGTCCCGGCATGAAAAACAAACACGTTGTCCATCTTGTCGGTCTCCTGAAGCCCGCGGATCTCCTTACCCTTGTCATAAGTCCCGGGATATCCGCCAGACGCAAGAACCACGCAAACCCTGTGATCGTTTTTCCACTTAAGAAGATGCCTTGAAAGTGTGCCGTTGGCGCAGGCCTCAAGAACCGGAAACAGGTCGCCGTCTATCCCCGGAATAACAACCTGTGTTTCCGGATCGCCAAACCGGCAGTTGAATTCCAGGACGTTAACGCCTGCTTCGTTTAATATCAAACCTGCGTACAGAACCCCACGGTATTTGATGTTCCGTTTATCGAATTCAGCAAGAGTGTTCTCAAAAATTTCCGCGCGTATAACAGGCCACATGTCTTTAGATATTACCGGCGTGGGCGAGTAAGCGCCCATTCCACCGGTATTAGGCCCCTTGTCATGGTCATAGGCCCGCTTGTGATCCTGGGAGGAATCCAGAATCGTGTAGTTCCGGCCGTCTACAAGGGCAAGCACGGATGCCTCGCTACCAGTGAGGCAATCTTCCACCACCACACGTTCTCCGGCTGAGCCAAATTCTTTCCTGATCATGGTTGCATCCAGGGCTTGCTCCGCCTCCTGAAGCGATTTGCATACAAAAACACCCTTTCCTGCAGCCAGGCCGTCGGCTTTGACAACGATGGGAGCGCCCTTTGACCTGATGTAATCCATGGCTCTGGAAGCATCGTCAAACACCCTGAAATCAGCAGTAGGAACCCCCGCGGCCTTCATGAATTCCTTGGCATATACTTTGCTGCCCTCAATCCTGGCGCCATCTCCTGAAGGACCGAAAACTGATAAACCATGCTCCGCAAAAAGGTCGCTTATACCCGCGCACAAAGGAGCTTCGGGGCCTACTATCGTAAGGTCAGGCCTGTTTTCTTTTGCCCATTCCAGAATTTCACGAATTGATTCACCGCTTATGCCGACGTTTGTCCCGTGCATAGCCGTACCCGCATTGCCGGGAACGCTGAAAATTTCGGGCCGTGATGAATCCTGAGAAAGTTTCCACGCGAGAGCATGCTCCCGCCCGCCGCTGCCTATAACAAGTATCTTCATAATACCTATCAGACTAACCGAATTCCGAACCCAGTCAATCATCTTGACACTTGAACCGCAAAAAAGCTTCGGATTCCATCGCAGCATGAGGGCTGTAACACCGGCCTGTATCGGAGCGGCAAACTTCAGGATACGCCCGGCTGAGCCAAACTGGTGGCGAGCCGCTGGGAGTTGCCGGCACGGCATATGCTCCATTGTCAGCCCACTTGTCCGTAATGACATCAAGCCAGTCAAAAGTGAATCGGCCTTCTTCAGATTCCAGATCCAACCATGAAAATATACCCACAGACATAGCGTTGCATCCGGCCGGCTTTATAAGGATCTTATCCTCATCCCATATCTCAGTGGTTAATATCTTGAATGTTATTGTCTTACTCTTTATAAGTATTTGCAGCGTGTTGCCCAGATACCAAGGCTGGCGGGAGAACGGAGCGGTTGACTTCCGGAGCTTGTAAAATAATCCAATATAGGGTTTCTTGAAGAAAACAAGGCTAAAATAAAATGCAGGATTTGTTTAGATATTCGGCGCTGTTGCTCGTGCTCCTTAACCCTTTTCTTCTGATAATCTACCTGATCGATGTCGTGGAAAAGTTCGAGCTTAAAAAATTTGCAAGAATACTATTACATGCCGCGTTTATTGCCATGATTGTTTTCTGGTTCTTCGTCATTCTCGGCGACACGTTCTTTTCCAATATTCTTCAGGCTGAATTTGCTTCGTTCCAGATATTTGGAGGCATTATATTCCTCGCAATCGGTTTACACTTTGTCTTTCGCGGCCCCACTACAATCACAATGCTTCGAGGAGAATCAGAAAATCTTGCCGGTGCAATAGCAGTGCCGATTCTTGTCGGACCGGGCACAATCAGCGCAAGCGTACTCATCGGCAACAGATATAATCCTTTGCCGGCATGCGCCCTGGTGTCTGCTGCCGTGCTTATATCAGCGCTCATCATGATAGGACTCAAGATGTTGCACGACTATGTGCGCCCGAAACGCGAACCCCTGATCCAGAGATATATAGAGATTGCCGGCCGTATGATGGCGCTTTTCATCGGTACCGTCTCAGTAGAAATGATTATGCAGGGCATCAAAAGCTGGGCAGACAAATTCTAACCTAACCCGCATATCTCACAAAATTCCTGCTGCGAGCACGGATAGCACCACTCTCTCTCCACGCTCTTCCGCCAGATGGCGGACAGGCTGCTACGAAATTCCGTGAGATATGCGGGTTAGTATCAAGCATCGAGAATGGATGACCCCGCAAAGCCGTGTTTCTCTCTTACCGCCCGAATCGTCCGCTGAATCCGTTTTTTCGCGGCCTCGATTGAACAACCCAAATGCTCCGCCAATTCCTGCATAGACAGACCATAAATATATCGCTTTCGAAGAAGATATGCCTGATCGGCCGGGAGCTTGGCCAGCAGACCGTGAACGCACTGAAGCGCTGCCTCATCCGGTCCCTGCACAAAAGCCTCGTCATTGTAGGACTCCAGGAGCGCCTTCTGCCTGTTGCGTTTACGCACCAGGTCTATGCACCTGTTGCGTAAAATGGCAAAAAACCATGGGGCAAATGCCCTGTCGGCGCTATAACGTCGCCGACATCGTACAATCCGAATCATAACGTCTTGAACAGCATCACACGCCAACTCGCGGTCGCCGCAAAAACGAGTGGCCCGCCTTAATGCGGCGGGATAATATCGTTCAGCAAGAACTCGAAACACCTCTTCATCCAGTGTCGCACAAAACTGTTTCATCAGGTCTTCGTCAGACAACTGTTCAAAATTCATAGCATAACGCTAACATAAGACCGCGATCCGGAACAAACAAGAACCTGCATTCTTCCCGGTAGCCCGCTGCAGATTTTGATTGTTCTCATGTGCTTACTCTTGCGCACAAAAGAAATCGCACACATAATTTCAGCCTTTATTTAATTCATTGTCGCTTTCGGGCTTCGTCAAACGTATACTTATAGTTAACACAGGAAAACACTGAAAGGAAATATGCATACCGATATGCCTGGCAGATTGTCCTATAAAAAAAGAAATTGCGGCCTATTCGCGCAAATCGCTCTGCTTACAGCCCTTGCCTGTGTCGCCTCTGGAGAACCGGACGCAGCGGACTCGAACCGGACGCAGTTGGCCCGCGATATCCGTGAAACTATCGAAAGATCTGACAGGCTGACGCTGGAAGCGGCAAGGCTGGAAGACCAGCGCCGACGAGCTATGGATGAGCTGGATACCCATATTGGCCGGCTGCGAAAGGATGTCGACCGCACTGGCAACGCGCTTGAGGCTGCAAAACAGGATGTCGAAGACATTCGTGCAAACATCAAGGAACTGCGCAGCAGCCATGAGAGGTCTAAAACACTGCTCGCTCGCGCCTCGAGGCTGGCCCTGGACAAGGTAGAACAGATCCATTCACAGGTGGCATCAGGCATTCCCTACCGTAAAGAGGAGCGGCTTTCAATGCTGCAGCGCATCCTTGAAGGCCTGAGGAATACCGACCCTGTTTCTCAAGCGGACGCTCTGCTGAGCTTGTGGACCTACGCCGGCAAGGAAAGCATGACCGCACAAACTATCGATCTGCGCAACGAACGTGTTCAAATCGACAGCGGCAGGCGAGCGGTTCACGCATACGTCGTCCGCATCGGGCTGGCTTCCGAGTTTTTCGTTTCGGAAGACGGCAATAGGATCGGCATTGCGTCTGGGAAATCCGGGGAAGCCTGGAACGAAGATCTGCCTGACCTTGTTCGCGGCCGGATTCTCAACACGATAAATATCCTCCGGGCGCAGGCTCATCCCAGGATCATTCCGGTACCGTTCCCGGTGTTCAAGACAGGCGATGCTGCCCCCAAGAACCGCGACCAACACGAAACTCCAGCCCAGGGGAACAACACGAAATGATTCCGGGACGAAACTGCACTTTAATAACGCTTGTCATTGGGGCCTCAGCGCTGGCCCTGCATGCTGTAGCGGCAACCTCGCCGACATCAACTGGAACCAACACAACTGTTGCCATCTTGCAGGATAATCTTGAGTATCTCAAGAAGCAGGCCGCCATGCAGCAGGAGACTGTTGAAAAACTCCGTCAATCACAACACTCCGAGATAGAGCAGCGCAAGGCCGAACGGACCAGGCTTGCCGATCAGCTCATGGACAATCAACTTGAACTAAAACATCTGGAGCGCGAGAAAGAGAAACTTGAGCAACAGTTCTCGACATTGAAAATGCAATCGGAATACCAGGATGCCGTCCGCGACCTGGAATCAAGGACACAACAACTTGCCGAGCAATTGAGCGTATACTTCGGCGAGACGTTCGGCCACGACAAAACCGTCGCCAGGCTCGATGAAGTTATGTCATTGTTTGAATCAAACGAACCCCGCCAGAATCACGAGCTGTTCCTCAAAAGCTACGGAAAAACACTGGACGCTTTTATGGATCTTCGGGACGGAGCAGGATCCGTCAGAGCCCTGGAACGATCAATTCGCACTGCCGGCGGCCTGGTGGAAGATGTCAGACTGTTGACCGCAGGTGATATCTCCTATGCTTATGAAACACTCGACGACGGACGCATAGGCATCACTATAGCCAGCCCGGAAGACGCCACCGGTCTGCGGTGGACCGAAGATGTGTCCCCGGATACAAAAAGACAGGTTCAGGAGGCATTCAGGCAAATTGTTTCCGATGGGCAGGAAATAGTGTCTGCGCCGATGGACGTGACCGGCCGCCTTCGGCTGGACAGCGATCCCGGACTGCAGTCACTGCAAGCTCAGTTTCGTGCGGGCGGTCCAATCATGTTTCCGCTGGCAGGCCTCGCCGCGCTCGCAATGCTTCTGATTGCCGAGCGTGTCATTATCCTGTATGGCCGGAATTCCGGGGGTTCGCGCCGCGCCGGGCGCGTACTTGACGCCTGCTCTCAAAACGACTTTGAAACCGCTGAACACCTCCTGGAAAAAGAAAGCGGCATCGTGGACCGGGTCCTGCGCGCCTGCCTTCATAACAGGAACGACGGCGCCCAGGCCATGGAAGATGCCATCCAGGAGCAGCTTCTTCATCAGATGCCGCGCCTGCGCCGCTTCCTCTCCGGCCTCGGAATTATTGCCGCCGTTGCTCCCCTTCTCGGGCTGCTTGGCACAATTACCGGCATCATCGACACCTTCGGGGTAATCAAGGCTTTCGGCAACGCAAATCCAGGGCTGATGGCAGGGGGAATTTCAGAAGCTCTCCTCACTACCGCCACCGGCCTGGTAATTGCCATACCCGTCCTGCTTTGCCGGGGCATGCTGCGGGGACGCATGGAAAAACTGATCGGCGACAGCGAGCGGCATGCCGCATCAATGTTGAACATACTGTCACGGGAGCGGGAATCATGAATCTGTTCATGTCGGGCGGATGGATTCTGGGAGCAATATTTGCGCTCTCGCTGCTGGCCTGGTCATTGATAATGAACAGGCTGATGTTGCTGCGGTCGGAGACCAGGATAAACAGAAAGTGGGAGCAATCGATCTTCGCTTCGATGAAACAAAACGACACTGAAACAACAGCCGCGCTGTGCAGCCGGCATCCCGGTGCAACAGCCAGAATTATCGGTGAATCGTTGAACATGTATAAGGCCGGGATAGCAGTCACAAGGAAACGCGCCTCGGAACTTCTGCGACGGGAAGCCGTCTACCTGAGGCGCAACTTTGAACTGATTGCCGTAATCGGGGCTGTCCTGCCGCTCCTTGGCCTGCTGGGCACAATTCTCGGTATTACACACACCTTCAACGCTCTCACGCTTGGACCGGGAACGGAAACGAGTGCTGCCATGGCAGGGGGCATTTCGCAAGCACTGATTACCACCCAGGCCGGACTGGTAACAGCCCTGCCTATTGTGCTGGTCCACGGGTGGATGTCCTCGCGCGTTCGCTTCTGCGTTGACGAAAGCAGGCGAATCATCAAAAAGGCAGAAACCTTGCTGCGTTCGGAGAAAAAACATGTTTGAGTCTGTGCAATATCGTGAAAACAGCGACGAAGCAGGGGTGTCGGTTGATATCGCCCCCCTTATTGATCTGGTGTTCACGCTTCTCATCTTCTTCCTGGTAACTGCCACCTTCTCACAGGACCTTGGAGTAACTGTTTCCCGGCCGGAATCCGAATACAGCCGAACCCTGAAACCGCAGAGCATGCGTATTGCAGTTACTGCCACAGGCGCGATCTATACTCGCGGACAGCGAGTGGAGACCGGCGAGCTGCTCGACCGTGTTCGCCATTTCACAGCCAAAGAAAAAGACGGTTTTGTAGTTATTGTTTCCGATGAAGAAGTTCCGGCCCGGACACTCGTTTCTGTAATCGATGTTGCCAAGCAGGGCGGAGCCATGGATGTTGCAATCGCAACCCGCGAGAAAGGAGCGCCCCAATGAGCTCTGAGGCTATCTTAATGGGAAACCTGCATACTGCGCGGGGCGTCCCGCGCGTTCTCTTTTCGATCCTGCTGGCGCTGCTTCCTAATGCGCTGCTGTATCTTGCCCTGTCGCATCTGAACACACTGAGTCACGAAGCAATAACGCGTACAGTGTCACCGGCCGCCGTCCTGCGTGTCGCCGCACCCGAGAGACACGTCGTCCAGCCACAAGAGCCACCGCCGGAAGAGCAAAAACCAAGGCCAACCACCGAAGCTATTGCCACCGTGAACCTGGATGCGGTCCAGCCGCGACCCGCGCCCATTGCGCCCGTGCCGCTGAATTTAGCCCCCGCTCCACGCATACCCAGAGTCAACGCGACCCTGCCTGCCACTGGTTTGTCCTCAGGCGATGACCTGGATGAAAGACCTGAAGAAATATCAATACGCCGCCCGAGCTACCCGATTTCTGCGCGTCAACTCGGGCAGGAAGGGCTGGTCGTGGTAAGAATACTGATAACTGAATCCGGGACTGTCGAAGATGCCGAAATCGTAGAAAGCCGGGGCCCTGACTCTTTTCGCAAGGCTGTGCTCGACGTTGCCCTGACATGGCGGTTCAGACCTGCGCTCCGCGATGGAGTTCCAGTCCGCGTGTGGGGCGTAAAACGCATTCGCTTCAAGCTGGAGGATTGATAAGGTGAGACGATGGAGCCAAAATATTGCAGTGACGCTTGCGCTTGCCGTAGCCTGTCTTCTTGGCACAATGCAAGCAGGCGCGGATTCGTTCAATCAAAAACTTCGCCAGGCGCACGAACACCTGGCTGCTCGTGAATACGAAAAGGCAGTGGAGGTTTTGGAACAACTGGACCGACCCGATCAGGACAAAGCCATGGCCCACAGGCTGCTGGGATACGCGTACCGGCAACTAGGCCAAAACGACAAGGCCCGTGCCTCATTTGTCGCGGCTTTATCGCAAGGCGGCCTGTCACCCGACACACTTGACGGCCTGGTGCAAATAGACTACGAGCAGGATCGACAACACACACTGCTTGTGGGACTGGGTCTGCGCGTACTGATGTCTCCAACCAACACCACGTGGGCGCTTGCTTACGCGGATGCACTGACAGCCGGCGGCCGGAATGACGAAGCACGGAACATTTGCGAAACAATTCTCAAGCGCTCGCCGCATAATGCGCGTATCTACATCTGCCTGGGCAATGCCCATTTGATGGATAATGCCGAAAAAGAAGCCGTCGGCGCTTTCCAATCCGCTTACTGGCTCGGCAGCCATGATTCAGGCCTGGCCGCACGCATTGCGGGACTCTGGCATAACCTCGGAAATACTAAAACGTCAGTGCGCTGGTACGAAAGGGCCATTAAGGCCGACCCGGGCAATTCCACCTCGTTAAGAATGCGTGCGGCAGAACTTCGGTTTGCCAACGGCGACATTGAAAAAGCGATTGGGCAACTCGAAACACTGGCCCAATCAACGGACAACGCTGTAGCCGGAAAGGCGCTGTTTATGCTGGGCCATGCGGCAATTCGCAAAGACCGGAAAGCCGCTGCTGTCGAACATTTCCAGGAGGCAATGGCAAAAGGCTATGTTCAGCCGGATATTGTTGCGTATGTTGCCGCCCATTTTATTGAGCAGGACAAGGCCGAAAAAGCCGTCAGCCTTATCGCAGAACATAAGGCCAACCTGCCCTTTAACGCTGCCATCGAGCACAAGCTGGCGTTCAAATTAATCGAAACAAACCGGTTGGACCTTGCCAGACATCATCTGAGGCGGTACATGGAACATCGCGGCCTGGACGAAACAGCTAAGCGTATGCTTGCAATGCTATCTGAAGCGCAGACGGCACAATCGCAATAGTACCCCATACAGAGGAACAGCCAAATCAGGACTTGACGGCGTGTTGCCCAAATTTCTCACAGAATTAGAAAAATATCACTCCCTACGGTCGGATATTATCTCATCCTGTTTTTGTTAGAGCCTGTCCTTTTCGAGTGGTTGGGGTTTGAGACTCAAACGGATCCCCATGGTCGCTCATCCATTGGTTCAGCTTGGCTTGTAGTCCTTTCACGACGTCTCGGTGGTCGGGGTCGCGGATAAGGTTCTTAATCTCTCCCGGATCCAGTGCCAGATCGTAGAGTTCCTCGCCATGCTCGCGGTAGCGGTTGTATTTGTAATGCTCTGTTCTGAGCATCCGAATCGGATTTACCCATTTCTGCTTTGAGTAATACTGTCCCACTACGAATGTTCGTTTGGCAACGTTCCGACTGTGGTCGAATAAGGGTTTCAGTGATGTCCCACCCGTCTCGGGAATAGCGACCCCGGCAAAGTCGGCCATGGTGGGAACGAGATCAACATTGACCGTGTGTAAATCAGCTGTCGCCGTCGGTTTGTGGCAACAGGCAGGCGGGCGGATGATGAGCGGGACGCGCATCATATGTTCGTACATAAAGGGTCCTTTGTAGATAAGACGGTGCTGCCCATCCATGTCGCCATGGTCTGACGTTGCGATGACAAGCGTGGCATCAAATAGTTCATGCTCGTCGAGCGCGGCAAGCACCTGACCGAGTTCGCCATCGTACACCTGACAACGAGTTCACCGGAGATCAGGGACAGTCCTGCTGAATTCGGCAGTTGAAACTGCTTTTATGTTCCCACTGATTACTGATTACCGATCACTGGCAACTGCCCCTTTTATATTCACGCACTACTGTATGGAGGCGACTGTGCTCGTCCACTCGTCGATCCTGGCACGAATGGCGTCGCGGACGTGGCGGGTTTGGTCCAGGCGCTCTTGTTGGGAGCCTTCGAACGCGGCAGGGTCCTCGAATTCCCATTGAATCTGTTCGGCAATGCCGATCTCGTCCATGACATCGTAGGTCAGTTCGTGGATTGGCTTGGGCTCCAGTCCGGCGCTGTGGACTTCGAAGTGACCGGCGGAATATTCGCGCAGCATCGCCTCCGCCATCTGGCTCCGACAGGAGTTGCCGGTGCAAAGAAACAAAACCCGCGTTTTCGCTTCCTTCGGACAGGGAGTTTGTGAGTTGCGCATGACAACGGCGCGTTTGGCTGCGTCCGCCTTCACATGCGGATCGTCAGTGACGTGATTCCGAACCCATGCCAGCGCCTCGTTCACGCATGCGGATGCAGATTCTCGCGGCCAGCGGTAGTAGTGCCAGCGTCCTTCCCGGCGCCCTTCCAGCAAGCCCGCTGAGCACAGCATTCCAACGTGTTGCGATACCGTCGATGGAGCAAGCCCGAGAATCTCGGTAAGCTGACATTGACACAGCGTCGTGCCCTCCAGGCACATCATGATCCGCAGCCGACTTTCATCGCCCAGCGCCTTTGCAATTGAGACAATTTCCGTTTCCATGCCGCAATGCTATACTTCGGCAAACACCGAAGTCACGTTAGGATTCTGTTAGATTTTCGGAGAGGTATCATTATCGAGAAAGCACGGCTACCCTCGCCCAAAAGTACAGCAGGTTGTCCTGCAACCTGCTGCCCCACAAACTCATCCCGACTTCCTGAGGTCGGGACACGAACTCACAAACTCCCCCCCGCACCCACACTTACTCCACCCGCTTAACCGCCACCCTTATTCGGCTACCCTTAACCGATCCCCTTCAAACCTCTTCTCTGCTCTGCTTAAATCTTTCCGCGTACCCGTACAATGATCAACCATTGCGCTGGACCCTCATAGCAGCATTGCAGATGTGGCAAAGCCGGATATCATGGCTCCTGTTAGCCTAATAAAGAGCAGTTAAACCACGAATGCACGCGAATAGACACGAATAAATAAGGATATTCAAAAATGCAACTGCACCCATTTGGCGCAAGTTTCAGTTTGCTCATGAAGTTTTCTTTTGATGCTGTTCACCGTTCTTTTCAAAATTAGTGTTATTTAGCCTGGATTATTCACCAGTGCACCGGGCCTGACCTGTAACATATGATGGAT
>CAYYVQ010000050.1:0-23307 GCA_964475205.1 uncultured Victivallales bacterium | reverse complement strand
GCACGCCGGGATCTGTGCGGGGGGCGCCCCGAAAGGGGCGTTCCTACCGCGATGAAATCCTGGACATGATATGTCCGGTTTTTGTGTTGTCGAAGTAGCGGAAGGACAGTTTCTGAAGGTGTCTGAACAGGTCAGAGCGCATGTCCGTTTCAATCCGGGCGCCCAGGATATGTCCCCACTTGGTGTTGATATACTGCGTCACGGCCATCAACAGGATGAGAGCGCTCAACATTCCGATAGTAATCCAGATTTCCGCCAGCGCAGACTCGGCAAGTGTTTCCCGGTTGAGCATGCGGACCACAAGAAAAGGAATCATGACGGTGAAACCGGCGTGCAGCGCGGCGGTAATCATGTCAATGGTAAACAGTAACCGGTGCCGCCTGTAGTAGGCGGCAAACCGGCGAAGGAGATTTTTCTTATTCGATTTCATCATCTGCTGCATGAGCCCGGGCTACTGATTCGGCCAAATTGTCGAGTTCCGTGAAGGTTTCATTGTCAGGAGCTCCTTTATGAAAAACAGAGCCCAGCACTTCTACCTTGAGATTAGGGATAAGCGCAGATATCTGTTCGGCTGCCTTACTGTGCCAGCCGTATGAACCTGTAAGGGCGGCATATTTTACTTTGGGCCGCAGAAGATTGGCAAGATGCGATGCGTAGTACACTGCAGGATGGGGGCCGGCGTGCACTGTAGGCGTAGCCACGATCAAGGTGGCCGCGTCCACAAGAGTAATGGCAAGTTTGCCTATATCTGTTACTGCAAGATCAAATGCATGGACTTTTACTTCGCGGCTTGCAAGGGCATCGATAAGATGCTTTACCATTGTTTCCGTACTGCCATGCATACTGATATATGGTAAAACGACCTCGTTCTTAACCTTTTGTGATACCCAGTCCCGGTATGCGTCCAGGATAAATGCAGGATCGTCATAAACGGGGCCGTGGCTTGGCGCTATGATGTCGAAATCCAGTCGGTCAATCTTATCCAGATTCTTCCTGATGACGGCCCGGAAAGGCATCATGATCTCCGCATAGTATCTTTTAGCAGCCTCGTACACTCCTGCCTTGTCTGTAACAAAAAGATCGGTGGTTGCAAGGTGGGAACCGAAGAAATCACACGAGAATACGCAACGGTCTTCAGGAATGTATGTAATCATTGTCTCCGGCCAATGTACCCAGGGAGTATAGATGAATTGCAGTGTCTTATTGCCCAGCGAAAGCGTTTCGCCATCCTCGACTACTTTGAGGCGTTCTCTGTCGATATCCAGATGGCTTGCAAGAAGATCTTCGGCTTTCCTGCTGCATACAAGCGCAGCGTCCGGATATCGTGCCATGACATCCGGAATTACTCCGGAGTGGTCCTGCTCGGAATGATGGGATACAATGTAATCGATGTTTTCCACTTCTTCCAGTTCATTAAGAAGGTCTCCACGCAGCGCAGGGTCAGTTGCGTCAAGCAAGGCGGTTCCTTCGGATCCCCGGATGACGTAAGCGTTATAGCTTGTTCCGTCGGGAAGAGGAATAAGCGAATCAAAAAGACGTCTTTCCCAGTGAACAGACGCAATAATCTCGATGCCCGGGCGAATTTTTCTGGCATGCATAGCTGCCTCCTTCTTTTTTGTTATTTTTTCAGGTTAACCGGAATCGCTTTTTTATGCACGAATAATCCATGCCCAGCGCCATTCCATGGCTCGGATTATTCATTATAGTACAGTGTGTTGCTCGAATATCACGTCCGGGAGATTTGAAGAACATCATGAATGGGGGGGAGAAAGACAAGCGCCTTAGAACGCCTTATGCGGGCTATACCCCTGTTTTTCAAAAAGACTTGAGCAATGGGCCTGTTGAGTATATGCTTCCCGGCATGAAATTATCAGTGGTAATGCCCGTCTACAATGAAAAAGAAACCATTCGCAAAGCTGTGTCAACTGTGCTGGACTGCGGCGTTCCGGAGTTTTATCAGCTTGTTATCGTCGACGATTTTTCAACCGACGGCACAAGGGATATCCTGGCTGAAATTGCGGATGAGACGCCGGGACTGAAGGTTATCCACCAGGATCGCAACCGGGGAAAGGGCGCGGCCCTGCGGGAGGGATTCAAGGCGGCCGACGGAGATGTAATAGTGGTGCAGGATGCGGACCTGGAGTATGATCCGAGGGATTTTAATCTGCTACTGGGCCCGATAAGGGATAACAAGGCTGACGTTGTGTACGGTTCGAGGTTTCTTGGAGGGGGGCCTCACAGGGTTCTATTCTACTGGCATTGTCTGGGCAACAAGTTCCTGACCAGCTTGTCAAACATGATGACCAACCTGAACCTTACCGACATGGAGGTATGCCATAAAATGTTCCGGTCCGAGGTTCTGCGCGAGATGGACTTGAAGGAAGACCGGTTCGGATTCGAAGCCGAAATAACAGCCAGGGTTGCCCGGAGGAAGTGGCGGATCTATGAAGTTCCTGTAGCCTATTACGGCCGTGGCTATGACGAGGGGAAGAAAATTACCTGGAAAGACGGTGTGAGGACTTTGTGGTGCATCCTGAAGTACAGAGTTTCCGATTAGACCTTGCAAAACGCAAAAAGTGAGAGGGAAGAAGGAAAGGGGGGACTGATGGGTCATTTTCGCCCTTCGGGCGGGTCATTTATCCCTCAGGCTCCGGCGCGCTCGGAGTGTCATTGGCCATTGGAAGAGTGAAGAGGATATGGGGTGAAGAGCCGGAAGAGCAGCAGGTTGGAGAGCAACCTGCTTTACCGGGAGAAGAAGAGGCAACTTTGAAAAAAACATTTTCGGATAAGATCGCATTGATAATTGCTACTGGTTTCGGGCTGGGTTATTCGCCCATAGCGTCCGGGACAGTGGGAACCCTGCCAGGCGTTCTTATTGCCCTGTTAATGAATCCGTTGCATTGGGGCTTGCAGGTTGCTTTGTGTGTTTTGTTGACACTTGTTGCAGTGCCGTTCTGCGACAGGGCGGAGAAGATTCTTGGCAGGAAAGATGACGGGCGGATCGTAGCCGACGAGTACCTGACGTTTCCAATATGTGTTATTGGCCTGCCCATGGCAGAATATCCCTGGCTGATTCCGGCAGCATTCCTGGTCGCCCGATTTACCGACATTGTCAAGATTCCTCCTGCCGCGCAGTCGCAGAACATCAAAGGGGGAGTCGGGATTGTTCTTGATGATGCCATTGCCAACGTATACGCCCTTATCCTGCTCCATGCCGGATTTCATCTGTTCCAGAGGTTCATGGGCTAATGTTAACCCATCAGAATGCGCTCGTTACAGAAGTGTTGCGTTAACAGGATTTTTTAAGGACTGATTTATGAAGGCGACATTGCGTGTTCGTAGATTGATTTTTGCCGGATATCTGTTGTGTGTCCTGCTTCTATCTGTAATGCCCGGGCCTGAGTCTGTTCGCCTGCCCCGCTTCCCCCACCTTGACAAGGTTGTTCATTTTATTCTGTATGCGGTTATGAGCGGGTTGCTTCTCAATGCGCTGCGGTCAGGTGCAAGAAGATCGATAAAAGCTGGGTTAGCCGTTGTTATTCTGTGCTCCGCCTACGGGTTATTGCTTGAGATGTTGCAGGGTGTTCTGACTGAAAGCCGGCAGATGTCCATGGGAGATTTTGCGGCCAATTTTGCGGGAGCCCTGAGTGGGGCAGTTTTTTTCGAGAGCGCTGGTTGGATAAAGAAAACCGTATTATGGAAAAAGTATTCGGAATAGGCTGGGCAAAGACCGGGACAAAAACCCTGGGCGAGTGTCTTAAGATTCTCGGTTACAGTCATTGCAGCCAGCGGCTTGATCTTGTTGATTGCCTGAGCAACGGCAATTTAAAGCGTATTATCAAGGAAGCGCGGAATTTTGACAGTTTCGAGGACTGGCCCTGGCTGCTTCTTTATCGTGAAATGGACAAACAGTATCCAGGCTCCCGCTTTGTGCTCACCAGGAGAGATGAAAACTCCTGGGCAAAAAGTTATATCAACATGGTGAAGAATATCGGAAAGGATGAACATCTCGACAGGATAAGAAGCTTTTTGTATGGGTTGCACTTCCCCGATGTCACGGAGGAACAGTTGCGCGAGCGTTACCGGCGCCACAACTGCTGTGTCATGAAATATTTTGAAGGCAGGGCCGGCGACCTCCTTGTTGTTGACTGGCAGGAGGGGGCCGGCTGGCAGGGCCTTTGTAGTTTCCTGGGCAGGCGGGTTCCCGACCTGCCGTTTCCGCATGCAAACAAAGGCGAATATTGAATCTATCGGCGGCTTATCAAGACCCAGGCCCCGCGAAGGCTGAAGCTACCCGGCCTTTTCTTCCGCAAGTTTCTTTATTATCTTGCAGATGTACTCGATTTCTTCGTCTTTCAGCGATGGCCCGGAGGGCAGGTACATTCCAGTTCGGCAAAGACGTTCGGCTACAGGGAAGCGTTGTCCCTGAAACCTGGAAAACCATGCCGGCTGATAATGCAGTGGAACAAAGAAGGTCCTGGTTTCAATTCCATGTTCGGCCAGCCTGGCCCTGAGCTGGTTCCTGGTAAGAGGAAACGGCGGTTCCAACCTGATGCCGTACATCCAGTAAACACTGCGCGCATTGGGATATTCCACCGGCGTGTGCAATCCGGGAATTCCAACTAGTTGCATGTGGTATAAATCTGCGTGATGGCGACGCCTTTTTACAAGAGATCCGAGGCGTTCAGTCTGGCCGAGTCCTACTGCCGCCTGCAGGTTGGTCATTCTGTAATTGAATCCCACATCATGATGCCAGAAATGTCTTTCCGGAGAAAAAGCGTGATCCCGCAGATAACGCGCGCGTTCCATCCATTCGCTGTCGTTGGAAGTCACCATCCCGCCTTCCCCTGTTGTAATGATTTTGTTGGCGTAGAACGAAAAACAGGCGGCGTGCCCGAGGCTTCCGCAGGGCCGTCCTTCATAGAGCGCCCCGTGGGCTTCCGCCGCATCTTCGATTACCCGGATTTCATATTTTGACGCCAGCGAGTTGATTGCATTCATTTCTGCCGGGTGGCCGTATACATGAACCGGCATTATTGCCTTTGTAGATGAAGTGATCTGTTTTTCAATGCCTGAGACATCAATGTTGCCTGTCGCCGGTTCCGAGTCCACGGCTTTGGCAGTTGCCCCCGTGTATGCTATTGCGTTGGCTGTTGCGATCATGGTGAAGGCGGGCAGAATAACTTCGTCGCCGGGCCCGATGCCGGTGGCTGCAAGCGCCAGGTGGAGGGCCGCGGTTCCGCTGGAACATGAGACTCCTTCACGGCAGCCAACAGCGCCTGAAAAGGAACTTTCAAAGTCCTTAACGTATTTTCCCGCCGATGAAATCCATCCCCGGTCCATGCAGTCGCAGACGTATGCCTTTTCGTGTCCGTTTACAAGCACGTCGGCAACTGGGATGATTCTTTTTGCCTGTCCATTCCCGGGGATGCTGCATGGGTGTAGCGCAGGGTCCGGACCGGGCAGGTCGGGCATTATTTTACTCAGTTCTTCTTCAGGGATCGCATTGGGCATATTCATGGCTCCAGCCTATTTCAACTCTTCCGTGCACCAATCTATTGCTTCGAGTGTATACTGGCTGAACCGATTTCCCGGATGAGACTGGCGGCCTGCAGAATACCTTTCTTCGAGAAATGACCGCAAGTTATTCTTTTCTGTTTTGTCAACAAAATCAAGAAATGCATCCGCAAAAGTCCCGAGTTCAGGCATGCGGACGTTGCGGCTTAATGCCCAGAGCCTGATTGTGTTGCATGCAGCCTTCCACAAAGCAACCGGATGCAGGACATAAGAGGGCTTTTTAAGGAAGCAGAAAAAGAGACGGGGCAGCCCGATGCTTCCAGTCGCATGCAGGGTCTGTCTGTAAAGCAATTGACGGGTTATTGTGTCCGGCAGCAGTTGTTGCTTGTTCTCCGCTGCTGCGCGTATTTTTTTCCACGATTCCACCGCGGCGAGGTTTTTTGCGGCATCGCCGCCCATTTCGGCTGGATCAAAGCCGGCTTCCAGTGAACAGAGAGTGATCCGCAGGCATTGACCGCACTTATTGCACATTGGTTCATCGGGAGTCATTGACCAGCACGAAGTCTGCATGTCTCTCAGCTTGGGCCATTCTTTCCATAGCGTCTGTTGAATCTGCATGGTTTGCAGTGGAGCAGTGAGGCTGCTTATGCTGATGTTATAGGGTTCAAGGATGCGCTGGAGAGTCTTGAGCGTTGTCACATTGTACATGGCATGAGGATGTGTGACCAGTGTTTCGTCAATTTTCACCGCAGTCTGAACCTCCAGTTCGGAGGCCACGTAAAGACGGTTGATGTTTTTCACTGCAGCGGCGAGGATCAGGCATGCGGTATACAGAAGCACGTCGGTCAGTTCATTTACTGCCTGGGTAAGACCCTGTTCCCGGGGATAAAGGTTGTGGCAGGAACTCCTGTAGTCTGTCTGGACCTTTATCAGCGGCAACCCGGTCCGGTGTTGTACCTGGTCATAGACATAAAGCCTTCGCGGATGAACCTCGGGCGGCGGGGCTATAGTTGTCACCAGGAGCGGAGATTCACCCTGTTCCATTAAAAAGCCGGTCTGGAAAAGGCTGTCTTTCCCGCCGCTGAAAGCTGTTGCGCAACCCTCGCCGTTCACCGGGGCCGGGCTACGGGAAAGCATTTCTCCGCTGTAGTCCCATGAAAATTTCAGTTTTTCTTTTTTTCTGCCTGAATGAAACTGGACGCTGTTCCATTGATTTTCTGCAAGGCGGCTCCATGCCAGGCGTTCACCATCATGAATTTTGAAAGGAAGTTTGATTTTGCATGGAGCCAGAATTGCCCAGTGCGGGTAGAGCAGCATAAGAACAGTTCTTTCTACGAGTCCGGCAGGCAGGACATGCAGGTTAACTTCTTCGGGAAATACCAGGCTGCAATTCGTTCGTCTATACAGCTTGGATGCGGGATCGGTTTTCCAGCGTATATTTATTCGGCTTTGCTGGATCTCAACAGATTCAAGGGTGAATGTGGTTTCTTTGGAGTTGTCTTGAATGTTCACTGTAAATATCTGCCAGGGTCCTTACCAGGACTTCCGTCGAAAACCTCTCTTCGTATGTTTTGCGCGCTGCCTGTCCGAGTTCTTTCCGCATGTCGGGATGGTCGAGTAATATCTTCAGCCCATTGCTTAGTGCCGCGGCGTCTCCCGGAGGCACAAGGATTCCGTTGGAGCCATCCCGAACATCTTCCAGCATACCGTCAACTCCGGAGGCAATACAACATTTTCCTTTCTGCATTGCTTCCAGCAGAGACACTGAGCCGCTTTGTTCCTCGCGGGAGGGCAGCACGTATATATCGCATTTCTGGAGCAATGGTCCGATATCTTTGATGTAACCGGGGCAACTTACGCAATCTGTTAAGCCAAGATCCCGTATGTGTCTGCGCGTGTTTTTGAGCAGCGGGCCAATGCCGATCAAGACCGCGTTGAACCGGTTGCCTTTTTTCTGCAAGGCGGCCAGCGCATTGCACAGGACGTCCAGTCCTTTTCTCGGGTCGTGTCGAGACACGCAGACGATCAAAGGTTTGCCGGGGATCAGCGGTTGCGGAAGATCCGGCAACACTGATCGGACGGATTGACAGTCGATGAATGCCCGCTCGGAACAGTAGGGAACAATACGGCAGTTGGAATCAGGACCGTATTCCCGTTCAAGAAGAGATTTGACCCTGCGATAATTTACCAGCGTCAGATCCGAACCGGTGAAAGCGGACTTTTCAAGCTTTGCCAGGCAGGTTCTGCATAGAGCAAGTTGTGCCAGGCAGATTAAGAGGCGCTTGAATCCGTAGTTTTCGGCGCCTATCATTTTGCTTTTGTATTCCTGGTTGACCATGGTATAGAGACTGGAGATAAGGCGCGTGTTTTTGCGCCTGCCGCTGAGCCTGGCGGCGGCAATGCCGGCCTCTGCCCATATGCCGAAGCCGTGAACAAGCACAGGTTTATCCTGTCTGGAGAGCCATTGGGAGATTCCCCTGATAAAAGAATGCCGGTGAAAGGGGTATTGGGAGCCATGAATACTGTTGGGAAAGTCGATGTTCAGGGTGCGGCTTAGAGATGACCTGATGCGGTGAACCCGGCCGTAATCGGTTTCTACCGTGCCTTCTTCTGAGCTTAAACAGAATATGCGAGGATTGAACCCGGTGTGGCGCGCGGCCCGGGCATGCGCCCGCACATAACTTGAATGCCCCCCGCTCACCTCGGCCAGAGGATCTTTTCCCGCCACGTATACAAGGGAATAACGCTCTTTGTTTCCGGGGGAATTCATCCCGGGATCGTAGAAGACGGGCTTGGGCTGGACAAGTTTTTTCATGTATGTGTTCACTGGCAAATTTGTCGAAAACTGAACATGCAACTTGACAAAACCCGGGTTAGGTGTACTAGTAGCGGCTGAAAGATGGATCATTTATACAACAGTAACTTCGGCAATTCAGGCGCCCCAGACTGGCTTAATACGCTGGGTTCGGAGCTTGAGCAGCTTATGGATGGAGCCGGAAAATGCGCGTTTATAGGATTTCCTGACCAGAGAAACCCCGGTGATTCCGCCTTATGGGTTGGGGGGCTGCGCCTGCTTGATTCGATCGGGGTCAAAGTTGTTTATACCTGTTGCCACCGCTCTTACAGCCGCAATGATCTTGTTGGCAGGCTTCCAGAGGGTCCAATAGTTATCAACGGGGGCGGAAATCTGGGCGACATGTATATGGATGAGGAGAATCTGCGCCGGGCTGTTTTGCGCGATTTTCCTTCGCGACGCATAGTGCAGCTGCCACAGACTGTATATTTCCGGAGCCTGAATGAAGCAATGCGGATTGCGCCGTTATATGCCGGACATCGCGGTCTTCGCCTGATGGTCCGCGAGAACGAGAGTCGCAAGTGGCTGAAACGGCGCTGGTCTTTGCCCTCTGTTCTTGCCCCCGATGCCGCGCTGACGCTCAATGGGATCAAGAAATCCTGTTCTCCGGACACGGATGTCTTCTGTCTTTTGCGAGCTGATGCCGAAGGCAGAAGTGAACTGAGGAAGGATGCAGCTCTGGCTGGTTTTGATGCAGAGGACTGGATAGGCCGGGATTCCAGGATTGGCATGTTTGAGAGTAAAACAGCCGGACTGGAGCAGCAATACGACAGATTGGTTGATAACCTCTGCCACGAAAGAGGTCTTCGGCGCAAATGGGCTTTGTCGCGCGCGTCAGTGTTGCGCAGCAGATTGGCTGAGCAGCGTTTAAAGCGCGGATGCAGGATACTATCAAGGGGCTGTGTTGTTATCACAGACAGGCTTCATGGGCACATCCTGAGCTTTTGCATGGGCATACCGAATGTTCTGATCGATAACAATTACGGTAAAAACAGGGCCGTTTACGAAAGCTGGACTGCCGGATGTCCGGGGGTAGCATGGGCGGATTCCTTTCAGGAGGCTGCGGATCTTACGAAAACGATGACAAGGGTCTCGCCGGAATGAGTCATTCTGCTGCCGGCTTGTTTATCTCCTGAAATCCATGAAGTTGTCTGGTTTGACTTCAAAGTCAGGCAGCATTCTCCGTTTTAGAAGCCCGGTGAAAATCCCCGACGCCCAACCTTTGACCAGCAGTCTTTTAATCTTTTTTGTCTCGGAAGAAGAAGTCTGCCCTTGCGTTCCTGCTATTTGCGCCTCCTTGACATAGTGTCTTGCAGGCAGCGAGCGCAGCGTTTTAACGATTTTCTGCGGCAATGGATCGAGGCCGTTTTTCATGCAGTAATAAGCGTCGCTGAAGGCAATATTCCGCCATGGACGCCGATAGAGGAGCGGCTTTTTCCCTTTTGCATCATAGTGTCTTACCGAACTGTTTTCAAGGTAGGCCGTTTTTATTCCCATTTTGGTCAATCTGAAGCAGATATCTGTTTCGTCGTGATAATACCTGTAGGCTTCATCAAAGCCTTTGACCTGTCTCAGGCTTGAGCGGCGGAAGAATGCATTGCAGCCCGGGACACGTAGAACCCATCTGCTCGAAACCATGGCAGTGTCCATCTTCAGCCCCGGCACTGCGAACTGCCCGTAATCGTTCACGGTATTATTGTGGTCATGAAATTCCTCTACGCTGGAATCCCGGTACAACACCTGGCCACCGGCTGCGGCATATGCGCATGATGTGTCTTTCTCGAAAAAGTCGCAGAAACCAGCGACCCAGTTCTTTGAAGCAGGCATGGCGTCATCGTCGATAAAACCGATTAATTCTCCGGCGGCCTTTTGCGCCCCGATGTTGCGCGCCCGGGCAATGTTTCTTGCCGGGCAGTATACGGTCTTCAAGTTGCCGGGAATTTCTTTTACAGCTTGCCATGTAGCCTGGGATCCAGGCCCTATGACAACGACTATCTCCATGGATTTATGCGTTTGTTGAAGCAATTCCTGCAGAAGCCCGCACAACAAGGGGTCGCGGTTTCCCGTCACTATCACGATAGATATATTCATTAAAAAATCCTCTGAAAGCGCGGTCGTTTAACAAGTGCGTACGCAAAACATAAAGCCGATTCCGCTTCACCCGGCTATCTGAGCAAAACAACATGCCTGTTCTCATCACGAAGTTGATGAATAGATCAGGCTGAAGTTGACTAAACTACCAGATGCGGCTATTTTATTCAAACTTTACCGGAGGCAACTTTGGATGTTGCAGCCGATTTTCTGGAGTGATGTTATCGATACATAATCGATTCAGCGAGGCTGTTTAATGCGCAAATCAAAATCAGGAATCAGTGTGGTTATTCCATGTCTGAACGAAGAAACATCAATTGGACGGGCAGTGGAAGCCGCCAGTTCCGGGATTACAAGGATGCAGCTCCTGGGCGAGGTTATAGTAGTGGACAACGGCAGTACCGACAACTCAGCCGGGATCGCCAGGGAACACGGCGCTAAAGTTATCAGGGAAGACGAAAGGGGCTACGGCGCTGCTCTCAGGGCCGGATTCCGGCATGCTTCCCACGATATTCTGGTTATGGGGGACGGAGACCTGACTTATGATTTCTCCCGGCTTGATGACCTTGTGAAGCCCATACTGGACGGGGAAGCCGAATTTGTTGTCGGAAACAGGATGCGCAACATAAGGCCCGGATCCATGCCTGCCTTGCACAGGTGGATCGGCAATCCGTTATTGTCCCTTCTGCTCAGGCTAATGTTCCGGAAACACATAGTTCGCGATGCCCACTGCGGCATGCGGGCGATACGGAAAGACACGTACGATAAACTCGGTTGCGTTACGACTGGAATGGAATTTGCCAGCGAAATGATAGTCCGGGCCATTGAACGTAACGTTGTTATGACAGAACGTGATATCGTTTACCATCCAAGGGTGGGGGAATCCAAGCTTATGTCCTTCCGTGACGGGTGGCGGCACCTGCGTTTCATGTTTCTGCACAGTCCAACTACGGCATTGTTGCTGCCAGGCGCCGGATGCTGGATACTGGGGATGCTGGTGGTTTTGCCTCTGGCTTTCGGGCCGGTGATGATAGGAGGCCGGGCCATTGATATTCATTGCATGATCATGGGCGGGATGCTCAATATTCTCAGCATACAGTTTATTACAATGGGATTGCTGGCAAAAGCCTATGCACATCTCTCCGGCTTGAGAGAAGATCCGCTGATTGCCTGGTTTTATGAGAAATTCACCTTTGAAAAGTTTATTATGCTGACTATCCCTTTTATTCTCATTGGTCTGGGTATAGTTATGGTTGTTATTATCAAGTGGATAAGGGGCGGTTTCGGCATTCTTGACGAAGCTAGGCTGTTGTTTTTCGGAATTATATGCTTTGTCAACGGTGTCCAGGTTTTTGCAGCATCATATCTCTTCAGCATAATGGCGCTTCCCCGCCATATTGGCAGGGTGCGCGGACATGATAAAGAAGCGGATTATCCGGAATAAATGAACCCACCGAACAGCGTCAACGCGAGAGCTACGGTCATAGTTCCCACTCTCAATGCAGGCCACTGTCTGCGCCGTTTGCTTTCTTCGGTGTTTTCACAGAAAAACGTTGATGTCGATGAAGTTGTGGTTGTCGATTCGATGTCCACCGATGCGACATACAGAATAGCCGGAGAGTTTGAAAAAACGCGGGTGGTTCCTATAAGCAATTTCACGCATGGCCGCGCGAGAAATCTAGGCGTATCTGAAGCTTCAAGTGAATTCGTGGCGTTCCTGTCCCAGGATGCCCTGCCTGACGGCGAGAACTGGCTGGAACGGTTGCTGGCGCCGTTCGAGCGCGGCGCTGTGGCCGCAACATACTCCAGGCAGGTTCCCTGGCCTGAGGCCAACCCTATGGAAAGGTTCTTTCTCAAGACCAGATTTCCTCCCGGTCCCGCGGTATCTCGGAGGAGAGAAGCAACGGAGCCTTTAACTCTTGAACAGGTATTTTTGTCAAATGTCAGTTCAGCGTTTCGCAGGGCTATTCTGCTGGAATATCCTTTTGACGAAGATATTATCATGAGCGAGGACCAGCAGGTTTCCCGCGACCTGATCAACGCGGGTTTTGAGGTCGTTTATCAGCCGTCCTCTGTTGTTATCCATTCCCATAACTATACCATGGCAGGCGCATTCAGGAGGTATTTCGACAGCGTTTATTCCCTGCGCAGGCTTTTTGCGGCTCATTCTCTTAAGACCAGCGTTTCCATGGGTGCGTCATATTTTTTTGCTGAAATGAGGTACATGTGCTTGAATTATCCCCTGTGGCTGCCGCGCTGGGCTTTATATAATCTGTTCAAGGTCGGCGGAAGCCTTGCTGCGCACGCAGCCGACTATATGCCTGTTGGGCTGGCTCGGCTTTGCAGCCAGCATAGTTACTATTGGCAGAAGCCGGGCTGCGCGGCACGGAAAAAATCATCAGCTCATTGAACGCTTTTTCTGTATGCTTTCCAGGCGCCGGTCAAGTCTTTCTGCATAGCTTTTGATGGAAAAGACATTTTCGGCTTCGGTCTTGCCCCGTTCCGCGACTTTTTCAGCTAGCCCGGGATTCTCCCTGACCGAACGCATCATGTTTGCCGCCGACTCCACGTCAGGTTCTGCCCAGGCGCTGCCTCGCTTGTAAGGTAGATCATTGCGCTTTACAGTAGACATTTTCCATGGCACCAGAAAACTGTTTTGTTTATTCATGAAGTCGACATTGCCTGAATACCCTGTTGCTATGACCGGTTTTCCAAGCATCATCGCTTCGGCCATTGTAAGCCCCAGCCCTTCGGACCTGTGCAGCGAGCAATAACAATCGGCAGAGTTCATAAGCGCCAACGCGTCTTTGTAGGGCATATGGCAGTCAAGAATCACACACTGAGGGCACCTGGCGGCGGCTTCCTTCAACTTTTGAGCATCCGCGGGATAATCCTTTCCGCGCATGGTTTTTATGATCAGTTGAACATCATCTTCCTCTTCAAAAGCCAGTCGGAAAGCCTCGATCAGTGCGAGGGGGTTTTTGCGTTCCATGCAACTGCACATATCGAACGTAAAATAAAAAGTGTACGGCCCTTCCGGCAGGCCGAAGTCATTAAGTGTTTTGCCGGAAGGTTCCGGTCTCGCGTGGGCTGGAGGCATATATTCAACGGGGCGGTCAAGTTGGGATTTCAGGACCCCCTCAACGAAACGGCTCGGAGCCCAGATCTCGTCGTAAGCGACGCTGTCGGTAACCCAGCTTTCAGGTATCCGCTCGGCTTCCCAGTACCAGCATCCGATCATGTAGTGCGATCTGTTCATGTGTAAATTTGCCCTTCTGAGCCATTGCCGCTGGGAGGCCAAAGGCGGCATCATGAAAATGGTGGTATTGTGAATGTTCAGATCAAGCCTGTCTGTCCGCGTCGTGGCGGTTTTGTGGTTCCAGGCAACGACATCACGCAGGGAAAGGGGCCTGGGAATCATGCGAAGAGCTGTTGCGCATGTGTCCGCGCATTGCTGGAGCCCCGAAGGAAAGCTGAATAAACCAAGTAGATTTACGCCGCGCCCGGCCTCTTTCCGGGAAGTTGCCGCGTGTTCATGAAGGTTCGGCAGCAGCTTTTTCACTGCTGCGTAATCTTTTGTGTCAAGGCTGGTGTCAAACTGTTCATTTATGTGGTTTGCAACAGCTTCCGGACTCGGCAGATGCCGGCGGGCAGATGGAGGGAGTTCCTCCTGCCAGCGTGGGTTGATCAGGTATGTATAACGGATGCCATTGGACGGGGATTCGCTCATTTCCAGGAGAAACCACCAGATGTGATAGGTGCAAATGATCTTGTTATCGAGTGCATAGCGAAAAAGCCATTCCGTAAAGCGATTCTGGCCGGCTGGGGTAAGCCCCAGCGGGTGATGCATGCGTACGTCGCCTCTCCATCGGTACATGTGCCGGATCTGGTCGCCGGGCATGTTCTCGAAAGCCTTCCTGATGTTTTCCCGGGCCTGTGAAGTAAGCCCCTCTGCCGTAGCCGCCCATTCGCAAAATTCGCCTTGTTTTCCGTCTGTCAATGCATTTGGAAACCGTTTTCGGGTATCCGGCTGCATCAGGAGCCCAAGCAGGTGCATGGCTGCGCCTTCCACCGATTTATGCGCGTACTTTTTATCTGGAACAGGCATCTTCTCAGAAAGCCCTGATTGACTGAAGAATGTTGTCATGGCGTCGGGATCATTGACGGCAAGCGGGGGTTTCCGGTGGAAAATATCCATGATGGCTTTTCTTTGTTGTTCAATATGCATCGCCGGAGGCGGATCCCCGGTATCCCGCAGCCAGACCCGGCCGTTTTTGGCTTGAAGCAGACGATGCATATACGGATCCTGCTGAAGGTCGGCATCCTGCAGAGATTCCGCCAGCATTTTCAGGTGTTCAATGAAGGGGTCGGGTTTTTCCACGGCTGAAGCCGGGCTGACGAAATTAACTGTCGGATCGCATACAAAGCGGGATTTTTCCCGGTATGCGGCTATTCCAAATGCCGCGTGCATTCTGTAAGAAGAAAATTTCTGCGCAATCTTTATGTTCCGCCTGAGGAAATCAAGACTGTAAACCGCAGTTTCCGCCGGAAGACAGGAAACGTTTCTGATTGAGCTGCTGTCCGCAATTAAATTGGATGCGCCTGGCAGTTGATGCACAAACCAGCGTCCGACCAGGCTGTCGAGTCCGAATCCGCATCCGGCGGACAAAATCCGCTTGTCTGTAAAACATATCTTAGGACAAACACCGCAAACTCGTGGTATATCAGCCCAGCGGGCAAGAAGAGGCGCCCAACTTTTTCTTTCAGCGCCCGCCCCTTCCTCGATAATCAGGGCCAGGGGAGCTTTTGCGTTTTCTATCATGGCTGAAACCGTCTTATCGCGTTTTGCATCTATATACTTGATTGATTTTGAAAGGTTCTGCAGTTCACCGGCCCATCTACAAGGAGTATCTTCAGGTTTCCAGACAAGTATTTCTTCAATAAATTCCTTCCCGGTATTAAGCAGTTCTTTGACGGTGTTAAACAGGATATGCCGGTTTTCCCAGTAAGGGATAAACACGCTGAACCGGTGTTGCGAATCGGGTGACGCCGGCTGAGGGGCCGCCGGTATTCCAAGCGCCTTGAGTAGATTGCTGTAGCAATCCGGGGTTATATTGCTTTCAGGAGGCACATGGGCGAGGCATTGTTCGATGCGGCGTACACGGGCCGAAGATTTTACGGCCATGAGCGCCGCTTCCGCGGTCCATTCTCTTGCAGTGGATCCTGCCCATGTTCCAGATGGCAACAGCTTGTCTGAAACAGCCGCAACGGGTCCGATGTAAGCTTTTGTCCGCAACAGTTCCGGGCTCCAGTCCGGTTTAAGTTCCGGTTCTTTTCTAAGCCCGGAAGAAGGATCCATGAGGTCATGGTCTCCGTAGACAAGGTCCGGGCTCTTGCCGTCCGTGAATGCCCGGAAGAAGGATTCCAGGGCGTTTGCAGGCAGGATATCGCCGGGTTGCAGAAAGATATGGTATGCTCCGTCGATTGAGCAGGGTGACTTGTCGGATATGTCTATGATGCGCGGCCTGCAGTATGAAAACTTTAACACTTTTTTCCGTCTTGTTGTTTGCGCGGAAATACAATGCACTTTCCATGCCTTATAAGTCTGCCTGCAAATGCTGGTCCATGTCCGCCGGAATTCCGGTCCGTCTGGATATGACTGTATCCATATCAGGAACATGACGGAATGCCGGGCGCTTATCTTTTCTCTATGCGCGCGTTGCATTGCGCCTTGCACATAAGGAAGACATTCGTTTCTCAACAACCTGTCATAGTCAGGCTGAGAAGACTGCGGTGTTTTTCTGATTTGCTGATCTAGAAGATGCGCCCGGTATATCCTCAAAACCGACCCAAACCACCATAGCGGCCGGCTCCATCGAAAAGGCAACATGAAGTAAACACTTTTCTTCATATAGCCTGCATGATTGCGTATGGTTGTGTGCAATTTCCGTCCGTTCTTTTCCGGGTTTATGAAAACAGGTATTTCTATGTCAGTTTTCCTTATATTATGACATACAGCACAGTCATTGAATTGTAAAGAAATCCTGTGACATATGGGCGCCCGCCCGACGTTTTCACCAAAAATCGCGAAAGCGCCGCAATCTGCCGTTATATTGAGCCACGAATGGCAATGATTACGCCGGGTCTTGCCGGAGAAGCAGGGCCATCCGTGGAATCAGGGTAATCGGTGGTTGTATTCCTTTGTCTTGAAAGTTAATCTAACGTTCAAAGTTATTAGTGATAAATAGATCAGGCTGTATGCGTTGTCGAGATATTTTGACAGGGACGGGATCTGCGAAGCCGCAGGTCGGCGTCGTCACACGGTTTCGCCCGAAATACGGGTTCTGTTTTAAACTCGGCAAGCAGTTTCGAAGGTCGCGCAATGGAAAAAAATACTGGCACACACATATTTAAAATTCTGTCTAACCGCGCAGATCTGCTCTGGGCCTTGAGTAAAAGGGATATTCTTCAAAAATACCGGGGCTCAATGCTAGGCCTGTGCTGGTCTTTTCTTACGCCCCTGGCGCTGCTTGCAATTTATACCATTGTATTCGGCACAATTGTAAAAATGAGGTGGGGCCCGGAAGACACCGGGCTTGGCGGATTTGCTATTATGCTTTTCTGCGGCATGATACCTTTCAACTTTTTCAGCGAGGTGCTGACGCGTTCCTCCCAGATCATTCCGGGGTCGCCAAATTACGTGAAACGGATTTCCTTTCCTACCGAGATCCTGCCTGTGATGGTTAATATCAGCGGCCTGGTCCACGCGCTCATTTCGCTTCTAATACTGATGATAGCTCAACTGCTGCTGGTGGGGCATATTGCCTGGACTGTGCCTTTTCTGGCGCTTATATGGATTCCCGTGCTTATCAGCGCTCTGGCGTGTTCTCTTTTTGTCGCGGCCGTGGGGGTGTTTGTCCGGGATCTTCCCCATATCATAGGTCTTGCATTCAGCGCATTGTTTTTCCTGACGCCGATAATCTATCCTGCTTCGCGCGTTCCTGAACGCCTTAGATTTATCCTTTTTATCAATCCTATTGCATTTGCAGCCAGCAATATCCGCAAGGTCCTGGTATATGGGATGATTCCTAACTGGGGTTCGCTGATTGCGTATACCGCTGTCAGTCTTGTTGTTCTATATATTGCAATGCGATACTTCGAGATCATGAAAAGGAGGTTTGCCGATGTCATCTGACGTGTTGGTAAAGGCATCGGGCCTTGGCAAATTCTATCCTTTCAGATTGACCAACAAGCGTTTGTTGCGTTACCTGAGTCCATGGCCGCAGCGTCCGAGCAAAGACGATTTCTGGGCGTTGAAGAATTTCGACCTGGAGTTGCGCAGGGGCGAGGTTGTGGGCTTGATAGGCTGCAATGGAAGCGGAAAGTCAACTTTTCTCCAGCTTGTGGCCGGGTTGCTCGAACCTTCGACCGGGCGGCTCGATATTTCCGGCACAGTCGCCGCTTTACTGGAACTGGGCGCCGGATTCAATCCCGAATTCACTGGAAGGGAGAATGTCTACCTGAGCGGCCGAATACACGGGTACAGTACCGAAGAAATGGACGCCTTGTTCGAGCCGATAGTGCAGTTTGCGGATATCGGCGACCATCTGGATCAGCCTGTAAGAACTTACAGCTCCGGCATGTATGCGCGGCTTGCATTTGCTGTTGCCATACAGGTCGATCCCCAGATCCTTTTGATTGACGAAATCCTCTCGGTCGGAGACATAGGCTTCCAGGCCAAATGTTTCAGGAAACTTGAGGAAATAAAGGAAAAAGGAGCCTCGATCCTTTTTGTTTCGCACGATTTGAATTCCATGCAGATGTTGTGTGACCGGCTGGTTCTGCTTGAAAACGGGCTTAAGATTGAAGAGGGAAGCCCAAAGGATGTCGCAACAACTTATATCCAGCGTCTAAGCCGGAATAGCGCGAGCGGGAAAAAAGAACAGGTGCAGGTTCACGGGAAAGAAGGGTACAAGACCATGTTCCGGGATGTAAGGGTTGTCAACTCCAGCGGGGAGGAGATAAGGCATCCTGTAGTCGGCGATACTTACTGGATAAAGTACAGGGTTCTGTTTACAGCGCCGGTACACAAACCGGTCGTTACCGCCCAGTTCAAGACCCTGGTCGGACTAGTCGTTTCTGATCTGAGCAGTCAGTTTCTTGGAGTGCCATTGGAAGATGTCGCGGATGGTGACGAACTTGAGGTGACATTCCGCTGGACCTGCAATTTCTGTCCCGGGCCCTATCGGCTTGGAGTCGGCGCGGCCGAAACTACCGGGGGAGTGCCGAAACCGGCTGGCGGAAGCGAAGCGCTCCTGGTCGAGGTTATCTCCGAGCGGCCTTCTTATGGTATTACCCATCTTGAACCGGAACTTGAAGTCAGAAAGATCAGGGGAGGTTGCAGTTGACATGGCTGAAAACAGTCCACTGGTATCCATAATAATTCCCGCTCATAACTGCTGGGACATGACCCGGACCTGTGTCTCGTCCATCCTCAGGTATACCCGCGCATCTTATGAGATTATTCTTATTGACGATGCCTGCAACGCAGACACGGCTGCCCGCATGAAGAGACTGCAACAGCGGCATGTCAGGGTTATCAGGAATACCGATAGGAAATGTTACAGTGTAAACAACAATACCGGAGCACGGGCTGCGCGGGGCAAATATCTGTGCCTGTTGAATAACGATACTCGTGTTTTTCCGGGCTGGCTTGCGGCGCTTAGCGAAGTTGCGGCAAGGGAAGAGAAACTGGGCGTATTGGGCAACAAGCACCTTTTTCCTGGAAACGGCATGCTGCATCATTGCGGGATGGCTTTTGATTCAAAAGGATATCCGCAGCACCTGTATCCCGGTTCCGACCCTGCCGCCCCTCGCGTCAATTACCAGTGTGAACTCCAGATTGTCACATTTGCCTGTGTTATGATTCCTGCTTCCGTTTACAGGGAACTGAACGGGCTGGATGAGGAATTCAGAAACGGGTTCGAAGATTGTGATTTCTGCCTGCGAGCCAGAGAAGCAGGTTATCGTGTTGTGTATACTCCGTCGTCAGTAATAGAACATCACGGGCAGGCGTCGCCGAACCGCACTGATTACGACAATGAAAACTGGACGTTGTTTCGGAAGCGATGGGCGAACAAGATCGTAGTCGACTGGGACCAGAGAATACAGCGCGACCGCCAGTACAAGAAGGAATTCCGGACCAGGCGGCGAACGAGACATGGGGATGAAGGTGTCCATTTTGCCGTTGATTTCAGTTCCGGCAGCGCTTTTACGTGGGCGACTGCTGAATTGATAAAGTCACTGGCAAGCAAAGGGACGGAGGTTAGCGTAACCCCTGTGTTCAGGCTTCACCACAGCCTGGAGCCGGGGACACGGGATATGCTCAGGTCGCTTATGCGGAAAAAGCCCTGCAACGCGTTCCATGTAAAATGGAGCCATTACTGGAGCGACTGTCTTAAAACCCCCCTGGCCGGGGACGTAAATGCGGAGTTTTTCTGCACAAATTACAGAAAGCGGCCCGATGCCATGCCGGATCTATGGATGCGGCATGTCAAAGCCTCCCGGAACAGGCTTCTGCCTGTAAGCTGTTTTAATCGCGATGCGCTTCGGGATATCGACGTTGACGAGAAGCGGATGTCTATTGTGCCCCTGGGGTATTCCAGGGAGATTGACAGTCTCTTTCCCGACGGCATTCAGGTAGGAGACAAAGAAAGAATAAACGCTCTGGTAATTACTAATTCGCACGATTTGAAGCGCTATGGAACCGATATACTGGTTCAAGCCGCCGGTATGGCGCTGTCAAAAGACGAGCCTGTAACTCTTCATATAAAAGATTACGGGGCCGGTTGCGGAAACGGGCAGCTTGAACAATGGATCAAAGCCCAACCGGACTTTCCCGAAGTGGTTTGGCACCGGGATTTTCTTTCCAAGTCTGATCTCATACGGTTATACGCTGAAATGGATGTTCTTATCGCCCCTTACAGGGGCGAGGGGTTCGGCATGAAGATAATTGATGCCATGGCCCTGGGAATTCCTGTTATTATGCCTGGATTCGGCGGACCGGAAGAGTTCGCTCCCGAAGGCGCTTATATGCCTCTGGCATACCGTGAAGTTCCTGTTGGAGAATGTTATGACAGTGCGCATTTTTATCTCAGCAGCGGAGCCTACTGGTGCGAAGTTCAGAAAGAAAACCTGGCCGGGGCGCTTGAGCGGCTGCCTGCTTCGCGAAAAGAACTGGTTGCGGTCGGTAAACGCGGCAGAGAACATGTGCGGCCCACCTATTCATGGGACAACATTGCCGACCGCTTCATGGCCCAACTGCGGCATTGGGCCGCCGAGCGGGCAAGTGTTGTGACCCGTTTCAATAAGCCATCTGATCTGGATATGTCGGTGATCATTCCAACCAGGAACCGCGAGGATATACTCCAGAAAGCGCTTGCCGGGTATAACCGCCGACGGGATGTCAAGATGGACTGGGAGATGATCATAGTCAATGACGGCGGTGACGAGGATAAACTGAAACGCGCTGTAGAACCTTTCCGGGACGGTCTCAAGCTGAGGGTCATGTCGAATCCCGGCAAGCCGGGACCGGCTTCCGCCAGGAACGCAGGTATCCGTGATGCTTCGGGGAGGATCATCCTTATAACCGGTGACGACATTATTCCCGGTGATGGTTTTCTTTTTCAGCATCTGAAAATGCACAAGAAACATCCGCAGATGGAAAAGGCCGTCCTGGGACTCACTCTCTGGAGCCCTGACCTGGATTCAACTCCTTTCATGTCTTACCTGTGCGGCGAAGGGGGGCAACAGTTTGCTTACAGGGACCTCATGCACGGGAAGAGCGCCCCGTTTGACCGTTTCTATACCTCCAACGTTTCACTCAAACGCCAGTTTCTGCTTGAGGAGGAACATCTCTTTAATACTGATTTCAGATACGCTGCCTACGAAGACATTGAACTTGCCTACCGTCTGCACCTTCGCGGTATGGACCTTCGTTACGATTCTTCTGCTATTGGATATCACCACCACAGCATGGATCCGGAGTCATTCCTTCAAAGGCAGATTCGCGTGGGCCGTATGCTTACGTATCTTTTTTTCGTACAGCCTGCGTACGTCCCGCAGGATCACGCAGTATTTCTTGAAGCTTGCGAGTTCCTGCGCGCCAATCCCGATTTTGCGCAGCAATTGCAGAATACCGCCTGTAATGGTGACCAATTCACTTCAGCCTGGGCTAAGGTATTCCAACAGCAGCTTCAAATGATGGAAGCTCTTGAGAAAGGGCGTTTTTTGTCAAAGGAATCTGACGCGGAGCTGTACGGAAAATGGCTTGAAAAACATTGCGGGTTGACCTGGGAGGGTTTGAATGAGCTGGCCCTAAGAATTGGCATGGCAAAAGAATGGGCCGGCGGTGATGAAAAACTCTCGATGGCTGCTTCTCAGTGGTGCCTTGGGCTGGCCATGCCGACCGTGCTGAAAAAGAACAAGGCTGACTTCTACGATTTTCTTGTCAGTCGTGGAACCGGGAGAGAAATTGCCAACCCGGTACTTGGAATTCTTATACATGCATATCAGCGCGGTGCCCGTCTCCCTCTAATGGGGCCTGTGTTTCAGCGCACCCGCAACAGCCGGTTCTTTATGGCTGCTAAACAGTATGTTAACCGCAAGGCATGGCAGGGTTAATGGAGGCATTCAGTCTTATCATTCCTTCTTCGGGCCGGGAGGACGACCTTCGAAAGGTCCTCAGTTCCCTTGCTTTTCCTTTAATGAACATTCGGGAAATCCTGGTTGTGTGGGACGGCAAAGCCTCTCCGTCAATCGAAGAGGATTTTTCTTCCTGCAGATACCTTGGGCCGCTTGGAGGCAGTGGGCCTGCTGCCGCCAGGAATAGGGGAGCCGCCGCTGCTTCGGGGGAATGGCTGCTTTTTCTGGACGATGACGTGGTGCCATGTGCCGGGGCAATTGGAATAATAGAACAGTCGGTTCGTGAACACCCTGAAACCGGGGCCTGGGTCTTTAATGTATCAGCTCACCCGGATATTGAACGCAACATTTATGTGAAATGGGCATACAGCAGCCGGGCTCATGCTGTTTATCCTGATGGCGCCGTGCCTGTTTCACCCAGCCAGTTCTGCAGTTCATTCATTGCTGTCAGGCGGAATGTCTTTGAGGAGTTGAACGGTTTCAACGAGAGCCTTCATTGGTTCGAAGATGTGGAATTTGCATTTCGCGCAAAAAAACGGGGCGTTCCTCTGTATTCGGCTGGCAGCGTCAAGGGGTTGCATCTCAAGCAGATGGACCGGGAATGGTTTGTGAACCGCTGCAGGAAGCTCGGGCCGGGGCTCCTTACCCTCCATTCTCAGTATTCTCAAGCCGTGTCCCGGCGCGTTGCATTTATGATGAGTCACCCCGGCCTCTGCCGCTCAGCTGGGCTTTTGTGCCTCGGCTGGCGGAAAATGCTGCCGGTGATAGAACGAATGCCCGGCCCGACCGGCATTGCTCTTCTTGATCTGGCCGCGCTGGCCGGCATGACTGATTCGCTGTCAGCGGCGTTATCGGAGGGAAGTGAATCTTCGGTAACGTCCAGGTGTTGAGGTCCGGGGAGAAGCAGATGGATACGATAGCACAGGCAGCCGGGCGAAGGCGTATATAGGTACGTTGATAATGGAACTCACGTACGCACAGACCCACACAGCCGCACACAGTACAGCAGGTTGTGTCAACCTGCTGCCGGGAGATAGGGAAGAGAGAAGAGCCGCGGGTTACGGGATAACCCGCTGTACTTGTGGTGAGTACAGCAGGTTGTGTCAACCTGCTGCCGGGAGATAGGGAAGAGAGAAGAGCCG
>CAYYVQ010000049.1:0-24335 GCA_964475205.1 uncultured Victivallales bacterium | reverse complement strand
AGCGAATAGACATTACACGAACACCTCAAACATTTTACAGAACAAAAAGCCCGTGTGCATGCGGAATAGACTCGCCTAAAATCTTGAACTTTTATTTTTTGTATGCATGATCTCCAGCATGACAACATGGCACTGGTTGGCAATAGTAATAATCGGTATTACGCACGTAGTCGGAGGCATAGCTGCATTCGGCAGCAGCCTCCTGGCTGTGTCCATACTGGTTGCAATAGGCGGCGTAGCAGTGCTGAACGACAGCGTTGCGATTATGGCCTTCTGCTGAAGATAAGTCGGAGAGGAAAGCTCAACTCCGAGAGGAAGTCATTTCAATAGGGCCTTCAAGCGAGAAAATAATTACGCGTTCGCCTGTCCTGGTACTGATGTCGGTATGAAGACTCCTGGTCCTCTGGCCGGTAATATCATAGATAATCGCATCAAGCAGGGGGCGAGCCTTCTCCAGCAACTCCATCCTTACCTGCTTTATCAATGCCCGGCCCTGGTCCTCCGAACCGCTGCCCGCCAATTGCCTTTCCGCGGGCGTAAGCACATTGTTCAGGCGGACTATGATGATGTCGCTAAGCAAATAGGTGCGGACCTCTTCCGGTCCGCGTCCCATATATTCGCGCTCGAACTTCACTATGGCCTCGCTGATCTCGGCCTCTATTTGTCCCTTTGTATTCATGTCTCCATATCCCGGCCCTATACGCCTGAGGCTGCCTTTTCGCACAGTTCCCGGTCGGCCGCCTCGACCTTGTCTGTCATTTCTTTGCGGTAGTCTGCCAGCCTGCCGCGCAATGACTTGTCCTGCTGCGCGAGAATTGCAACGGCAAGAAGCCCGGCATTTTTTGCGCCCGATTTTCCTATCGCAACTGTAGCCACAGGAATGCCCCCGGGCATCTGCACCGTCGAAAGCAGGGAATCAAGCCCTCCGAGATCAGAAGTCTTCATAGGCACACCGATCACCGGCAACAGTGAAAGTGATGCCATAACGCCGCCAAGATGCGCCGCTTTGCCCGCCCCCGAGATGATAATTCTGATTCCACGCTCTTCGGCGGACAACGCAAATTCCCGAGCGGCATCGGGTGTTCGATGGGCGGAAATAATCCGCATCTCATAAGATATATCAAACTCCTTCAGCACTTTCGCTGTTTCCTGCAATGTGTCCAGGTCGGACCGGCTTCCCATAACAATTGATACCAACGGTTCCTGCTTCATTTCTCTTCTCCTTTTCCTTTTACTGGTTGTTGTGGTAGAAGCGAGGCCCCTATTATGACTTGCGAACCGCGCTTGCTCGAGCATATATACAAAACGTTATTGCCTCTTTCTGGACGCTCTTCTAAGCCTGTCCATAATGGCAGCGCCCAATCCTGTTTCCGGGACCGTATCTGCAACAATCAGATCCAGATCCAGAGCATCCAGGCGATGCAAGGCCGCAAAAAGATTAATCGCTGCCTCCCGCATGCTCCCTTTTCTGGAAAGATCTTCAACTGCCACAAAATCACCTGCCGACGAGGAGTTTCCAAAACGCAGATGACCTGTGCGTGCGCCCCGGGGTATATCAACATCACAACATGCAAGAACAATCGGCGTCCTCGGAGAATAGTGGCTCGGGGTTTGCCCGGGCGCGCTCACATGATCTGTAATCCCGGCTCCGTATTGAAGCTTCCGGCCCATAACGCTTTCAATATCTTCCGCGGCTATACCCCCTGCTCTCAGGATTTCAGGACGAGGTCCGGCCAGCGAGAGCACCGTGGACTCAACTCCCACAGTACAAGGACCGCAGTCAAGGATCATGTCAACGCTTTCCCCGATATGCGAGGCCACATGCTCAGCCTTTGTGGGACTGACATAACCGAAAGGGTTCGCGCTTGGGGCCGCAACAGGCATCCCGGTTCGGTCGATCAGATCAAGAGCCATCGGATGCCCCGGCATACGCACAGCGACGGTGGAAAGTCCCGCAGTAACAAGATCCGGCACCGCAGCCGCTTTAGGGAGCGCCAATGTCAATGGGCCGGGCCAGAACCGCTCAATCAGCGCTTCAAGGCCTTCAGGCCTTTCCCCGGCCACTTCGGACAGTTGTTCCGGGCCGCTTATATGCACAATCAATGGGTCAAAATGTGGCCGCTGCTTGACCTCAAAAACCCTTGCAACGGCATCAGTGTCAAAAGCGATTGCTCCCAATCCATACACTGTTTCCGTTGGAAAAGCCACAATGCCGCCACTTCGCAAAATTCCTGCGGCTTTTTCAAGCAGTCCGGGGCGCCCGACTTTTTCCAAGTTCATTCTACGCGTTGCAAAAATCCAGTCCACGGCCTCTCGGATCCCGGAAACAATTGCTTTATGTTCCGGAATTTCAGGCCGGTGTTTGATGCCGTGCCCCGTGAGAACATAGATTCCCTCAGCTCCAGCGTTTTCAGCCAGTTTGACGTCGTGCGGGTGATCGCCGACCACGAATGAGGCCGTCAGATCAACATTATATTTGCCGGCGGCCTTTTCAAGAAAATGAGGATTGGGTTTGATGCATGCACACAGGTCTTCCCTGTTGTGAGGGCACGAATATACTTCGTTGATAATCACTCCGCGCCTGCGCAACTCCGATACCACGTATCCGTTGACTTGGTCAACCTCACTGGCTCTAACAATTCCTTTAGCGATGCCGGACTGATGCGTCACAATAAAAAGCCGGTAATGCTCCTGCAGCCTTGTCAATGCCGGCACGGTATCCGAGAAGAAAACCACTTCCGAAGGACTTCGCAAATATCCACGGTCTTCTATAATTGTTCCGTCGCGGTCGAGAAAGACCGCAGGCATATTTACTGATTCAGCCATCGTGGCCCTTTCACTGTTATCTGTGATTTGACGCAAAAAAAGACCGGCCTCAGTCGGTTGAACCCTACTGATTGCCGGCCCATCATCCAGCAGACGGCATCAGCCGCCTCCTATTCAATCTGCCAGTTCCTTTTTTTGCGATTTTCAAGGATTATATTCCAACTTTAAGTGATTTCAAGAGCATTTTTGAAAAATTTTCAGCCTGCCTTTTGACCGCCTTTTGACCCTGCCTTGTCAATTAAGTTTCCATGAAAACGGGCGATATTGATTCGAGCACGGATTACGCGGATCAAACGGTCTTTTGGGGCGGGCCCATGCAATTCCCGCATTTTGCAGTGTCCGCCCCCCGGTATTCCCGCAGGTCGGGATGTCTTCAGTGGCCCCAACCCGCATATCTCACGGAATTTCCTAGTAGCCTGTCCGCCATCTGGCGGAAGAGCGTGAAGAGTGCTCCTGCGGGGGTGCAAATTGGAAAACGCCGGATTGCAGTATCAAAGCATTGGCGATGAGCTGCAACGCAGCAATCACTCAAAATAGCCTCCTCGCAAGGTCACGAGATTTGGGCAACACGCCGTGCAGTTTTGGCTTTATTTCTGCTTTGCGGGAGCCCGCCCGAGTTTCTTCAGCCGTTCAATCCCGATATGTATAAAGCCGGTGCGGCTGGTCTTCGCTTCTTCCTTTGTCCAGGCCCGCGAACTATATCTGAATTTACCTCTTTTCTGGAGCAGGTATGCAAGATAATCGCGCGACTTCTCCAGGTAGGATTCATCGCCTGTACGATAGTAAACATACGCGGATGGATCCTCAAACATCATGTATTCATACTTGTTTTTCCATTTATCACTGGCATCGGTAATGGCTTTCAACATTTCGAGCGCCCTGGAGTCGCTGGTATGCATATGATAGTCAATTAAAGGCCTGCCTATGTAGGATGTCTGCACGTTGCCGCCCATGTCCCCGGTTTTTTCTCTTTCGTTGAACATGTACCACAAGCCATTCTCAAAAAGTGTCTGTGCGTCTTTCAGGCACGATTCATCGCCTGTAAAGCCGTAAACTGCCAGTAAACACTCTATGGACCATCCGTAGGATCGGGCCTGGTATTTCCGCTTCTCCTTCAGCGCATACCTCATACGATTGCGCACCCCTTCGGCGCCATTAAGCCGAAGAGTTATAAACGCTTCCGGATCGCCTGTCAATACAGCGTAAAGGCCCTGTCCTTTGACCCAATGGTGACTGGTAATCGGAAGCATCCGGCCCTTGTCGGTGCTGAGATGCCAGCCTGTCGGTCCTCCATCGCTGGTTTCTTTTTCATAGGCGCTGAGGTATCGATACGATATTCCGTCTCTTTCCGAACGCGGCATGTCAATATCATGTTGATGACGCGCCATGGCGCTGCCCCATTCAAAGAAATCCCTTTGCCCTGTGCGAAGCCAGTGAATCAGCATTATGTGCGTCCAATCATAATGAAGACTGCAAGAACCCGCTGCCCAGTTCAGGTCCCCGTAATTGACCCAGTTATAATATGGACCAAGCCGCTGTTTCTCAGCAGCTTCGGTCAAACCGGCAGGCTTGGACCGCTGCAATTCGTCATAACGCTTTATCTTCGCGTCCAATTCCGCATTGCCGGTTTTAACTCCGGCAGGACCAAGCAGACCAAGAGCGCCGCAATCCGCGTAGTACTCGGGCGCGGCCAGGGCCATTAACGGCTTGTTCAGGCGCTTGGCGAGATTTTCGGCCTTGTCCTTTCCGCCTCCACCAAAAGACAATACCATCTGGTGCGTTTTCTGACGTCCGCCGCAAAGATTGTATACATCCCTTCCTTCAGGATATCCCCCGAACTCCGGCCACAAAGCTACACTCAATTTTTCCGGCGAAACTTTCAATTCTTTAGGGTAGTTCTGCCAGAAGTCGCGCGTTGCAAACAACAGTCCGCCCTGCTGCCCGGCAATTGCCAGCGCCCCGGAGCTTCTTGACTCGTCATTCACCAGGACCTTATCGTCAAGCCGCGCCTCAAAGATACCGGGCTTTCTATAAGCTCCTTTCTGTCGAAGAAAAAAGGCCTTGCCGCCCTGCACCGTGCCGTCAGCTTCGTCGCAGGCCACTTTGATAACGTTCCCGAGCTTCAATCCAAAATCCAGAGTCAAAGCGTCAAAGTTGAAATATTCGCGTCCGCCCCGCCTGTTTGCGCCCATGGCTCCATCATTTCCCAGCGTAAAATGGATGCGGACCTGGTCGGACATGGCATTGAAATACAAACGGCAGGTCCATCGTATCATCTCTTTTCCGCCCTTGGTCATAGCGCCTTTAAACCGCCCTTTAGCTGTGACACAAACGCGGCAAGGGCCTTCCTCATCAACTACGACCTCTTCGGGTTGTATATCAGCCGCATTGATTGACCGATTCGGAGAGAGCCAGAGAATTGCGCCATCTGACTGGTCCTGTTTAAGCAGGACTTTATTGTTACGCTTCACCTCGTCGAGAATGCGGAAATTTTCTTTGTCTATACGCGCCTCAATCGCTCCCGTATTGATAATGATTTCTTTAGACCCGTTCTTCACCGAAAGGGGGCTGCCTTTGGTGCTGTTTCCCGTATCAGCAAGCTTAACTTCCGCATCGCCGTTTGCCTCTAGTTTTACAGGAAAAGTGCAAAGCGCCCATTTGACCGACCCGTCCGGCCATGAACACAGGTTTTTTACCTGGGATGGAAGTTTGCGGCTTCCCTGCACCACGCAAAGCTCTTTCGCATTCCTTACTGCTCCCTGCGGCAGCGGCACCCCTGTAGTCACCCATTCCATGTCAGCGCTTGGAACTCCGGAGGGTTCTTCCACCGTCAACTCCACTGCTGTTGCGTCCCATGACAATCCGGCAAACAATACAAGGACTGAAAACACTGAATTTAGAATCCTGCTGTTCAACATATCCCGGCCTCCTTATGGCTGTTTTTCATCTAACCTGATCTATTCATCAAGAGTTACTTGCGAGTAATATTAGCTTCAAAGGCATGGGAATTCAACCACGGATGACACTGATTTCACGGATAGGATTTACGGTAAACCAGCAAAAGCTCTTTGCCGTTAATTTCAAGGAACAACACATCGGAACGCTGGTGCCCGACCTTGTCGTCGATGATCTTGTCATAGTCGACACGAAGGTCGTTACAACATTCAACGAAACCCATATCGCGCAGGTGACTGGATACCTGAGCCATACCGGGCTCAGGCTTGGCCTATTGCTGAATTTCAAACATGCTAAACTGCAATGGAAACGTATCGTTAACTGATAAACTAATCCGTGTAATCAGTGTCATCCGTGGTTTAATACGCAAACCGTTGATCAGTCAATGGTTATTGCCTTTGACGGGAATGTTGGTGAATAATCCAGGTTAAAAAATACAACTATTCAGGCATTCAGAAATAAAAATAACTTTGGAATTACAATCAATTCTGCTGCTCGCCTGCGCCCAGATGACTCATAGTGATAGAATCACAATAATTTTAATCAGCCGAACAATTTCTTAATTTATACTCTATTAATCCTCCAACAAAATGTCAATTTCAATAAAACCCGAGTTCACATCATGCACGGTGTTTTTCTTTTCAGCCTGATCTAGTCATCATTCTTATAGTTCATCCGTGTAATCCGTGGTAAGTATCTCCCGGTCAGTGTGGTGGGCCATGACGCTGACGAGTTGATTAAGGGTACTCTGTCTCATCAAGCGAGGAAGCAATGAAATCCGGATGGTATTCCCCGCCGATTTTGCTCAGACTGAAACTGTCAAGCAGTTCGTCATCGTCCGAAAAGACTTGAGCCGAGAGATTTTCTTCCGATGCAGAAAAAACAACGTAATTATACCGCCGCGCTTCAGCGGCCAGAAACTTCGACTTGTCCAGAGTTTTTGAACCTATACCGCCCCCTGCCCCGGCTGAAATCAGATGAGTAACGGGGTTGTTATCGTTCTCGCCGGGCGTGAACATCTGGTGAAGGCGCTGATAGCCGTGAGCATGAGCTGCCACAGTAAGATCTATGCCATACTTTCGGAAGATTGGCAGAAAATCATCCCATCCCCAGTCGTCTTTGCGATGGCCAAGATCATAACTTGGTTCATGCTGCATGACAATTTTCCACGGCGCTTGACAGTCGCATAAATCAGACTTCACCCATTCGTACATGCGGGATATATCGTCTTTTTCCCAATCATGGCGCCAGCCGGTGGTATCAACGACTAAAGCGTGAACTGGCCCGGCATCAAAAGAATACCATGTTTCTCCACCGGGAAGGCAAAACACCTCCTTGTATGCCACGCCATCGCGTTCGTGGTTGCCCCGCGCAGGGAAAAGCGGAAAACGGTCAATTACATGACGCAACGGAAAGAAAAAGTACGGACGGTATTCTTCATAAGTTCCCCGTTCGGTCATGTCCCCGGAATGCATAATAAATGCAGGATTATGCTTCTCGAATTTCTCCGCAACGCGGGCATGGGTGCTGAAATCCTGTTTGTTGTCGCCGTAACAGATAAAAGTTATCTCCTTGGAGCGTTCGGGAAATGTCCGAAAGGTTGCCGAGGTTTTAGCGTCGGGGCAGATCAGGGTGTATGAGTACAGCGTGTCCGGCAGGAGATCAGTCAAACTTACCTCATAAAACCAGTCGGAGCTTCCTTTAATTTGACGCGACGGCTGCACGTGAAGTTGTTTGCCTGGTGCCTCGCGTCCATAAAAAAAATCGCAAACTGCATCATCCCGGCGAATCCATGCAATCTTCATTTGATTCATTCCAGGATTCTGCAGGAAAGGTCCAACCCATGGGTCGGTCGAAGGGACATATGGGAGCGGTTTTCTCTGTTTTGCGTTCATGTCGTCGTCAGCCCTTTCCGTTCATTAAAAGAGTAACTTTTTCATCGTCAGATTAGCTTTCATGCCAAATAAATACAACCACAGATTACACAGATTGCGCCTGGCATTGACGCGATCAATTTGTGGAAACTACAACGCTTCAATGATTTCAGCAATTCTCATTATGGCCATTTTGCCACGTTTGGCGTGGCCAGAGTTCCGGCACGATATTGCAGCCACGCGCGAGTAGGCCCGGCTTCACCGAAGCCGAGGCCCCAAGAGCGCTGGGCTTCGGTGAAGCCCGCGCTACTACGCACATCGTTATACAAATAGGTTTTGGCGGAAAGAGGCCATAATGAGAATTGCTTCAATGATTTACGTTGAAAGTTTCAAATCCATATGCAATAAGTAACATGTAATATAACGAACTTGAAAGGATTATTGAGATGCACAAGACAATAAACAAGACCGGGATTCTAGCGCTTTCAGTTATGCTCGCCGCGACATTGCACGGTAAAACCGCTGATCTTAATATAGAACTTACTGTCGCAGAACGGCACGGCGTCAATAGAAACGCCCAACCTGTAACCTCCGGAGTACCCCTTCCGGAAGGCGCAATGGACAATGTTTCATCACTTCGACTTGTTGACACCAAAGGACGTGAAATTCCCTGCCAGATCGCACCCACCGTCCGTTGGTGGCGCGACGGCTCGGTCCGGTGGGCGCTTCTTGATTTTCAGACCCACGTGTCCGCATATTCCATGCGGACTTTTTATCTGCGCGACGATGGGCCGGGCGCACCTGTTGAAAATCCTGTTGAAATTGAAGATACCGGCGAACGCCTGCAGATCACAACCGGTCCGCTACGGTTTGCTGTGCGCAAACGCGGATTCAACCTGATCGACGAGGCATGGATAGACAAAAGCGGCAGCGGCAACTTCAATGAGGCCAACCGGGTAGTGACGCCAAGCGCCATGAGCGGCCCTGTACTGTGGTCAAACCATCCCGACCTGCCTGACTACCGCCGTTACATGGCTGCAAATGACCTCGAATCCAAGGTGACCATAGAAGAAAAAGGACCAATGCGGGTAGTAATCCGCGCTGAAGGCCGACACCTTCCAGACAACCCTTCAGGGCCGGATGACAAATTGCTGAATTACGTTATTAGAATTCACGCATATAGAGGAAAACCATACGTGCGGGTATTCTATTCCGCGGAGTGCAAACAAGGCGAAAACATACGGCGTTTCACCCCTGTAGACCGCTGGCATGTGGTTATTCCCGGAAAACTCGGCGATGACTTGCAATACAACTTTGGAGGGGAAAGCGCTCCGGTTATAGGAACTTTCGGCAATCACGACCGCGCCTGGCTGGTCTGCGACACAGCCAACAGCTATGAAGTCGGAGGCGCAGCTTTCAAGCACTCGTCTCTCGGGGTACTCAAGGGTCAGCCCATGCTTACACGCCCCCGCCGGTTCGGCTACATGAAGCTCTATGGCAAAGATAAAGGAATCACCATAGCCTCCCGCTGGTTATGGCAGAATTATCCCAAAGGGCTCTTCGCATATAAAGACGGATCAGTCCACCTGGCGCTATGGCCTTCATTTTCCAAGCGAACGCCGACATCTGCGAACGAGCCTCGCGCACATTTTTTCCCCGGAATGTCCAAGACCCATGAGTTTGTTGTCGGATTCAACGCCGGTTCCGCGGATCACAAGGAAGCAATTGAGCTCAACGCCATGGCGCAGACTCCGCTTTTTGCCTGCTGCACACCTGAATGGTATTGCGAAAAAACCCGCGCATTCGGGAAACTGGCGTCAAGCCGCCCTGCCCTCTATCAGGACTCCGTATTGCCGGTCGTGCGCGCATACGACCATTTCTTCGAACAGAACAGGCGCGCCATTCTTAATGCCCGTGATTTTGTTCGGGACACAAACGCCTACGGGATGTTCAATTTCGGCGACTGCATGAACTACATCACGGCAAAACGAAGAGCAACCAGCGGCGAACGGCATTGCCCGACAGACATTCACTGGGATAACAATTACTATGGCTATCCGCACTCTTTGATTGTCCAGTTCGCCCGAACCGGTTCCTTTGATTTCCTTGAGCTCGCAGAACAGGCATCCACTCACCTCCAGGATGTTGATATTCTGTGCTGGCATCCAAACAGCGAAGACATCGGCGCACCTCGTTACAGCGCGGGACCAGATCACGTTCGCATTTATGGTAGAGGCAATGATCCTGTTTTCGCCTCACCTACATACAATCACTACAAGAACCAGAGTCTCTTCGAAAGATTCTGGCTTTTCGGCGACCGGCGCGCGCTGGAGATAGGAATGCTTTCCGCCGGTTATGCACGGCGCCATAAAACATCCGCCATCAGCCAGTCCCGCAGTATCGGGCATGGAATCGTCGGCCTGCTTTCAGCCTATGAAACCACCCTGGACGCTTCCTATCTCGAAGCGGCAGAAGCAATTATTGAAGAGACACGCGGCTTCACCCGCTCAAAACACGGGGCATGGATCGACGGCATCGCCCTTGAAGGGCACCGCGCCTGGTATGAAATTACAGGGGACAGAAAAGCCATCACGACAGTCATAAGAGGCGCTGACGCGGCCATAGAAAAAGGCGATCGCGCCGGCGCAATTCTTCATGCGTTTGCGTTTGCCTACGGGCAGACAGGCGAAGCCGAATACAAGGAAATGTTTCTCAGCGGGCTCAAAAACAATGCTCGCGGGCGCAAAGCCTCCATGATGAAATTCGGAAACGCATTCCGTAGCGCCGGCTACGGCTTCTGGTACCTCACCGAATCCCTGCCGCGCGAGGAACAGACACCGGTCTTGAAATGGAAAACAAAGTAGGAATAAACACATTCAAAAAAGCATCACGTTCTATGTCCTTGATCGATTACAAACAGCCCTATAGACTCCCGCCAAACCGTGTCTGGCGAACATACAAGGGCGGAAAAATCCTCGATTCAATTGAGGGAAAAGATAATCCCTGTGATGACCATTTCCCCGAAGATTGGATTGCATCTGCAACAAGAGCAATTAACGCCGGAAGGGAAAACGTTGTTGAAGGCATCGGGACGGCTCAAGCTCCCGACGGAACGCTTATATCCATGGATAAGATGATCGCCAATAATCCCGCAGCGATGCTCGGCAAAGCCCACGTGGAAGCATATGGCGCTCAACCTCAGCTTCTGGTCAAATATCTCGACTCGACCGAACGACTCCAGGTCCAGGCGCATCCAACGGTCGAATGGGCAAAGAAACATCTCAACTCCCCGAACGGAAAAACCGAGGCATGGTGGTTTTTGAACGCTCGAGATGACAAAGATTCATGGGTTCTTTTCGGGTTCCAGGATCCGCCTGAACCCTCGGAATGGGGACGAATACTTCGGGAACAGGATAAAGAAGCCATGATGTCCTGTTTCAGAAAGGTTCCGGTCAGGAAAGGCGATGTTCTTCTAGTTGAAGGTGGTGTACCCCATGCCATAGGGCCGGGCTTGTTCATGATCGAAGTTATGGAGCCAAGCGATTGGGTGGTTCGTTGTGAATTCAGCCATGGCGGTCTTAAGAACGACCCGAAATCCCAGTGCATGGGACTGGAAATAGAAGAGGTACTGGACATGTTTGACTACACTCCGGTTTCAACAGAAGAGGTTCCGCGGCGATTCGGCCCGAAACCGGTTCCAATAGCCGGGGATGAGCATGGTTCAGAGATCCGACTGCTTGGAAGGCCGGAAACCGATCGGCTTGAAATAAGCAGAATCAGGGTAAAAGGTTCCTTTTCAATTGCAAACAATGACCGCTTCTCCGTCCTTCTTATAGTCGCTGGAAACGGCCATCTCAAAGCCGGAAACTCTGAACTATCGCTTAAGCTGTGGGACAAGATCCTGCTGCCTGCAGACTGCAACAATGTCACATTATCCGGCGAGATAGAGGCGGCGAGATGTCTGCCGCCCCTCTCCGTATAAACCGCCCGGTTTATTTGCTCAGTAGCTTGCAAAGCGTTTTGGCGTCTCGAACAGCATTTCCGAACAGGGAATCTATATCTTCGTCCTCGTCACCGACTCCCCTCGTAAACTCAATCGTAAACGACCCGTTAAAACCCGTTTCACGAAGCAGATCCAACCGCCTTTGAATAAAATCCTCAGTTATATTTCCTGAAGACAGATTCGCATGTATGTGAGTTATGCGCGAGCCGAAAAGATCAAACCTGTCTTTAATACTCTGATCATCTCCTCCAAACCCATGAATGATAATTTCGTATTTATCCGCCCCTAGTCTTTCAAAAGTTTCAGCGGCTTTACGAGGGTTTTCAATTGTAGTTCCGCCATGGCATTCACATAAAAAGCGAAAATCTTCCGGCAGCATGTCGCGCCACTCTTTTACCGTTTCACAATATTCCTCGTGCCGGTCCGGGTCTTTGCCGAAATTGAACTTCATGCCTTCCGCACCAAAAAATTCAACCATTTCCGCAGCCCGCTCGCGTTCATCGCGGGTTTCTCTGCCGCAACGGTTATAAGAATTGAAAATTTTCACAGGAACTGAAGCATGCCGAAGCTTTTCCCTTTCATCAGCATCTGCCAGAAAAGCATGATTCTGCCATAATTCCAGTCCGTCAAACCCAGCTTCATTAAATCGATCAGTCCAATCTGAGACTGAAAAACTGGGTATTCGCTCGCCATCAAGCCAGCGGTTCTTTTCAAGCAGAACTGTCCCCAGGTAAATATCGTCTTTGTATGATCTGTCCATTGTATCTTCTCCCTCTGTGAAATACTGAAGACGCTGATAGTCGAAAAATTTTTGCTGTTCAGGTCATTCTGGAATAACGCGTCTCATCAATTTCAAATTTCAATGGTTCACCTTTAAGAAATGCGCGGATGTTGTCCAGGAACACACCAAACTGATCCTCTACATCGGGCTTTTCGCCCGGCCAGGGTTTGCCAGAGATCTGATGACATGTCCACATCAGATTCTCCCACTGCCGGGCCTCATGGTCCTCAGGCAGATCATCCGGCCACAGAACATCCAGGCCGGCCCTGAGCCTTCCCGACCGTAATTCATCAAAAAGCGCCTCCTGGTCAATAATCGCGCCTCTCGCAGTGTTGATCACGATACCTTGATCCGGCAGCTTTGAAAGCAATTCTCGGCTTACAGTGCCCCTGGTCTCTTTCGTGAGACCCGCATGAATCACGATAACATGGGATCCTTCAAAAAGGTCTTCCAGAGAGGAAACCCGGATGCAGGATTCCGGAACAGACTCGACATACGGGTCAAAAACTTTCAATTCTGTGTCAAAAGGCTGCAAAAGGCGAACAAATTCCTTACCGGCAAAACCAAACCCGTAGACTCCGATTCGCGTTCCTTTCAGCATACCGCCCGTACTGTGAATCCCGCGCCCCGCCCCGTTGCGCACAGCGAGAATCCGTTTCGGAAAATCCTTTAACATAGCCATCAAAAGCGCCAGGGAATTCTCCGCAAGGCCATACCCGCTGCGGTTGCCCCAGTTGGTAACCTTTATGTCCGAACGGATAATGGGCAACCCGATAACCTTCCACATAGTTCCATGCAGATAACAGATATACTTCAATTTGCCCGGATCATCAGCCACCTTGTCGGGTATCCGCGGAGCGCGCGAAGCCAGAACAATATCAGCCTGGCGTATGCGTTCGAGCAAAGTATCCTCGTCCATTGATTCCCAATCTTCAACACACTCCACTTCAAGGCCTGGTAAACGCGCAACAGCGTTAAAAAAATCCTGCGGCAGCCCGCCATCCTTTTGCTTAAAATAGATAGCCTTCTTATTAGATACCGTCATTGTATCTCCTTTTTGTTTTCACCTTCATCATTGGAAATTCCGCGTTCATTTCTATGTCGCCTGCGAAACGATTTTGAAATCTATTTTTCGTTCCTCAAAATTTACGGAGTGTAGACGAACCTTCAGTCTGCTGCCCAGCTTGAATGATTTTTTCCCCGCCCTTAGCGCCTGATACCTTCGATCATAGCGAACATACTTGCTGGATATGTCTGATATGTGAACCAGTCCCTGGACATCGATATCCTCCAGCTCAACAAACATACCGAAGCTGGTGACGTTTACCACAACAGCCTCGTGCGACGGACGCTTCTTTTTCATCAACTCCTGGTTCAGATACCGGTACTTCTTGATCTCAACCAGGGTTGATTCAGCTTCTTCGGCAGTCTGCTCTCTGGCGGTGCAGTTCATGGCAATGGCGGAAACCTGGTTCTTGTTGTACAGCGGCCTTGATTTCTCTTTTAGATATGAAGCAAGCTGGCGATGGACTACAAGGTCCGTGTAGCGTCTGATGGGCGAAGTAAAATGTGTGTATGTATCCTTCGCCAATCCGAAATGGCCGACGTTTCGGGTAGAATAAATCGCCCGGTTCATGCAGCGCAGAATAGCTGTATGCACATGATGCTCCAGAGGGTCGCCTTTAACCTTCGTCACCAGTTTTGCCAGATTCTGCCTGGAAGCAAGATTGCCCGCTGTATATCCCATGCCGGCCAGTTCACTGGCCACATCCTGGAGTTTTTCCGCCCTTGGCGGCTCATGAATCCTGTATATCAGGGGTATTTTGCGGCTTTCCAGTTTTGTCGCGACTGCTTCATTGGCCGCCAGCATGCACTCTTCCACAAGCTGATGAGATTCGTCGTGCGTCACTTTTCTTATCTCCGAAATCAGGCCTTTCCTGTTGACTACTATTTCGGTTTCAGGCAGATCAAAATCAAGCGCATTATTGGCAAGTCTTTGCTTCCGGAGTTTTGCTGCCAGCTTCCACAGATCTTTGACAAGCTTCAAAGCCTTGCCCGGGGCCTTTTCATTCTTTTTGCCATCAAGGATAGAACTGACTTCCTTGTATGTGAAACGATGGCTTGACCGGATAACCGTCTTTTTGAAATCCGTATCAATACATTTTCCTGTCTTGTCAAAAGTAAGAAAAACCGAGAAAGCCAGGCGGTCAACTTTCGGCATGAGACTGCATACGTTATTCGAAAGTTCTTCCGGCAGCATGGGAATCACCTTGTCGGGCAGATAAACACTGTTGCCCCGCTCATTCGCTTCCCTGTCGAGACTACTGCCGCGCTCAACAAAGTGCGACACATCTGCTATATGAACGCCAAGAGTCAAATTGCCGTTGCCCGCTTTCTCTAATGAAAGCGCATCATCGAAGTCCTTTGCCTGCTCAGGATCTATGGTAATAATCGTCTTTCCCGTGAGATCATCACGGCCTGATTTATCGCGCGCCTTTCGGCAGCTTGCTGAAGCTGCATCAATAACCTCCCGTGGAAATTCGTCCCTGATGGAAAAGTTGCGTATTACTGCGACAGTATCCAGCGAAGGATTCGTTACGGGCCCGAAAACCTCAACGATTTCAGCTTCGGGATTAAGGTTCCGGTTATGCCATTCAAGAAAACGAATCAAAACCCTGTCCCCCGCTTTGGCTTTCCCGGTATCTGGCACGTAGAAGTCGTGTTTAAACGATGGATTTAACGGCGAGACATAATGGAAATTCCGGGTTGCATGCAGTGTGCCAACTAACTCTAAGCAGTTTCTTTTCAGAATCTCCACCACTTTCCCTCTCGGGGAAGCGTTCTTCAGGTCAGGAGACTTCGCATTGCCCTTGCCGCCCTCGGTAAAACTCACGAGAACTCTATCGCCAGGCAAAGCTGTTGAGGCATCATCCTTTCCGATCCGGATGGTCCTGGGGGCGCCTTCGGTTGCTACCAGCGCTTCTCCAGAACGCAGAAAGCGGATTATACCTGCCGATAGATCAGCCGGAGCGCCTGGTGTGTACTTGTTGTCCGGAAGTTTTAAAACTTTCCCGTCTGAAAGCAGCCTGTTTAACGCCTTCTGCAGCTTTTTTTTCTCTTTTCCCTTTAGTTTCAGTTGAGAAACTATTTCCTTTTGCGACAGCGGTATCGCTGCGCCGCCCAGTAAATCGTTGATTCTCGCAGTCAGGCTTCTGCTCTTCTTATTATACGTCATGCTTTCCCATTCCTTTGCTGTCGGCTCTCATTCCAGGCACCGGCCTATACAACATTCGATTTTTATTGAGCCCCGTCAATCACTTTTCAAACCAGGGCATATGCTGGCCGCATCGCTAAAACGCCATTTCAGGGGAAAATTGCGGCATTGAAGAGGTTTTTCCGCTTCAATGCCACATTTTGATTCCGGCGAAAGAAACACACATGACCCATCGGCTTTTTCTGTCAAACTCAGGGAGTTCCTGCCGCTTGCCAGGCGGGTGTACCTGGCAATGAATTCCCGGATTTCCATGCCGAGATGCTCAGCGATGTTGTCGATATCCTCTGAGGTGAGGTAAACATAGCCACCTACACGGCAACAGTTGCCGCATTGCAGACATGAAAACTCTTTCGCTGAATTTTGTCCTTTAACTTGTTTGACTTTTTTCATAAATAGATCAGGTTCACTACCATCCCATGCATAAGAAAGCTCACCACAGAGGCACGGAGCCTTGGAGCCATGCCACAGAAAGAGGTCCGCATTGCAATCACGCGACATCTTCTCCGTGCCTCAGTGTCTCTGTGGTAGGGCCCCCTTTTCCCGTATGGGCCGCTAAGCTGAAGCTGCAATAAAGTCTTTTACAGCAGATGTTTCAGGCGGCAGACTTTGCAGCCTGGATGGCTTGCCTTCAAGAGCATCTATCACAGGATGATGCGCAATATTTTCACCTGTAGCCCGGTTTATCGCTTCGGGAAACTTGGAGGGATGCGCGGTTGCCAGACATATAACAGGAATATTATCAGACGCCAGGCGCTCCGCGACGCTGACACCGACTGCCGTATGCGGATCCATGAGGTACCCGTGATCAACATGATACTTTCGGATAGTATTCAGCGCCGTTTGCTCGTCACTCCTGCCGGAGATTATCAACGGATCCACAGCAGCGCCTTTCTGTGATTCTATCTGTATTGATCCATCCATCCGAAACCTTTCCATGGCCTCTGTCACTCTGTCTGGATCAGAGCCCATGCGATAGAACAGGTAGCGCTCAAAATTACTCGCAACCTGTATATCCATCGAGGGGCTTATCGTTGGTTTTACCGATCCGATGCTGTATATTCCTGTGCTGAAAAACCTATGCAGAATATCGTTTTCGTTGGTGGCAAGAATCAACTGATCCATAGGCAGGCCCATTTGACAAGCCATATAACCGGCAAAAATATCGCCGAAATTTCCCGTCGGGACCGAAAACGAAACCTTCCGGCAACCGGTCTCTTTTTTTACTCTAAAGAAAGCGTAAAAGTAGTACACAATTTGAGGCAGGAGCCTGGCCAGGTTAATTGAATTTACCGACCCGAGATGATACCTGTTCTTGAAATCCAGATCACAGAAGATCTCCTTTGCTATCCGCTGGCAATCGTCAAAGGACCCGTCAACAGCCAGGTTATGAACATTTTCGTCCATTACGGTTGTCATCTGGCGTTCCTGCACAGGTGTGACCCGGCCTGCAGGATGGAGAATAAAGATGCTCATGCGCCCCCGGCCCTTTACACCATATATAGCAGCGCTGCCGGTATCGCCGCTGGTCGCACCCAGAACATTCATATGCTCATGTCGGGAACTGAGAATGTGCTCAAAAAGCCGGCCAAGAAACTGGAGAGCAATGTCTTTGAAGGCAAGTGTCGGACCGTGAAAAAGCTCCAGTACCCTAATGTCGCCGACTCTTATTACAGGCGCCACTTGCGGAGATCGAAACTGTCTGTAGCTGTCCTGGATAATCTTCCACTGGATTCCCGGATCAAGATCCGAATAAAGATCCATGACAGCATTGGCAAGCTGCGGATATTCCAGGTTCTGCCATTCGTCAAAACGGTCAGTAACAACCGGGATCTTCTGAGGAAGAATAAGCCCGCCATCATCCGCCAGCCCGCTCATCACCGCATTGGTGAAACGCATGGGCTTCACGCCGCCCCTCGTGCTTATATACCTCATTGCCATTTCTTACACGTTTCCTGTCCGAGAAACCCTGATGAACTCATCTCTATGAATTTTGAGGCAGAAATCGCACCTAACCTGATCTATTCATAAAAATCTATTACGAGTGTGCATGTCACTTCATCTCAACGACTTTGCTGGCCAGCCGATCTCGACGCATGTTTATGCGCCTTCACCCGGCTCTCTGCGCAAAGCCATTGATCTAAAGCAACATGTCCACTCTCATCACGAAGTTGATGAATAGATCAGGCTAGAGATCCTGTGTCAGGAACAGCTACTGCTGAGCTTCATACCGGCAACAGGACTCAACGGCATTTCGCCGCCCTCCCGGTCCTACTTTGCCTTGGCCTTGGCTTCGTTTACTACAACCCGCCTGCCGCTTACATTCTGGCCGTCAAGGGCATCCACAGCTTTATCTGCGTCTGATTTGCTTCCCATCTCCACAAAGCCGAAACCTTTCGACTTTCCATTGAAACGGTCCTTTATAACCCTGGCGGAATGAACTTTGCCATGTGGCTCAAATGTTTCTGCGAGAGCTTTGTCGTTAATGCTGTAAGGAAGATTTCCCACGTACAGCTCCACGCTCTTCTTGCTCTTTTTCCTGGACCTCGCGCCCCTGTCCTTAGATGACTTTTCGCCCTTCAGTCTGCCGCCCATGCTTTTTCCCGCCAGTATCCCCGCCAGAAAGCATGCCAGCCCGAACGATGCGATTATAATATACCAATTTTCCATAAACCTATTCTCCCTTCAAAGGTAACACTATTTCACTTCGAGAAAACCTTCCAGTTTTCTCATACGCGTAGGGTGCCGGAGCTTGCGCAAAGCTTTTGCTTCTATCTGCCTTATTCGCTCTCTTGTAACATTAAATCTACGCCCTACTTCTTCCAGGGTTCTCGAATAACCATCCGACAGGCCAAAACGGTAATCCAATACAGCTCTTTCCCTCGACGTCAGGGTGCCAAGCACATCCTGAAGCCGATCTTTCAACATACTGTATGCTGTCATTTCTGATGGATTCTCGGCGCTCTTGTCTTCTATGAAATCGCCAAAATGGGCGTCTTCGCCGTCGCCAATCGGATTTTGCAGCGAAATCGGCTGTTGCGCCATCTTGTATACCGCGCGAACTCTTTCCACGGGCATATCCATCTCTGCAGCGGCTTCTTCCGCTGTCGGTTCCCTTCCATACTCCTGCACAAGTTTCTTCTGCACCCGCAGAAGCCTGTTGATGGTTTCGATCATATGAACCGGAATTCGAATTGTTCTTGCCTGGTCTGCTATGGCCCTGGTAGCCGCCTGTCGGATCCACCAGGTTGCATAGGTGCTGAACTTGTACCCGCGCTGGTACTCAAACTTTTCCACCGCCTTCATCAGACCGGTGTTTCCTTCCTGGATCAGGTCAAGGAAAGATAATCCCCTATTCATATATTTTTTGACAATGCTGATTACCAGTCTCAGATTGGCTTCGACCATCTCTGTGCGGGCCTTCTGACCATCCAGGAGAAACTGCGTCATCTCTTTGTATTTTTCCTCAAACTCCTCCTTTTCCATGCAAGCTGCCTTTTCCATCTCCCTCAATTCCTTCTTCTTCTCCCTGAGGTCATTGTCCCGGCTCTTGCTCTTACGTTTACTTTCCAGTTCTGCAATTTCCGCAAGGCAGACTTCAAACTTCTTGTAGAACCCTTCGGTCTCCGCAGCCATAGCTTCTACAACCTTCTGCTTGAAATGAAGTTCATCAAGCGCTTTGCTCATTTCCTGTCTGGTTTTTTCAACGGCTTTCTTTTTTCTTTTGACTTCTTTGCTTGTGAGCCGCGTTTTGATTGAAGCTTCAAACTGTCGCTGAAGCTTACTGCGAATCCTTGTCATCTCCTTCTTTTTTTCCGGAAGAGCATCAACGTACTGGTCGCGGCTGTCCACGTATTTGTCTGTCACAATTCTATCAAACCGCTCCTTGCCCTCTTCAAGCATGGCAATAAGAAGCATATATTTATCGCTGGCGAATCCAAATTGGTTGAATACCGTTCTTACACCTATTTCAGCCTGTTCGATTCTTTTGCATATCTCGACTTCCTGCTCCCTTGTCAGCAGAGGCACCTGTCCCATCTGGTGCAGGTACATACGAATGGGGTCGTCATAAAAATCCAGCTTGGCGCGGCCGCCTTTCGTAGTTCTCAAGGCCTTCTTCTTGTGACGGTCTACTTCGGAAGCTTCAATAATCTCTATATCCATGCTGCGAAGAAGAATCAGATAAGACTCAAGTTCATCGGAGCTGATAACGCTTTGCGGAATTAACTCGTTGATATCCTCGTAGGTAAGGTAACCCTGGCTTTCAGACAGCTTGACAAGTTCCCTGATCTTTTCAGTGCGTTGCTGATGCCCTTCCGCCTTGTCCGCCGCCACGCTATCATCGACATTTGCGCCAGAAGCTTTTCCGGCATCATCCTTCCGCTTTGTAGATTTTCCGGCAGGCCTGCCCCTCTTACTCGTCTTTACAGACGCATTCTTTCCCGTGCGTGAATTCCGCCCCGCTGTCTTTTTTTTCACTGCTTTCTTCTTTTGCGCCTTTTTCTTTGTAGTCTTTTTCTTTACAGCCTTTTTCTCCGCAACTGTTGATTTCCCGGAATTTTTATTCTTGTCTGATCGAGAGATCTTCTTCTTTGACATATTATCGCGCCTCAACTAGGGTTATAAATTGAGAATGCGGATCCCAGGGAATCCCGATTTTAGCTGCTGTGGTCCTGAAGCGCCTCTCCCTGCCTGACATAAAGTTACGGACAATTCTGGAGATACGCTGGACAAGCTTGCATCTTAAGGACATTAAGGTTTTCTCTACTAATACCTTACAGAAGAGACGGTGTCAATCCCTGTTTCCAATTTGAACTAAATCACTTCTCCTAAATTCTTAACGGTGCACAAAACCATTCTGAGAATAAATTACCTTCATGAGGAATTCAACACAAAAGTTGGACATTCCGCCATTTTTTCCCGTACCAACCGGGAAGGAGAGGCTGGAGGCGGGTTGTTTTGACTGCTTGTTTTTATCCCGGATCCAAAATTCACATTTTAGTTTTCCGGGATATTTTCAGTATCGCCCCCAAAATTGGCGGCGAGATCAAGCAGGTCTGCGGATCCCGAGAGTCTGGCTTGTTCAGTTGCCTGGTCCAGAAGGCTTTGAGCGATAGCGCGATTTCCGCCCTCTGCTGAATAACTGCGAGCGGCCTGAAGGTATCGGTGAGCGGCCTCCCGGTTCCTGCCGCCATCAGCCAGCATTTCGGCTGCAGCAACGAGAGTTTTTCTCATGTACTGATAGTTCTTCAAGATTGCAAGAGATTCCGAGGCTTTGATGGCGTATTCTGCTGCTCTGACAGGCTCATTCTTTTTTCTGTAGTATATTGCCAGGGTATTGTAAGCCGGAGCCTTAAGCTCGTTCAAATCCTCGCGGCTGACAAAAGATTTTACCGCGTCGGCTTGTCTGGCAGCGCGTTTTTCTCTGGCATTCTCTGCATACAGAGACAAAAGCAAAGTATGCACGTACAAACGGGCCTTGCGATCGTACGACCAGCCTTTCAGTTCGCCAAGGATGTTTTCCAAGGCATCGACGGCTTCCTGATCGCGTCCCTGTCGGCGCCATATGGCAGCTCGCAGGAGTTCAGTCCATGTTGTCTGCGCGCCAAGCCTGTCCATTTCCACTGCTGCCTCCCGGTCAAGGCGCAAAGCCATCTTAAGGTTTCCCTGAAGGTAATGATGCACCGCCAGCTTGTAGGAAAATTCGGCTATATTTTTCCTGTCGTTGCGAAGCCTGGCTTGTTCCAACTTGTCGCGAAAATCTCCGGCGGATCTCTCAAAATGGCCTTTCAGATAGACCGTCGGCACGGCTTGAATCTCGTCTCCCTTTTCAACGTATTTGCGGACCAGCCAGTGCTTTTGCAGTCCTTCAATAAGCCTTCTGGATTCCTGCAGCGTCCGCTTGGCTTCTTCAGCAGCGTCCAACACCGTCACGACGACTTCTCCACCAGCCTCGGCCATTTCATTGTCATTCAAAAGCTTGCCGACAATCCCCTCGCCTCCCTCGACTGATTCCATGATCATATCGATCCTGTGCGCTGTATTTGTAAGCTCGTAAGACATTCTCTCCATATTCCTTACAATTCCCGATGCTCGATCACTCAGTTCTTTATCGTTAATGACTGCTCCTGCCAGACCCTTTCCGGTGTCTACGCTCGTTAGAATCCCGTTCACACGCTCCATGATTTCACGAGTTTCGTCCAGCATTGGGAGCGCCGTCTCCTCTAGTTTGTTCAGTGTTTCCTGCAGCCGGTCCATTAATTCCTGGTCCCTGACCACTTTAATGTAATCACCGTCTTCCACCGGCTGTTTCTTGCCGCGGCTAATCTCAACATATGTGTCTCCGGCTGCAACAAATTTTTTCTTGATACGCGCGACCGAATCCTTCCTGACAAGCGGATTGAATCTTTCCTTGATTTCCAGCGCCGCCTCCAGCTTGCCGCCTTCAGTAGGAATTATCTCTTTAACACTGCCTGCGCGCGTATTTCCGGCCCTGACTTCATCGCCTTCTTTAAGTCCGTAGCTGCCCTGCTGCGTCTCAAATACCAGCCTGACCTCAAAGCGTTTCTCAAACCATCCCCGGTAGTGAGCAGTCATAATAATCCCGGCAACAGCAAGAATGAGCGCCAACAACACAAAGGCGCCGGCTATTTCATTGGCATATCTGAATTTAAATTCTCTTTTCATACCGGATTCTCCAGTTGTTTTAATGTGCCATCCAACCCAAGGATAAAGTTACGGTTTGCTTCTTGTCTTACTCGTTCCCAGATTTGCCTGTCCGCGGTCGTAAGCAAAAACGCGGTCCCGTTGCCGGCCGTTTCCCTGCACAACGCAAACAGCTTGTCCAGATCCGCCCTGTCGCCTTTACTTCCGGCCAGATCGATAAGGGCAAGATCGGGCCGGCCAAGAAAGACCCGGATCAATTCACTCTTGCGAAGTGTGTGGCCGGGCACTGAAAATGAGTGGACATGGGGTATTCTGTCTACCCCAAGCACAGATGCCAGACGATCCGCTTCTTCGCGTATATCTTTTTCATGGCGTTTCGTATGATGCCTCTGCCCCAGAAGAAGATTTTCCAGAACCGTAAGATTGCTCAGCCATGCGTTTGCGCCGAAAGTGCGTCCAATCCTGCCCCGATTCTTCAGAAGTTCGGAAGCGCCCATCTCCTGCCATCGCCTTCCCATGAATTCCACCGCCCCCCGTGAGGGCCGGACCATTCCCTCCGCAAGGTCAAACAATGGAATATCCTTTTCTTCGGGCTCCACAAATATGCCTGTAATTTCGTTTTCAAAAACGCATACATTGATATTTTTCAAGCTGAAGACGCGATTATCATCCGCTTCAAAGTCTGTTTCAATAAATTCAAGTATCTTTTTCATTTTCTCAGAAACCAATATTATGGGCTAACCTGATCTATTCCTGAACTCGTCAGCACCATGAAACACGGCACTCAGCCGTAGACACTTACCACTGATTGCACGGGTGCGGTATAAGAATGATGGATATAAAGCAAAAATCCGTTTTATCAGTGCAATCCGTGGTTGTACCCTCTTCAGGCGCATAATTGAATCTAAATTCCTAAGGTTAGACATAGGTCAACAACGACACCAATGCCGATATAAACAGAACTGTTGCCAGAGATTTAACTACTGTCCTGGTCACTGCCCGAGGCGTTTCGTTTATTGATTCGCACGCGCCCAAACCTTCAATACAGGATATAGTTCCTGCCGCGGCCCCCGAAACCAGCGTTTTTGCAAGAAAACCGTATATGTCCGCCGGGCCGACAGCTCCCATTATATTTTCCGCAAAACCGGTGATATCGCCTGGGGCCGACCCCGTGAGACCTGCAAAAATAAAACCGGAGAGAAACGCAATTGCGCTGAAGAATATTGCCAGGGCAAATACACATGCCGCAAAACTCAAAACACGAGGCATCACTAGGTACTGCATTGTGTCTATTCCCTGGCCCTCAAGAACCTCGATTTCCTTGTGTACCCGCATATTCGCCAGCTCGGTGGCAACCGCTGTCCCGCTTCGGCCAAGCACAATAAAGTTAACAAGCAGGGGAGCAATTTCTCTTATCAGCACGCTGACCAGCAGCGAACCAAGCATAGCTGTCTGTCCTATCCTTGCAAGCCAGAGTTGAGCCTGGGAGACTATGGAAACTCCGGCAAGCACAGCCACAAGCGCCACCAAAGGCAAGGCGTCAAAGCCTGTAAATACGACCTGGCGTCCAAGCACGTCCCTGACCGTCCGCGGCCACATTCCAGGCCTGACGGCAAGATAAAGCACACCGCAAAGAACTGTTATAGTGTGTCGGACAGAAGCCCAGCGACTAAGAACCGCAGCTCCAGTATTGCCTATAATTCCCATGCCTGTCATTGCTCCCCGAAAATTGAAGTCCCTCAGAAATTCCCGTTCATAATTATAGGCGTTTGACAAGAGAAGTCCAAACCTGAATTCCGGTTCCTCCACGGATTACACCGATGTCACAGATAGCATAGACCTTGAACCCATCGCCAAAAGACTCGACAAAGCTCCCTTCGGGTCATAATGTAGATTCGGTCAGGGAACAGAAGTTATTGGTCATTGGTCATTAGTCATTGGCCTGCCCGCCTGCTTGCG
>CAYYVQ010000048.1:0-24373 GCA_964475205.1 uncultured Victivallales bacterium | reverse complement strand
AAAGTACAGCAGGTTGTCCCGCAACCTGCTGCCCCACAAACCCACCAACTCACAAACATCCCCGCTCTCTCCGCAAAATCTTGACTCAATTCAAAACGTTTCCCATTATCAGGTTGTCGGCATGCGATTCATGCCTATTATCAGCTTCTATTAGCGTTCATTACTGGTTTCAAAAACATGACAGAATTCAGACAACAAGATATTGCCCATGTCCTTAAAGACCTATTCGGGTTCCATTCTTTTCTTTCCAACCAGCAGGAGATAGTCGAGGCCATTCTTGCCCGGCAGGACGCATTCGTAGTTATGCCCACAGGCGGCGGCAAGTCTCTGTGCTACCAGCTTCCGGCCCATATCATGGATGGCACCTGCATAGTTATCAGCCCTCTGATCTCGCTCATGAAAGATCAGGTCGACGCTGCCATCGCCACCGGGCTCCGGGCCTCGTTCCTTAACAGCTCTCTTTCGGCGTCAATGAAACGCGGCGTGGAACGTGAACTGACGGACGGAAAACTGGACCTGATCTATGTCTCTCCGGAACGTTTCGCCATGCCGGAATTCATTGCCGCATTGAAACGCGTTAAGCTGTCCTTTGTTGCCATTGATGAGGCTCATTGTGTTTCGGAATGGGGTCACGATTTCCGGCCGGACTACCTCAACCTTGGCAAGCTCACCGGGGAATTTCCCGATGTACCAGTCACTGCCTTCACAGCGACGGCAACGCACAAGGTCCAGGACGACATTGTTGCCAAACTCGGGCTTCGTTCGCCGCATGTTGTGCGCGCTTCATTTAACCGCCCCAACCTCTACTACAAGGTCGTAGCCAAGGCAAAGCCCGGCGACCAGATTCTGCGGTTTGTTAAGTCCCGGCCCGGTGATTCCGGCATTGTGTACCGGACCACCCGCAAGAGCGTCGAACAGACCGCAAACATGCTCGTTCGAAACGGAATCAAGGCCCTGCCTTACCACGCTGGACTGGAGGACAGCACGCGCGTCAGAAACCAGGAAGCTTTCAATCGCGATGAGATCGATGTGATTGTCGGAACCATTGCCTTCGGTATGGGCATAGACAAATCCAACGTCCGCTACGTTCTGCACGGCGACCTGCCTAAAAACATTGAAAGCTATTATCAGGAAACCGGTCGTTCCGGCCGCGACGGTGAACCTGCAACCTGTCTGCTTCTCTTCGGCTACGGCGATATCCCTAAAATCCGCTTCTTCATAGATCAACTCGAAAACCAGGACGAGAAAATGCGCCAACTCCGGCATCTGAACAAAATGGTAAACTACGCAACCGTAAACGCCTGCCGGCGCAAACAACTTCTTAACTATTTTGGCGAAGAGTGGCCCCCAAATAGTCGCGCCGACTTCACCGAAGCCCAGCGCCGGCACTCGATTTCGGTGAAGCCGGGGCTACTGGGATGCCCGCAGGATCCGATGACCCGCCACAATCCCGCGAAAAACGGGAAAGCGGGAGAGCCAGCCAGCAACTTCCCCTGCTGCGATATCTGCGAGGGCGAAGTCGAAAGCATTGACGCCACCCGAGATGCCCAGATAATCATGTCCGCCATTGCCCGCACCGGCGAACGGTTCGGCATAAACCACATTGTGTCGGTGGTAACCGGCAGCCAGACGGCAAAAATCCAGCAGCTCGGTCATGACCGCATAAAGACATACGGGGCAGGACAGGATCATGACAAACGCCACTGGCGCCAGATTATCGACAACCTGCTCGCCCAGGGCCTGATCCTTCAGACTGACAACGAATACCCCGTTCTCCAGCTTCAGCCCGAATCCAGGGAAGTCCTTTTCGGTAACCGCCCCGTCCATATACTCAAAACCGTCAGAAAAGCCGCAAAGCGTCGCTACGGAAGCGTCGCTGCAGAAATTGGGGATTTCAACTCAGATCTCTTCGAAAATCTGCGCGACCTTCGGAAGAAACTCGCCTCAGAGCAGGGCGTTCCGCCATACGTGGTATTCTCCGACCGTGCTCTGCACGAAATGGCCAGGTACTTTCCGACAACCCGCTCCGACATGCTCCAGATCACCGGGGTCGGCGAAACCAAGCTCGCCCGCTACTGTAACCAGTTCATGCAGGCAATAACGCAATTCCAGGAGCAAAACCCCGGCGCAGCGCCACTGCAGGACTCCAACCCATCTTCCTTTGAATCTCTCGAAACTTTTTCTCCGGTAGAGAGCCCAGGCCCTCACGAGCAGACCTGGGAACTTCTTCGGAAAGGAATGTCAGTTGCCACCATCGCCGCTCGATACGGTAAAACTGAAAACACTATCTATCGTCATATAGAGCGACTGATCCAGGAGAACAAGCCCGTTGACATTGACACCTTTGTGCCCCCCGAAAAGCGCAGGCTGATCGAATACTTGTTCGAACAACACGGTTCCGAACGCCTTAAGCCCATAGTTGAAGCCGCCAAAGGACAAGTAGACTATAACCAGACCCGCCTCGTCCGGGCCCTGGTAAATTCCAACGCCCCCCATTCATAAACCGCACCCTGTCAGGCTTCAGGGTCAGACCGAAGACTTCAGGGTCAAGTACCAGATCGAGAAAATATGGATCACAGGGTCCGACCTGATAATTAACAATCAGGCATTGCTTCTGTTGGCTGATTGAGATACAGCCTGAAGATTATGGCACGTTCATCTGCTCCACCCCAGTCACCCACCCTGCCCGCCTGCCCCCGACCAGCGGGAGGGCGGGCAGGCCCGCCTGCCCGCTCTAAATGCCTTGGATGAATTGTCAAATGTCAAGATGTGACATCGGTAAGATGCATCGGTAAGAAGTGTTTTCAGGCCAACCTGGATGGCCAACAGGAAGAGGGGTGGGCGCGCCCCAGTCACCACCTATACTGGCGGCCTACTGCCCCCCTGGTCGATCCGGATAGAAAACCCAGTCATCGTGCGAACCTGCCCGATCAGGGCTGATGCTTCGGTAACATCTTATTCTGCGCAATTCGCTCATGTTAACGTTGACAGTAAAATAAATTGATAATATCCAGGTGAGGTGATACTATTTCGGCATGACAGTAAAAGATAAAGTTATTCACGCAGTACAATACTTGCCAGAAGATGCATCCATTGAAGATGCCATGGAACGGCTGTTTTTCCTTTCCAAAATCGAGAGAGGCATACAACAAGCCGATTCCGGCCAAACTCTTTCGCATACTCAAGTGAAGGAGAGAATGGCAAAATGGCTGAGCTAAGATGGACTCAGCAGGCCTCGGACGATCTTGAAGCTATCACTGAATTCATTGCCAATGATTCAGCCTATAAAGAGCAGTTGAACCACGAATGCACACCTGTCTGCGTGCGGACACGCACAGGCAGGCGAATAGACACGAATAAATGAGGGTATTATCCACAATGCAACTGCACCCATTTGGTGCAGGGTTCAATGTGCTCATGAAGTTTTCTTTTGATGCTTTTTCCAGCTATTTCAAAACATTAGTGCTATTTAGTGTCCATTAGTGGTTTTCTACTGCCGGATTCAGGTTCAGAATTTTACGCTCAGCTTTTTGCGATCGACGTCTTGCGTGCCGCAGATCGGCTTATTGACTTTCCTGAATCCGGCAGAATGGTTCCCGAAGCAGGCAATCCAGTCATCAGAGAAATCATCTTTGGCAACTATCGGATTGTTTACAGATTCAGGAAAGACACAGTCGAAATCTTAACCGTGTATCATGGATCTCGACTGCTCGACCCATCAACACTTTTTTAAAACTGCCAACAATTTTTTGCACGGTATGTCGCGAGACGCGCCACCCGTGAAAATGACGTTGGCAGCTTGACAAGGATATCCGCTTCTTGCATAGTAGCACTATACATAAGGAAGATTCTCGTATAACCCGGCAGCAGGTTGACACAACCTGCTGTACTTTGCAGGTACAGCGGGTTATCCGGTAACCCGCTGCAATTCACCGACAAAGAGGCAGACACGCCAGCGCAACCAATCCGGCACACATGATCGGCCATTGGCGCAATCGCCTTTAAGTCCACGCTCCAGTCTTCACGAAACGCAGTTGGCACGGCGGTAATCAAGCCTTCTGTTTTGCTCATAATCCCCTCTTTTTTCCGACTGAATTTGTCACCGTGGCCAGAATATGACAATGGAAATCATGCGCAGAAACGGAACGGCGACGTCATTGCTCCGGCACTTTGTAAAACTTTCGCAGACGCTGCAGCTCTTTTTTGAATTCTCTGATCCTATCCTGCTGCGCTGCGTCGCCGTAGATGTTTTTCATTTCGCCCGGGTCGGTCTTGAGATCGTAGAACTCCCATTCCTCGCCACCAGGCACGCCGCCCCCATAGAAGCGAATCAGTTTGTACCGCTTGCCGATCACTCCCTCGTGGCGGCGCACTGAATGCTCGCCGGGAAACTCATAGTAGTGGTAGTAAAGCGAACGCCTCCAGTCCGCCGGGGTCCGCCCTTTCAGGAGCGGGACAATACTGCGCCCCTGCATGTCGCCCGGTACGGGCGCGCCGGCAATATCCAGGAAAGTCGGGGCAAAGTCTATATTCTGTACCAGGTCACTGTTGCGCGTTCCGGGCTGCACCACACCCGGCCAGCGCGCCACCAAGGGTGTGCGGCAAGACTCTTCATACATGAAACGCTTGTCGAACCATCCGTGTTCCCCGAGGTAAAAGCCCTGGTCTGACGAGTACATGACAATGGTGTTCTCGGCAAGGCCGCTCTCTTCCAGATAGTCCAGCAAGCGTCCGACACCCTCGTCCACGCCCGCGACACACGCCAGATAATCACGCATATACCACTGGTACTTGAGCCGGATAAGCGCCTTCTTGTCGTCCGGATCAATCCCGGCCAACTCGGCCTGCCTTTCAGGCTGGTCGGCTTTTATATCTTTTTCCATTCTCATGGTTTCCGCAATAGACATGTCCTGCTCCCGCGCCGCGGTACCCCTGCCTTCGTAGTCGTCAAAAAGAGTTTCCGGTTCCGGAAATGTCCTGTCCTTGAACTTCTCTTTCCATCGGTTCGTGGGCTGCCAATTGCGGTGAGGGGCTTTGTAATGAACCATGAGCATGAAAGGCTTGTCCTTCTCTTGTCTGTTCTGCAGCCATGCCAGGGAGTGAGAGGTAATTACATCCGTGGAATGTTTCCCGAAGTATGCCTTCATGCCCTTCCATTTATTACTGATCAGCCGCGGATGCCAGTATTTACCCTGATCCTTCATGACTTCCCAGTGATCGAACCCCTGCAGTTTTCCTCTCAAGTGGATTTTACCGAACAAAGCAGTGTGGTACCCGTTGGCTTGGAGTATTGTCTGGAACTGCTGCTGGTCATGATCAAACGCGCTGCGATTCCGATTGGTCATTTGGCCGTGCAGATGACTATGTTTGCCCGTCAGCAAAGTCGCCCTGCTGGGCATACAGATGGAGTTGGCCACGTAGCAGCGGTCGAATGTCATCCCATCGCGCGCGAGAGAGTCGATGTTCGGCGTCAGTTTTTCCCCTTCTAATCTCCCGCCGTAAGCCCCGATGGCCTGATACGCATGGTCGTCGGGAAAGATCCAGACTATATTGGGCCGCACTCCGTTTTCCGCACAGAAACCATATTTGCCAGCGGCAAACGCTGCCAGGCCAATCCCGGTGGTCTTGATGAATTCGCGTCTATTCATCTCTTCTTTTCATCCCCTGCTTTATTTGTTTTTCCGTTCTGTCACATCCGATGTTCGATGTCCAGTGTTCATCTCCACAACTCACACACAACTTTCACTACTTTTTATACCAACATTCCAGTTACTCCCCGGCTTTCGTCTCGGGCTCCACCACCGGATAATCCGCCGATGCGTCGTGTTTGTACAGATGAATGTTGCCGCCCTCGCCCCAGATCGTCACCCCGTATTCCGGAATAGAGGCGGAAACCGGCATGCCGTATTTTCCGAACGGCCACCCCTCGGTAAACGGAGGAACCAAGCGGTACTGGTTCGTGCGGCTGTCGAACTCGTATAAATTCCTTATAGTCTTTTTGCCTTCCTTCACAGCATCGCAAATAAGATATCTTCCGCTGGCCGGGTCGATCATAACATGGTCGAGCTTGATGCTCAGTGATTTGCCGGGAAAGTTCTTCAGACGCTCGATTTTACCTTCCTTGGTCAGTCTGGCCACCACTTTCGGACTGCGATTGCCGCCGGCCATCAGGACTTCCTGCAGCATCGGATTATGCCGGAACAGGCTGTGATAGCCGTCAACCGGGGACTCACCGTTATTCATTTTCTCCCAGGCCTGCCGTTCATGACTGAAGAACACCATCTCCTTTCTCAACACAACCAGTCCGTCCATGGCAGTGAAATATTCGACGGACATGCTCCCTCCAATGCTCGGCGGCAGCTTGGTCCATTTGCCGGATACCACATCGTACCATGAGAAACCGCCTTTAAGATCGAGATCGAACTTCGAATTCTTGAAATCACGGTACGTATGATAGAACCGGCTGCGCTCGGGATCGAAACCGCTGGTTCCGTAGATATGACCGAACTTCTGGAACCAGACGGGATTATCGCTCAGGGGATCTATATCCATGGTGCGCCAGGCGTTTGCCTCCTCGGAAAAAGCAACGAACCGTCGGGTCTGGCGCAGCCCCATGTACAGAAGCTGTCCGGTCCGGCTGTCCCAGAATGCATTGTCGCTCCACCCCGCGATATGCAACCCGCCCAATCCTTTATTGTTCCTTCCCCCATCAAGCAGAGGCGACTTGAATACATGGCGGTGTGGTATCACAAGCTGATGCCCCGGCCAATCCTCGCGGGTGATGACCTCGTCCTCGGCGGTCGATTTCTCGACCTTGAGTGTAGCCCATGTGCCCGGCTTCATCGACAAAGCCAGCTTGGATAGCTCCGTTTTGCCGCGCCGCGCAGACACCGCCGCCTTGACGTCATCGCCGCCCGGCAGCCAGGTCGGCTCGTAGGCATGGGAAGCCCAGACAGTTGATATTAAAATAGTGGCTGCGATGATTGTTGATCTGTAGTTCATACTTATCCTTCTTATGTTTGTCAGTCGTTCGCCCGGTTACTCTGTCCGCTTATACCGATATGCCCACATCTTGCCTTCGGAGCTTCCGTCGCTGGCCGCGTACATGAAATGCACATTGAGCTCCGGATCGTAGAAGGCGTTGTACTGCGCATAGTTCACGCCGCCGTTTCCTGGTGGGCCCTCGCGTTTTTCGTCCAGCCAGGCATCCGCTGCCGCATCGTAAATCCGTACATAGTTGTCCGGATCTTTCCAGCCGGGGCGAGTGTAATAACGATAGGCGACCACAACATCGTTGGCCGAGTCATAGGTCAGGTTCGCCGAGGTCGGACCAACGAATTGCTTCCAGATCTTTGCTCCGGCAAGATCGTGCCATTCGCCTGTTTCAAAATCGTACGCTTTCCCGCCGTGCGCCACATAGAGGCGAGTGCGTTTGGTGTCCAGGGCAACGCACCCTTTGTTGTCCCTGTCCACGCGCGAGCCGACCTGCGTCCAGTGGTTCGATCCGTGATCGAAGCGGTAGATGCCGCGCAGGTTGGTATGCATCTGGAAATAGAAGGTGCTTTTCATTGCAGGGACGTATTGCACAACATGATTGTGCTCCTTCAGGGTTGGAACATCGCCCGTCGTGATATGCCGTTCCCAGCGGCCGCTCGCCACATCCCAGAACCATGGATGGCCTTTCGCGGCCAGTTCCTTCCCTTCCGTCCATGCTTTTCGGAGCGGACGCATGATCCTCATGGAATGCGTGACGCCGGGCCAAACGCCGATGAACTGGCGCGTATCCCTGATGTAGTCGAATTGCTGCCAGCCGTGTCCCATGGTATAGGGCAGCGGCTGGCCCGTCTCGTCCACCTCGAACCCGTTTTCATCAACGGTCAGTTTCTGGGTTCTGAAGTGAAACGGCGGCGCCGCGCAAATCCAGGCATGCGCATTGATGTCGTAGAAAAACAGATCCGTCATGATATCGGGCCAATGCGCACGGGCATGCGGGCCTTCCCCGGTCACGAAGGCGCCGCGCAGATCCGGCGCAAAGGCCATCTTCGACGTGTAGGATGCCCCCCGCCGGCTGCCCCACTTCGGATCCGGAGCCGGGGCGCCCAGGTCGAGCCATTCGTCGTCGCCCATGGCCTTGATTTTCTCAATGTGCGGACCCGGCTCGCTCGGCAGCGCCGCCATTGCCTCTTTCGCCCGCTGTATCTCGGCCGCCATGTCCAGCGGCTGCTCCGTCTTGTCCTCCTCCTCGCCCCGAACGCTTGTTGTCGCCAGGGTTGCAACCGCCAATCCTGTCGCCAGCATCATCCATCCGCTTGCTGTTTTCATGAACAATTTTCTCCTTTCTTTCGATGTTGTTTTGTCACATTCATGTAGCCGTTTTTCATATTGCTTTTGACAGAGCCTTTGATCTTGCCGACAATCTAATTTACGGTCGCGGCATCAGCAATCCACCCGGTTCCTTGCCGTCCTTGCCCCGCAGTTGCCAGACATGGCCGCCTAGCGCATCATTGACACCACCCTTCTTATAGCCGTAACTCACGGTCTGCCCTGCAGGTGCGCGCAGGCGGGTTTCTTTGGAGATTTTCGGATCGTTTTTCGTCCCGGCGCCGCTGGCTTCACCCACGTCAAAGTTGGCAAGCTTACCCTTGATTACCGAAGTCCCGCTGCCGCTGTCCATAAGAATGTAGCGTACGCGATCCAGGTCAAGCCGGGCAACCCCTACTGTCCCCTTGCAGACCAGGCGCGCCGCGCCGCGCTGCTTAGCGTTCTGCGGGTCTTTATGCTCATACGTAGAGCCCAGATCCAGCTTTCCGGTGACAACGATGTTGCCGGTAATGCCGGTGTCGATATTCAGGTCGGCCATCGGCCGCCGGCCGTCGCCGGTGTAGCTGCCGTCAATATCGCCAAGAATTACATTACGGTAGTTTGCGATGGTCATGGGGTCTGGCCGGCTTTTGCCTACTCTGCTCCGGCTGTTCCACGCCACAATCCGGTCGATTTTCGCATCACCGCTGCTGTTGTTGCCGTTGAGGGTAATGCAACCGGGATGGGAGCCTCCGCGCCATCCCTCCGTGCGCGTCTTAATGGCGCCGACAGTAAGATTTCCTAAGTGGTCAACGACAATATCGGACCCATTCCATGCTTTGGTGTCGGTGCGAATCTCGCCGGGCGTTTTGGATGTGCCGATGGTTACATCACCGGATCCATACACGGTAATATCCGCCGACCCGGCGCGCGCGCCGGTAGCGTAGGCATGAAGATAGCCGATGCGCATGGCCTTGGCACGCTGGTCCGGCGCGCCGATTCGAATGTGGCCGGCACGATAGTCGGAATTGGAACGGTTATGTTCCGCATGGGTGTCTATGCCCCCAATGTCAATCACACCCGCGTTGCGAATTGTGATATGGGCCGAACTCCTGTTCTCGCTCCGGAACGTCAGGATCGCAAGGTCGCCTTTCCCAAAAATCGCTCCAGCGTTAAGATCCAGAATCAGCTTTCCTCGCTCTTGATCGCTGAAGAACTTGTGCGCGCCCAGATGCAGCGGCGTTGGCCTGGCGCCGTAATCGGCAAAAGTGTACAGCCAGTCGGGACTTTCGCCCACTGCGTACAGGGGATGATCAGGCGTTTCCTTGAACGCAATGAACGGGGCCTCGCCATCGATCTGCTGATCGCCGTCGATGGTCAGTTGCGCCACCTTCGGAGGCGCTGGATCAGTCGTAAAACTGCGGGCTTCCGACCAGTCATCCCCCACGTAATTCAGGGCATATGCGCGAACAAAATATTCCTGTTGACTCTTCAGACCATCAATGATCAGAGAATACTCTCCTGCCTGCAAGTCCATCGGGATGACCCTCGCCCACTCGTTGGTCGAGCCCGTCCCCGCATCCCGTCCGGGATTAATGCAGATGAATGTTTCCGGAATGGGCGATCCTTCGCTCACGTCTCCCCCGGCAATAGCGGAGTTCCATGACAGTTTTTTCGCGATCGCTTCCGGAGCCAGTTTCGGCGCTACGCCGTCCGGGTTGTGTTTGTAGAGATGCACACCGCTGCCGCCAGTCCACATGCTGACTCCGTATTCAGGAATATAGGCAGCAAGCAATTGCCCGGGATACGGGGTTTTGCTGAAATCGTCGAGCAGCCGGTACTCGTTCAGGTCAGGATCAAACTCGTAGAATTTAGGGTGCCGTGGATCCATGATCAGGTAGCGGCCCGACTGCGGATCCACCGTGATGATGTTATGGCGGATGCCGCAGGAGTGCGGATAGTCTTTCATGGGATGAATCTTGCCGTCCTTGTCCACAATGGCAACGGCTTCGGAATTGTTGCCGGCCATGAAAAGGACTTCCTGCCGGAACGGATTGTCGCGCGCGACGCCGTGATAGCCGTGCGCGTGGGATGGGCCCAGTTCCGTCCAGGTGCGTTGCGCATCGGAGAAGAATTGCATCTTCCCTTTCTTTGTCGGCGCCAACAGCCCTTTCAAGGCAACGGAATAGGCCAGAGTCATGGGCCCTCGCCCCGGTTTTTCGCCTTCGATCAGCGGCTGCCATGTGTCGTTGACGACATCGTAGCGCGAATTCAGGGTGAAGAAGATGCTGTTTACAGGGTCAAACGCATTGCAGGAATACTGATGGCCGAATTTCTGGTAAAGGCCAGGCGCATTTTCTTTGCCAACGAATTCGATCACGCGCCACTTGTTTTCCTCTTCGGAGTAAGCCACGAACTTGCGGGTTTTACGAACACCGAAAAACAGAAACTGTCCGGTGCGGCTGTCCCAATGCGCATCGTCCGACCAGGTGCCGATATGCAGGCCACCCCAATCGCGTCCTTTGCCACTAGGGCTTTGAGCCCGCGGCGAGCTCCACAACCTGTCCGGCATTTCCGTCTTCAGCTTCGCCCACGTCCCGGGCTCCATGGACAGCGCGAGCTTCGAGAGTTCCGTCTTGCCGCGCCGCGCTGCCACGGCCTTTTTGACTTCCTCTCCATCGGGCAGCCAGGTCGGCTCGTAGGCATTGGAAGCCCAGACAGTTGATATCAAGGTAGTGGCTGCGATTATTGCTGATCTGTATTTCATACTGATTCTCCAGTTTTCGTTAATTACTTTCATAATTTTCGCCACCCTGATAAAATTCATCCTTGATAATGCGCAGAGCTTTTAAAACACAATACCATACAGCGCTGTCTATTATCATTCCGGCATTCTTGTTCCGCCACTTTTGCCGGCGCTATTTTTTTTTGGCGGGGACAGATGAAGAAGACGGGATAAGCAAGGCTATGCCATGGTGCGCAACCATTATATTTTCCTGCAAACCTTCAAATCGATCCGATCCGGGACCCATGGCATAAAGAGGCACGGGCGTATCGGTGTGGCCACCTGTTGTCCATGTAATTCCAGCGGTAATTTCAGTTAATTTAACGATCTTTCGCGCCAGTTTTCGAATGGCATAACTTTTCTCCAGGCCTTCGGTACCCGCAATTTCATTGTATTCAGACCTGAGCATGGCAAGGCTTTCGTCGTTCTTTACTCCCAATACATCAGAGAAATATGAGCTTGCTTCCTCCCAACTGGCCGGGTCGCTCTCTTTTCCGGAATCAAACTGACTGGTAATCAAGTCATGAATCGTTGTCCGGCCAGGCTCCCCCGATTTAAGCAGCCTGTCGGCCATCTGCGGTTTGTACTCTTCACCCATCGTTAACCCGCCTGTTTCATGGTCGGAAGTAATAACCAGAAGGGTTTCCGGATTGGCTTCGGTGAACGCTTTTGCAACCGCAACAGCTTCGTCAAAAGCCAGAGTTTCGATAAGCATTCCAGTTACATTATTGCCATGACATGCCCAGTCAATGGCAGCTCCTTCGACCATAAGAAAAAAGCCGGCGTCCGAATCAAGAAGCTTGAGCGCCTGCCCTGTCATCTGTGCCAGGGTAATATCACGCTCAGAATCAAATTTTCGTGTGTAAGACCCACCCGGTTCAGGGTAAAAACGATCAGGATCTATAAACACGCGCGATACGCCCGGTTCCAGCGCATTCAATTCAGCACGGGGCCGAACCGTCTTGTAACCTGCATTTTCCGCCAACTCCCGTAAATCTGATCCCGCGCCAGTTTTCCCTTGTGCCTGTCGGGCGCCCAGAAGCCCGGCGCCCAGTACTTCAAAGCCGGATGCGAAGGCCTGGAGGCCAATTTGATAATATGCGCCACGTGAAGGAACTTTGGCATAAAAAGCCGCAGGTGTAGCATGATTTACCGGGGCTGATGATAAAATGCCTACACGCTTGCCTGCGTCACGCGCGAGTTCGGCGATGCTCTTGAGCTTTTCCCCGTCCGGTGACAGCCCAATAACCCCGATATCTGTCTTCATACCACAAGCCAATGCCGTGCCGGCAGCGGCTGAATCGGTGATTTCACCATTGGCAGCGTCGGTCTTAATCCGGCCTTTGACCGGCAGTGATTCCATGACAAGAGGTTTGCCCGCAGCATCACCAGCCATTTTTATATGCGCTGATCCCATCCCGTCGCCGATCATGAGGATCATGCTGCGAACCTTATTGGTCTGGTTGCCCTGCGCAGCGGCGCCCGACATCATGCTCCAGCCGACCACAATGCAGACAAACAATAATCTCCATTGCCTGAACCGGTTTTTCCGTATTCTATATATTCTCTTGGGCATTTTTCTCAGCTCTCGCTACGTTTTTTGATTATAAGCTTATCTATTTCGCAAAAACAAGTTTCAAGTAGCTGCAATCGAGAAATGCGGGCTAGTGGATACGCCTATTGCTATTGATCAAAATCAAGGATCACGGTCCGGGACGGATCCTTATTCTTCCGGGGCAAATCAATCTTAATATCTGTCTGCTTGCGATCAGGATTCCACCTGGCAGCCCAGCGTTCGCCTTTTCCGTCCAAACGCGTATCAAGCGCAAATTGAAATGTCTTCACCTTACCGGTAGGATCGGTCACCGCCAGCCGCTGCACACGACCGTTGCGCACCCGGCACATTACCAGGCCGGGCTGACCGACTTTGATTTTCGGGCCGTTCAGCGCCTTCATCTCGCCTTTTTCATAAAACACGCCATAGGTGATGCCAAGTTTTTTATGAGCCACAGCTTGAAGCGCAGATGTATTATGCAGAATACGAATCGGCGCGTTGGACACGTAGTCAGCCACCCGATCCGCCGCAAGGCCGGGAGCTACAACATAGGCATATTGGGCATTATCGGGAGCTGCCCCGTGGTCGATCCACAGCATGAACCGATCCAACTCCACCTTCTTGGCCCCACGCGCCCACGATTGCCGGGTAATGCGCCACCATGACCCTTTGGCCTTGTCGTTTTTTAAACGCACTTCGGTCGGCGAGGCAAATATATAGGCAACCTGGTCGTGCCAGACAGCGCTCAGGTTTGAAAACGTATGCAAGCCGCGGCGAACGCCCCGCATACGCCCCCCTTTCAGTACCCCTACATTGCCATTCAGCAAGCATTGATTCATCGTCGTCGCCACCGGATGCTGCTCATCGGATTTAATGCCCGCGCCCAGACAAACGTATTCATTATCAAAAAAGAACCAGGCCTTTTTAGCCTTCAAATCGTCAATGGGACTGTCAAAATCAAAAACCGTGGCCCCGTATATTCCGTCGGACACCCCGCCCACAAACTCGGTGCGCCCCCGTCGCTGTATGGCGTCGGAGTTGGGCATTCCTTCTTTCTGAACAACCGTGGCGCCGGGAATTTTGCGCCAATCATAGGCCGGAAATATGCTATGACCTTCCTCGCCGTTAAAGTATTCGGCGCCCGTCCTGATTATAAAATTGGCGCCATCAGCCAGATAGTGATTGCGCAATCCTTCATCATTGTAGGGTCTTTCCATGCTGCGATTGCGCTTTGAATACAGGCGCACTGACGTGAAATAAGCCGGACGCTGGTGCGTATGATAGGTCGAACGCCAGAAATACTTGTTAAACCGATAGTTCGGTTCTTTTTCACCCTTGCGCACGGCTATCAGCGTTTCCATCTCGTCCCGGCGATAGGACGTGGCCGCCACCAGGGCTTTGAGCGCCTCCACATCCGCCGGACCGCCCGCGTGCTTGCGGGCGATGCCCCGGTTCTCCTGCTGCGGATCGTCATAACGCCCGTGCGCCATGGATTTGGCTATGCCGTCCAGGCAAAAGTCGACCATGAGTTTCAGTCTATGCTCCGGAAATTCAAATGCAGTATCGGCAAGTTTGTCCGCATAGTCGGCAAAAGACCATAGATAGGCTCGCCCGTAGGTCAGTGTCGATGTCACGCCATCGGTTCGATGCTGATAGCTCATGTCCCCCTGCAGTCCCCGTTGAGTTGTCACATGCACGGCTTTGGCCATCACGTTTACCGCCTTCGTCAAGGTTTCAGCATCTTTCTTTACCAACGCAAAGCGCCCCAGAATTCCGGCGATCCGGCTCCGGTCAGCCCCTGGGCGAGCCCAGCGGCTCTGCATGTTGGCGCGGCCGGCAATGCGATAAGCCTTCTTCCGCTGAGCGGCATTAAGTTCATCGTTCATCAACAGCAGAATGTCGGTTATCATGCTGGGCGTCGAAATGATATTGTGGTACCAGTTTTGTCCTTTAAAGTCGTGTTTAAGCCAATAATCAAACGCCGACAATATCGTTGCTCGAACAGCGGGCTGGTTGTGAAACTCTGAACCCGGACTTTTGAACGCCACGCTCAACGTCAGCATATTGGCCAGATGCCGTTTGTGATCCCATCCGGTACTTGACACATCTTTGTAGTTGATATCCGGCCAGCTTCCGTCCTCGCGTATTGTTTCGATCAGCTCGCGTACCCTGGATGCGGAAGGTTTGTTTTCAAACAGCTCGTCAACAAACCGGCCCCTGACGATTTTAATATCCTTGAGCGTGTTTTCAGTATCTGCCATCGCGTCACCAGCCAGCGCCACACAAACAAGTATTGAAGTTAAAACCAATTGTAGATGTATTTTCATGCTATGAAACCTCCCTTGACTCGCGGTCTTCTCAAAACTTTCGTTATCGTTCAAATTTTAACACCTGTTGCCCCAAATCACTGATTACCACATGATGCCAACCGGGCACCCTCAACACTTCATCGCCCTCTTAGTCCCACACTTAGTCTCACACTTCCTTGGTTACGCTTAAGCCGCCAGTTTCGTCGCAAATCACTTTAGCCTGATCTATCCATCAACTCGTCGAGTTGATGGATAGATCACCCTGGCTCAATGTGTTGCGCCGGAAACATGAGGCTAGCCGCTTGAGCGGCTCGCCAAAGTGGCGAAACCCGTTTGCCGCGAAAACCACGGCTTTTGCCGGTGGCGAAAGTGGATTATTCGCGACTTCAAGGAATAATCCAGGTTAGATAAAAAATTAAGTATCTCATATAAGCGTAACTAAGTAAAGGTTGCGGTTAAGAGTATGACAAAAGCGGAGTGGTGTTATCCCACGGCCCGGGGCTCGGACAAACGAGTCGCCAGACAGTAAAACACCGTGCAAAAGCCTAAAAAGCCGACCTTTTCTTAACCTGATCTATTCATCAACTTCGTAATGAGAGTGCGCATGTTGCTTCATCTCAAAAATCGCTGAAAGCCGGCCGGTTGTCTATTCTGAACTGGCCGATTACATTGTAGAGCGTTTGTCTTTGCTGACGCCTGTTTTCTGCCTTTTCGGGACAATTATGCCAAGATCATAATCTCACGGGGAAGTTACCAGTTCTGGCCAAGCCTGGAAGAAGGGCTTGCCGAAATCAACAGGGTGTTGAAGCCCGGGGGAGCCGCATTGATCGGCCGCGGAAATGCGCCGACCATGCCCGAAAAAGAGTTGCACAAACTCATAAAGGCCGACTTGATCGGCGGTCCCGCCTATATGCCTGCCGAAGATGCAAAACGTTTCCACAGAATCATGGCAGATATTGACGCCCCCTCCCCGCTCCGGACAACGTAGCGGGAATTTTGTGAGATATGAGGGTTGGTCCCTTCCTTATTGATTGGTAAATTTAAAAAAAAAGGGTCCGATTCCCTTTGCGTTTGACAAATGCGCCGCTTAGCAAACATTATTAATCAAATGTTAGAAGCTCGGTCGCGCGCAGTGAACAGAAAGGAAAATAATGAACGTCCCGTTGCTTGATCTTAAGCCCCAATACATGACAATAAAAAACGAAGTCGACAAAGCTGTGGCCGAAGTCATTGAATCACAGAGATTCATAATGGGACCGGAAGTTGAAAAATGCGAAAAGGCGATCGCGGACTATTCCGGTTGTCGCTACGGCACAGGCGTTTCCTCGGGTACAGACGCGCTTCTCATTTCGCTGATGGCCGAGAAAATAGGTCCCGGAGACGATGTCCTTACAACCGCCTACAGTTTTTTTGCCACTGCAGGGTGCATCTCGCGCACCGGCGCGCGCCCGGTTTTCGTCGACATAGATCCTGTAACATACAATATTGATCCGGCCCTGCTTGAAAAGGCTATCACCCCGAACACCAGGGCGGTCATCCCGGTGCATCTCTACGGCCAGATGGCCGAGATGAGTTCTGTAATGGATTTTGCCGAAAAAAACGGACTGGTCGTTATTGAAGATGCGGCACAGGCAATAGGCTCGGAATACAGAGGCCGGAGAGCCGGATCAATCGGACATTACGGATGCTTTTCGTTTTTTCCTTCAAAAAACCTCGGCGCCTTCGGGGACGGGGGCATGGTGGTAACCAACAGCAACGAAAGATCCAACAAGCTGCGCGAGCTGCGCAATCACGGGGCAAAAGCAAAATACTATCATGAAGTCATAGGAGGAAACTTCCGGCTCGATGCCATCCAGGCCGCTGTTGTAAATGTGAAGCTCAAACATCTGGATTCATGGACTGAGCAACGCCAGCGTAATGCCGAGATGTACGACAGGCTTTTGACAGAGTCCGGCATGGTAGGGTCAGGCGCCGTAAAGCTGCCTGCCCGCATCCACAACCGGCATATATTCAACCAGTATGTCATCAGGGCCGAGAAGAGGGATCAACTCCAGAAGTTTCTTGCGGAAAAAAATATTGGAACATCAATCTATTATCCCCTGCCCTTTCACATGCAGACATGTTTCAAGGAACTCGGCTACAAGGCGGGAGATTTTCCGGAAAGCGAAAAGGCTGCTCATGAAACCCTGGCGCTGCCGATCTTCCCGGAACTCTCCGACAGCCAGATAACATACGTAGCAGATTCCATAAGCAGTTTTTACAATGCGTGAAAATACATTGCTGTCTCGCCTGCCGATTCTTCGCCCCTGATTGTTGACGGGCGCCTTGTACTGAGGTATTATATATAGAAGTTGGGATTTACTGGAACTCAGCCTGACAAAACATCTCAATTCTGCTTTTTGAGCCGCAGTGATGTCCGGGCAGCACATTAACCGATAATGTGACCGGCAAATAAAAAAGCTATATCTTGCACGTAACAAAGCGCCCGAAAAGAAAAGGCATTATGAAAAACATTAAATCAACCATTTCAGCACAGACAATCAGGCTTCTGAGATTATGCACAGAGGCCTGTTCTTCCCCTATATTGAGAAAAAGACCGGCGTTGCTCTTTTTTGTCATTATTTTTGCGATCTCGGGATCCGCGCTGACCTCATCTGCCTGCACCACGCCGGTGTGGCGCTATGCGCTGGAGGAATGGTGGCCTGATCCTTACTACGTGAATATAAATATTGCCGGGCAATTGACCGCCAGCCAGCAGGAAGCTGTAAGCCTTCTGAAATCCGCTTCTGAAGAAGGCAATGCGCTGGCCAATATGATTATAGATGTCCAGACTGTAACCAATTCCTCGCTTAAAACATCTGTCTCAGTTGAATATGCCGGTGTTCTGGGTATGAGAAAGGATAAACCTTTCTGGAGTTCAGAGCTTGATCTGGAAGCGGCAGGGAAGGTTCTTGATTCGCCGATGCGCAAGAAGATTGCCGCTGATCTCGGGAGCGGGGAAAAAGTTGTCTGGTTAGCGCTCAAAAGCGGTGATGCTGGCGCGGACAAGGCAGCAATAGAAATGGTTGAAAAGACTCTTGAGGTTGAAATTGCTGCGTATGAAGAGTACAGGCAGCAGGCTAATGCTTATGCGACAAATGAATGGGCCGACGCCTATACATTGCCTGAACTGGGGGTTTCGGTCTATTCTATAGACCGCGATGATCCAGAAGAAGAATTTTTTGTATCTTTGTTGCTTGGCATAGATTCTGCGCTTGAGCCTGCTGATAAACCTATCATATATGTTATTTTCGGAAAAGGGCGCTGCCTTCAGCCTCTTGTGGGTGAATACATAAATAAGGAAAATATACTGTCGCACTTCTCTTATCTTGGAGGGGCTTGTTCATGTATTATCAAATCTGATAATCCAGGATTCGACCTGTTGCTTTCGGTTGACTGGACTGAAGCTGATTATACGGAAGATTTGTATGTGGAGGACGAAATGCCGGAGTTGACGGGGGTGATGGCAGGGGAAACCGAATCTGAGGATGATGAAGTTAACGAGTCTGTTGATGGAGGCGCGACGCAAAGCGTTGATGCGGCCGCCGATGAAACAGAATCTGTTCAGGAAGATGATGGCGGCCTTGATTTGGTTGTTGTAATGGCAGCCACCCTTGCAGTTATCCTCATTTTAGTGGCGATAACCAGTGTTCTGGTTGCGAGGAAAGGCAAGTTGATGAGGCGATGAAACTGCGGGATCTGATGTTCAGTGAAATGGCGCGTCATAAAGCAGGTTTTGCCGCGGGGGTAGTTGCCATCGCTGTTGCCACAGGGACGCTGACTGCCGCCGTCTGTTTACTGAGCGCGCATGACGCAAGGACAAGAGCTGTTTTATCTGAAAAAGAGAAAGTGACGCGGAAAAAGATGGCGCTGATGGCCCGTGATATAGAGCAGGCCATGGAACATCTCGGGTTCAATATGATTGTTCTCCCGGAAAATCAGGAGACCGGCAATTGGCTTGCTGACAGTTATGCCGAAAAGACCATGCCCGAGGAATACGCCCGCAAACTGTTTGCTGCTCAGATTCCGGCTATAGGCGATATTCTTGCTGTGCTGCGCCGGAAGATAGAATGGCCGGAAACAAAGTGGTCCGTGATACTTGCAGGCAAGGGTTCACTGAATGGTTCGCCTCCCATTGAAAGCGGGCAAGCGCATCTTGGACATGAGATTTGTCAGGGTCTCAAGCTTAAAGAAGGCGACAGCATAGATATAAAAGGCGAGAATTTCAAGGTTGATGAGTGTCTGACCATAGAAGGGGACATGAGAGACGTCACCATCTTTATCAATCTTGAGGATGCTCAGGAACTTACAGACAATGAAGGGCGGATAAACGAGATACATGTCAGGGAGTATCGAGGCGGCTGGAAAGAACTTTCCGCTGCCAGGGATTCGATACTTGAGATTTTGCCCGGAACGCAGATAGTGGAAAAGAATTTTGAGGCGTCTGCCAAGATAATGGCATTTGGGAAAGCGCGTGAACGCAGCCTGGCCGCTATTGAAAGTGACCGGCGCCACAGCGAGGAGAGCAGGGCTGCGCTGAAAAAGTTTTCCATTCTCATAACCTCGGCTGCCATGTTGATATGTGTTGTCTGGATAGCCCTTCTTGCCTCCCGCAATATCAGCAGGAGAAGCGGCGAGCTTGCCGTTTTACGGTCAGTTGGTTTAGGTATGGGTAAAATTATTGTCCTTTTTACAGGAAGGTTGTTTATTCTGGCGATTGCAGGGGGCGTTATCGGATATCTGGTTGGCGGTGTGGCCGATATCAGCAGGTATCCGGCCGGTATTGATGTCCTGGGCCTGGCAGTTCTGACTTCGACAGCATTGACTTTTCTGTCCAGTTGTCTGCCTGTTTTACGCGCTTTAAAGCGTGATCCGGCTTTAATGTTCCAGGAGGCGCAATGAACATAGCAAGCATTTTATTCAAGGAAATACGCTACAGGAAGCGAAACTTTTTCTGGGGCGTGATCGCGGTAATGACTGCAATCGGGGTTATAAATGGCGCCATAACCATTATGAATATAAACCGGTTGGTCGCGGAGGCGGCAATAGAGAAGAAGATCGCCGCCGCTGAAAAAGAGATGAAAATCTTATGGGATGATATGCGCAGGGCGACTTTAAAGCTCAGTTTCAACCTTGCGATCCTGCCGGAGGATACTGATCTTAAGCAATGGCATATGAGTGGAGAATCGGATCATTACATGCCCGAGGACTATGCCCATAAGATAGCTTCCTCCAAAATTTTAACTGTGCGTCACCTTCTCCCTGTGCTTCAAAAAAGAGTGCTCTGGCCTGAAACCGGACGCACTATAATACTTGTCGGCAGCCGTGGCGAAGTGCCGCATCAGCACAAGTCGCCCAAAGCTCCGCTTCAGCAGGCCGTGCCAGAAGGGAAAATCGTGCTGGGCAATGAACTTCAGAAGATCAGCGGCGCAAAGGAAGGCGATAATATTGAGTTGATGGGCAGATCATTTACTGTACACAAAATTCATGACAAGCGCGGGAGCCGGGATGATATAACCGCGTGGATACCACTGGCTGCAGCCCAGGAAATGCTGGATAAGGAGGGCAAAATAAATGCTATCCAGGCGCTTGAGTGTCTGTGTTCGGGCTTAATTGAGCTTCCTGATCTTCGTAAGGATCTGAAAAATCTGCTGCCTGGCATCCAGGTGTACGAGCAAGGTTCGAAAGTGATCGCAAGGGCAGAGGCCCGGGGCAGAGCCGAAGAAGAAGCAAAGGCTCTTATTGAACGGGAAAAAGAACATCGCGCCAGACTTGGGCGCGAGAGGCAGCGGTCGGTGGCTGTGCTTGTCCCCGTTGTTATACTTGCCGCCGCGGTCTGGATCGGAATGCTTGGGTATTCAAATGTCAAGGAGCGTATTGCCGAGATTGCCGTATTAAGGGCGGTCGGGACTGGATATTTCAAGGTTATTGCCTTATTCCTGTTCAAATCATTACTGTTCGGTTTAACCGGGGGAACAATTGGCTATTTTGTCGGCGTTGTCGGCGGATCCCTTGCCGGGACGGTTTTAAAAGAAGGTTTGGAATCACTGCCCGAATGGACAAGCTGGTTGTCGTGGGCCGGATTTGCCGGATCCGTGCTGGCGGCGGCCATGCTGGCGGTTCTGGCAAGTTGGCTTCCTGCATTCTGGGCAACGCGTGTTGATCCGGCGGAAATTCTCTGGGAGGAATAATGACAGATAAAAGTATGACACAACTTAAACTTGCAAACGTTGAAAAATCGTTTAAGGGGCCGGAAGGGCAGGTAAGGGCGGTAGACGATGTATCGCTGGATCTTGGCAGTGGCGAAATGTTGATGGTCTATGGTCCCAGCGGATGCGGAAAAACAACGTTGCTGCTTATGGCCGGCGGACTTCTGGAGCCTGATTCAGGCAGTGTGGTTGTTGCCGGCGAAGATGTCTACGAGTTGAGCCCGGAACGACGCAACCTGGTGAGGGCCGGCAATATTGGCTTTGTATTCCAGCAATTCCATTTGATTCCGTATTTGACTGTTTTGCAGAATATAATGCTGCCTTCTGTAGCTCTGTCATGCCCTGAGCCCGAATCCCGCGCAAAATCGCTTGTTTCACAGTTTAACCTGGACCATCGCGCGCTTCATTATCCATCGCAGCTTAGCACTGGCGAACGCCAGCGCGTAGCTCTTGCGCGCGCTCTTTTTCATAATCCCACACTTATCCTGGCTGACGAACCTACAGGGAACCTTGATGAGGATAATGCAGGGCAAGTCCTCAAATACCTGAGAGATTTTGCGGAAAACGGCAGATCGGTACTGCTGGTCACCCACGACAACAGCGCTCGCAAATATGCCACTGCCGAAGTCGCAATAAAACAGGGAAAACTCGTGTAAGGAAATGAAACCTTTCTTGCCGAACCAGCTTCTCCAGGCATTGAGTCTCGTGCCCAGGCGTTGCGTTGTTCACTCGATATGGATTTTGCGATGCTCAGGCAGCAGCCTGAAGACCTCTTCCATCCGCTGCTGTGGAAGCACTCAGGGCACATGGAACTCAGCGGGGTGCGCAAGCGCTACCGTGTCATCGACCGCAAGGCACTGCGGCGCTGGTTCATGGATGTGCCGTGGCCGGAGTTGCGCGACTGGTACATCCAGGCCAGCAATACTAAGTGGAACAGCCGCGAGTATGCCGAGGAGGATTGGTGGGAGAAAGCATTGATCGTTGGCGAGAGGACCTTCTGTGAACGGGTGGCCGACTCGATCCCGGAATCACACCGTGCCCTCTGTGCCTACCCGGCCCTGACCACGGTGCCCGGACTCGAAGACCTACACGCCTGGACCATTATCACCTCGGCCACATACAAGCGGAACTACATCCTGAAGTCGAAACCATGAGCGGGCTGCATGGCAACGCGACCGGCAAAACCGGCCAAGCTTAACGGTTACCAAAAAGCGCTTCTAACCCGTGCCTCAAGCTGCCAGCATGATGTTAAGTTAATAGGAGGCAGTTATTTGCTATGGTTCGAGCCCGAATTTACGAATTTTAAATAGCTCATTTTCATGCCATAGATGGCGAGTTCAACAGCGGCTTATCCTACCTGGCTAATCCATATTAATGTTAACTTGCAGGTTTAATTTTCTTCACCAGCGGAATAAGACCGGTAGGGATCGATAAACACTTGTCGTCTGCGCATGAAAAAGGTATGTTTTCGGCATGGGAATTCAGGCATCAATAACCGTTATGACCTCATGAGCGAAGAATCCATACAGAATCCGCACGACCATCTTTTCAAGGAGACATTCTCGCACGTTGAGGACGCTGTGGGCTTTTTCCAGAACTATCTGCCTGAGGATATACGAGACCGACTGGATTGGAAAACACTCAAGCTCGAACCGGGAAAATACACCGATGAAGCATTACACGGCACTGAGTCCGATCTGCTCTATATGGTACAGATCGACAATACTCCAACGCTACTCTACTGCCTTTTCGAGCACCAGAGCTCGCCCGATGCATGGATGCCCCTACGGTTGCTTCGCTACATTCTTAACATCTGGGATCAATACCGTAAACAGAACCCGAAGGCAAGAAAGTTGCCGCCAGTCTTGCCACTGGTGCTTTTCCAGGGTGGCGCAACCTGGACCGCCGATCTATCACTAAGTGGCCTGATCGATATTCCCGATGGACTGGCGCCGTACCAGCCCGAGTTCCGGCATCTGCTTGTCGATCTTAACCACATCAATGCCGAAGAACTGAAAGGCACGCTGATGGTCAGGACCAGTCTGCTGGCGCTTAAAGCCAGCCGCAAGGGCATGCACCACGAATTGCCCCGCTTATTCCAACTACTCGCGCAGATGACACAGCAGGATAGCAGTCTATCCATGATCCGAACCCTGCTGCAGTATATTTGCGTTGTTGACAATGATACCGATTTAACGGAGTATATAAAGCAGGTTGAGGCCATACAGCAGCCGAAACTACAGGAGGAAGCCATGACAATAGCCGAACAACTTATCACGAAGGGCCGACAGGAAGGCCGACAGGAAGGCCGACAGGAAGGTCGGCAGGAAGGTCGACAGGAAGGTCGGCAGGAAGGCCGACAGGAAGAAGCTGCAAAAACGTTGCTCAAAATCCTCAACAAGCGTTTTGGATCCGTTTCGCAATCTGTACAGGAAAAGATCAGCGCGGCCACCAGTAGTCAGCTTGAAATTTGGATAGAAGTATCGCTCGATGCGGCAAGCGTTGAGCAGGTATTCAAAGGCTAGCAGGGAAAGGCGCGTCGGGCCTACGTATTGAAAGCGAGATACCAACCAAAAGCCAACGGCGCCACAAGAACCCGCCGGAAAAAAGCGTCCCTGTCTTCCGTATCTCCCTTCGCCTACACCAACTCCATCACCAACACAAACACCTTCCTCTACGATGGCTGGCTGCTCGTCCAAGAGCAGTCCGTCTCTGGAGGAAACCCCACCACAAACTCTTATATCTGGGGCCTCGACCTTTCCGGTTCGCTCCAGGGAGATGGTGGCATCGGCGGCCTCCTCTCCGTCGTAGATGGTAGGGCGAGATCTCCGAGCGAGCCGTTCTTCCCCTGTTTCGACGCCAACGGCAACATCACCGAATACGTCGACGAAACAGGCACCAACGTCGTTGCCCACTACGAATACGGCCCCTTCGGCCAGATCATCGCAAAGAGCGGAACCAAAGCCGACGACTTCCACTTCCGCTTCTCCACCAAGTATTACGACGCCGAAACCGGGCTCTATTACTACGGCTACAGATATTACTCACCGGAGCTGGGGCGGTGGGTGAACCGGGATCCGCTGGGGGAAGAAGAAAATCTCGTTAGTTTATATGTGGCTCTTGAAAATGATCCCATTGCTTCTATTGACTTGCTTGGAAAGCTTAGTCTGCCACC
>CAYYVQ010000047.1:0-24379 GCA_964475205.1 uncultured Victivallales bacterium | reverse complement strand
GTATGTTCATACGCCTTCACCCGGCTATCTGCGCAAAGCCATTGATCTAAAGCAATCTGCGCGCTCTCATTACGAAGTTGATGAATAGATCAGGCTAAGCCTCAGACCGAACAAAAAACTCAACAGAAAAGCCTTATCAGGTTTTTTGCGCTTGATATAGCCATGGCGTCAATGGCACAGTCCTGCTCAAATATTGTCTATAGAAACTGAAAGGCGTTTTCCAGTAAACCGCCTTATTGCAAAACAGGAGGTTGAATAATGGTTTCAAAGAAAAAAAAGACAGCCACTAAAGGAAACATGCTTATTGCCCAGAGCGGGGGACCGACCAGGGTCATAAACGAGTCCCTCGTAGGCGCCGTGCTGGAAGCCAAAAATCAGCCCAAGGTTGGCAGAATAATAGGCTCTTTGCACGGCATCTCCGGGATCCTGGAAGAAAACATGATCGACCTGAAAAAGGAAAGCAACGCCAATCTTGAAAAGGTGGCGCTCACACCCTCCTCTGCGCTCGGCACCGTGCGGAAAAAACCGACCGTAGAGGATTGCAAATATATATTCCAGATACTTCACAAATACAATGTGCGTTATTTTTTCTATATCGGAGGCAACGATTCGGCCGAAACTACTCATATCATCAACCAACAGGCCAATAGCGGCGGGTACGACCTCCGATGTTTCCATATCCCGAAAACGATCGATAACGATCTGAGAGAAAACGATCATACCCCCGGATTCGGCAGCGCAGCAAAATTTGTGGCATCGGCCTTTATGGGCGATAACCTCGACAACAGGGCCCTGCCCGGAGTGAAAATCAATGTCGTAATGGGACGACACGCTGGATTTCTTACCGCAGCTTCCGCCCTTGCTCGTGTTTACCCGGACGACGGACCGCACCTGATCTATCTTCCGGAACGGTCTTTTAATATCGACAGTTTTACAAAGGACGTACAAGCGGTTTACAACAGGCTGGGAAGATGTGTCATTGCCGTATCAGAGGGAGTTGTGAACGATAAACATGTGCCGATTGCTGCAGCTTACACCGCGGAAGTCGATTCCCACGGCAATATTCAGCTCAGCGGAACAGGAGCCTTGGGCGATCTTCTGGTGGGAATGCTCAAAAAGAAAACCAACATTTCCCGCGTTAGGGCCGATACTCTTGGTTACCTCCAGAGATCGTTTCCCGGAATCATCTCCGAAGTTGACGCCCTTGAAGCAAGACAGGCGGGCATTTTCGCCGTCAAGCAGGCGGTGAGAAGAAACATTGACATGTCTGTCGCCATAAAACGCAAAGACCAGAAAAAATACAGTTCTTACCTTGAATGCGTTCCTTTGAAAAAAGTTGCCAGGGAAACCCGGTGCATGCCCGCTTCTTACATCAACAAGGCAGGCAATGATGTCACAAAGAAGTTCATCGATTACGTTCGCCCGCTCGTCGGCGAGCTGCCGCCCATCGGCCAACTTAAAAGCGTGCCGATCAAAAAGAAATAGCTAGAGAGCTTTCCAACCTGCTCATTTAATGGTCCCAGACAATTGGGTTGCGTGCCTGCTGCAAAACAAGCGCTTGTGGGTAAAGGAAACGTTAAGAAAAATGGCCGGGTTTTCTCTTTATGTTCTGATCGAAAATTGTATCCTAGCCCAATTGTGCATCCGAAAAGGAGACAATCACGGATTGTACGCCCCGAAACGAGTTCGGGATGCGAGCAGATAACACGAATTTTGTTCTATATCGATCATTCTTATACTTCATCCGTGTAATCAGTGGTGAGTGTCTTCCGCTAAGCGCCTTGTACAATGGCGCTGACGGGTTCATGAATAGATCAGGCTAAGAACTATACGCTGAAATCCAGAAAGGATGGACATGATGACCCATAAATTCTGCCTTCTCATAACGCTGCTCCTTATTTCAATAACATCGCTTTCCATTGCCTACGAACCAACCTGGCTGCCCGACGGCGAAGAAGTGAAAGCGGCGGTCGAGAAACGCCGCGGCAAAACTGAACTGTCAAAACTGGCTCTCTCCATGAAACCCGGCACATGGGCGGAACTGAAAACAGAAAAGCCGCGACGTCTATGGTCGGCGCCGAAACCCGGGAAGGGGCTCCATATCGGCACCTGGTCCGACGATGCGCACTGGGATAGCCGCACCGGTCAGTTCCTGTTCTTCGGCGTGCGGCAGACCCGTAAATTCGTGGCTTACTCGGAAGTTGAGAACAAGTGGCGAGTCATTGATTTTGTCGGGAAGCCCAATGCGCCGGAGCTAAAGCAGAAGTTCGGGCATCAGTATTCCTGCAATGCGTTCGACCCGGTCAATAGCATCTTTTTTGTGTGTAAATCCCGATACGATGTCGTCAACGACACATGGCAGCCGCTTGTCAAAGGAAATAAACCCGGGCGGGGTCCCATGACCCTGGCCTATTCCGTCGCCTTGAAAGGGCTGCTGGCGCCGACAAAAAGCAAGAAAATGCGATTCTTTTCGGACAAAGAAAATAAGTGGACTATACTGGGGCCTGCTCATGCACATGGCTATCATGGAATCGCACAGGAAAACCCATATCGGAACGAGGTCCTGTTTATGGCCGGAAACAATTCTCAGGCCGTTGCAATCGTCGATAAGGACGGCAATATCAATCCGATGAAAGACTTTCCACGTGAAGGAACCAGCATACGGCATCACGATGCAACCGTGGACCCGCAGTCAGGCCGATATCTGATCCTGGATCCGCGGCACAAGGAATTCTATGAGTTTGACGCGGATAAAAATGAATACCGCCTGCTGGATGATTCCCCGCCATACGGTAGTGGGCTTGTCGCCCATATTCCCGAATACGGGGTCAATATGTGGGCCGGCAACGGCAAAGTTCTTCTTTATAAGCATAATCCTGACGGAGTGAGACCTTCGCAGAACCCACAGCCACGCGCGAAAAAACTCTCATGGAACTCGGCCGTGGTCGGCGGAGAGGTAACAGGCGGCTCGCCGATTCCCGAGGTATTTCTGTGCATCAACCCGGCGCAAGACGCCGGCGCCAAGTCCACCAACAATTGGGCCAGGGTTAAACCCGTGGGTTTGAAGTCGGGAAAGTTCGACAGGGTGATCGACAAGCTCGACAGCGGGCAGAAATATTTCGTCCGGACCTTTGTTGAAAACTATGTCGGAGGCAACTGGTCAAAAGCAGGTAGTTTCACAACTGATTCTGCGCCGCCCGAAGTGGCGCAACTTACAATTCCGGGTAATCAGCAAATTGACGGAAAAGCTCCGGCAATCGCCTTTGTCGAAACACCGGATCATCCGCTGTATGCGGTTGGTAAAAGTCCGAACTGGTTGTATAAGTTTTCCGATTACGGACCCAAACCTACCCCGCTTCATTTGGGCGCGCATACATTGATCAGCGATCATGCGCGCGGCCGGCTGACCCTGAACCTGAACAAAGGGGCGATCAGCGGCAATGCCGAGACAGCCATCAAGACTTTCCGGGGCAATCAGATCAGTTCCTCGCATATCATAATCGAAGACGTCGGCAATATCGATATTGGCGGCATTGATACGCACGCGGAGCACACCCGGGCCAGCGCGGATTACCATGCGGGCATAATCTCTATCGGTAACGCTGACAGTCGAGCGGGAGAAATACGCGCAAGCTACCTGCATGCCTATGCAACCGGAGCACGGGCCGGCCCCGGATCAATACGCGTTTACAGCGCGGGCAATGTCGCCATCGGATCCTCCGATAAGCCAGGTGACATCCGCGCAGGGTCCGGCGCATGGAACGGCGGCGACATCACGGTTGATCATTTCGGCTCGCTCGTTGTCGGAGACATCAGGACAACAACAAAAGGCGGCCGCACGGGAAGTCCGCGCGCAGGCATGATCATGCTTAACGGAAACAACAGTTCAGGCGATGCCGCTATTACTTCAATCGAGGCGCGTAACTTGAAAGATAACTACGGTTCAAACAAAGGGGCGCAGACTTCGATCAGCAACTACAGGAATGTTACAATCGGTGATATTAATGGAAACGCAGCAGTTAACCACGCTGCGTCAGACCTGGCGATCAATAAAGGTATTACGGGAAATATCAGCTTGACCGGCAAGCTTGATCTCAGATCGGAAGACAAGGATAGCAAGAGAAATGTTTCGAAATACGGCCTGGCTAAACTGGCATGCGATAAGTCCATACTTCTTGCTCGGCTTGATCTTGATCTGCTGCAGAGTATCACCCTTGACAGCGGCAGCGGCAAATCAGGCATCAAGGGCGAAATTGCAAACTTTGATGTGACAGAAGCGACAGGAACAGGAACACAAAATGATCCGAAAGTCTCCGGGGAAAACCGGTTGCGCGCGCCTTCCGGTCAGAAGGTTTATTACAACTACAAGCCGGGTCAACTTAACCACGCGCTGGGCGGCCATGTCTGGCAGCTTCGGGATCTGGAAAATAAAGGATCCGGCGGATTATTGGTTCCAGCTTCATGAGATTAGACAGGATTTCGTAGTCGAAGCCATACGGGGTTGGCGTGTCTACAAATCCCTGAAAGTGTGCGTCCGTCGCAGGACATCCTCGGTTATCATGCTGCCGTTAATCCACACATGAGTGGCTTTGCCCATATATAAGGGATGGCGATTCCAAACGACAATATCGGCGTCCGATCCTTTGCTCAAACGGCCGATACGCCGGCCAACGCCCATCATGTCGGCAGGCCACTGTGTTATGGCTCTAAGCCCGTCTTCCTCTGGAAGTCCTTCGCGAACAGCTATTCCAGCATAGATCGGCAGGAACCAGCATGGATTAACGCCATGGTCTGAAATCATGGCAATCCGAACTCCCGCTTTGTGGAGTTTGACTGTATTAGCATATCCTTCACGGACGGTTTCCTGCTTTGTGGCAGGCTCAAAATTTGGACCGACAAAACAGTCGATCTTGCGCCGCGCCAGTTCGCCGGCCACGAGATATCCTTCAGTGACATGTTCAAGACACGGCTTGAATCCGAATTCATCTGCAATGCGCAGTGCAGTCATAATATCGTCTGCCCGGTGGCAATGAATACGTGCAGGCAGACGTCCGGACAAAACTTTTAAAACATTATCATGTCCCATATTCGGATCAATCCGCTCAGCGGCTTTGGATTTGCGTTTCTTCTGATACGCCAGAGCGTCTCCAAATGCTTTGCGCATCAGATAGGCGTTTCCCATTCGCGAAAAAGGCATTCCGTTGCCTTTGGCGCCGTAAGCATTTTTAATGTTATATCCCAGCGCCATCTTCATAGCAGCAGGCGAGCGCAAGGCCATTTGGTCAATCAGCGTCCCATAGGTCTTGATCAACGCGCCGGTGCCCCCGAAAATATTCGTGCTCCCGGGCAGGACCATCACCGAGGTAATGCCGTTTAGCGCGGCATGCGCAAAAACTTCGTTAAACGGGTTTATTGCGTCAATAGCATTTATGTAGGGAGTCAACGGCGCGCTTTTTTCATTTGAGTCATTTTCATTGAAAGGGTGATCCTTCATGCCCATGTGAGTATGCCCGTCAATAATACCCGGGGTGATCCATGCTCCCTGCGCGTCAAAGACTTTGACGCCGCGCGGCGCCTTAAGTCCTTTGCCCAATTCGGCGATCTTACCCTTGCGAATCAGAATTCCGATGCTCTTGCAGAATCCCCTGCCGGGCAGAAAAGCATTTCCGTCTTTTATAAGATATGTGTCCGTATTTATGAATGCCGCCTTCCTCGATTCACCCCAACATTAAGCTGATACTATTTGAGAAATGTACGCCCAATCAGTATTCAAAGTCAAGATACCGCTTTTTACACAACAAATGGTTCATGCGGATTTGATACGTTTACGCGCCGTTTTTTTAACTATGTCCTACCGGGCATCCAACCGTTCACAATTGACAGTAAAACCTTCTGATGGCAATCTCCATTCATTGCAGAATGTATACTGGAAATTGACGAACCAGGCCTGTGGCCGCGGGAAAGCAAACTCTTTTAAATATTCCATTATTCCAGAACTGGATAAGCAGAAAATGAATACAAGCCCTTTATCCGACATCATAAATTCTCTGAGCGATAAGCAGATTCGCTGGACACGCGAACTGGTCTCAATCCCCACGGTCAATCCCTATAGCGGCGATCAAGCGCCTGCCGGTGAGCGAGCTGGACAGCAATGGATTGAAGCCCGCATGCGTGAACTGGGCGCTAAGACCCGCAGAATTCCGGTTCCTCAAGACATATACACATGGGCCGGCCTGCTGGGACCGTGCGACAGAAAATGGGACGGACGCGAAAGCGTGGTTGGAGAATGGGTGTTTGGCGACGGAAACGGCCCGACGATCGTGTTGAACAGCCACATGGATACCGTTGGCGTGGATGACTGGGACGGCGATCCATTCGAAGCGCAACTCATAGAAGGGAAATTGCATGGGCGCGGCGCGAGTGATTCGAAGGGAAACCTGGCGCTTGGTCTGATTGCATTGGAAACGCTCATGCGCACAACCGACAAGTTGCGGGGGCGGGTGCTCTTCGAATCCGTTGTCGATGAAGAATGCAACGGCGGAGGCGCGGGTACGCTGGCCTGCTGCCGTGCAGGAATCACCGGCGATGCAGCCATTGTGCTTGATGGCTCGGCGGGAAGACCGTATTTCCGATCAAACGGAATAATAACACCTCGCATTACAATTAATGCAGAGGCCGGCCACAGCGCCGCAGCGTCGGGCGCTGGAGCCCTTGATCTTGCGCTTGCGGTTCATTCGGCTTTTACGGCGTTTGAACTCGATCATCGTTCGCGTTACCCGGAGTGCCGATCCAGTATCGGCGTTTTTAGAGCCGGAACCCATCCGGCGGTCGTCCCCGGAAAAGCGGAAATTGTCGCAAACATCTTTTATCCATTCGAAGAAGCAGCCGCCTGCGAACGCGCCACCGGATTTTTTGACGGACGCCGCATCCGCAAGCGTTTTGAAGAAACCATTGCCGGCGCAACAGAATCAAAGTGTGCAGGACGCACAAACACCGATGTCAATGTGGAATGGCTAAAGGATCTTTATCCTTACCGCTGCGACCCCGACGATGCCCTTTTTCTTCACGCCCGCAAAGCTATGTCCGAGGTCAGGGCTGATTGGGGCAATATAGATCTTCAGCCTGCATGGAGCGATGCCACCCACCTGGCGCGACAATTGAACAAACCGGTTCTGGGTATGGGTTTCGGCACCCCGGGCCAGGCGCACGCAACTCCCGAGTATGCCGAGACAGATTACCTTTATCAAGGAACAGCCTCGGTGGCGCTTCTGCTGCAAATACTGCTGGACCCGGAAACCGGTTATCGGTCAAAGTGAATCTTGTTCTATCCCGGCTTATTCGCGCCTTGGGCTAATAATCCGGTCTGAAGACTTGAGCAAAAGACTTTTTAGAAAGGAGAACATTTGTGCAGACTTCAGCTATAATTCGAACAGTTAAGGAATCCGATCATGATGTAATCCTGGCAATAACTCGCGATGAGTTCCCTGAGTATGCTTCCATTGACTCCCGCATCGAAGAGATGGTGGGCGGCGTTTCCTGGCATCTCATCAAGAGCGCGAAAGTGAAAGAAGAACTTGAAAACCGGCCTGAAGCCTGCGCAGTGGCGGAATATGACGGCAAGGTAGTAGGTTATGTATCCAACGTGATCGATACTATCGCAAGTCGCGGTGTGATTTCCAATCTTGCCGTTACAAGCAAGATGCAAGGCAGAGGAATCGGGCGTCAATTGATAGAATGGTCGTTGAATCTTTTCAGGTCATTAAACCTTAAGCAGGCTAAAATCGAAACCCTCGAGACAAACAAATCCGGAGCTCATCTTTATCCCAAGCTGGGGTTCCGCGAGGTCGTGCGCCAGATTCACTACGTGATGCCATTGTGACAAAGTTCAATGCTCACCAGCCCGTGAACGGACTTTGGCCGGCCGGAGACAGCTTTGGAGACCCAATCATTTCTTGATGTTTATCACGAAAGAAGATTACATTTCCATGCTGGTAAGACCGGGCCAGAAAATGTGTCTGTTCACGGAACAACTGTAATATGCGTGTCCACGTAGGCAAAGAAGCCAACGCGCCTGTTCCTTCATTGCTGTAAGAAAGGCTGAAAACATGAATAAGAGAGACGAAGCGGAAAGTCTAATCCATAAAAGTGTTGAACAACAGGCACGAACACTCAGGAACCTGGCTCTGAAAATTCATGCGCGGCCTGAACTGGGTTATGAGGAAATAAGGGCTTGCGCCTGGCAAACTGCTTTACTCAAGCGCTGGAAGTTTAATGTTGATACCCCGTATGTCGGTATTGACACGTCTTATCGTGCTGCGAAGGGTCAGGGCAAACCCGCGTTTTGCATCCTGTCGGAATATGACGCGCTGCCCGATCTGGGCCATGGTTGCGGACACAATCTTATTGCAGCAGCTTCTCTGGGAGCCGCCTATGCGCTTGGCCGGGTAATGGAGAAACAGAATCTCAAGGGTACTCTGACCGTCCTTGGCACACCCGCAGAGGAATCGGGCGGAGGCAAGGTCAGGATGGTTAAAGCAGGCGCATTCAAAGCTTTTGATGCTATAATAATGCCCCACCCGGACTCCCGAACAAGACCCGATACCGGTTGCACTGCCATACAACGCTTTCGTGTGTCCTTCAGCGGCCAGTCCGCACATGCAGCATCGTCACCGGAAATGGGCCGTAACGCTCTGGATGCGCTGATGCTTGTGTTCCAGGGAGTGAACGCATGGCGCCAGCAATTGGAGGAAAGCAGCCGAATCCATGGGGTGGTAAAAGAAGGCGGCACAATACCGAACATTATTCCCGATGCTGCCGGCGGCATTTTCTATTTACGGTCCCCTCGTGACAGTGTTTTGCGCACTATGGTGGCCCGTTTCAGAAACATTGTTAAAGGAGCTGCCCTGATGACCGGCACAAAACCCGCCATTGAAGATCACCTTGTTCCCTACAAAGCGCGATGGCCCAACGCTACGCTCAACAGGTTGTATATGGAGGCTGCTGACGCATGCGGCCTTGATCCCGAAATGCCGGAACATCCAAAACGTGGCTCTTCTGATTTCGGCGATGTCTCGCATAAGGCGCCCGGCGCCCACGTATACTTTGGCATCTCGAAGAAAAATATCGCCGGCCATTCCCCGCAGTTTAGAGAAGCTTCACAAAGCGACTACGCGCTTGACCAGATGCTTAAAGCCTCCGAGTCTCTGGCCCGCGTGGGCTATGCCTTTATGACTGAAAGCAGTGTACGACGCGAGGCCAGGGAAAACTTTCACAAACAAAGGCGCAAGCTGGCTTAGAATTTCATAGACGCCTGTCCTCCACAAGACGGAAGAGCGGGAGATTGATCTTTTTCCTGTTATTTTTTATTGACACAACGAACACCTCACAATTAGCATGACCACGATAGTTCTTTAACAACTCCAGAAGAGGAATTAAGCGGAAGTCTGTGAAAATCAGACACGGTCGCGCCGCTGTAACCGGTTCTTTCATGCGAAAGAAACCTGAATGCCATCATGCCACTCCGTGAATGCGGGGGAAGGCGGCATACAGGATGCCGGAAGTCAGAAGACGCTGTTTCCAGTTGTTCCGCCGCAGCCATAGCGCTGTCTGGCGGTCCTTCGCGTCAAAGGGTAGCGTGAATAATTAGAGGCCACCGTCCAGGACCTTCAAACTCGCTTACCGCGAAGTTTGGAGGTTTTTTTATTGTTGGACGAAAAGGAGAGTTGAAATGAAGAATCTCACGGCCGCTGTAGCTTTAATCTCGTGTACGGCATTTATCACGCTTGCGCAGGAATCGGAAGTGGTTGTAACCGCCACCAGAGTTCCATCACCATCAGATTCGGTAGGCAGCTCTGTTGCAATTATAACTGCCGAAGATATCGCACGGCAACAGAACAACACGGTTGTCGACCTTTTCAGGCAGGTGCCGGGGGTGTATTTCACGCAGAGCGGCGGGCCTGGCTCACTGGGCAACCTTTACGTTCGCGGAGCCGAAACCGAACAAACACTTGTCATGATTGACGGAATTGAAATCAACGACCCTATCTCCCCGGGGCGCGCGGCATTTCTTTCAAATATAGACGTGGCTGCTATCGACCGCATAGAAATCATCAAAGGGCCCCAGAGCAGTCTTTACGGTTCCGACGCACTGGCTGGTGTTGTGAATATAGTGACAAGGCAAGGCACAGATACACCGGGAGCTTTTCTGGCCTTTGAAGCAGGATCATTCAACACCTTCAGGGAAAGCGCCGGAATTAACGGAAAGGTCGGAAGCACAAGATATTCCTTTGGCGTCTCACGTTTCGACACCGACGGAATCTCTTCGGCAAACGAAAAAGACGGCAACACAGAAGAAGACGGGGCGGAGCATACCACTCTTTCAGCAAAACTCAGCCACAGGTTTAATGATATTTTCGGACTAACCGGTGTGGGGCGATATGTCGATTCGGAAGCCGAATTTGACGCCGGAGCAGGTGAAGGCGGAGACGCGGAAGACAACGTGTCAACACGCGAAAGCATGCTTGGAGCTTTAACCGCAAACATAGATCTTTTTGATTCACTCTGGCGTCAGTCTTTGCGCTTATCCGCAGCGGATCATGACCGCAGGTCGAAAAGCTCGTGGGAAGACACGAATTTTGATTCAATGCACATGAAAGGCGAATGGCAGAACGACCTTTATATGCACGAAAATCATGTTCTCACTCTCGGCGCCGAGACCCAGACCGAAAAAGGCGAGACCGACACGATTCCCGAAGTCTCCAGCGACACATTCAGCGTTTTTGCACAGGATATGATCACCTTGCAGAATCTCAAAATGGCTATAGGCGGCCGATGGGATGATCGCGAGGATTTCGGGTCGGAGTTGACTTATCGCGTAGCTCCTGTGTACAACTTTAACATGACCGGAACACGAATCAAGGGCTCCTGCGGGACCGGGTTCAAAACACCTTCGCTTTACCAGCTTTACGCGCCTGCAACTGAATGGGGTCCAATAGGCAACGAGTCTTTAAATCCGGAAAAGAACCGGGCATGGGACATAGGCGTCGAACAGGATATAGGAGATGGACAGGCGGTTGCGGGAGTCACCTTTTTTTCAACAGAATACGAAGACATGATCGATTTCGACGCCCAAGGTTACGTTAACAGGGCAGAAGTTGAAACAAGGGGCGTTGAAATCTTTATGGACTTCAATCTTACCGATTACCTGATGCTTGGAGGGCATTACACCTACCTGGAAGCTGAAGATGCCTCAACGGGCGAGCAGCTTGATCGCAGGCCGGAAAACCGGGCTTTCGTTGAACTTGCCTACACTCAACCGGGCAAGACAAGCTTCTCTGTGGACTGTACTTATGTGGATGAACGCTCGGATTCATATTATGATTCATCGATGTTTCAGTCTGTCGAAACTACACTGGAGGAATATTTTCTTGTCAACATTGCCGCAACCTATGACATAACCGAAAGGGTTAAGCTGCTTGGCAGGGTTGACAATGTATTTGACGAAGAATACGAAGAAAATGCCGGCTATGGAACCCCGGGGCTGTCGGCCTTTGGCGGAGTCAAGTTGACGCTGTAGATACGCGCGGCGGTTATTGCCGGCTTTAATTTCCGTTTGCAAGAATGCTGAGATCAACCTTTGATTCAAGGAGATCGGCAAGCATGTTGAAATCGTTGATTTCAGCCGTGCGCCATGCTGGCGGCGTCAGGTCTTTGCGTGAGCACAACCAGTTCAGAAGCTGCTCTGTGAACTGACTTGATTCGAACAGGCCGTGTATGTAGCAGCCGAATACGCAGTTGTTTTCTGAAATGTGTCCTGCCGCTTCGTTGACGCTCTGTGAGCGCCGCAAGGTCAGTCTTAACGGGCTCTGCGCGGAAGAATGCATTGTGCTTCGGCCTGCATGTATCTCGTAACCAGAGAATCCGGTACCCGCCCTGGCAAAAGGAAGATCCATGTCAATTTTTCCCGTTACACGGGCAAGCTCCTTGTCTGATTCCAGTACCGTATCGAGGTCCAGCAGGCCCAATCCAGGATCCTGGCCCGCGCTGTCTTCGACTCCGGACGGGTCTGAAACCGTTCTGCCAAGCATCTGGTAGCCACCGCAGATCCCGAATACAGGTGTTCCGGCTTTGGCAACTTCCAAGATAACTTCCGAAGTTCCTGCTTTATGCATTGCCTGAAGGTCGGCGCGTGTATTTTTTGTGCCAGGCAGAATTATCAGGTCGGGCTTGCCGATCATGTCCGGATCGCTTACATACCGTACGCTTACGCCTTCGGTCAGTTCCAGCGGCATAAAGTCCGTGTAGTTGCTTATTCTCGGGAAACGGATCACCACAATATCGATTAACGCATCTTTTCGGCCCTTTCGCTTGTTGAGACCTAATGAATCCTCTTCTTCGATTTGAAGGTCATGGATATAGGGAACGACACCGAGAACGGGCACGCCGGTAAGCTTTTCTATTTCAGAGATGCCTGGCTCCAGCAAAGTTTCGTCCCCACGAAAGCGGTTTATGATAACCCCTGCGATCAGTTTGCGATATTTTTGCGGCAGAAGCCGGAGAGTCCCGAAAATAGAAGCAAACACGCCGCCACGGTCGATGTCCGCAACAAGAATAACTTTTGCGCCCGCATATTCGGCCATGGACATGTTAACAAAATCTTCCTCCATAAGATTGATTTCCGCCGGAGATCCGGCGCCTTCCATGACAATCATCTCATATTTTCCGGATAAACGGTCGAACGCAGCATGTGCCGCGTTTTTCATTTCTTTTTTCATCCCGTAATATTCCCTGGCCCGAAAATGGCCGATGGGCTTGCCGTCAACTATTACCTGCGAACCGTTTTCGCCTGCGGGCTTCAGTAGAACCGGATTCATATCCGTATGCGGCTCAATGCCGCAGGCCTGCGCCTGTACCACTTGTGCCCTGCCCATCTCCCCGCCTGCGGGAGTAACGCCCGAATTCAAGGCCATGTTCTGAGCCTTGAAAGGCGCTACTTTTACGCCCTGTCTGGCCAGACGCCTGCATAGCGCCGCTGCAATTACAGACTTGCCCGAATCCGACGTTGTGCCTGCAATCATTATAGCCCGGGTTTTTGCGCCGGTTTTCCGGCCGGCAGGTTGAAGAGCTTCGATTAAAGCATCTGTCTCATTCTGCGGGCGTACTGCCAGGCGGATGTAGCTTTCTCCCAGTCCCTTAAAGTCAAGACATGAGCGAACAAGTATGCCTTTTTCAAGCAGTTCTTTCTGAATGCCTGAAGCAGTTTTGCCCGCAGGCAGTTTTACCAGAATGAAATTGGCAGTTGACGGCTTCGCTCTCCATCCCGGGATATCATTGATTCTGCCGGAAATGTAATCGCGCAGGAGATCGGTCTTCTCCCTGGTTTCAGCGATATACCGCTGGTCCCGATATAGAAAGGGGGCAATGGCCTGTGCTGTCGCGTTTACGCTCCATGGGAGTCTGACTCTGTGAATTTCTGCTGCTATGTCAGGGCCGCAATACAACATACCGAGCCTTAGTCCGGGTATGGCAAAGAACTTGGTCAGCGACTTCACTACTATGATGTTTTCAGGATTTCCTTCTCTTATGAGCGACAACGATCGGTCACCAGTGAAATCCATGAAAGATTCGTCCAGAACTATCCAGCGCTCGGGCTGTTCCCGTGCGGCAGACAATACTTTGTCGGGATCAAGTAATGTTCCAGTTGGATTGTTCGGACTCGCCAGAAACACAAGGTCGTGGTCTGATTTTTTAAGCCGGTCAAAAGAAAGAACAAGATCCTTTCCAGTCGCATTGATCTCTCTGCCCGGAAAACCTGTAGCTTCACAGACCTCGCGATAGCCTGCGTAACATGGCGTCACCCAGGCGGGGCGGGAGGGTTTGAGAGCCTGGAGTATCCAGCTTAATATTTCGGTCGACCCGTTGCCCACGGCCACCGAAGCAGGGCTAACTGCATGGGCTTCGGCAAGAGCCAGGGCCGCATCCTCGGCATAGACAGGCGGGTATTTATCTGCGTAATCAAACGCCCGCGAGAGCACGGTATCCAGCGCGGGCGGAGGGCCAAGCGGGTTGACATTGACACTGAAATCATACCGGATTCGACCTGTCTCCTTGAGCCCCAGCCTTTCGGCGACAGCAGCGGGATCACCTCCATGAACATTGTTTCTCTTTGAACTCATAGGCATAAGATAATAACTGCAAAGGCAGCAGTTATCCAGCCCGCAGAAGCGATCAATCTGCAGGCATGGCGTATATGTCCGGGTTCGGCAAGTTCAGCGCCGTTGCCCAGCCATGGTTTGTTTACAACGCCTCTTGGATAATGTGTAGATCCGCCAAGCCGTAAGCCCAGCGCCCCTGCGGCAAAGCTTTCGGCATGTGCTGAATTTGGAGATTCATGCTTAAGCCTGTCATTGAAGAACACCTTTATTCCGGATTTGCAGTTGAGCCCTGATATGAGCGCTGCGGGCGCAAGTACGATAATCGACAGCCGGGCAGGAAGAAAGGTGAGGGTGTCATCAAGTTTTGCCGCAAATGTGCCAAATTGAGCGTAATGCCTGTCGCGGTATCCGATCATAGCGTCAAGGGTATTTGTTATGCGGTATACCAGCAGGGCGGCCACACCTGTGGCTGCGGAATCAAAGCCGGGCAAGACAGCAAGAAGGGCTCCGGCGCCAAACCAGAAGACGGGGGCAAAAAAGCTGTCGATAAAATTTTCCGATACGCTTTCCGCGGCGGCCCGTGCGACAGCATACCGGTCAAGCCCAGAGCATTCACGGCCTACCATCATGTTTACATGCTCCCGGGCGGCCGGCAGATCTTCTTTTTCAAGCGCCTCGGCTACAGGTATTGCGTGATTGAAAAGGTCCTTTAACGCAAAGGAGGAATAGACAACATAAGTGTCAAGCGCAAGGGTCAATAGCGGGTTGAGCGAACTAAGCCCCATGCGCAGCAACAGATATAAACCGACTGCCGCTGAAATTGATGCGACTGTAAGGCAGAAACCTCCGAATTTTTTTTTCAGCCCTGCCTTGAGGCATATTCTTTCCATAGATCCGATCATCCGACCTGCCAGCCGTACAGGATGCATTCCGTACTGCGGATCGCCTGCAACAGCATCTATTAAGAATGCTGCAAGAAAAACTATTGCTGTAGAATATTCCGGCATGACTTCAGAATCGCCGACCTGGCCGTTTAATTCAAGCCAGATAACGCGCATATTTAACCTGATCTAATCATAAAAATCTATTACGAAGTTGATGAATAGATCAGGTTAAGAACCCTGTGTTGAAAAAGATGTTTAGCCCGAATGGCGCTAACTTAAGCAATTCGAGCGTATCTCCAAGTGCATTCTCAATATCCAACAGCCAACAAGGAATATCCAACTGAACAAATGGGGAAATGCATCATGCATAGCCTCAATACGCACAATTACTGTCATGTTGTCTCTCGCTCTTGCCTTGGACATTGGAAATTCCCTGTTGGATATTGGGTGTTCAATCTCGATGCGCGAAGGCCTTAAGTTAGTGCCATTCTGTTTAGCCCGCATTTCTCACGGAATTCCGTCGCAAAAGGCGCAGTAGTGACAGTCCTGCGGCAAATGAGTGGACCATAACAGCTATGCGATGGTCCCGACAACAAGAACAGTGACTTCCGTGAATTCGTTCACGGTTCCGATCACGTCCCCGGTTACGCCGCCGATTTTTCTGTTTGACCATTTTCCTGTTAATATTGTGACAAGGCCGGCGGCTGCGAACGCACTGATCGCTGTTATGGGTAAAAAGGCTGCGGAAGCTATGGAGAATAAGAACCCGATTATAAGAACCGAGCACAGGTGCCGTTTTCCTGCGCCTTGAACAAAGGAACCTGCTGTTCCTCCTTCGGGACGCGCGTAAGGAAATGAAGCGGCGAGCGCCGCCTGCATTGCCCTGGAGGCGACACATGCAGTAATTATCCAGTAAGCGCGTTCCATCTCGATGATCCTGGTTATCAGCATCCATTTTGATAATAGAAACAGCGTCAGGGCGATGCCGCCGAAGGTTCCTATTGCCGAATCCTTCATTATAACAAGTATACGGTCACGCTCATGACTTCCCCAGAATCCGTCTGCGAAGTCGGAAAGCCCGTCAAGATGAAGCCCCCTGGTGATAGCGACTGAAATAAGAAGTATAAAAAGGGCAAGACCTTCAGGCCAGGGTGTGATGCCTGCTGATTGTAAAACAAGAACCGGGAGATAGAGCAAGGCCCCGATAACAAGCCCGACTACCGGAAACCAGTACAGTGAATCGGCGAATTCAGCAGAATCTCTGCCTGGCGCCGGCAGGATTGTCAGTGTCCTCAAAGCTGTCGTAAGACCCTTCATGGTATTCTTCCTGTCCTATCAATCTTTTCCCGTCACAGCGGCAGAGCTGAATGTTGCCATCTGGTTATAAATGCTTATTGATGCATCCACCATCGTCATTGCAAGCGCGCCTCCTGTTCCTTCTCCCAGTCTGAGATCGAGATTCAGTAAAGGCCGTATGCCGAGCTGATGGATTATAACACTGTGTCCTTTTTCCTTTGAGACATGGCTGAAAAAAAGATAATCCTGCACCACCGGTTCCATACGCATAGCTGCCAGAGCGCCGGCTGTGGAAATAAAGCCATCAATGACTACAGGGATATTGTTTGCTGCACAGCCAAGAACGAGTCCGCATATGCCGGCGATTTCCAGGCCTCCGACTGCGGCAAGAACACTCAAGGGGTCGTTGAAAAGCTGTTTGTTTACTTCGAGCGCTCTTTCGATAACCCTGATTTTCGCCCGTAGTTGGCTGCTGTTGATTCCTGTTCCAGCTCCGGTGATATCTGCTGGCTTTATGCCCAGGTACTGTGAACAGAGCGCAGTTGAAGGTGTGGTGTTGGCAATGCCCATTTCCCCGGTTCCCAGAAGGGTGAAACCTGCCGATGCCGCATCGCAGGCAAGACTTATTCCGATTTCAACCGCTCGCGTAGCTTCTTCAATAGACATTGCCGGACCTTCTTCAATGTTAGCTGTGCCCGGGCGAACCTTTCTTTCTATCAGATCACGTGAATTGATTTCCGGTATAATACCCATATCCACAACTGCAAGTTCTGCATGTGCATGTTCAGCAAGAACATTGATCGCAGCTCCGCCGTTGAGCATGTTCTGAACCATCTGGCCGGTGACTTCCTGCGGGAATGCTGAAACCCCGGATCGCGCGACTCCGTGGTCACCGGCGAGGCAGAAGATTTTCTTGCGGGGCAGAGACGGAGAGGTTGTTTGCCGGATAAGGCAATACTGCATGGCTATCTCTTCCAGTCGTCCCAGGGATCCCGGCGGTTTCGTCAAATCGTCAAGATGTGCTTGAATATTTTTCTGCGGGATTCGATCCAGATGTTGAATTTTTTTCAATGTCTCGTTCAATGTCATTAATATTAACCTGTTATCCTTTCAATAAAAAAAGGGTTTCGGCAGACCCTGGCCTGCCGAAACCCTTTTCCATCAGATTTCTTTAATTTATATTATTCAGCACGTCTTCTGACTTCTCGTTTCCCGGCAGCCTTCCCGGTCCGATTGTTTCATTTCGGCCAGTGGCATCTGCCGGTTCAGGGGAATTCCCCTGCGAGTTACAGCGGCGGGACCGCTGCGGATTTACACCGCATTCCGTTTGCTGAATGTAACTAACCCACATATCTCACAAAATTCCGTAAGATATGCGGGTAATCTTTCACAGGTGAAACTGAAATTCAAGATTTTTTCGGCCAGGCCTGAAATAAGCCAGGATGTGGCGCTATCCGTGTTCCAGCAGAAATTCTATCAGAAATGCGGGATAGCCCGCATTTCTCACACTCCTCCGGCATAAACGTTTCATAGCACAGCCATTGCAGGCCAAAACCGGTTTGCCCGATCTCGCGGTGTGTCTACACAGCGTCGCCCGGACAAAACGGTTTCGACCCACACTGCCAATACTCTGAACCGTTTCTGCTCGAAAAAGTGTGATCAATGCGGGCTAATTATATACCGGCCGTCTTTTGCCGTGTTGAAGGAAATCCTGTCGGTTCCCCTGTTTTCAACTGCGATATCCCGGCCTGTATCATCGGTAAATCGTGCCTTGCTGATGCCGGGACAGGCAATTCGACACTCGCCGCCGTTGCGCGCGGTCACCGTAATGCGGGTCGCTCGACCGGCGGTCCATTCTGCATCGATCACAAAGTTGCCGCGCGCGACCAGTCCCTTGAAGCTTCTTGTTTCCCACACCTCAGGCAGGGCGGGAAGCAGCTCGATCCAGTCTTCGTGGCTTTGCAGGAGCATCTCCGCGTCCCCCGCCATCGCTCCTAGATTGGCGTCAATCTGGAAAGGCGGATGCAGTGTCCACAGGTTGGGTGTTGTTTTTTCAGCAAGAAGTCTGGCAAAGAGATTATGCGCCTTCTCTCCCTCTTTGAGTCGGGCCCGGGCGTTCATCCGGTGTGCAATTGCCCAGCCGGTGGTCTTCTCGCCCCGCAGATCGAGGGTCTTGCCGGCAGCGTTCATCCCTTCCTGATGTGAGGAATTGATGAGTGTGCCGGGATAGGCGACCTCTTCAAGAAATGTCTTGTCACCTGTATACAGGTAGTAATCCATCAACAACTTGGATTAACCTATATCCGGCATTCAAAATGCAGCAAGCGGCGTAAGTTCTTATGAACAAGGAGTTAGTTGATTGTATAGCTTTCACCTGTTGGGTGAAAGGAAGCTTGCTGCATTTTGAATGCCGGATATAGGTTAAGTGTGAGAGCGAAGCGCACACCTGATCGTACGCTTAGTCGCTTTCTTAACCGCCACCCTTACCTGGATACGCTTAACCGACCTGCTTCCAACGATCCAAGGAAATGAAAGGGCGTGAGCTCTGTCAGTATTTATGGGTAAAGGGCAGGACTAGCCCTGCATATCTCACAAAATTCCTGCTGCGAGCACGCATAGCGCCACTGCGAGGACACAAATTGGCAAAACGCCAGATTGCAGTATGTCTATACGGCTGTTCGGGCGTTTCGCCACCGGCGAAAGCAGTGATGTCCGCGCAGTTGGCGAGCCGCTGAAGCAGCTCGCCTCGCGTCTCTGGCGCAACACAATGCGCCAGAGCGATCTATTTATCAACTCGCCGAGTTGAGATTAGATTAGCTCAATCCGCCGGGCGCCTTCACAGTGACCGGAACCCCGCAAACAACCAGCGTCACCTTATCGGCTCTGGCGGCAACCCGCTGATTAATGCGCCCTGCCACGTCGCGGTATTTCCTGGCGAAACTGTTGTCAGGAACTATCCCCATGCCGACTTCGTTGGTAACGATAATTATATCACACTGCAGACTATCAAGCGCTGAAAGAAACTGGTCTGCTTCTTTAAATGAGTCTGTGTCCTCGCCATGTTTGTGCATAAGGTTCCCGGTCCACAGGGTAAGGCAGTCGATCAGCGCAACTTCTGTTCCTGCAGGTATCTTCTTGAGAGCTTCCGCCGGATTGAGAGGTTCCTCGATGGTGGTGAAAGCATCACCACGTTCGGCTTTATGCCTGGCAATGCGTTCATCCATTTCCTTATCCATTGACTCCGCTGTTGCTATGAAAACCCTTTTCTTATATTTCATTGCCAGTTCCAGGGCATGTCTGCTTTTGCCGCTCCTGGCTCCGCCGGTTATCAGCGTTATCATGATTCTCCCCCGTTTTTCCCTCACCTGGTTGCTTGAGATGCACTACTGCTAGCCCGCATTTCCCACAAAAACTCACATACCCACACACAGCTTCCATTACTCTTCCTTAGACTTCTGACACTACCTTCTTTGGATTGGTCAACCTCGTCTCCCCCAGAAGCCTCACCAGGTCAGTAATGTCCGTCCATTTACCAGCGCCTTTTGAATACAGTTCGTTGACAATATCAACCGCCTGAAGGCCGGCGGTATAATCGCGCTCTTCTATCCCTTCCATTATCATCACTTCCTTGCCACTTTCAATCGCCTGCCGGGCAAGCCCAAGATTCGCCAGGTTTCCGCTGCCAAACGGAACGCTGGAAACTATCACTATCTGCGCGGCCTCTACAAGCTTCCAGGCCCTTCTGATTGCACCTTCTGTTATCGGAGAAAAGGGCTTTTCCAGCACAGTCGGTATGTCCAGGGCGGCTGTGACATCCGCATCGCTGTCCTGCTCATTCAAAACACCGCAGGTGACAGTGTATTCACAGATGCTCAATCTCCTGAGAATCTCTTCTCCGCATCCGCCGCCCCCGATAACATGCACCCTTATCCCGCGCCCGGAATGTTCCGGGGCCAGTCTCGGCGACGGCAGCACTCTCAGTGTTCCTTTTGCAGGATCTCTGGCAACCCTGATATCACAATGATACACTTCGCGCAGCGTCTTTTCGTTCAGTACATTTTCCGGCGTTCCATCAGACTTCAGCCGCCCGGCATTCAACATTATCAGACGGTCGCAGAATTCTGCGGCCATGTTAAGGTCATGGCTTACCATCATTATTGTCTTGCCATGTTCCGAATGAAGCCTTTCCACAATCTGCATAACTTCCAGCCTGTGATTAATGTCCAGATGCGAAGTTGCTTCATCCAACAACATGATTTCCGGTTCCTGGGCCAGAACCATCGCAACGACTACCCGTTGCCGTTCTCCTCCGCTCAATTCAGAAAAAAGTTTGTTGCGCAAGTCTATGACATTGGTGTAAACCATCGATCTCTCTGCAATAAGCCGATCTTTCTTTGCGGGCCGGCCCCAGCGCGGGATCGAAACAGTGCGGCCGATCATGACAATTTCAGCAACCGTAAAAGGCATTGCCGTTTCCATAATCTGGGGAACCAGCCCGATCAGCCGGGAACGTTTTTCCGCAGTGATCTCACACAAATCGGTGCCAAACAAACAAACCCTGCCCGAGCATGCCCTCACAAGCCCGGTAATTGTGCGCAGCAATGTTGTTTTGCCCGACCCGTTGGGACCGATTATCCCGCAGAATGAGCCCCGGGCAATCGAAAAAGACAGATCCTTGAGAATTTCGTTTTTTCGATATCCAGCCGAAACACCGTCGCATTGTATGGCATATGTCATGTTACAGAAATTCGCCCCTATTCTATCCAGCCCTGTTTCCTTCTTCTTGCAAGTATCATAAGAAAAAACGGTCCGCCGAACAGAGCGGTGACCACGCCCACGGGGATTTCATAGTCCATCGCAGACCGTGCAATAGCATCTGCCGCCGCAAGAAACGCGCCCCCTGCAACTCCCGCCGCAGGCAGAAGCCTGCGATGGTCAGGGCCCACAACAGCTCGCATCACATGTGGCACAATCAACCCCACAAAACCAATCAGCCCGGATATGCTGACTGCCGAGGCAGTCATGATCGTTGCAATTCCCAGCGATACAACTACGACCGTCTTCGGCTGAATGCCTATGTGATGGGCCACCTCAAGGCCTAGGGTCAGCGCATTCAGATCCCGCGCCAGAATAATGGCGCCCGCCCAGCCTACCAGAATAAACAGGGATGCGGCCCAAAGCAGCTCCGAAGACGCAGGTTGAAGATTTCCAAGCATCCACCAGATCACCGAATGCAGTCCCTCCGCAGATGCAGTCGAAACAAGAAACATGAGGATGCTGGAACATATCGCGCTGAGAATAACACCGCTCAGGATCAAACTGTAAATTGAAGGCGTTCCGCTGCCGCGTTTTGCCAGCACAAATACGAGCGCCAAGGTCAAAGCAGCCGAAATAAAGGCTGAAAGAGGCAACGCAAAAATGCTGACAGACGTAAACCCGCTCAATATGCATATTGCAGCACCAAGTCCGGCGCCGCCGCTTACTCCAAGGATATAGGGCTCAGCCAGCGGATTGCGAAGCACAGCTTGAAATACAGCCCCCGCGCAGGACAACGCCGCACCCACAATAAATCCCTGGAGAACCCGGTTGATCCGAAGATACATAATTGAACGCCCCAGCGAGGTATCTAAATCAGGGATGCCGGTCCCGGACGGCCCGAAAAAAACGCACAGCAGCAACACAACAACCGAAATGGGATACAGCCAGATGTAGGATTTTCTTTCAATCTGAGGCATCTATACATTCCCTGAGTTTTTCAATCCCCTGCGCAACACGCGGTCCCGGCCTGAGTATCAGGTTGTTGTCAAACCCGTCAAAGATATTCTTCTCTACTACTCCGTTAACTGCCTGCCAGCCCGGCCTGTTCACAATCTTCTTTCTCGCTGATTCATTGCGCGACATATACATACACAGGATGATCTCCGGATCCCTGGAAACCACCCATTCATGAGAGGCCTGGAAGTGATCCTTTTCAATACTATCGCCTATATTCCTGCCCCCGGCCAGGTAGATCATCCGGGATACATGGCTCTTACTTCCGGCAGTCCAGAGCGGGTCATCCCATATCTCCACATAAACCCTCGGTCTGTTTGTGACAGAAACCGCGCCTTGAGACAGCATCTCCAGTCTTTCTTCTATGTCCAACGCGAGTTTTCCGGCTGCATCAGCCCTCCCTATCAAGCCCCCCACCCGCCGGATGGCAACTGGAATATCCCTTATACTGTTGCACGAAATACGCTCCCTTCGGATACCCAGTTTTTCTATCTTGCGACCAATGCTTTCGTCGGCGAGATCAACGTCAAGAACAAGCGTAGGACCGACCGAGAGCACTGATTCCAGCGACGGCTTTCCAAAGCTGCCCACAACAGGCACATCTTCGGTTACGCTCACAGGATAGTCACAGGCCGAAGTTCGGCCCGCCAACACGTCTTCGCCGCCCACAGCACACACTATCTCCGTCATGCTGGGAGCAAGTGAAACAACACGAACAGATTCATTTGTGCGGGCCGGCTCTTCCCTGTCGCCGCACCCGGCAGTTAAGATGCAAAGACCAATGGCCGCAACCAAACCGGTTAAACTTCCCGGCGTTCCTGAAAAAACTTTTCCCATGCTTCCTCCAAATACCGGGAAAAGTGTATCAGACCCTTTAAGAAAGACAAAAAGATAATACCCCTGGGATCAATTCAACCGGCTTTATCAGGTCACAAAAAGCTCGCGGCTGGCAAAGTTGGAATCGCTGGTTAGATTCACACCAAGCCGGCGAAGACCCGCCTCGTCCCCCGGTGTGGGCATGTGGGTTAGATGTATTTCGCAACCTCTCAACTCGGCCAGTTTTTCTATTGCCACCTTGGCAGAGGGATTCTGCGGAGAACTGATGGCAAGCGCAATCAGGGTCTCATCAAGACTCAAGCTGGCGTTTCTCGATTCCAGCACTTCCTGCTTCATGTGGGCAATGGACTCAATAACCCCGGAAGACAGAAGCGGAATTTCACGCGGTATTCCGGCAAGGTGTTTTGTGACGTTTAAAATAACGCTGGAAGCAGCATGCATAAGAGGGGAATTGCGTCCTGTAATAAGCGAACCGTCTTCAAGTTTCACTGCGGCCCCGCAGAATATTCCACGGTGGCCCTTGCCTGACACACATTTAGCTTTTTCCGCGGCCTCTCTTGCGGGCCTGACCACGCTGCGGTCTTCAGGTTCAAGATCATTTGCTTCCATGATTCTCTCAATACGGTTCACAGTGTCCCTGGTAGCAAAACCCATGGCATATTCGCAATGGTATCGGAAATAACGGCGAATGATCTCCTGGCTTGCGGCTTTTCGTACAACTTCATCGTTTGTGATTGCAAAGCCGGAACGGTTCACTCCCATGTCTGTCGGCGACTGATATCCGACACTGTCGCCGGCAATCCGTTCGAGTATGCGTTTCAGAAGCGGGAAAGCCTCCACATCGCGATTATAGTTGACTGCAGCCTCTCCGTACGCTTCAAGATGATGAGAGTCGATCAGGTTGAAGTCGCCTATATCACTGGTTGCAGCCTCGTAAGCCACGTTGACCGGATGCTTGAGAGACAGATTCCAGATCGGAAAGGTTTCAAACTTGGCGTAGCCTGCCGTTGAGCCCCTCTTGTGATGGTGATAAAGCTGAGAAAGACAGGTAGCCATTTTTCCACTGCCTGGCCCGGGGCCTGTCACTACTATAATCGGCCGGGTCGTTTCGATATATTCGTTGGCGCCATAGCCTTTGTCGCTGGCAATCAGATCAAGGTTTGCAGGATATCCTTTTATCGGCGGGTGAGTAAAAGTGCGTATGCCGCGTCGTTCCAGCCTACGCATAAACTGGCACGCGGACGGCTGATCTTCATAGCGCGTAATAACTACCCCGGCCACCTGCAGATCCCAATCGCGTATGTCGTCGATCAGCTTCAACGCATCCACATCATAGGTTATACCGAAATCCGCGCGCACCTTTTTGCGTTCTATAATTCTGCATTCATCCTGAATCCGGCAGTAGAAAACCACTAATGGACACTAAATAGCACTAAT
>CAYYVQ010000046.1:0-24570 GCA_964475205.1 uncultured Victivallales bacterium | reverse complement strand
TAGACCTCATACAAGCGTGATTTTTTTCAGAACAGGCGGATAAAAACTCGAAATGCCCGCCAGTATTGGCTAAAGTAAATATAGTAAAAATCACAAACGCCAATGAAAGGGGGCATTTCAAGTGAGCAGATCCTACCGCAAAATCATCCGTAACCGCAAGGAAAGAATTGAACGTCGTTTGGGCCGCAAGCAATATGAAGACCAGCCCAAACCGGTCATGACTGCAAGCAATATCCACTACGAGATGGCCGAGAGGAGCCAGGGGATCGGGTACGGTGGGATTGGAGCAATCCACCAGATGTTGGGTAATCTGGGGTTGCCGAAGGAGATCAACGAGAACGTACCACTTTTGCAGACGCATGTGCCATACTGGGAATCCGATCACGTGTTGAACATCACCTACAACGTTCTGCTCGGGGGGATACGACTGGAGGACATAGAGCTGCGGCGCAACGACGAAGTGTTTCTCAACGCGCTGGGGGCCGACCGCATTCCGGACCCGACCACGGCAGGAGATTTTACCCGTCGTTTTGCTGAGGAAGATGTTGTGGAGTTGATGGAGTGCATCAACCGCAGGCGCCAGCGCGTATGGAAGAAGCGGGCAAGGAAGCGGCTGAAGCATGCAGTGATCGACACAGACGGAACTTTGGCGCCCACGCAGGGCGAATGCAAAGAAGGCATGGAATATTCTCGTAAGGGCATATGGGGCTACCACCCACTGATCGTCAGTCTGGCCAACACCAAGGAAGTGCTCTACATGGTCAACCGGCCCGGCAACGTCGTCAGCCACGAAGGATCCGCTGAATGGATCGATAAGGCGATCGATGTGGTCTGGCCATACGCCCGAACCATTACACTGCGCGGGGACACCGACTTTTATCTTACCAAACACCTTGATCGCTGGGCCGACATCGTAGACTTCGTGTTTGGAGCCGATGCGAATCCTGCGCTGGTTCGAAGGGCCGAAGGGCTGGAAGAAGCCAGGTATAAGCCGCTTAAACGCAAATCCAAACACACCGTTAAGACCGAGCCACGACGACGCCCCAAGAACGTGAAGGAGCAGATTGTCGAACAACGCGAATTCGAAAACCTGCGGCTGGAAAGCGAAGATGTGGCAGAATTCCGTTACCGGCCGGTGAAGTGCAAGCGCGAGTATCGGGTGGTTGTTGTGCGAAAAAACATCAGCCGTGAGAAGGGTGAAGCTGTTCTCTTCCCCGAGATCCGTTACTTCTTTTACATCACGACCCGTGAGGATCTCACGGCGGCCGAAGTAGTTCAAATGGCCAATGAACGGTGCGACCAGGAGAATGTTATCGAGCAGTTGAAGAACGGAGTCAACGCCTTGCGCATGCCGGTGGATAACCTGTTGAGCAACTGGGCCTACATGGTCATGGCTGCCCTTGCGTGGAACCTCAAAGCATGGTTCGCGCTGATGGTTCGGTTCAAGGATCGGCGCACGGAGCTTCTTCGAATGGAGTTCCGCCGTTTCCTCCACGCCATGGTTCTGCTGCCAACTCAGGTCAGTCGGCAAGGACGCAAGATCATCTACCGCTTGATGGGGTATAATGCGTGGCTGAAAGACTTTTTCTCCGCGTGGGAGTTTATCAGGCGAACGAAACTCGCCTGACGCATTCAGGCAGCGAGACAATAATGACGGAAAATAACGTGAAAACAGGCAAGGTTTGCCCAAAAACGGTCTGCATTGGAGGTTGAACCGGCGCCGAAGCCGACGACACCCCCTCTCGGCCATTCTTTGCCCGTAAGGAACCGTACATATTCTTAAACCCGACCGTTCAACAGTCGAAAAATCATTTGCAATGAGCATTACTAAAAAAAGTCGCTTATTTTAGGATTAGAATCTTCATATTGGACACAGTGGCGCTATCCGCGCCCAGAGCAGGAATTTTGCGCGATATGCGGGCTACGCAAGCAGCGTCGCAACAAGACCGGATATGACGATTCCATCAAAAGTGCCTGCCCCGCCTATGCTGGCTAAACCGGTGCTGACCTTGCTGATATCGCGAAGATGCAGGAGGTCAGCCCCGATAAGAGGACCAAGCGTTCCTGAAACAAAAGCAACCGACGGAGCAACCTCGTACCCGGCCGTCATGCCGTAAAGCGCCGCCACCAGAGCAGGAACAAGGGCTGGCATGGCTATGCCCACTCCCTGCACCGGTCTTGCCAGTTTGTAGCAGACAAAGATGTTAAGCGCTATACCGCCAAGCGCCATCAGAAATACCGAGCCGGACAAAGATATCAACCGCGTCAACTCATATGCGGCGAGGGCCACCGGTATGATACATCCGCCAAGGTTAACTGCAATGACGGTATACCTGCGCCTGCGTTCAAATCCGGGGAAAAACCGGTTCAGACCTAAAGCGCTGAAAGGCTGTATACCAAGCTCCTGCTCCCTGGGGATACGTCTGACTGGAATGTTTATCAGGCTGCCCATGAAGATTCCGAAAATCACCAGCAGCGAAGCCTGCGGACTCAGGCCCAGCCGCGAAAGAGCTGTAACCATCACGTCAGCGAGAATAAAAGGAAGCATAAAAAGCAGAAACAGAATTAAGAATAAAGGACCGCAACCGATATAACCGGGCATAAACCTGTCTCCTTAACCAGCTTTATTTTTATGTCCATTTGCAGCAATTCTAATTGTGGCCATTTTGTCACGTTTGACGTGGGCCAGAGTTCCACCACTATATTGCAGCCATGCGCGAGTAGGCCCGGCTTCGCCGAAGCCGAGGCCCAAACAGCGCTGGGCTTCGGTGAAGCCCGCGCTACTACCCACACATCGTCATACGAATAGGTTTTGGGCGGAAGAGGCCATAATTAGAATTGCTGGTCCATTTGCATAACTTCTGACTATATCCTCAGTCATATGCTTATAATGCATGAGCCTTGTCCGGATGCTGCCTGTTTCGCGGAATCCCGCCTCGTTAAGAAGCTCCTGCATATGTTGAACATCAACTCTGCCTTTATGAGACAGCTCAGAGGCGTTGATATGCAATCGACCCGATTCTTTAAGAGTCCTGCCGCATTCCCGGAACAGACCTTGCCAGTCTTGCAAGTGCTGAAGCACATCAAAAACAAACACTGCATCAAGCGCGCGATCATCCACGCCGGGAAACTCAGGACCGCCCGGTGTTTTGATCAGCCTGACTCTTGCTTCCTCTTCGGAGCCAGCTATCTTCCTGCGGATAGTGTCAAGTTGACCCTGCTTGACATCCAGCGCAAAAACGGTTCCTTCCGGACCGACTACACTGGCGGCCGGAACCGTGACGCTCCCGACCCCGCAGCCGAAATCAAGGATTTTATGCCCCGGGCTAACGCCCAGTTGCTCTATAAACATCTGTCCGTCTTCAGCAAACCATTGCTTTACGGCTTTTCCGCCAATCCCGAACATTTTACGCCTCCAGTCAATCAAACCATCATCAAAATCCGATAGCCGATAGCCATCACGGCAAAATCAACAATTGCGTGGCTGATCCATGGCGCCAGCAGGCTCCCTGTCCTATGGTACAGCCACGCCCACACAGCTCCTCCTGCGGCGATTCCAGCGCCGCACAAAATTCCAAGCGGCCAGTTGAAAAACTGGCCTGTAATTATGACGTGGTGAGAGGCAAAGGCCAGGGAAGACAGGGCAATTGCAAATGCAGGCGCATAAACCTTGTTGAGAAGCCCGAAGCTGAACCACCGCCAGTAGAATTCTTCAATAAGAGAATGCACAACAGATAGAAAAACACTGAAGATCCAGTACCATTCCAGAATCCCCAGGTGCTCGGTCCGTTCGCGGATAGAGCCGGCGGAGGCTTCAGCCATTTTCCCAAGAGGGGTGTGCATTGCCGCATATATAAGCGCAGCAAGCGCAATTCCTGAAATAATACCAAGCATTACTGCCCGGCCCCTGCCTGTTCCCTCCCGCTTCATGGGCCTTGGCGCGTTTCGCAGAGCCAGAAAGTATACACCCAGCGGCCAGGCAACCAGAAACACTTTCGTGGCAATATAAACAAGCCTTGAGACAGCCTGGTCCTTGATAATCAGAAAATAGAAAAGCGCCGCAACAAAGGGAATGCCAAGCGCCGGCATCACATAGCGCCGCACCACGCCCTGATATGAGGATTCTGTTGTACTGTTCATCATAGCGCACTTTCTTTATCGCATTAGAATTAGGGCAAAGTAACCCATGCCGACAGCATCATCAAGCAATTCAGCCGCAAATGCCATCTATTCTGAACTGCGTATCTCTTGAGTTACAGACATATCAATGCTGATTATATTTTGATTTTATAAACTTTTTTCTTTGTAACCAGCAAAGCGGGAACATAGGATTACGGCATGATTGAACTTCCTGAATACATCCAGGGCCTCACGGTAAACCTGTTTGTCCTGCTCGGATTTGTTGCGTTGTTTGTGCTGTATGAACAATCGCCGAGAAACGGCAAAAAAAAGGTGTCATCACTGCAGTTCGGCATTCTGACCGGGATTATGGCTCTTGTTTCAATGTTCGTTCCTGTGGTGGCCGAAGCAGGTTACTTTGACTCGCGTTCCGGAGTTATAGGCACAGGCGCTTTATTGAGAGGACCTGTAGCCGCATTAGTGAGTTTGCCGCTGCCGTTGCTATACAGGTTCTACGTGGGCGGATCCGCGACGATTCCCGGGTTACTGGAAATTCTGCTTCCGGCGTTGTTCGGCAGTTTATGTCACTTGTGGATAGTCAGAAAAATCTCGGGCTTCAAGATTTCCTGCGTCATTGCTTCAAGCCTTCTGACCGGGCTGGCAACAACGCTGATTGTTTTTGGGGTGGTGGCGGTCGGAATGCCGGAAATCCTGGAGCTTATGCCGGGCAAAGCGCATATGCTGCTTTTCATTTTGAATGCGCCGGTTTCGATGGCGGTTCTAAGTTCCCTGATAGTTGTGGAGCTAAGACATTTCCAGGCCGTTGATACCTTGGAAGAAACGGAAAAACGAATGCTGCATTCACAGAAAATGGCAGCAGTCGGGCAGCTGTCGCGCAAACTTGCGCACAATTTTGCGAATTCTCTGAATATTATACTTGGAAACGCTCAACTTGCAAAAGCACAGAACAGAAAAAATGACACCGTACAGGACCTGATGGATGAAATCATCGCGGCAACAACAAGTGTATCCGAACTCACCGGCGAACTGCTTGCCTTCTCGTCGCGCGGCTCAATGATAACTCGCCGAATTAAGCTGGGCAAATGCCTGCAAGGGATTCAAGGGGTAATAAACGAAGCTGTAAGCTCAGGAGTAACAGTGGAAGTGAAAATTATCGGTGATGAGAAGGTGAATATTGACCCGGACAGAATCGAACAAGCCATTGTTCATATAGCGGTCAATGCCAACGAGGCCATGTTTGGCAAAGGCAAATTGACGATATCAGCAGGCCCGGCGAAATTAAGTCCGTTGGAAAAAGAAAAATTGCAGGCGGGAGTCCACGAAAAGGACCGTCAAAAAGGCGAATTTGCGCTGCTGAAAATAGAGGACACCGGCTGCGGAATGAGCGATGAAACCTTAAGCCGTGTGTTTGAACCATTTTTTACAACAAAGAAGGAAAAGAGCAATGCCGGACTCGGCCTTTCAACCGTCTACAACATCGTCCAGCAACATGACGGATTTATAGACATTTCGTCGCGACCTGGAAAAGGCTCAACCTTTTTCATTTACCTGCCGGTCAATGACCAATGATCCTAGAAACGGCAGTTGCCGAGTTTGCTGTAGCTGCAAGGCGTGAGGTTTTCGGCTATAGTAACTATGCCGAAGACCTCAGAACGAAGCAGATGCAGTGAAATCGGCAACCCCTTGCGGCTTGAAATTCGGGAAGCTCGCCCGCACCCTTTGGGTGGGGGCGCAATAAATTGTAAACTCCTTATTTGTAATAATATACATCGCTTCCCGAATTTCAAGTGCCGTATATAGGATGATCTAGCCTGGATTATTTACAAGAAGGAAATTTAACCACAGATAACACTGATTACACGGATAAAGCATAAGAATGATCGATATAAAACAGAAATCCGTCCCTTCTCACAACCCGCCTGCTTCATCAAGAAACCGATACAAGGTTGCCCTGGACACTCCAAGAAGCTTAGCGGCTTCAACCTTGTTTCCGTCTGTCTGCCTGAGAGCCTCGCGAACCGATCCGACTTTAAGCCTGCGTTTACGGGGCGAAGCTTTCCGGCCTTCGGTTTCTTTCTTCATCCGGTCTGATGGAAGATGCTCGGGCCTTATATCCTTGCCCCGGCTCTTAACAAGCGCGAATTGTATCCAATTGTGCAGTTCCCTGACGTTGCCCGGCCAGTTGTATGACATCATCACCGCCAGCGCCTCCGGCGTAATCTGTACATTTTTTTGGTAGGGCTTGGCAAAGCGCTTAAACGCATTTTCAACCAGCAGGGGTATATCGTTCGGGCGTTCTCTCAGTGGCGGAAGGTGCACCGGCACCACGTTAAGCCTGTAGAAAAGATCCTCTCTGAACCGGCCTTCGCGTATCTCTTGATGGATATCCTTGTTTGTTGCGCTTATGACCCTGACATCAACTTCCATGGTTTTTTCGCTGCCCACTCTCTCAAAATGACCCTCCTGGAGAACACGCAACAACTTTATCTGCATTGCAGCAGATATATCTCCGATCTCATCAAGAAAAATGGTGCCTTTGTCGGCCAGTTCAAAACGGCCCTTCTTGTCCCGTATAGCTCCGGTAAAGGCCCCTTTTACATGGCCGAAAAGCTCGCTTTCCAGAAGTGATTCGGGAAGCGCCCCGCAATTTACGGGAACAAACTGGCGGTTTGCTCGCGGACCTTCGTTGTGAATTGCCGCAGCAACCAGCTCCTTTCCGGTTCCGCTTTCGCCCTGTATAAAAACCGGAGCCTCGGTATCGGCAAGTTCGCGAATCAAGTCGAAAATTTCCAGCATCTTCTCGTCTCTACCGACAATACCTGCGAACTGTTCAACTTCGCCGACCTTTTGGGCAAGCCGGCTTTCTCGCGTAATGTCCTTGAACGACACAAGCATGCCGACTTTGTTGCCCTGGTAATCGGTCATCTCGCGATAATGCATATTAACCCGTTTTCTTTCGCCGTTCTTGACACTGACCTCCGCATCAATGTTCTGACCATCCGGCGAAGGCACAGGTTCATCACAGTAAACGCATCTTCCTCCGCAAAATCCGCCGTCGAAGGCTTCGTGGCAGTCCCGTCCAAGCACCTGCCTGCGATTCAGACCGGTAATATTCTCCGCGGCCTGGTTGAAAAAGAAAATTCGACGCTGTTCATCATGGGCTATAATGCCGTCAGAAATATTGTCGAGGATCAGGTTTGAACACTTCCTCGCCTCAAGAAGAGCGGAAAAATAGCCGTGATCAAAAAAATCGTTCACCAGTCTACTGATTTTATCCCTGATCTCCCGGAACTCGGATTTGCCGGCCTTGCTCCCGGTATTTGTGTCTTTTCCTCCAATGTTCCATGCGACTTTTCCCGGATTGCCGGGCAAAACGGGACATTGCTCAGTTGCTCTCTGCCCCAGGGTAATAACAATATCAAAACTCTGGTGGCTGATTTCTTCAAGCACCTGCGGCCGGCATTCGGACAGTTCGTGTCCCGCCTCGCTCATAACCTCACATGCAACAGGATGAACCTTCGCCGAATCTATTCCGGCGCATGCCACTTCAACCCCGGCAATTTTGCGTTTAGCCGCAAAATGCCCTGCCATAGAGGCCTTAGTGGCTCCATCATCACATAAAAAAAGTATTCTTTTTTCTTCCTGCGTCATAATACCAGCCTTTTACCCGTTGCCGGCCGCCTGTTTCCTCTTTATCTTGACAACTATACGGTCTGCGCCAAGGTTGCACATTCCCGCCCGGACAAACATCCTGCCGATCAAACCATGTGATAAACAAGCCATATTTTCAATTGCTATGCCGTCTTCTTCGCATAAAGCCATAAAATCTTTCAAGCCGAAAAACTGGACATCCGGGCGTTCAAACCAGGTTGCAGCATCCGTGGCAAACGATGTTCTGCCGCGCAGAAGGAAAACAAAGCGGTTCGACCATTTTCCAAAATTCGGAAACGTCACAATTCCTTCCCGGGCAACGCGAAGCATTTCACCAATCACAAATCGCGGCTTGTGAATTTCCGGTATGGTCTCACTGAGTACAGCGCAATCATAGGCGCCGTCCGGAATCATGGACAGGCCAGTGTTGATGTCGGATTGAAAAACATCATGTCCCTTGTCAATAACGTCAATAACATGGTTGATATCAATATCCACGCCAATCCCTGATATCCCTTTTTGCCCGGCAAGAAAATTCAGAAGGCTTCCATCTCCGCACCCAAGGTCCAGCACCCTGGAACCCGATGGTATCATGCTGGATATAAGATCGTATTCCTTCTTTTCTTTTTTATTCCCGCCTTCATTCCGGGTTGATTCCCTGCCCGCGGAAACACGCTTATTGCCATTCTCCCGAACCCATGGCATAAAGGCGTGAATAACTTCAGCCATATGTTTAATGTCCACCAGAAAAGCATCGTGACCGTGCGGAGCGTGCAACCTGCAGTATGAAACTTTTTTCCCGGCAGCCAGGAGCGTATTGGCAATTTCCATGGACTGCTCCGGGGGAAAAAGCCAGTCTTCGCTCAGGGCAATCACCAGCATCTTGGCTTTAATACCTCTGAAAGCATCCACAAGCGAGCCATATTGCTCTTCCAGGTCAAAGCGATCCATTGCAGAGGTAATAAGCAGATATGAATTTGCGTCAAATCGCCTGACGAATTTCTCTCCCTGATAATTCAGGTAACTTTCAACCTGAAATATCGGAGACAAAGAAGATTTATCCTTGTTTTCCGTCTTTTCACGACCGAATTTGCGGGTCATCATCCCCGGTGACAAGTAAGTTATGTGGCCGATGCGCCTGGCCAGGGCAAGGCCATGGCCGGGACTGCGCCCGGTCTGGTAATAATCTCCTCCCTGCCAGTCGGCGTCATGGGTTATTGCCGTGCGACCGACAACATCAAAGGCAAGCGCCTGAGCCGAAAGACTGGTCGCCGAGGCCGCGCATACAAGGCGATCCAGCATATCCGGATAGCGTATAGCCCAGTCAAGCGCCTGCATGCCGCCAAAAGAACCGCCAATGACCGCAGCCAACCTCTCTATTCCCGCTTGTTTTAACAACAGGCAATGCGCGTTTACAATGTCGGCTACAGAGATTTCCGGAAAATCCGACCCGTAAGGCCTGCCGGTTTCAGGGTTGATAGAAGAAGGGCCCGTAGTGCCTTTACAACCTCCGAGAATGTTTGCGCAGATAACATGGTAGAAGCTGGTGTCTATCCCCTTGCCTGGCCCAATCATTTCGTCCCACCAGCCTGGCTTTTCATCATCTTCTGAATGATAACCAGCCGCATGAGCGTCGCCTGAAAGAGCATGACATACAAATACAACGTTATCCCGGTCGCGAGACAGCCGGCCATAAGTTTCACAGGCCACTTCAAGCTCTTTTAAAACCGCCCCGTTTTGCAGCTTGAAACCTTCTGAAGGCAGATCGATTTTCACAAGTTTAGTCTCTACAATTCCGATACTGTCCTTTGCTTTAGAATTATTCATCTGGGCGTTCTTTCTTCGGCTCGCGACAAGAATTGCTGATCCAGGCGAGATAACCGGGCAGCCCCCCGGTAACCGGAAAAACAACGATCTCCGGTGTCTCGTATGAATGCTCGCTTCTTATTTTATCGGTCAGCTCGTCAGCAAGATCAGCCCTGGTTTTCATTAGGAGAAGAATTTCAGGCTCCCGCTCGATCTTTCCTTTCCACCAGTATGCGCTGGCAATCGTCAAGCGTTGCACACATGCGGCAAGGCGGTTTTCAAGAATAACGGCCTCCAGTAAAGAGGCTTCTTGCTCCGAACCGGCCGTGGTAGTCACAAATACAGTAGCATTCTGCATAAATATTGCGCTTCCTTCTTTCCTCGGTTTACGCTTATCGGCATAAGCCTTATTGAACGACAGGGTCCTTAAAGATGCGAGACAAAATCAACTCAAACCTTGTCAAATCCAATACGCACAATATCATGATACACCTTGAAATCAACATAAGGAATGGAGTTCAACATGGCTGAAAAAGACGAATCGGGCATTCAACACGCCAGGAAAATAGCATCGCAATTCTGTATAGGCGGAAAAATCCTGGAAGCTGAGCCATATGGATCGGGGCACATAAATGACACTTATGCCGTAACGGCGGCTGACGGGAATGAACGTACGCGATGGCTCTTCCAGCGGATAAACAGCGGGGTGTTCAAAAATGTTGAAGCGCTGATGGACAATATCCTCAGGGCAACTTCGCACATCCGGACAAAACTTGAAAGCGACACCAGCCGCAATCCCGACAGAGAAGTTTTAACGCTGATACCGACAAAGGAAGGCGCCCCTTACCTTCAGACGGAAGATGGAGAGTATTGGCGGTGCTATATTTTTATAGATAATGCCACTTCCTACGACATATGCCGGGAGCCCGAACAGGCATTTGAGGCTGCAAGGGCGTTCAGATCATTTGAAGCTTCGCTCTCTGATCTTCCCACAGAGATTTTTCACGAGACCATACCTTTCTTTCATCATTCGCCAAAACGTTTCGAAGCTCTCGAAAAGGCTATTACAGAAGATCCTTGCAACAGGGCCGCCGGCGCAAAGCCCGAGATTGCCTTTGCAACAGACAGAAAAGATATGACAGAACAAGTGGTAAAACTCATGGAAAAAGGCGCCATTCCGCGTCGAATTACTCATAATGATACCAAGCTTAACAATGTACTGATAGATAACTCAACGGGCAAAGCGGCATGTGTTATCGACCTGGACACAATAATGCCGGGATCTATTCTTTATGACTTTGGCGACCTGGTCAGAACCTCAACACCGACTTGCATGGAAGATGAACCGGAGCTTGATAAGGTTGATATGAGCATGGATCTTTTCGAAGCCCTGGTAAAAGGTTATCTTGAAGAAGCTTCTTTTATCACTAAACCGGAGCTTGAACACCTGGCTTTTTCAGGAAGGCTTATAACCTTCACTATCGGCATTCGCTTCCTGGCAGACTACCTGGCAGGCGACACTTATTTCAGGATTCACCGGCCAAACCACAACCTGGAAAGAGCCAGGGTACAGTTCAAGCTGGTTGATCTGATGGAAAAGCGCGCTGAAGCGATGGAAGCGCTTGTCCTTAAACATTGGACTCAATAACATTCCGGATGCTTCGTTCGCGCTGCTCTATGCTTTCACAGAGCCTGAATTGCACCCTGGCCCGGTTTAAATTGTGGCCCTTATAGCGAGTCTTAAAGTATACATCCCCGGCAAGATAGTCCTGAAAAAAGCGAAGCCCGAGCTCGAAAGCAAGCAGCCATACAGAGTCATACAGGTAGCCGATATCCGCTTCGGTAAGGAACCTGCGGCCATTTATCATGTATCCCTTTACAATTGCCTCGCAGAGATCTTCGTCAAAATACACGTCTTTCAGGTTCATTGTTTCTTCACCGGCCGGATTACACGCTGACCGCAGGGCATCGCCGAAATCAAAATGTATCAGGCTCGGCATTACTGTATCCAGATCAACTATGCTGGTTCCTTTCCCGGTAACATCGTCGATCATGATATTGGATACCTTGGGATCGCCATGAATAATCCGAACGCTTAGTTCGCCTCTGTCCAATGCGTCTTCCAGAATTCCCGCGCGGTCTTTTCTCCGGTCAATGAAATCCCGCAGGCGTTTAATCTCAACCGATTTCCCCTGCAATGTGAGCAGGCTGCCACCTTCCAGGGTTTTATGGTATCTTTCAAGGTATAGACGGGTTTTATGAAAGCCCGGCAAAGTGCAACTCAAGCTCTCCGGATCCATGTCGGCAACAAGCCGGTGAAACTGCCCGAGAACAGTTCCAGCCTCAAAGGCATGTTCGGCGCTGGTAATCCGTTCATGGGATGTGGCCGAACCTATTCGGGTTATCGCTCGCCAGTATTCGCCTTCCTCGTCCCTGTGACAATCTTCACCTGTGCGGGAAAGAATAACCATGGGCAGCTGCCATATTCTGTCAGCTTCATATTTTTCTTTCTCGAGTTTCCGGTGGACGTGTTCTGTAAGCAAACGCATGTTAGTCATGATGGTTTCAGGCTTGCTGAAAACCGTCTTGTTGATTCTCTGGATAATCACCTTCTCCTCGGAAAAGGTAGTCCTGAAAATAGCCAGGTAAGTGTCGTTCACATTGCCGGCGCCATAGCTGTCAACAGTAACAAGCTGGCCATCCACTGCAAAATTTTCGGCTACATGAGTTGGATCCATATGGCTGGTTACCTCTCGTTATTTTTGTGTTTCCATGCTCGCCCGGCAAGAAATCCGGCGCCTGCCAGGTTCGGGTTGAGATCTTTTTTCTGCAGTTCGGATAGAAAAATGCCGTTCATCATGCCTTTCGCCCGGAGCCGTCCTGACATATAAGGGCCGAAAGAGAAGAAGGCCCTCGCCGGTTTGCCTGCCAGGAAGACGGGAGCGCCACCGGGGCATCCGTCTTCTTCCAGCTTTTTCAAGAGCTTAAATGCAGCTTCAGCAAAGACTTCAGCGAACAGACTGTCCGTCTGTTTCAAAAGAGGCATACGCCTGTCTTTGATTTTATCCAGGACTTCAGGGGCGGACGACAATTTGCCAAGTTTCTCAAGGTCTTCGCAGGACAACCCGGCTGCGAGGGTTCCGCCCTTGTCGGCAAAAAGGCGCATAATGAGCCACCGCCCCGTCCCTGAAACTACCGCCTCGGCCCGCACGGTTGCAGGATCATTATCAGGACCCAGCAACACATTCGTCCCCTCACCCCTCGCCAGTAGAGACAGTCTTTCGAAATCGGAAAAGGAAATGCCCGCGCCGGAAAAAACCGACGAGAGCCATGATTTGTCAAGACCAAGTACATACCCGGGCTCAGCCGCGGGATGAATTGATCCATCATTTCCATCCCATCTTTGAGGAAGGTTCCGGATTTTTCCATCCCTTGCAACCCAGGCCCCTCCCCAGCCGCCGCCCAACACCCAGTAAACAAGCTCTGTTCGATGGTAACGCCATTCCGCCAATGCCCCGGCATCGGCATCGTTCATGCATCCGGCAGGAATCCCCAGCTTATCTTCGATAAGCTGTTTCATGTTTACACCGTCAAGAAATGAAAGGTTCACGGCACGGGCAATGGTTCCGTCAGACAGGTAAACTCCCGGGCCGACCACTCCTGCCGCTGCTACGTCGGCAAAACATGCGCCAAGCCCTTCGGCCATCCCGCTAAGACAGGTCCGCACACCGGATACCAGATCCCCGGCGTTCAGGCCATACTGTTCCACCGCGAGCTCCGTCTCGGCAAGCAAAACAAGGTACTGATCAAAGATCCCTATTTTTGCGCCGCTGCCGGCCCCTATGTCCACACCCGCAAAAAGAATGCTGGAATCCAAGTACGCCTCCCTGCGCTGAGATCTGAACAATACCTGCGGCTCGACTTGCGCCCGGATTGCGCGCCATCAACCCGACTTAATCTATAAACAATCTACGAGGGGTTTATGAACCAGTCAGGTTAGCCTGATCTATTCATCGAATTTTCGAAATAATATACAAGCCGTTTGCTGATAATTTCTTGCCGCGGATTGTATGGATAACACGGATTTATTGTTTTATACCCATCATGCTTATACTTTATCCGTGGCTGACCTTCCTTCTTGTGAATAATCCAGGTTAGTGTCCTGCCCCGGATAACAACATGGCATCAGATATTTTCTTTCTCTATATCCTTGAAATAGTCTTTGGTGCTCACTTTGAGTTCAGCCGTCGCTTCTTCATCGCAGACAACCATTCCATGTTCATGCATCTGAAGGATGGAAGCTGTCCACATGTGGCTGACAGAACCTTCGATGATCTGGTGTAAAGCACGGGCTTTTTTATGTCCGTTGACAAGCAGCAGCACCTCGTCAGCGTCCATCACGGTTCCAACCCCCACTGTCAAGGCAAGTTTGGGCACCTTGTCGATATCGTTATCAAAGAAGCGGGAATTGGCCACTATTGTGTCGTAAGTGAGAGTCTTGACCCGGGTGCGCGACCTGAGCGAAGATCCGGGTTCATTAAATGCAATATGGCCATCCGGTCCGATTCCGCCGAGAAAAAGCCTTATGCCGCCATAGCTTGCGATTTTCTTCTCGTACTGTTCACACTCAGCTTGAAGATCGTCTGCGTTTCCGTTCAGTATGTTGACATTTTCTTCCGGGATGTCGATTTTACTGAACAGGTTGTCTTGCATAAAAGAATGGTAGCTTTCCGGATGATCTTCCGGGATGCCGACATATTCATCCATATTGAATGTTGCAACATTCTTAAAGGAAACCTTGCCGTCATTGTTCAACCTGGCAAGTTCCTCGTATGTCCCAATGGGTGAAGAACCGGTGGGGAGCCCCAAAACAAAAGGCTTGTCCTTCGTCGGGGCAAAATTGTTTATACGTTCAGCTATATATGCCGCGGCCCATCTGCTCATCCTGTCATAATCTTTGTGTATGAGTACCCTCACAAAGCGTCTCCCTTTCTATCCGTTGCTTTTGCAACAGAATTATCTTAGTTTGCTGCTTATTTTCTGATGCCGTTCGTTAATCTGCCTGATTCTGCCCTCCAGCCCCTGAACAACACTGTTGGATTCGATCCTGCCCCTGACTGCCTCAAAATCCTCCTCAACGCCGCCGTCTATCCCGAAGCCGGTCTTGGAAAAATCCTCAAATTCCTTGCTGGCGTCACCTTTTACCATATTGAAAAATTTGAGCGAAGCCTTTTTCCAGGCATCGGCAAGCGCCTGGAGATTCTGGTCAAAGTTATCCAACAACGATCCGCCTCTCAGTTTCCCGTAAGCGGATAGAGCCCAGCAGAATGCATCCTCCCGGTAATGGCCGTGTATTTCACGCAAAGCCTGCGCAAGTTCGTCCAGAGATTTAATCTTTCCCTCGGCAATGTCTGCTACAAGCTTTTTCATCCGCTTCCCGGCGCACAACATACCGCACATATCCACCCAGTCACCCATATCATCCGCGGATTTCTCAAGCCGGGCAATATCGTCTTTCAACTCTTCAAACGACGATTCCTCAAGGCGTCCAAGAATTATATCGCCGAGATACATATCCAGCGCCATACGGTAATATCGCCCGCAAGTCCGCAGAAGCAGACGCTTGATCAATATGCCGTTATGCTTCACATACTCCTGCTTTTTGTCGCTTTCCGCCTGTAGGCTGGACAGTATTTCGTGTCCGCGGATCATTTTTGCCCCGGTATAAGGACTAAGGACATCAAAGACAACCAGATCAAGTTTATCCTCATGTTTGCGGCGGTCCCGCTTCAACCATTTGTCCGCGTCACGCGTGGTTCCCACTGTAAACAGGTTCATCCCGGGTATTAATGTCGACTTTCCGCCTTCCTCGCTGACATAGGAGAAAGGAAGATCAGAAGAGTCGAAGTTGGCATAGTGCTTGCCCATTACGGCAGTAAACGCACCGACCCTTGAAGGCCAGAGCAAATAGGAAAAAGAGCCTGTCTTGCAACCCCGCTCAAGTATGCCCTGGTGCACCGGGCCCAGCTTGTACATGTGGTTAGACTGGTTTGTGCCGCTTCCGGCGTTATAGAATGATGTCATAGCAGCTATAAGTAACGTGGACCTGTGGTGTGTAACCGAATAAGGCCCGGCAAACAGGGAACAGACCTCCGAGTGCATCCCTTCGCAATTGGCGAACATGAGACTTTGCTCACATGAAAACTGCTTCCCGATTTTTGTTCCCTCACCGATAAAAGATCTGCTGACCATGGCTCCGTCTGAAACGTTTGCGCCCCTGGCAATTATGAAATCTTCGGCGATGACATCGCTTCCTATTGTTGTGGGCGACTCCTCGGATGAACACACAGCGCCCTCCTTGAGCTTAGACGCACCATCAATTGTTGCGCAAGGGCCTATGTTCACGTTTTCAATCCTGCGGACATTCCGGATGACCGCTTTTTCCGATATCGTCAATCTATTGCTTTTCCTGGTGTCCGCAAAAGCCTGTGCCATCTCACGCAATCGCTCGCATAGCTTCCGGTTTCCCCTGTGGAGAACCGAGAGATACGCTTCCTGGGCGGAGGTAAGCTCTGTTATCAGCATCTCCCTGCCTCCGGCCTCGTTAAGCGCCGAAACTTCAACTCCATTGCCAAAGGAACTCTCGCCACGGCATTCTATTACTCCCGTGTTCTCAATCACTGCACCGTCACGAATGTCCGCATTGGCAATATGGCTGCCTATGTTGCGTATTATGCAGCCATTCCCCACTGAAACATTCCGCAATACGGCATTGCATATCGAGGGGACCGAACGGCCCGCAAAAGATCCTATCGTCACTTCGCCTTCTAAAACGACATTCTTCAACAACAAGACATTAAAGTCCTCAGCGACCATAACCCCGGCCGTTTCTGTAAATATGCAGCCCTGCTGACAGAGCCTGTCTATTTCTTCCTGCGTAAGAGATCTATACCCGCTACCCGACATTTTTCTTCCCTTCTCTTGCCCGGCTTCGCCGCTCATGCTTCTTGTTCGCACGAAAGCCGCAAATCCAGACTACTTCTGTTGCTTGATCACATTGTCAATGAACTCTGCGGCGTCGCCTACGGACTTTACTGATAAAGCTTCGTCCTCGTCCATCTCTATGTCGAACTCTTCTTCAAAAGCCGCAACCAGTTCGATTGACTGAATTGACTCGGCTCCAAGATCCTGCACAAACTTCGAATCATCCTTCACGTTCGACGGATCAACCTTCAAGACTTCGGCAGTTACCTTTTTGATTCTATCCAGTGTGTCAGACATATTTCCTCCTTTTTTACATTCCTATCCTAAAACGCCCCAAGCCTGATCTATTCATAAAAATCTATTACGAGTGTACATGTCACTTCATTTCAACGACTTTGCTTGCCAGCCGATCTTGACGTATGTTCATACGCCTTCACCCGGCTATCTGCGCAAAGCCATTGATCTAAAGCAACCTGCGCACTCTCATTACGAAGTTGATGAATAGATCAGGCAAGAGACTATGCGAAAGCTAGAAAAAACTCAAGAGCCCGTTTCCATTAATCTGCTTGAAGAGCCTTGCGCCCTGGCATACTGTGATAAAAATGAACCTTAAGCAAAATGGAGGCAGGAGAGTTGAAATACTTGATTACAGGCGGTTGCGGATTTATCGGTTCCCATATCGCCGAGGCATTGGCGGAAGAAGGACATGAAATCATCGTTTACGACAATCTGTCCTCAGGGTACGAAAAAAACATTGCACATATCGAGCGAATAAAACTGGTAAAAGCCGATATTCGGGACGATGCCGCATTGAAAAATGAGATGAAAAGCGTAGACGGCATTTTTCACCAGGCTGCGCTGGTCTCTGTTTTTAAATCAGTAGAAGACCCACTGGAGAATCACAATATAAACAGCCTGGGCACACTGAAAGTCCTGCTTGCAGCGCGCGACAACGGGGTAAGGAGAGTTGTCTCCGCAAGTTCCGCAGCGGTTTACGGCAACGATCCTGCCTTGCCGAAAACCGAAGATATGAAGCCCTGCCCGGAATCCCCGTACGGTCTCTCGAAGCTGGATGCCGAGCACTACTCGCGGCTTTTTTCCAGGCTTTACGGGCTGGAAACCGTGTGCCTGCGTTATTTTAACGTTTACGGACCGCGCCAGGACCCATCCTCAATGTATTCCGGGGTAATTTCGAGGTTTGCTGATTTTATAAGGTCGGGAAAAAATCCGGTCGTCTTCGGCGACGGACATCAGACCCGGGATTTTGTATATGTCAAGGATGTGGTACAGGCCAACCTGCTGGCCATGCAGAATCCGCAAGCTTCCGGCAATGTCTATAACGTGGGAGCCGGTAGAGAAATTTCATTGCTTCAGTTGCTCGACTCATTTCGCGAACTTCTTGGCGGAGAATTCAACACCAGGTTCAAAGACGCCCGGGCAGGAGATATCAGGCGCTCTGTAGCTGATATCTCCAGGATATCGTCTCAGCTCGGATACCGCCCAAGGTTCTCTCTTGCGGAAGGGCTCGCCCGGCTTATCGACAGGCTCGTTGGATAGACGTGTTTTATTTGCGCCAGCCTTTTTGCTTGCTCGATTTCTAAATACATATAACATCTTATGCTTATTGGCCTGCGCTATGTGTTATTTTTCTAATGACCCGGGTTGAAAAGCGATGTTTATTGCCCCGTTTGCGGAAATGCCGGCGGGATTGAAGGAGGAAAATATGGATTACGGACTGACCGAAGAACAACAGATGATAAAAGAACTCTGTTCTCAGATAGCAGAGGAAAAAATCAAACCCGTCAGAGAAGAATATGACGAAAAGCAGGAATTTCCATGGGACGTGGTGAAGGTAATGGCACAAGCAGACCTGTTCGGTGTTTCGATACCAGAGGAATACGGTGGCATGGGCGGCGGCGTTATGGAAACAGTAATTGCTGTCGAAGAACTCTCAAAAGCCTGCGGAGGAATCTCTCTGGCCATGGCCGGCAGCGGATTAGGCACATACCCCATCCTCCTTCACGGGTCGGAAGAACAGAAGAAGAAATATCTTCCCGACCTTGCAGCGGGGAAAAAACTTGCCGCCTTCGCCCTTACTGAACCCGAAGCCGGAAGCGACGCCGGCGGAACCAGGACAACAGCAAAGAAGGAAGGCAATGAATATGTTCTTAATGGAACGAAGCAATGGATAACCAATGGCGGGGAAGCTGAGATCTATACAGTCATAGCCATGACAGACAAAAGCAAAGGGTCCCGCGGAGCAAGCGCTTTCATCGTTGAAAGGGGAACGCCTGGATTCGAGTTCGGCAAAAAAGAAAACAAGATGGGCATAAGAGCTTCGGCAACACGTGAACTTATCTTTCAAGACTGCAGGATACCGGAGGAAAACCTGATCAGCAAAGAAGGCATGGGCTTCATGGTGGCAATGAAGACCCTTGACAAGTCGCGTCCGGGTGTAGCCGCCCAGGCGCTGGGCATTGCGGCTGGCGCGCTGGAAGAAGCGGTGAAATACAGCAGGCAGAGAAAACAGTTCGGCAAATCCATATCATCATTCCAGGCCATTCAGTTCATGCTTGCGGACATGGCCACTCAAGTTGAAGCCGCCCGGGCTTTGGTGTATCAGACTGCCCGTTACATCGACAGCGGAGCAAAAAAATACAGCAAGTTTTCGGCGATGTGCAAACTGTTCGCAGCCGATGTGGCGATGAAAGTCACTACCGATGCGGTACAGGTTTTCGGCGGCTACGGCTACATGAAGGAATACCCCGTAGAAAAGATGATGCGCGACGCTAAGATCACCCAGATCTACGAAGGAACAAACCAGATCCAGAGAGAAGTTGTAGGGCTCAACCTCGTCAAGGAAGCCGCAAAACTTAAATAGGCGGCAAGACTAAGCTGAAAGCGGAAAAGCAAATCTGTGAATCCGCAGGATGGCGGATGCATCTCTCCGGTCGGTTCATGGCCTGAGATCGATGGTTTGTAAACTATAGGCTGGCTACGAACTTAAGTCCCTGCTGCGCCTGGCGGCAGCAGCGATTGTTCTGTCCATTATCAGATCAATATCGGATTCCTGAAGCACCGCGAGCCCTTCAGCGGTAGTTCCTTTCGGCGAAGCCACCGCTTTTATGAGTTCATCAGGAGTCATGTCACGCTCGATGAGAAGCCGAGAAGTGCCGAGCATGGTTTGTTCTGCCAGCACGATGGCGTCCTGGCGCTTTAAGCCTGCATTGACCCCGGCCGCGATCATTTTTTCGAGGAAATAAGAAAAAAATGCCGGACCCGAACCGCTGACAGCAGTTACAGCGTCAAACACTTCTTCCGGCAGCTCGAGAACCTTGCCGAAACTGTTCAAAAGTTTTTCTGCGTTTCTCCTGTCTTTCGCAGAAGCTCTTCTACCGGCGCAGAAAACACTCATTCCCTCGCCAACGGTACAAGGCAGGTTTGGCATAACACGGATAACCCTTGCGTCGCCCAGGCCGTTTTCAAGACAGGAAATTGTTTTTCCGGCAGCAATTGAAATCACAAGATGTTCAGGGGCGAGATAACTGGAAATCTCTTCCATAACCTCGTCCAGACTTTGAGGTTTAACAGCAAGAAATATGATATCAGCCATATCGCAGATCGCATCATTTCTGGTATATATGTTTAGCCCGTAGCGACCTTTTACGATGCGCCTTCTTTCAGCATCTACATCACTGGCAAAAAGTTCGTGCGCGCCTGCAATTTTTGATTGAACCAGTGACGATATTATAGCCTCTGACATTTTGCCGCATCCGATAAACCCGATTTTCATACTTATCCTCCTGCAAAAAATAATCACAATAAAGAGTGCATAATATAGAAGGTTAACACGAAAAACAACAACAGCCTGAACCCGCCATGGCAAAGCGGTTTTGAAACCTTTGTACCGACAGCGTTTCGCTCTTGCTACAGAATGAGCGTTTCCATAGTATTATTTCAAATCTGCATCTGAGGAATAGCCTGATGGCACGAATAATTGTAGTTGACAACGAAGCCAATATACTGACCTTGCTGAACACTGTCCTCAAGTCGGAAGGTCACGAAATGGAAACCTTCCGGGACGGTGAAAAAGCCCTGGCAGCGCTGAAAGACCGGCGTTTTGATCTGCTTATAAGCGATATCAGGATGAGCCCCATAGACGGGATGGAGCTTCTGCGCAGGACCCGGGAAATTCAACCGGCGGCATCCGTTATTATGCTCACAGCTTTCGGGTCGATCGAAAGCGCCATAGAGGCAATGAAACTTGGAGCCTTCGATTACCTGACAAAACCGTTCAAGGTGGACGAGCTCATTGTTACTGTTGATCGTGCGTTGCAATACAGCAAGGCCATGCATGACAACAAGGATCTTAAAGCTCAGCTCAGCACTAAATACCAGTTCGACAACATAATCGCACAAAGTGCATCTATGCAGGAAGTATGCAGGGACATCACCAGGATCGCCCCTACCAACACTACGGTACTCATTTATGGCGAAAGCGGAACCGGCAAAGAACTTATCGCCAAAGCCATTCATTCATACAGCCACAGAAAAAAAGAAAGGTTTCTGGCCGTAAATTGCGCGGCGCTGCCGGAACCGCTCCTTGAGTCGGAATTGTTCGGACACGTTAAAGGAGCGTTTACCGGGGCTTCATCTGAGAAACAAGGTCTGTTTGAAGCTGCCCAGGGCGGAACCATCTTTCTCGACGAAATAAGCGCAATTCCCAAACCCACACAAGGCAAGCTGCTGCGGGTACTCCAGGAAAAAGAAAGCAGGCGCGTCGGCGGCAACGAAAACATAAACGTTGATGCCAGGGTCATTGCCGCAACAAATATCCCCCTTGAAGATTCTGTAGCAGACGGTTCATTCCGAGAAGACCTGTATTACCGGCTCAACGTAATACCCATCCACATCGAACCGCTTAGAAAAAGAAAAAAAGATATACCGCCGCTGATTCAGCACATTATTCAGAAAGAAACTCCACCGGGGCGCAAGCTGCCTGGATTACACATGGAAACACGCAATATAATCATGAAGTATGACTGGCCCGGAAATGTCCGGGAACTTGAAAATGCCATTAAGCACTGCCTCACATTTGCCAACAGCGATGAAATCCGGCCTGACCTGTTGCCTCAGAAAATCCTCCACAGGGTTGCCGAAATGAGCATGGGCATCAATATAGGCTCATCATCCTCGAAAGGTTTCCTTCCTCTCAAAGAATACCTCGAAGAAAAAGAAAAGGAATACCTTCAAAAACTGATTCAGTTATTCGACAATGATAAAGATAAAGCAGCGAAAACTCTGGGGATAAGCCTGGCAACATTGTACAGAAAGCTTCCGCCCGAGGAAAAAACTCACAAGAGAAGGCCCGGTCTGGCCCGGCAGGGTGGCTCCGGAAAATGAAAGCATCGGGCTAACCCGCAGTTGTCACAGGAATTCTTAGAGAAAGCCGGGTTAAAAGCCGCGACGCTGCAACTGATTTTTAAGCTCCTCCTGAAAAGAAGCCAGATCTTCTTCGCTTGGATTATAGCCTTCGCGTTCCGCCGATATGGCAAGTCGACCCATCTGGTCAAGAGACCAGGATCCCCTTACTCCATCGGAAAATACCACCTCGCCGTTAACAACGCTTCCGGGCTTGGTAAGCTTATCAACCGTAACAGACACTCCCGAACTACCAGCCTGTTTGCCGGGGACGGCCCCTTCAGGTACTCCTGCCGCAGCGTCCTGAAGTCCGGGGGGCAAATCCGGTTCCGCCGACTCTTTTTCCTTGATTTCAAGACCAAGATCTATCAGCAGAAAACGAACATCCATGTAAGTTGTGGAAACTCCAAATTCATCCGAAAGCCTGTTCTGTATTTCCGCAAGTCCGCAGCCTTCATCCACCCATTTCTCTACTGCCTGTTTCTGTTCGTCATTCAGATTCATCTTTCCTCCAATACCCCGTCTGATTGCAGGCCACACATTGGCCCGTAAACTACCCGAATTATGTTTAGCAGAACGCTGTTTGTCAAGATTGCGCAGCAATTCTCATTATGGCCTCTTCCCAAAAAACCTATTGGAATGAGGATGTGCGTAGTAGCGCGGGCTTCACCGAAGCCCAGCGCTGTTCGGGCCTCGGCTTTCGGTGAAGCCGGGCCTACTCGCGCGTGGCGGCAATATCGTGCAGGATCTCCCGCCAGGCCAGACGTGGCAAAATGGCGATAATTAGAATTGCTGAAGATTGCGCCGGACACCCTGGCAATTAACCGGCATTTATCTGTCACTGATCAACAGTAGAGTGCTATTATAAACTGCAAGAAAAACACGGGCTGCAGGTCAAGGGCAACATTATAGATTTATCTGCGCTGAAAAATTAAGAACTATTGACATGAGCGGATTAATAACAAGGGAGAATTACCGGAGAAGGCCGACCCGGTTTCTTTTTATAAACGGCGTCGCATACAGTAACAGTGCCGCAAAATTCTGGCCTGCGTTGATGGATGAAGCCCGGTTTCTTGATCCGGCAATACGAAAAATAGCCATACGCGGAACATCGGCCGGTGAAATTGAAAGGCGACAGCTATTCCCCGGGCTCCTGCATGAAAAGGAAATGGAACAGCTTCTTCATGGCGACCTTGAAAAAATGATGAGGCAAACCGCCGCAGAACTCGAGCTCACCGGTCCGCCGCCCTCAGTTATCATCGACCTTTTTACGGAAAGCGATGTGAATATCCTGCGCACCGAACTGCCGCCGGACACCATCGACGCCGACCTGCTGCCCTTTTTCCTGGTATGGCTGCTCCGCTGGGCAGCTATAGACGAAGCAAAATGGAATAACGAATTCCTGGAAGGATCATTCAAGGCAGAAGACAAGCACAACAACAAGCTCTATAATTTTTCTTTTATTCTCCACAACAGGAGTCTTTCTGAAAAAATGTACGACAGAACATGCACACTTTTTCTGTAAAATCCGACAGCATAATATGGCTTATCTCTTGGCGTCTTCACTTGCGGCAAATACCACAGACCCGTAACCCACTACCCAGTTTCCCCGGCTTTCGGGGTAATCGTCCCCGCTGTTGCGATACTGCAGTATTCTGCCGGTCGAAACATTTTGCAACCCTGCCCATTTCATAGCCGCCCTCACCGGCGAGAGCCCGCACAAAATCTGGTTGGAATAGCTCCATTCACGGCGGAGACCTGCTTCATCCATAGCCGCAATCTTATCAAGTGTTCTACGGTCGGTTGCGCTCACCAGTTCATAATCAGGGCTATGCAGCATGTCGGAACTTGCCACAACAGCAATTTCTTTTTTCAAGGAAAGCTGCTCCAGCGCCTGAACCAGTTCTTCCACGGTTTGTTCCTCGTGATCCCCGATCAGGCCTACCACCAGATTGGACTCGGGCAGCGCAACCTGGGCAAAAGGTATCTCGTTCTCAGCGGAATGCTCGCCCCTGTGGGGAGAATAATCAAAATACACGGAGGAAGCTGAATTTTGAAGCAACCTCCCTGCTTCTGTGTCCAGCTTCACGGTCCCTGCAGGCGTCTCAATCGCGTCTCCATCCATCAGGGCTGTTCCACTGAATCCGCCCCCGTGTGAAAAACCCAGTATCACCAATGTCTCCGGCGGGGCCCATCTCCTGGCGCTGTCCCGGAAAGCGCGGAATGTATGCCCGGCGATGGGACCGGAAAAAACATATCCCGCATGCGGGGCAATGCCGGCTGTCACCTTGCCGCCTGATCCAGGCACGAGGGCGCCGTCAATAAAACTCTTTACCATGGATCTAAGCCGGTGGCCATCTGCCGGGTACCATCTTCCGGCCCCGAATACTTCTCTAATTTTTCTGTTTTCAAAATTCATTGTTGCCTCCAATGCCTCTCATGTTTCAGTATCATGAGTTTACAAAGCTAAAATTTAACAGAATACCGGGCAGCCGGCAATTGCTTCCCGAATCCAGGCGGCAATTCTCATTATGGCCATTTTGCCACGTTTGGCGTGGCCAGAGTTCC
>CAYYVQ010000045.1:0-24714 GCA_964475205.1 uncultured Victivallales bacterium | reverse complement strand
GGCAAACCGGTTTTGGCCTGCAATGGCTGTGCTATGGAACGTTTATGCCGGAGGAGCGTGAGCAATGCGGGTTAATCAATCTTCTATAAGCCTGTCTTGTCTGGCCTGTTCGATGATTCCAAGCGCTTCCTCATCGGAAACATCGTACCAGTTCCTGTAGAATTCGGCTACTGCCCGGAAACCAGGCGGGGCAAAAAGGGCAATGACTCTGTCGGCAACGGTTTGAAGGTTTTCAACAGCTCTCGGGGATGCCGCCGGGGTCGCAGCCAGAATTCGGCTTGAGTTCTGGGTCCTGCAGCACATTGATGCGGCGGTTGTCGTGGAGCCCATGGCTATGCCGTCGTCGACGAGTATGACTTCGCGGCCACGCAGGTCGGGCAGTGGTTTGCCGTTTCGGAGAGTGTTTATCCGGTGCCGCACCTCGCGCTTCTGCTCGCGTATTATCCGGTCAACCGTTGATTGCGGAAACCATCTTGATGAACCGGGCGCCATGTATACCGTGCCGTCTTCGGCAACGGCGCCGAATCCGGCTTCCGGGTTGTCGGGGAAAGGTAGCTTTCTCACAATAATAATCGACAGGCTCGCAGAAAGAACTTTTGCTACATGGTATGCCACCTCAACTCCACCTCGGGGAATACCGAGCACAAGGGGCTTTTTTATGTCGCAGGTTTTCAGGGCTTTTCCAAGTTGTTTCCCAGCATCGGCGCGATCTTCAAACATTTTCTTTTCCTTGTTTCATCTTAAGGTAAATTTTCAACAGGAATCCTGTATGTTGCAATGAGGGCACAGCTTACTTGCGGCTTTGTTTTTTCTTATGCCCGTTGGTCCGTATTCGCATTCTTTTCGCGGAGTTTAAGCGCGTAGAATATCGACCTTACGTTGGGTTGCCATCCGGGAAGGATCATTGTTATGGCCATTTCTTCAACCGCGGATATAGCAAGAGCTATGACTGAAATTCTGAAAGGCAGCGAGGATACACCGGCAAACATGAGCAAGGCGGCAATACCGATAACTGCGGTTGAGAATTTTGCGCTCCACGTGTGGTAAGAAGGCAATTTGTGATGTTTAAGCAGGCTCAGGAGCGCGGAAACGGCTATAAGAGACAGCGCAGTGATAATGTAAGCAGCTTCTTGTTGCATGAGCTCCGGCCATAGAAACCACCCCCCTGCTACAGCCGCAACGTACATCGTTACGTCCCCGCAGGTGTCTAATGCTGCTCCGACGTCCGATTCCTGATGCAGGTTGCGCGCAAGGAAGCCGTCGGCGTAGTCGCTCAAAAGAGAGACACAGAAGGCGGCAAGAAAGGCCTTTGGAGCGTCTAATACTGCCGCAAGTATCATAAGCAGGGACATTACGAGCCTGCCTATGCTGATTTTGTTGGGCATTGTCATATTGATATTCCGCGTCTGCGTGTCCTGGCGCCGGCGTTATTGATCCGACAGCGGGCAACACTTTACAGGTTCATCCGTTGCAACCGCAATGAGTTTGATATCACTGACACCGAGCTGAAGCTCATTGCTGCTGCGGCAATCATGGGACTTAGCAATATCCCGAAGAAAGGATACAGTATTCCCGCCGCAATTGGAACACCAAGGCTGTTGTATATGAAGGCGAAGAAGAGGTTCTGCCTGATGTTCCGCATTACTTTTCTGCTAAGCCTGACTGCCCTGGCTATGCCGCGAAGGTCGCCTTTTACAAGGGTGATTCCGGCGCTTTGTATTGCCACGTCGGTTCCGGTTCCCATTGCGATTCCCACGGTAGCGGCGGCCAGAGCCGGAGCGTCGTTTATGCCGTCTCCGGCCATGGCGACAAGTCTGCCTTCGGACTGGAGCCGGTTTACCTGCTCATGTTTGTCTTGCGGCGCAACTGAAGAGCTGATGTTGTCGATGCTGAGCCGGCGGGCGACATGGCTTGCGGTGCGTTCATTATCGCCGGTGACCATATGTATTTTCAGGCCCAGGCCGTGAAGTGTCCTTACTGCCTCAAAGGTTGAATCTTTTATAGGGTCGGATATTGCCAGCAATCCTGAAGCCCTGGAATCGACTGATACCATGATGACTGTGTCGCCGTGGTTTTCGTATTCTTCCGCTGTCCGGCTTAATTCGTCAACGCCGGCAACATTCTTGTTTTTGAGGAAACCGGCTTTTCCTACAAGCACATTCTGCCTGTCAATCCTGCCTTCAACACCTCCACCGGTTTCGGAGTGGAAGTCAGATACCTTTCCAGGAGAAAGATTCTCTTCTCCGGCCTTATCAACCACTGCGCGGCCAAGCGGGTGTTCGCTGTTCTGTTCCACTGAGGCGGCCAGTCGAAGGAGTTCGCTGCGTTCAATTGAACCGGCAGTCCTGATTTCTGTAACTGCGGGTTTTCCCTCGGTGAGGGTGCCGGTCTTATCCACTATTATGGTGTCAATTTTTTCCATTCGTTCGAGCGCGTCAGCATCCCGGATCAGCACTCCATCGCCGGCGCCTCTGCCGACTCCGGCCATAATGGACATGGGTGTGGCCAGCCCAAGCGCGCAGGGGCAGGCTATGATCAGGACCGCGACAGCGTTGAGGAGTGCGTAAGCAAGGCGAGGATCGGGCCCGGCCAGCGCCCACACGACAAATGTGAGAGCTGAGACCAGCACAACCGCGGGCACGAAGAAAGAGGCAACCCGGTCCGCAACTCCCTGGATGGGAGCGCGGCTTCGCTGAGCTTTCGCAACCATTTCCACGATCTGGGAAAGCATGGTGTCACGTCCGACTTTTGTGGCTTTCATCAGGAATGATCCGGTCTGGTTCAGAGTCCCTCCTGTAACATCGTCTTGCTCTTCCTTGTCGACCGGCACAGGTTCCCCGGTAATCATTGATTCGTCAATGGAGCTGTTACCCTCGGTTATTGTGCCGTCAACAGGTATTTTCTCTCCGGGCCTCACGCGCAGGGTGTCACCTTCCTGAACTTCTTCAAGTGAAACCTCGAGCTCCTCGCCGTCCCTTACTACGCGCGCCTTGTCTGGAGCAAGCTTAAGAAGCTGCTTTATGGCGTTACCGGTTTTCTTCCGGGCGCGTTGTTCAAGAACCTGGCCGAGCAGGACCAGGACAATGATCACTGATGCTCCTTCAAAATAGACCGCCACTTCTCCTTCCTCCCGGAAGGACGGCGGGAACAGCCCCGGCATCGTAGCGGCAAAAAGGCTGTAAACGTAAGCGGTCCCTGTTCCTATAGCTATAAGAGTGAACATGTTAAGGTTCCATGTAATTACGGAACGCCAGGCCCGCTTGAAAAAGGGCAGCCCGGCCCATAGAACCACTGGAGTGGCAAGGACCAGCTGTATCCACTTGGACATCGCCGGTGAAACAATTTCGCGAAGCGGACGCCCGGGTATCATCTCGCTCATTGCCAGAACGAACACAGGCAATGTGAGAATCAGTCCGGTCCAGAATCTCCGGCTCATATCCTTCAGTTCAGTGTCTTCTTCCTCGTCAAGGCTGATTTGTTCGGGTTCAAGCGCCATGCCGCATTTAGGGCAGTCACCCGGGTTTGCCTGCTGGATTTCCGGATGCATGGGGCAGGTGTAGCCGGATGCGGCCTTCTGTTGCCGGTCGTCGGTTGTTGTTTTGCCGGAGAGGAATTTTTTCCGACAGTTTTCGGAGCAGAAGTAGAAAGTCTGACCGTCCTTTTCGGCGGTCAGGTCACTGCTTTCATCAACATTCATTCCGCATACAGGATCTTTTGGCATTTTTTTCCTTTCCGGACTTGCGGGAGCTCCTGCCGACACTTCGTGTGCAGGCTGGCTGTCCTTTCATTCTTGTGCCGGCCAAACGCGGTTTGCCGATCTTGATCTTCTTTATCCTTATCACGATCATTGTCCCGATCTTTGTCGATAATGATCGAGACGAGGATCGGGACGACGAGGATCGGGACAAGGATCGGGACGAGGATGGGATAAGGGACGGAAACAATCAGTCGAAAGGTTTCGACCCACACTGTAAATACTCTGAACCGTTTCTGCTCGAAAAAGTGTGAGATATGCGCCCTTACCAGTCCTGATCGCAGCATGAATTCGGTGAAAGATCCGCATCAACACAGTGGAGGTTCGGCCCTGCTGTCGCATACCAGCATATCCTCCGGCTTTTCTTTTTTTGAAACCTTTCCGGCGGCCTGGCGAAGTGCGCTTCTCAGGCCTTCTTCGACTGTCGGATGATAGAACGGCATCTGCAGCATCTCGAAGGCGGTCATTTCTTTTTGAACGGCCAGGGCAATGATATGAGAAAGGTGCTCAGCGTCCGGAACAACCATTTCGGCGCCCATTATATTCGCCGAATGTTTATCGACATAGACGCGGAGAATGCCTCTATTTTTTCCTTCGACTACGGCGCGGGATTGTTGAGAGAAATCGACTTCGCCGATAACAATGTTTTCCTGTTTCAAGTTGGCAGAAGTTTTGCCTGTCGCAGCGATCTGAGGGTCGCTGAATACCATGCGCAACGGAGTCCTTCTGCAGAATGAGGCAGCCTTGGCTGTAACTGCGTTTCTCCCGGCAATAAAGCCTTCATCGAGAGCTTCGTGCAGGATTGGTCTGCAGCCGTTAACATCGCCGGCTATGTATACGGGAAGATCCCCGATTTGAGATGTTGCCGGGTTGAAAACAGGCAGCCCTTGTTCATTGAGTTCTACCCCGAGGTTTTCCAGCCCGAGTCCTTCAATGTCCGGCTTTACGCCCATTGCGAGGAGAACCTTATCCACGGTTTCACTCGAATCTCCGGAATTGACTTTCAGGTAATCTCCGGCTTGTTCAATTTCCGCCGGCGCGCCAAGCCTGAGGGTCATTTCCCTGCCTATAATACTACATGCCGCGCGATTTATTTCCCGGTCTGTGATTCCTCCTATTGTCTCGAAAAGGCTGAACCCGGGGGCGTGAATCCCGAGGCGGTTCAAGGCCTGTCCCAGTTCAAGGCCCACTGGGCCGAGTCCGATGACTGCGATTCTGCGGGGCAGGTCGGTCTGTTCAAAGAAATTACCGGTTGTCAGGATCCGATCCGAAAATTGTTTCCATTTGCCGGGAAATACCGGTCTTGAACCGGTGGCAATAACAATCTGTTCGGCCCGGATCTCTTCATCCCGGACTTTAATTGAGTTGGCGTCCAGAAAAGATGCGCGTCCTTCTATCAGTTTTCGCCCCGCAAGCTTACGGGTGGAATCTATCATCCCTGAGGTAAACCGGTCTTTGAGTTTGCGCACATGCTGCAGGGCAGCGGGTATATCACAGTTTAAGTTGTCCGCGCCCGAGATCCCCATTTCGTTAAAGTTGAGTCTTTTGTGATAGTCGCGCGCTATCTCGATCAGAACCTTGGAGGGCATGCACCCGGTTCGGGCGCAGGTCGTTCCGAGCGGGCCGTGATTCACCAGCACGTAATCATTGGTTTGTTTACTGACTTGTCTCAGAGCCGACAAGCCTGCGCTGCCGGCTCCGATAATAGCTGTTTTTACTTTTTTCATAGACGGAATTTCAGTGTTTTCCTTTCATATGGAGGTTAGGTTTCATCTCTTTTTATCTCCCCTGGGTTTCTTTAAGTTCTTCAGGAAGTTCCGGTGTTTCGATGCCGTCTCTTTCCAAATCTTCTTGCGAGGCCTTGCGGCTTACCGTGCCTTCGGGGAAATCATAGGGGCCGGGATAATCATAATCTTTGATGCCTTCTCGGACCATGAGAATATTTGCCATGCTGCCGAGGACAGTCTGGCCGAATTGCCCCTTGTATCCGAGCATCGGTATGCTGTTTTCCGGCAGGGGCATTCCAGTGCGCGTCATGTCTTTCATTCCTGCTGTTCCCATCGTCATATAGCCCGGGATAAGCTCGCGGATTCTCTCATCCAATCCTTCGGAGTCTACGTTTATCATATTGGGGAAATCGTGGCCCATCTGGTTCATTACGTGGTGTGTCATGTGGCAATGAAACAACCAGTCTCCCGGGTTATCAGCTATAAATTCGATAACTTTTGCCGATCCCACTTGTACCAGGACCGTTGTCTGTGGAAGAAGCCTGGATTTTTCTTCGGCCCATCCTCCGTCGGTTCCTATGACTTTGAAGGCGTAGCCGTGAAGGTGTATGGGGTGATGGTCCATGGCGCTGAGGTTTCCATATCTGATCCAGACTTTGTCGCCAAGCGCTGCAACAAGAGGTTCGGTCGAAGGCATGGCCTTTCCGTTCATGGTCAGCACATTAAAATCAGTCATCTCGTTGGGGTTTGGACGGTCGGTTCCGGCTTCAATCTTCCATTCATGAAGCATGATTCCGAAATCACGGTCAGGCCTCTTCTCTTTGTCAGGGTGACGCTCGTGTACGATTATCATACCGGTCATACCCATTCCTTCCTGGGTCATGGAATCGAAATGGGGGTGATACATGAAGGTTCCAGAGTCCTGGACAATGAACTCATATTTAAATGTCTCTCCGGGTTTTATTGGCGGTTGTGTGATGCCCGAAACACCGTCCATTCCGGCGGGCAGACGCAGCCCGTGCCAGTGCACCGAGGTGGGGGCGGGGAGGTGATTGCTGACGTAAATCCGGACACGGTCGCCTTCGGCAACCTCGATCATTGGGCCGGGAACCGTGCCGTTATATCCCCATGTTCTGATCTTCAGACCTTCGGCAACCTGCCATTTGACAGGTTGTGCCACCAGGTGGAAAATCTTGACGCCATCAATCACTTTGTATTCCGCTTTTGATCCATTCGGCGCAACTGCGGGGGTATAATCCTTCCCTGGTTTGCCGGGCGGCAGAGGATTGTTGGCCGCTTCAGCCCATGGCCGCGGTGGATTGGCTTTTGGCGGCGGCAACAATGCAGGCGATAGGGATGATGATTCTTTTTGTCCGGCAGCCTGCATGGTGGAGGCATAAAGTAGCGCGGAAATCATGAATATATAAAGCGCCATATAAATTCTCATTCTAAGTGATGCTCCTTCAGATCCTTAATGGTTGTCATTTCCTGTCTGCATTGCGGAAGGCGATTTCATTGCAGCCGACCTGCCCGATGTCTGAATTATCAGACCTTCGAGTATTTGCTGAAGCTCAGCCTGTGCAATCCGGTAATTGAGTTGTTCATCTATATACCGGCTTTCGGCGGCAATCTCCTGTTGCTTGGTCTCAAGAAGTCTGAATACTCCCAGTTGCATTGCATTATATTGGAGTTGAGTCCGTTCTGTTATTTTTCTGCGGAGAGGCAGAAGCTTTTCTTCGTAGAGCTTGAGCCTGCTGTTTGCTGTGCGCACTTGTTCAACTGCCTTTCTCGCAGCCGCGCTGATTTCTATGGACGTTGCCGCGAACTCGTGCTGCAGCCTTCTGATCTCAGCTTTCGCCGCCGGACGTCTTGCCTGGCCGAAATCGAATACAGGTATTTCCACTGCCAGTCTGGGGCCTGTAAACCAGGTTCCATCACCTTCCCTTTCGGCTGCAACACCAAGGTGAAGCCTGGGAATTACCGATTTCATTCTGGCTATCCCCAGTTTGCGGGCGGCAATTTGTATTTGCTCTCTGATCATGGCCAGTTGAAGGCTGTTATCCAGCGCTTGTTCCGAGGCCTCTTCGAGTGAAGGAACGCGGTCGACGGGCGGCATTTTCGTGTCAGAAACTTTCCATTCGGTATAATTCCGGTCCAGCCCCATCAGGACATTCAATCTCTCTCGATCTTCTGTTACCGTAAGCTCTGCGGCCATGACATTCAGGTTCGAACGCTCTTTTCCGGCCTGTCGGTTCAGTTGGTCAAGTTCTTTGATGTTTCCTGCATTCCGGAGCCTTTTCGCCATTTCCGAGGAAGCGTCCGCCGCATATGTTGCGTCCCTCTGCAGGTTCAGTTTTTTCATTCCGGCCAGAAGTCGATAGAAGGCTATCCTGGCGTTGTAGGCCAGCGTCCGCACATCCCTTGCCACATCCATCCGGGTTTCCCTGTAATCTGCCATGCCTATTGCTTTTTTCTTCGGGAGAAGGATCATATGGAGCACATCAATTTCAGCTTCCAGCTCGACAATATCCTTGTCCGGATCGTCTTCAGAAAATATTACCGCTCCTCCCGCTTCCGGATTCTTGAGGAGTCGCGCCGAAAGACGGTTTGCCGCTGCAATATCCAAAGTTTCGTATTTTGCTTGTATCCGCCTGTTATTTGCGAGGGCTATTCTTACAACGGTTTCAGCCCTCAACGGCTCGGTGAGCATGGATTTGACTGCAGGTGCAGGTTCTGCGCACGGATCAAGTCTGGTCAGGCCTGAGGCGCCGTCGATTTCAGGCGCCACTGTCCTTTCAAATGAGTGAAAACTCTCCCTCTGGGGCGGCGAAATGCATCCTGCTCCCGATAAAAGAGCTGCAATCAATGAGATGGACAAAAAAGTCTGTTTCTTCTGCATCTGAAATCCCTGCTATGTCGTTTGTAAAACAATTTACACTTGTGATTGAGTTACGCACATCAGTTGTAGCCTGATTTTTCTTATCGAAAAGCAGTACGAGGCTATTGAGGACAGATCTGAATTGCGCTAACTTAAGCAATTCGAGCGTATCTCCAAGTGCATTCTCAATATCCAACAGCCAACAAGGAATATCCAACTGAACAAATGAGGATAGCCTCGAATGGCGCTTAGTTAAGCCCTTTTCAAAGCGTATAGTTTCACCGCGCGTCCTGTGTGTGAGTGTGTGAGTATGTGAGTTTGTCAGGATGAGAGAGATTACTGTCATGTTGTCTCTCGCTCTTGCCTTGGACATTGGAAATTTCTTGTTGGATATTGGGTGTTCAATCTTGATGCGCGAAGGCCTTAAGTTAGTGCCATTCAGGACAGATCTGCACAATTAAAAAATCAGTAATTATGGCGCAAGCAGGTGGCCATGCAGGGTAATGATAGTTGCTCTGTGAAATTCCGGAGTAAGCTCACTATTCCAGCTTTTCAGCAGGCAGCCTGACTTTGGCGGTAGTTCCATGGGCGGGTTCTGAATCAATTATCAGCTCGCCGCCAAGCCCTTCAAGGCGTTCCCTGATGCTGAACAGCCCGAAACCGCCTTGCTTTTCATGATCGGCAATGTGGTTGTACAGGGTTGAAGGGTCAAATCCGTTGCCGGTATCGCTGACGGCCAGTTCTATTCCTTCCTCGTTGCGGACAAGGAAAATGCTGATTTCACACGGGCCGGCATACTTGAGCGCGTTCATGACAAGTTCTCGCGCGCACTGGAAAAGCAGGCCCTTCACGGCGTCATTGAGAGGCTCGATGTTTCCTTCCTCGAGCACATGTATCGGTGTTCCGTCAAGTTCATGCTGCTTTTCCGCCAGGTTTCTAAGAGCGGGCGCCAGTCCGAGTTCATAGAGCAGAGACGGCACCAGTCTCCCCATAAGGGTGCGGCATTCCTGTATTCCTTCAGACAGGAGGCTGCGGATGCCGTCGATCCTTTTTGACTGTTTTTCAATGCCTTCTGCCTCGAGTTGTGAACGTATGCCTCCCAGCCTGACGTTTGAGAGAGACAAGGTCTGAATCACTGTGTCATGTATTTGAGTGGCTACCCGTCGTCTCTCCTGTTCCTCGGTTTGGATAAGCCGGTCGGCCAGACCGCGCAGGCGCCTCTGATAATTCCTTGCGCGTTGTTCAAGGCGCTTTCTCCTGGTGACGTCGTTGCCGACACAGAGAATCTCAATGACATTTCCCCGCCCGTCCCTTATGGCCCGGTTTGACCAATGGATCCATGCCCTGCTGCCGTCTTTGCGGATGCCCTCGTTTTCGTTGGATCTGAAAAGCTCGGGGTTGGCGGTTATTTTTTGCAGCATTTTTCTGAGATCGCGGCCCTCCGAATCTATGTCTGGGGTTATGGTTCCAAGCACGTTTCTGCCCAGAATCTCGTTGCTTGTGTAACCGAAAAATCTCTGGGCATATTCGTTAAAGAAAGTAATCGTGTGGTCTGGAGTAATCCGCATTATGATGCTGTTTGCGCTGTGCACCAGTTCGCGGTATTCCCGTTCGCTTTTTATGAGCTGTCTGCGCGTTCTTACACGTTCGGTGCTGTCGACAAGACAGAGAAGAAGTCCCGCCGTGTTGCCGCAGCTGCTTTCCACCGGGCGCAGACTCCAATCCCAATAGGAGATCTCATTATCCCCGCCGCCGGCGTGTATGAAAGGCTTTTCGTATACGGTATAAGGTTTTCCCGTGTCGCGGACTTTCCTGAAAATTGCCTCGTTTCCCTCGTCTGGGAAAAGCTCAAAATGATTTTTACCTTGGAAATATTGCGGTGAATGCCCGAGTCCCCTGGCATAGGTCCGGTTTACCCGGCGGAAGTTGAAGCTTGTGTCGAGATAAGCAATGTGCATATGCGTATTATCAAAGATCTGTTTAAGCAATTCGTTTGTGTTGTGCAGGGATGTCACATCCTTAAGAGTCAGTACTGCTTTTGCGGATGTGTTGTCCGTGGGCTTGATGAATCTAACGGAAGGGCTCACGCTTATCGGATTTGAATTCAGCGGTTGTATTACGATATGACGGGCCTCGGGCCGCAAGCCTGTTTGAATCTGTTCAACGGCCCTCATTGCGGCTTCAAGTTCGTTGCCGTCCATTACCCTGGGTATCAGGTTGCGTATATTATGTCCTATGGCTTCGTTTTTTTTCAGGCCTGTCATCTTCTCGGCTGCCGGGTTGAGTGTTTCAACGGTTCCATCCAGATCCAGCAGAACAACTCCTTCGGCCATGGCATTGACGGTATTTATTGCCGACTGTGCCGCAACTGTGGTCTTTTCCTGCTCTTCAAGTTCTTTTCTTGCGGTTACGTCGGCAACAATCCCCTGCACCCGCAGCAGGCGCCTGTTCTCGTCAAAATAGCCGCAGCCGCTTTCTTCCAGCCAGATGATTTTTCCGTCGGGACGCATATACCGGTATTCGGTTTCGTATTCGGGGTTTTCAGGTGAAAGGCTGTTAAGAACCTGATTAAAAGCGTCCTGGTCTTCAGACACGATTCTGCTGATGTGTTCTTTGCCTGCTGTTCTGTGGCAAGTTGCTGAATTCTCATGCAGAATTGCCGGACAGTTTTCGGAACGGCTAACCTCATCGCTTACGGTATCCCAGTCGAAGGTATAGACCTGCCCTGCAATCATGGCCTGTTTGAGCCGTTTTTCGCTGCGGTGTAAGGCATCTTCTACGAGTTTAATCTCTCGAAGATCTATCCCTATGCCTATCATAGTATCATCAGCGAGCCGGGCGTTGGCCCAGTTGCAAGGGATTGGCTCGCCGTTTTTTGCCGTTGTAGTCAATTCTCGCCATTCAGAGTCGAGCGACTGCATAAATTCCGCTACTTCCTTCCGATATTCCCTGTCGGGATAGACTTTGCTCATGAAGTCTCCTTCATTGGCTTCCGCCGTGGTCCATCCCAGAACTTCTTCGGCGCGGCGATTAAGCTTGAAGCTGTTCATCCTTGCGTTCCATACCACCAGCAGCACAGGCACTGTGTCGAATACAGCCTGCAGCAGTTCGCGGTCGTAAGCTATGTCCCGTTCCTCGTTTGACAGGTTGTTGTCTGTTACAGAATCGCCCAGTGTCAACAGGGCTTTCCCGGTATCCTTTCCGGCAACTTTTAGAAAAGAGATTTGCGGTTGGACTTTAATTTTCCTGTTGTTTTCAACCCGGACAAGTTGGGGCGGTCTGGTTGACCTGCCTTCTATGAAATCCTGAAAACGCTGTTTTGTGGCTTCGAAGTTTCCAGTTTGAAACCGGCTCGCAGCAATATCGCTTATTTGTTTTCCGATCAACTCACTGTGGCGGCAGCCGGTAAGTTCTGTGGCCCTGGAATTTGCCGAAAGGATGGCGCCTCCGGCGCTCAGGAGAAAAACCGGGTTTTCCATAGCCTCGATGATTGCACCGGCGGTGTGATCTGCGGAGTTTTTGGATTTTCCGGAATCAGCGTTCATGTTTCTCCCGCGGTCTTGTGAAACAAGGTTACAATCCGGACTGTTAACGCGTCGCAGACTGTCCTTCCGGTAGTTACGGCATTCAGCCCGAGAGCCTGCTCCAGCGGTAGGGCTCGAACCTACAACCTAGTGGTTAACAGCCACCCGCTCTACCATTGAGCTACGCTGGACCAGGCTCCCGGCCTGCTGTATCCGCAAAATTGCCTTTGTAGAATACCTTCAATTGCCTGACTGTCAAGACAGTTGATTATAAAATCATAATTTGATGTTTCTGGCCACAATAAAATCAAACGCGATACAGATCTCTCAATTTGCCGCGCTATTTGCCAGGCAGCCAACCTGGCGCGCGAATATCAGGACAGGGGAAGATCAATGGCAACCCGTTTTTTTGATGATTCGTATATGGCCAGGATGACCTCGATTGATTTTCTGGCCTCGTGGCCGTCAACAGGGGCAGGCAGGCCTTTATCCAGGGCGTCAAGCGCGGCGGCAAAATTTCTTCTATGCCCCTCAAAACCTATGGCGGAAGGATCGGAAGCTCCGCCCTTACTGACCGTTGGCGCGGCAAAACGCGATCGGGTCTTTTCGTCCTCTGTGGACGTTTCCTTGAAACTCCAATGCTCCAGATTGTCTTCGACACAGACAGCGGTTCCGCTGTCGCCGCAGATTTCAAGGCTTCGTGAATGCCCGGGGTATATGCTGGTTGCGCCGACTATGGAACCCAGGGCTCCATTTTTGAATCTTACTGCGGCAGCGGCGGTGTCTTCGACTTCAATAGTCGGGTGGGCAAGTTTATCGGTAAAAGCTGAAACAGATGCGACATCGCCCATAAGCCAGATAAGCGAGTCTATTGCGTGTATGGACTGATTCATAAGCGCTCCGCCGCCGTCGTACTTTTTTGTGCCCTTCCATCCCCCTTCGGTGTAGTAGGACTGGTCCCGCCACCATGGAACGCGTGCCGTTCCGAAGGTCATCTTGCCGAAACGGCCCTGTTGGACGGCTCTGTGAATGGCCGTTGTAACGTCGCTGAAGCGATAAGGAAAAATTCCGCACAGCATTGTTCCGGCTTTTTCGTGTGCTGCAATCATTCTGTCGACGCGGTCGAGAGTAACTTCAAGCGGTTTTTCGCAGATTACATGTTTGCCCGCCCGGGCGCAGGCTATTGCTGCTTGCATGTGCGCCCCGCTGGGTGTGCATATGGTAACAACGTCAAGATCGTCATTGTTCAGCATGGCATCCAGGTCGTCGTAAGGGACGCACCCGTAGCTGTCGCTGAACTTGCGGGCCTTGTCCATGGAACGAGAACAGACGCATGCCAGGGTTGCGTTGTCGAGCTCATTTATGGCCTTAGCGTGAAAGTCGGCGATCATGCCGAGGCCGAGAATTCCGAATCCGTATTGACTCATGAGTGGTGTCTCCATTTTGTTATTCAGGTTTCGGTCAAGGTTTACACGGGAGACATTCGGGTGTCAAGATAGCAGGTTAAAGAAGGCTACCACTGAAATGAAATCTTTGGTAGCGACTTAGTTGTTGAGGAATGAGCATGAGCAGTGTATCATCGGGTCAGTCAAAGAAGGAGGTTGTTTGTATGAGCACGGAAACACATGTTCGGGATATCGGGTTGCTGGTTCTTAGAATCGGCATAGGTTCGATGTTTATATGGCACGGGCATTCGAAACTTTTTGGCGGTCCGGAAATGTGGGCCGGGGTGGGGCAGGCGATGGGGAATCTAGGAATAGGATTCGGCGCTCCATTCTGGGGGTTCATGGCTGCATTTGCGGAGTTTTTTGGCGGCATTTTTCTGATACTGGGAATATTCACGAGGGTAGCGTGCGCGTTGATGGCTTTTACAATGCTGGTAGGTGCGACAATGCACCTGAAGCAGGGCGATGGTCTCTCTGTCGCGGCGCATGCGCTTGAACTGATGATAGTATTTATTTCTGTATTCATAATGGGAGCCGGAAGGTTTTCGGTCGGCAGGATGTTACCGGATTCTGCGAAGTTTCTGAAGTAGGCGGCGCGGAAGGACAAGAAACTGCGAAAGATGCGATGACAATGGATTGCGGAAGATCGGGGTCTGGAGAATGCAATGAACATTGGGGCTTCTAAGACCGCGCTGCTGCTTCAGGAAATCCGCGCTCCGTTTCTACCCGCCTCAGCAGCGCCGGTTATTCTTGGGTCGGTTCTGGCTTATAGCCACACGGGCGTTTTGAAGTGGCGGATCTTCCTGCTTGCACTACTTGGCGTGCAGTTGATTCATGCCGGGGCCAACGTGGCTAACGACTTTTTTGACCACCTTAGCGGGAACGATGCTGTTAACCGGACCTTTGTTCGGCCGTTCACCGGCGGCAGCCGTTTGATCCAGAAAGGGCTGCTTTCGCCCGGCGAGGTTTTAACCCTTTCGGTCTCTTGTATTGTCCTTGGAATATTTGCCTCGGTCTGGCTGGCTTTTGAGGTGGGCCGGGAGGTTCTGGCGCTTGGCGCAGCGGGAATTATCGGAGGTTTTTTTTATATTGCGCCTCCGGTCAGGTTCGGGCACCGTGGGATGGGCGAAGCAATAGTTGCCCTTGATTTCGGTATTCTTCCAGTGGCAGGCGCATATTTTGTTCAAACCGGAAGATGGTCTGTTGAGTCATTAATTTTGTCTGTGCCGGTTGCCGTGCTGATAGCCGGGGTGTTGTTTATTAACGAATTCCAGGATCGGGAGGCCGACGCGGCAGTGGGCAAGCGCACCTGGGTTGTTCGGTTGGGGCTGCGGCGTGCGGCAAAAGTTCATGCTCTGCTGATGATCGGCTGGCCGACGCCGATTTTTGTTGCTGTACTTGCGGGAGCTCTTCATCCGGCAACTCTGATGTCTCTGCCTGCCCTTTTAGTCTCCATCCCGGCGGCGGCTGTAGTGATGCGTTGCTATAAGGAGTTGGACAAGCTGACGGCTGTGAATATACTGACGATAATGACGCATCTGCTCGCCACGCTCCTGCTCTCTGCGGGGCTGTTTTTTGGGGCATGACAGGTGGGTGCAAGGCTGAATTTGTTATGGATTGAGGCGAGGGGTAAGTCCTGATGCGCGGTAGAAGAGAGATGAAGGCGAAAGATTACGGAATGGCACGGCGCTAAGAACCGTGATCGGGCGGATTGGTTTTGTCGGAAAGGTGAGGTTATGCGCTGTGAAATCATGCGATCGGGAGGATAGAACGTGAAAAAGATTGTTATAATCGGAGCAGGCTTTGCAGGACTGGAAGCGGCGCGCGTATTTGCAAGCTCCAGGCCGAAAACTGAGGTCACTCTGATTGACAGAGAAACTACATCTGACTTTCTGCCGCTTCTTCCGGATGTTATAGGAGGCCGCATGGCTGTTAGCGCAATTCAGTACCCGATATCTCCGTTTTGTGTATCCCGTGGGATAAGGTTTGTTAACTCGGAAGTAAAAGATGTTGATGTTAACGGCAACAGGGTTGTCTGTGCGCAGGAGCATATACCGTATGACTATCTACTGGTTGCTTCCGGCAGTGATACGAATTTTTTCGGCGATTCTGCAATGAGTTCCGGAAGTTTCAAGCTTGATAATTCGAAGGACGCGGCGGTTATTGATGAAAGGCTTTCAAGCGGAGATTTTAAGAATTGTATTGTTGCCGGCGGAGGATATACGGGCATTGAAATTGCGACACATATACGGCAACGGTTCAGGAATTCATCTTCTCAGCCGCGCATTATTATTGTTGAGCTTTCATCGCAGATCCTGGGCAATGTCCCCGGCTGGATGCGAAGTTACGCGGCCGCGAACCTGGATAGCATGAACATTGAGCCGCTTACGGGGACTAAAATCGAGTCAATCGAAGGCTCCAACCTGACTCTTTCGGACGGCAGCGCTTTCAGCAGCGCCGTGCCTATATGGTCTGCAGGGGTTAAGGTCGAAGGGTTTCCCGGAAATATTGAAAAAGACCGCGCAGCGCAGGGAAGGCTTCCGGTAGGCAGCGATCTGTGTGTTAAGGACAATATTTTTGCCGCCGGCGATGTGGCAGGCTTTATGTATAGAGGAGAGCCGTTAAGAATGGCCGTGCAGTTTTCCATTATTCAAGGCAGGCATGCTGCAAAGAACATTCTGAGAAACATGCAGGGGCTGCCCATGAAAGCTTACAGGCCGCTGGATCTTGGCTTTATAGTCCCCATGGCGAACTGGAGATCATGCGGATTTGTTTTTAACGCGAGGGTCCGGGGCCGGCTGTGTTCCTTGCTGCACTATCTGTTGTGTGTGTACCGGTCCCAGTCGTTGCCGCTTAAGGGGCAGGTTTTGAGGAGATTGGCATGGGGAAGCGGTAAGGAGAGAATATCCAATGGGTAGTGTCAAAAGTTTAATGAAAAGTAATGAAAGCTGTGTGTGGGTATGTGAGTGTGTGGGTGTGTGGTTAATCCAACGTATGGAGCAGGAAACTTGACAGAACGTGATGAAGGATAAGGGAAGAACAATGTTAATTAGGGTTGCGGGTTATGGCGTCTGATAGACTGGTTGAGAACAAAGACAGGGAAAAACCTTTGTCGGTATATTTTGTCCGTCATGGTCAGGCCAGGGCCAGGGCGCAGGGAGATAACAACGATCCAGGATTAACGGATCTGGGCAGGCAACAGGCCGAACTGGTTGCCCGGAGGCTTAAGGATCAGAGATTTGACCACATTTATGTCAGCGACCTTGCCAGGGCAAGAGAGACGGCAGCTGCAATTATAGCGCGTCATCCTCTGACTCCGGTTACGAAAACCGACGAATTGCGCGAGGTAATGTTCTACAATTTCCTTTCAGGCTTTTCGCCGGCCTGCAGCGCTGAACGAAGGATTGTTTCCAGTCAGAGGAAAACGATGCGGCTCTTCGTCGATAAGTTACTCAAAGTGCATAATGGCGGGCAGAAAACGCTTGTTGTTGCCCATGGCAATCTGATTAGGTGTATGATTGCTTTGCTGAGCGGTAAGAACCCGAAACGATCGGTTGTGCTGGATATTAACAACACAGGCGTGACAATTGTGGAAGTATGGTTTTCAGGCGGAGCTGTTGTACGGACTGCAAACAGCCTGGAACACTTGAGAGAAGGACAGGTGACGTAATGAGCGGGGAAATTTGCGACAAGACATGTTTGTACGACCTCCATGTTGAACTTGGGGCCAGGATAGTTCCTTTCGGCGGCTTTCTTATGCCGTTGCAGTACGAAGGTATTATTGCAGAGCATGAGGCAGTCCGGAAAAGGTGCGGAATTTTTGACACTTGTCACATGGGTGAAATCAAGGTTGCCGGCGATGCCGCCCTTGAGGACCTTGAAAATATTTTGACCTGCGATGTTGCAGGCATCCGGGATAACAGGTGCAGGTATGGGTTAATGTGCAATCCCGAGGGCGGCGTACTGGATGACCTGCTGGTTTATCGCAGGGCAGAAAACAGTTTTATGCTGGTTGTGAATGCAGCCACACAGGGGCGGGACTACGAATGGATTCGATCACATGTCTCGAAGGCAACTTCTGTTGATAACGCTTCGGGTCGAATAGCCAAAATAGATGTGCAGGGGCCGGCATCACCGGACATTGTAGAAAAACTTCTTGAAGATTCCATTGAAGCCATGGTGTTCTACAGTTTTGCCGATAATTCTTTTGAGGGGGCGAAGGTCCTGGTAAGCCGGACCGGATATACCGGCGAAATGGGTTTTGAGGTTTACTTTGAGGACAATGAAGAGGCGGCAGGCATTTTCTGGAGGAAGTGTCTGGAGCTTGGCGCTGCCCCATGCGGGCTTGGAGCGAGGGACACGCTGCGTCTTGAAATCGGGATGCCGTTGTACGGGCATGAAATGAACGAAAAAAGAAATGCCGGCGAGACAGGCTTTGACCGGCCGGTTTCCAGGGAGAAATCGTTTATCGGGTCCGACGTTGTGCTTGACGAATCAGCCCGCAAGGAACAGATGGTCGGCATTATGCTTGAGGGTAGAAGGGCCGCCAGGGAAGGTGATGATATTCTCGACCAGGAAGGTTCGCTGATAGGGAAAATAACCAGCGGCAGTTATGGGCCGTCGGTTGGTCAGGCAATAGCGCTGGGATACGTGAAAAAAGGTTGCAGTGATTCGGGCGAGGGTCTTATTGTGAATACGAAGCGGAAACCAACCAGCGGGACGATACATTCGCTACCGTTTTACCCGGAAGGCACAGCGCGCCGGAAAATGTCGGATTTTTTGAATGCCGGATAAAGAGACTGCATAAACAACTGAAATATGAGGGGAGATGACACATGGTACCTGATGAGAGGAAATATGCCAGAACGCACGAATGGGTGAAGGTTGATGGAGACACTGCCATTGTTGGAATTACGGATTATGCTCAGGACTCGCTTGGAGATATCACGTTTATCGAGCTGCCGGAAATCGAAGAGTATGAACAGGAAAGTGAATGCGCGGTGATTGAATCTGTAAAAGCAGCCAGCGATCTGTACATGCCGGTGAGCGGTAAGGTTGTCGGTGTTAATGAAAAGCTTGCCGAAAGTCCAGAGCTTGTTAATGAGGATCCGTTTGAGGAGGGTTGGATCTTCAAGGTTCAGGATTTCAATAAAGAGGAACTTGAAGACCTGATGGATGCCAGCGAGTACGAGGCGATGTTAGAGGATGAAGAATGAGCTACATTGCCAACACCGAGGCGCAGAAAGCCGAAATGCTGAAGGCATGCGGGGTTGAATCAGTAAACGATCTGTTTAAGATCATTCCCGAAAAGCTGCGTCCACAGTCTTTCGACCTGCCTGAAGGCCGCTCGGAACTTGAAGTGCTGGAACATTGCAGGGAAATAGCTTCACGGAACTATTCGCACCTGGTGAACTTTCTTGGCGGGGGGTTCTATGATCATTTTGTTCCGTCTGCAGTGGATGCGCTTGCCGGACGAAGTGAGTTCTATACCGCCTATACCCCGTATCAGCCCGAGATGTCTCAGGGCACACTGCAGATCATATATGAGTATCAGACTTATATCTGCAGGCTTACAGGGATGAACGTTTCCAATGCATCCGTCTATGATGGCGGAACAGCATTATATGAAACATGTCAGATGGCGCTGCATGCTACTCGCAAGCGTAAAATTGTAATGGATGGCGGGCTGAACCCAGTCTACCGCAAGATGCTTTATTCGTACACGGCAAACCTGTCAATTGATTTTGCCGAGGTGCCTGTGACTCACGGACAGAGCGACAGGGATCAGATATTCAAAGCGCTTGACGATGACACCGCCGCGGTGATTCTCCAGAATCCAAACTTTTTCGGCGTCATCGACGATCATTCGGATATTGTTGAGCATTGCCACAAGAGGGGGATACTGGCGATTCAGTCAGTGTATCCTGTAGCAATGTCTGTTTTGAAATCACCCGGTGAAATAGGGGTGGACATAGCAACTGGAGAAGGGCAGTCGCTGGGAATTCCCCTTGCATTCGGCGGCCCCTACCTTGGCTTTATTGCGACGACAAGCAAGCTGGCCAGGCGGATGCCCGGCCGCCTTGTGGGCCGGACTAAGGACAGTCGTGATGGGGAGGCGTTTGTGCTCACCTTACAGGCCAGGGAGCAACATATTCGAAGGGAAAAAGCCACTTCAAACATATGCACCAATGAAGCTCTTTGTGCATTGCGGGCGCATGCATACCTGAGTTTGTTGGGAACCGGCGGGCTTAAACAGGTTGCCGAGCTTTGCATGGCGAAGGCGGCTTATGCAGGAGAGCGGATAAAGGCGATACCAGGTGTTGAAGTTATGGAAGCCAACCCTGTCTTTAATGAATTTACTGTCAAGTTGCCCATGGACGCAGGCGATCTTGCAGGGATGATGATAGAGAGAGGAATTGCTCCCGGATTGCCGCTGGGCAGGTATTACGAGGGCATGGACAACTATCTGCTGGTTGCGCTTACCGAAAAGAGGACGAAGTACGAAATAGGCAATTTTGCCGAAACCATGGAGATGTTTCTGCGCAACAGGTCCCAGGAAGTGGCATATTGAGGAGGTACAGTTGAGCACAATTTTTGAGAAATCAGTGAAAGGACGAAAAGGTGTTAGCCTTCCCGGGTCCGACGTGCCTGTGACGGCTGAAGTGCCTGAAAAGTATCGACGTAACAAGAATCCGGATCTCGTGGAACTGTCAGAGCTGGATGTTGTCAGGCATTTTACATTGCTGTCGCGCAAGAATTTCGGTGTTGATACAGGTTTTTATCCGCTTGGCTCATGCACTATGAAGTATAATCCAAAGTGTCTGGAAGAAGTGGCGTCTTTGCCTGGATTCGTGGATCTTCATCCGTTTCTACCCCAATTGAGGTATGGCGGGATGCTTACACAGGGAGCTTTGCAGGTTGTGTATGAGCTGGAGAAGCTGCTCTGTGAGATTACTGCTATGGACGCATTTACGCTGCATCCTCTGGCCGGAGCGCATGGCGAGCTTACAGGGATGATGCTGATAGCTGCATATCACAGGGACCACGGTAATGCGAAAAAAGAAGTCCTTATACCTGATGAGGCGCACGGGACCAACCCGTCGAGCGCCAGTACTGCAGGGTACAGGATCAGGCCGGTTCCGACGGATTCCGAGAGCGGAATGCTTGATATTGACGCGTTGCGTGAACTGGTTACGGATGATACAGCGGCCATCATGCTGACCAACCCTAACACACTTGGTATTTTCAACAGCCGGATTGACGAGGTTGTTAAGATTGCCCATGAGCATGATGCGCTGGTTTATTATGACGGAGCTAATCTTAATGCGGTTCTTGGAAAGTTTCGCCCCGGTGACGCAGGGATCGATGTTGTTCATCTGAATCTGCACAAGACTTTTGCGACTCCTCATGGCGGGGGCGGTCCCGGCGCCGGTCCGGTTGGTGTAAGCGAAAAACTGCTTGAATACATGCCGGTATCCAGGGTTGTCAAGCGCAAGGACAACACTTACACGCTGGATTACAATCGGCCGAAATCGATCGGATACATTGCGCCCTTTTACGGCAACTTCCTTGTATGCCTGAAAGCTTACGCATATATTCTGTTGCTTGGCGCAAAGGGCCTGGAAGAGGTCAGCGAGAATGCTGTGCTCAATGCTAACTATCTGATGCATTCGCTGGAGAAGGCTTTTGATATTCCGTTCGGCGGTTCATGCATGCATGAGTTTGTGCTTTCAGCAGTGAAACAGATGGAGCGGGGCGTAAAGGCGCTGGACATAGCAAAAGCAATTATCGACCGGGGATTTCATCCGCCGACAGTATATTTCCCTCTCATCGTCAAGGAAGCTCTTATGGTTGAACCGACTGAAACCGAGAGCAAAGAAACGCTTGACGATTTTATTGCCGCGATGCTGGATATAGCGAAGGAATGCGAAAGAGATCCGGATTCGCTCCATGACGCGCCGAAATCCACTCCGGTGGGACGACCCGATGAAGTGATGGCAGCAAGGAAGCCGGATTTCGCTGATTTGGCAGAGCGACAAAAGATCCGGGGGATGAATCAAAGAGGGGAGGAAGAACGCACTGCAGATTGCGGGCTACGTATGACGGAAGGGAAGAATATCCAATGACAAACCAGCCTTCGCTCGGATAGCTTCGGCCTTCGCCGGGCTTACGGCGTTACAAGTCGGCGGGGGCGGCACGGAATAATCATTGATGAAAATGAGAGAAGGTTTTAAGAGAAAGCCTGATCCTGTGCGTCCGATGTGTCACAGGAGAGAGGGTTAAGCCTCTTTTAAAGTCCATTCTTGACGTGTTAATTGGTGATGTGGAAAGCGGCACAAACGCTATAGGAGCTACAGTATGAGCAAAAATATGGATTCCGGTGACGGGGGAAAAATGTATTCGGTTTCCGATATTTACGGGGAAAATGTTTTTAACCTGAAAACCATGAAGGAATACCTGTCCGACAAGGCTTACAGGTCTCTTTTAGCAACAATCCAGGAAGGTCGCTCTCTTGAACCGGGCATTGCCGACGAGGTTGCCGATGCAATGAAGACCTGGGCCATATCCAGGGGCGCTACGCATTTTACTCACTGGTTTCAGCCTTTGACCGGCACCACCGCTGAGAAACATGATGCGTTCATAATGCCTGACCATGAAGGGGGAGTAACCCAGAAGTTCTCCAGCAAGGAGTTGATCCTTGGAGAGCCTGATGCTTCCAGTTTTCCTTCCGGCGGATTGAGGACCACGTTTGAAGCCCGGGGCTATACGGCGTGGGATCCGACCAGTCCGGCATTTGTAAAAGAAGGAGATTACGGCTCTACCCTCTGCATTCCGTCAGTGTTCTGCGGCTATCATGGGGAATCTCTTGACAAGAAGACGCCATTGCTGCGTTCCGTTGACGCGTTGTCGGAACAAGTTGCCAGGCTTGGGCGCCTTTTCGGGGTAGAGGGCGAGAAAAGGGCTATGCCTCAGCTTGGGGTTGAACAGGAGTATTTTCTTGTTGATGCCGGGTTCTACGAGTCGAGGATAGATCTGCTTCAGGCCGGGCGGACCTTGTTTGGAAAAGCGCCGGCAAAGCATCAGCAGATGGAGGACCATTACTTTGGCGCTGTCAAGCGAAGGGTGCTGTCGTTCATGGAGGAGCTTGATCACGAACTCTGGCGCAGCGGGATTCCGGCCAAGACCAGGCACAACGAGGTCTGTCCTGCCCAGTTCGAGGTGGCCATGGTATTTGAAGACCTTAATCTCGCTGTAGATCACAATATGCTGGCCATGGAGATTCTTACCGATGTTGCAGAAACTCACGGGTTTGCCTGCCTTTTGCATGAGAAACCGTTTCACGGTGTAAACGGATCGGGCAAACACAACAACTGGAGCGTCAGGGGCACCGACGGTAGAAACTGGCTTCAGCCTGGTCAGAATCCTCATGAGGATGCCAAGTTTCTAACATTGTTGTGCTCTATCATCATGGCTGTCGACAGGCACCAGGACATACTCAGGGCCTCAGTGGCTACGGCCGGGAACGATCTACGGTTGGGCGGGCATGAAGCGCCGCCGGCAATTCTTTCAATTTATCTTGGCGATCAGCTTGCAGGTATTCTTGAAAGGATCAGGGACGGAGGTGAGCCGGAATCAACCGACGGTGGTGTGCTGAACCTCGGAATTTCATCCCTGCCTCATTTGACAAGGGATGCGACAGATAGAAACAGGACTTCACCGTTTGCGTTTACGGGCAACAAATTTGAGTTCCGGGCGGTTGGGTCAAGCCAAAGCTGCGCGGATGCGAACATGGTATTGAATACCATAGTTGCAGAGGCGTTGGACGATATATGTTCGCGGGCTGAATCGGAAATTTCAGGCGGGAAAAATGTTTCAGAAGCTTTGCGCATGATTTTGAAAGATGTTGTCACACAGCACGGGCGGATAGTTTTTAATGGAGACAGCTATACCGATGAATGGCGCAAAGAAGCGGAGAAACGGAATCTGCGCAACATAGAGAAGACGCCCGAAGCGCTGGAGTCGCTTATTGACGCTTCTAATATGGAGATGTTCAATAAATACAAAGTCTTGACATCCCGGGAATTGCAGAGCCGCCGCGAGGTTTACCGGAAGGAGTATGAGACTGTCTGCGAGATAGAAGCGGAATGTGCCGCCAATATTATCCGCACGATGATAATCCCTGCTTCGGTCCGGCATTGCCGCGAGCTTGCCGGTTATATAGACCAGATGAGCCGGGCGGGTATAGATGTTGACCTCTCGCGATGTCAGCAGAACCTTAAGAATGCCGCCTCCCTTTGTGAGAAGACGCTTGAAGCTGTAGATGCGCTTGAGAACAGGTGCGAGGAAGGGGCCGCTGAGATTATAGACCGGCTGCAGAGGATCAGGGATTACGTGGATCAGCTTGAGGCAATCATTCCGGACGATATCTGGCCGCTACCTTCTTATGCGGAAATGATGTTTATGATGTAGAAAGCAGCCCGTGGCTGAGTCATTGTCGCCCTGCGGGCGGGTCATTGGTTATTAGTCATTAGTCATTAGTCATTGGTCGTTGGGAAGATAAAAGGGGGAGGGCGAGGCAGTTTATGCCTTGTTCGGCGGAGCCAGGAAGGTTTGGATGCGACCGCCTATTGAGGGGTGTTTGCTTTTGTCGATTTCTTCGAACATCCTGCGCAGGGCTTTGTTTACTTTCGGCCGGATGTCACCGGCAAGGTCATGTGCTCTTTGAAAGGTGTTTGCAAGCAGTATAGAGGTGTGTTCGTTGACCCCGGCAAGATCGATTACCTTCCCGGTTAGCCAATTGATGCCGCGATCAGTCCAGATGAGCTTGTTATTCCTGCTGAGAGGCAAATAAAGAGCGCGGGCGAGCGTGGGATGCCGCATATCGAAGGAATCTCTATGTTCCTCGGCGGCAATCATTTCAAAAACTGATTCATCCCTGCCTCTGCCAATAAGGGAAAGGTAATTTGAATACCCGGATATGCTGTCTTTCCACAGGTGAAAAGCCTCCTCCAGCCTTTCTCTTTTTCGGCCGTATGAACTCAGGTGAATGCAGGCCAGTGCGTTGACCTTGTCGGTAATGTTCCACGCCTTGCGGAAATGAGCTTCGGCAAGTTCATGAATTTCAGGAGTATCCAGCTCGATCAGGGCGCGAAGCAGAACGGCTTTAAGCATGCGCTCTTCAATGCCGTCTCCGGGAATCGACCCTCGAGTGTAGGTGTCGACAGAATGAAACCGCTGCAGGAGCTGGTCCTGCATTGAGGCGCTGACTTTGCGCAGGAGCGCTGTCCTTGCGTTATACCTTTCCCTGTAGTGCGGCACGTATTTGCGCGACAGGGTTTGTTCATTGATTCCAAGAATGTGCGCGCTGAGTCCCGGGGGCATTGAC
>CAYYVQ010000044.1:0-24720 GCA_964475205.1 uncultured Victivallales bacterium | reverse complement strand
AGCTTCCTCACTTTTCGGTCTGGTGTTATCATCGAAACTCCTTTTTAAAGCTCAAAAAAGAGTCCTTTTTAACACCTCGTTAGTGGGGAAGTCTAATTGTCGTCAGTGGGGAAGTGTAATTGTCGTCGTACACACACTTCTATGCCGGCTGATTTCGCTTGGTCATTTGGACACAACAACCATGCCCCAGGGGTAGCGACCACGAAAGTCAAAGGCATTGGAGGAAAGTCGCCAGCATACATCCACACACTTCGCTTTGAACTAATCGACCCCACCGCAAAGACCTGGACCAAGCTTGTACCTCCCTGGCGTTCACCGAAAATACGCGTCAATTTCGTCGAGAAAATGGACACTCAGATGGGTCTAATCGGACGCGATATCATTTCGCTTTGGCAAGGCGTAGCATTTCGTCCCACCCCACGAAAGTCCTTCTCCTGGGAAATAGAGATCAACATCTGAGCATCCTCCTCCCGCGCCGCAGGCACTACATCCAGTAAATCCCGTTAACCTGCCCGCCCTCCCGTCAGTCGGGAGCAGGCGCGGCCTGCCCGCCATGCGTGGCGGACAACCCGCGTTTGTCCGCCATATGTGGCGGACAAATACGCTTTCCCCGCCAGAGATGGCGGACAACCGATTTGGCGTGTATCCCATCAGAATCCCTCTCGTTGTTCTGTAATGGCGAGAAGCCGCTTGAAAACAAATACGGTTGGGCGACTGCCTGATCCTGGCTCGGCTACCGTAAGAATGCCCGCCGACTCCAATTGCGGGAGCAAGCGTTCGGCCGAACGTGTGGCGATCTTCGTGCGCTTGACGAAATCGGCTTTTGTCATAAACGGACTCGCGAACAGTGCGTCCAGAGTTTCTAACGCATGTTGCGAGCGTGTCACCCGGTTGATCTCATCCTTCATATCGTTGTAGAGCCTTAGCATGGCACCGGCACGCCGGGTATTCAGTTCAGCCTGCTCTGAAACCGCTGTCAGGAAGAACTCGCTCCATCCCTGCCAATCCTGCTCCTCCGAAATTGCGGCCAGCCGCCGGTAGTAGTGCGGCCGGTTCTCTTCGAAATACTCACTGATATAGAACGTCGGCCGACTGATCAGTCCCTTCGAGAAAAGCATAAGCGGGATCAGGATGCGCCCGACTCGACCATTTCCATCCAGAAACGGATGCAGAAGCTCGAACTGCGCATGCACCAGCGCCGTCTGCACGATGGTATCGCGCTGCGTGGTGCCGCAGAACCCCTCCAAATCCGCCAAGGCATTAGGCAACGCGCCTGGCGCGGGTGGGATGAAGATCGCCTTCTCGATAGGCTCACCGCGATAGCCGATATAGTTCTGCGTTGTTCTCAACTTGCCCGGCGTCTTGCCCTGACCGCGCACACCCGACAGCAGCACCTTGTGCGTCCGACGAATCACGTCCACCGTCAGCCCGGACTTCTTCAACCAGCCCACTGCCTTCCGCATAGCTTCGCGGTAATTCTGCACCTCCTGAATATCGTCACGGTGTTCCGCATCCGCGCGAGGAGCCACGTCGTACTGCAGCACATCCTCCAGGCTTGCCTGCGTTCCCTCAATCTTCGAACTCAGCACTGCCTCTTGGGTCGTCAACGGCGACAGCAACAACTCCGGATTCATCATCGCCTGCAGAATCCCGTCAAACCGAGCCACCGCAGCCTGCGCCATGCCGATCCGGGGAATCAACGACTCCCAGTCCAGCTTCTTGATGGGGATGGCAGTTGGTTTGTAGGGCGTCTTCATGGTCATCTACATCCTTACGCTTCCCCGTTCCATTGAAGCGTGCGAATCAATTCCTTATGATAGTTCCATCGGTCGGTTAAAAACTGATACCGCCCCGCCACGATGCCAGGTGCGACACCCAGCTCGCGGGCAATCCGCTTCAAGGCTGTTGCGCTTCTGGCACTTCGAATCCGATCATTGTGCTCAGCCGGAATCAGGAAATCAGCCGCAAAAGTGTCCGCTCTGACTTCCCGCGGGTCTTTTTTAGTACCATCCGCAATCAGCACGTCCTTCTTGTTGTCGTGCAGCACATGCCCGGCTTCATGAAAGAACGAGAACCAGAACTTATCCTCACCTTTGCCACGTAAGCTTAGAAGAACCATGGCTTTCCTCGGGCTCAGCCACTTGGTCGCCCCGTTCCACGGCACCTTTTTCATCTCGCGCACCAGGGCCACCGCCACCCCAGCTTCAGCACAAAGTCGTTTCAGTTCCGGCTCAAAGACCTGAGGTCCCTCCACGGTCAAACCTCGAATAGTCTTGAGTGCGTCAATAAAAGCGGCCTTGTTGAATTCCGCACACTCGCGCTTCTGCGCCTGTCGCTCGCCCATGCGAATCCAGGCGGATGCGGGTCCCGGCCGCGTCTCAAAACACGCTGACCGCCGCGCCGCCACCTTGGGCCGATCCCACAACTCATGCCAGCTGGCCACGCTGCTGACTCCATAGAAGGAAAGCGTTTCGCGCAGCAGAAGCACCTTGTCCTCCTGCGGTTCGATCTCGCCCCGATCGAGCAGCTCCTTCGTGGGAATGATACGTAACCACTCCAGATCATTTTGGAGCCGCTCCCACTCTGCAATCTTCGCCAACTGCGCCCGATACTCCGCTTCCAGGTTGTTCCACATTCGCGCCGGCACGTTTGTCGCCAGCTCCAGTCGGTTTGCCGTCTCATACGAGATAGGCTGTTCGCCTCTGAAGATTCGGTTCAACGTCTGCACCGTCAGCCCCGTGCGGGCCGCCAGTTCGCGCTGGCTCATATCGAGGGATTCCATCGTCTCCCGAAGGGTCTCCCCGGGTGCTACCGCATATTCCGGTTCAAACCTGTATTTTCGCAATGCCTTCATAAGACTCCTCAACCATGTGTGTCGACAATGCCGACAATCTCAATGGACTCCACTGCTTTCAGGTCGATCCCGTCATCCTCCTTCGTTGGAATCGGATCGTCCGAAGGGATGAACAACAACCTGTATGGGTGCGCTATATCCACAGAGAATACCCCCTTTTGCTTCCCCGTCAGCTCATGCAGTCTCGGCGGTGGTAGATGTGATATGTCCTCCAGCACCTCCGCCGCCTTCAACTCGGCCATTCTCTGGCGCAATTTCCGTGCCCGGTTCTGACCCAACTCCTTCTGCATTGCCTTCGGGTCCACGCATACCCTTTGCAACTTTCTTGACCGAAAGAATATCTCCATTGCTCAACCCATGTCAATATTATTTATGAACACGATATGTTCATCATTTAGAACCTGGCCAAACCCATCACGCTGGGCCACCGCGGCCTACGTCATTCCGGTCCGCTCCACAACGAGCAGTCGGCGGCGGTTCAGTAGGGCTTCGATGCTCTCCCACTGTCCGTCGCGGAATTGTGCGTCCGGCTGGGCCAACGCCGTGCGGACGATATTCCAGATAAAGGTCTGGCAGAAGAAGCAGGAAAATGGTCATCTACGAAATCAAAGGCGGAAAAGTTTGCCTGGAGGTCATAGATAGATGGAGGTGAAATGGGGCTGACAAGCCGATGGTCGTCCATTTACAGTCTCGCAGCTATTTGAATACCAAAGTGCTATTCGCTGCAGCAGACTGGGCAGACTCGACTTTCTTGATAAACCGACCGATTTCTCTGGTATACTTCATATCGACCTTTATCGGTGCCCTGGATGCACCGAACTTCCTTGTCAATTCACGGGCAATTTTAGGGCTTGAACAGGTGACGGGCATACTAATCCTCCTGCATTGTTTTATATAATGTCACATAAGTAGCGCCCAAGTTGCAAGCAAAAGAAGATAATCTCCGTTGCCTAACATACCCACCTTGTAAACTCCACCGCCCGCCATTAATAACGCACAAACTCCTCCCGCGCCGCAGGCACTACATCCAGTAAATCCCGTTAACCTGCCCGCCCTCCCGCCGGTCGGGTGCAGGCGGGTCCTGTCTAAATTTCCCCTCTTCCCTTCTTTGTGTTCCTTGTGGTTACATCCCTGCCACCCCAGAAAGTACAGCAGGTTGTCCCGCAACCTGCTGCCCCCACACACACACTCACCTCCCCCTCCCCCTCTTCCGCCTGAACCCCCACGGCGCAACCGCTTTCCCATGCCACAATCCAACCTTCCCCGCTTTCGCGGTTTCCTGCAACTCGCGCAACGCCTTGCTGTCGGAATACTTCTTATACCACCACGCATAGCCGCCCGCGATCATTGCAGCGTTAACATCTGCCTCGATGCTATCCGCTCTTGTTATATATACCCTTCCGACAATCCGGCCGAAGAAATCCTTTCCCGAATACTCAATCCTCACCTGCTTATTCAGAACCAACTCAGTCAGCGCTTTCTTTGATTCTTCGCCGTAATCCTGGCCCAGCTCCGGCGCGTCTATCTCCGCCAGGCGCACCCGCTGCAAGCTGCCGCAAGCAAGCGGGCAGGCCCGCTCTACCACAACAGTGTCGCCGTCAATTACCCGGTCGACAATCCCGGTGAAGGAATCCGCAAAGAGGGGATGCGATTCACCACAAAGGATCACAAAGATCACAAAGAACAGAATTCTTCTTTTCATAAACACCTCTCACAAAGCACTCGGAGATCACGGAAAACAAACCCCCGCAATTCAGCCGGAATGTGCTTCTTCCGTTTTTAATTGGAGTCCTTGCAGCAATTCCTCCTTTGTAATTTCTTCCCATGTCCAGTTACAGCCGTAGCGGTTGTTCACGGTTTTAAGCTGCTCTTCGACCTTGTCTTTTTCTTTGTCGTAGACAAAAGCCCGGCTTTTTCTATCGACGAATGAAATTTCTCCACGGAACCGACTCAAAAACTTTCCTTCTCCATTCCTGATTACCACCTTCATCCAATTCCTCCCGTTTTGCTCTCTGCTTTTTGTAAAGCGCTTTATGTTTACACTGTTAACAATGTAAACCTTGAAGCGGTTGACATCAAGCAAAAAAGTTAACATTGTTAACCCTATGAAGAAAAAGAAGGACATTACGCTTGGCGTCAGGGTAGATGAAGATCTTGAAGAGCAGATTAGATCGCTTGCGGAAAAAGAAGACCGATCCGTATCCTGGATGCTCAGACACCTTGTCCTTGAAGGACTTAAATCAAAAGGCCTCTTGAAGTCCCGCAAGTAACAACGCTGCTGTTTGATTTGGTCACGCTCCAGGCTCTGCATGGGCAGCGCTTGAGTCAAAAAAAAGCCCCATGTTCCAATCCAGCACACATCCCGGCACGGCAGATGGTATTCTTATGCATATAGAAACCTATAAAAGCGGAGGACATGATGAACGAAGAGAAAGCGAAAATTCTGGCACAGGCACTCGGAGGACAACCATGGCAGAGCGGCGGCGGAATCTATGTCGTCCTGATCCAACGCCAGGACGGACACATGGTGTCAATCACCGACGAATGCATATGTGAATATGGATCGCGCGAAAAGTTTGAAGAAAACAAGTCTTGCAACACAATTCTTTTACAGGGAGCTCAGAAATAGGCCTGACGTGTCGACCTGGCTTCTGTAGTATTGATGCATGGTGGACAAGCTGACAAAAGAACATCGTTCCTGGAACATGAGCCGCATACGCGGCAAAAACACAAAACCGGAATACATCGTCCGATCTCTCCTGCACCGCCTGGGCTACCGCTTCACCGTGAACGGCCCGAAAAACAAGAAACTGCCCGGCAAACCCGATATAGTTCTTCCGAAATACAAGACTGCCATCTTCGTCCATGGCTGTTTCTGGCACCGGCACCCAGGGTGCAGCCAGACAACTACTCCCTCCACCCGCAAGGAATTCTGGGAGAAGAAATTCGCCTCTAATGTTGAAAGAGATAAACGCAATCAGAAAAGCCTACACGATATGGGTTGGAAAGTGATAGTTATCTGGGAGTGTGAATTGAGCCAGAACCCGGTAGACGCCGTAGCAATGAAAACCAGAAGAATGCACCCCAAACGATATGTTCGTCTAGACTACGATTTACCTACGAAAGGGGAGATCAAAAAAGCAGCAGAGAAAAAAGCAGAACGCTTGTATCAGAGTCCTTAGCTGAGGCCGCTACCTCTTTGCATGTCTTGAGTCGTGACAAATGTTGCATAGAGTAACGAGGTTCTCAGGTTTATTTGCACCACCGCGGGAGTGCTGTTCAATATGGTGCAGCTCCAAATGTCTTGGATCGTCCTGATTCCACTGTTCGCGTGACCATCGGCAATCCTGACAAGCGTAGTTGTCCCGCACAAGGACCTCGCATCTCACCTTGTCGGGAATCACTCTATCGTGTGCAGGCAATTGACGGTCTTCCTCTAACAGGTACATTCCGGATTGTAGTTCCGGCCTTCCATTCCAATGCGTACTTATTGGCCAACCCTCCTCGGTGCGAAGCTCTCTAACTCGGCGTGCCCATTCAGTCCGGTCTTTAGCGACGTATCGCAGCTCTTCACCGGAAACCGTTTTGCCCACGTTATGCCGCAGGAATTCAAGTATCTTTGCCTTCACGCCAGTCTTCTTGTTCCGAATTTCTTTTGCGACTTTCCATCTGTAAGCTGCTTCACGGTCCTGCTCTACCGAACTCATAACATAATCCGATGGCTTCATATCCGTCCATTTGGAACCTGTAGGTGGCTCAAGCTCATGTGCAGTAATCATTTCCCGAACTGTTGTGCCGCTAAGTATGGGCCATCCATATTCAACCCTTAGTTCCCGTACGCGCCTGGCCCATTGACTTATACCCGCCACAATCGTCAATTCTTCCTGCGAGATGACTACGCCCGGATAACTCTTGAAATAGAATAGTATTCGGTCCCGTGCGGCTTTTCGCAACTCCAGCGGGAGAAGGGAACTTCCAAGAGCATTCATTCTCCGCCATACTGGAATCAGAGACAGAACCTGTTGACGTAGGTCAGCGCTGGCCCCAGACTCAAAATTGCGTAGAAGTTCTACAAGCTCATTACGGATTTCTTCTGTCTCGTTCATTTGTCTCCACTTTTCCTTAGTGCGTTGTACGCAGAACGGGTTTCTGCAACATAAGCAGCACTCGTTGTTCCGTCCAACGACTTCAATACCTGTTTCGCGATAGCTTTTGCCATCAAGGGCGGTACTGCATTTCCTATTTGTTTCGCTATCTCGATCTTGCTTCCACAGAACCGAAAGGAATCCGGAAAGGATTGTATGCGTGCAGCCTCACGGTGGGTAATCGGTCTGTTTTGTACTGGATGCAGATAACGTCCCTTTTCCGGCTTAAAGAATTCTGTACGGATTGTCACTGAAGGGCGGTCCCACCAAAGTCTGCCCATAAGGTCTGTACCACCGCTCTTTTTTCTGATCCAGCAGGCAGGGGTGAGGTCGGGTCGATTCCGTTGAAGATCAAATCTGTTTCCTCCTGGAGGAATCGCCTTGTAGCGTTGAATACTGGTCTCGGATGGCGAACGCCCGAAATGCAGATCAAGAGGGGAAGGGATGTCACGGATATCGGTCCCTTCTGGCGGCGGTAAGTCTCCGATGAGATCCCGGACGGTTTTCCATGGCCGGAGCTTGCGTTTTCCGAAAAAATCGTTCTGAGCGCGGAGTCTTGGAATCTGCTCAGACGGAAAATGAGTTGGGCGGGGCATCGAAATCGGATCTTTTCTGCTTGCCATTATGATTGTTCGATGCCTGGTCTCAGCTACCCCATGATTCGCGGCCAGCAGGACTCGGGCTTCAATATGGCGAAAGCCAAAATCATGAAGTTTTTCTTCGATTTGAATGAATTCCGGTGATGTCAGCAGTTGCCTCACGTTTTCCATAACAATTATTTTTGCTTCTGCCTCCTGCGCGACGAGCATGAACTGATGCCAGAGTGAGCGCCTCGGATCTCCCTCGCGTGCCTTGTTCAGGAGAGAAAAACCCTGACATGGAGGTCCTCCTATGACGACGTCAGCCTTGGGGAACCGAAATGAGCGGCTATCCAGCATTTCCACGATGTCACCTGCGACAGTGTGCTTTCCTTGAGCGTCGAAGTTCTCTTTGTAAGACTCAATGGCTGCATCATTCCAGTCGTTGGCAAATACTGGGCAGAACCTCTTAGTTTCGACGAATCCCTGAGTCATACCCCCGCATCCGCTAAAGAGGTCTATAAGTCTATATTGATTATACTGCAAGCTTAGCAATCCCCTTTTACCAGATAATGTTGTTATCCAGCTCAATGTGTACATTAAAGCTAATACTTTTTCAACAATCAGCTCAGTATTTTAAAAGTACAACGGCGACAACCTAATGGCATTTCCTGCGGAATATGTCCTCCACTATTTCCGCAAGTTGCCTTGCCAAATAGGGCGGCACGGCATTGCCAACCTGATGATATTGTTGAGTGCGTCCGCCTTCAAAGAAATAGTTGTCGGGGAATGTTTGAATGCGTGCGGCTTCACGCACGGTTAGGCTGCGGCATTGGGTGGGTTCTGGATGGATGAAGTAATGACCATCTTTAGAAATGTGGCTTGTTATTGTTGATGCAGGTTCACCCCATAGTTGCACCTTAAACCGGTCGGAGAATTTTTGATCTTTAGCTGACTGATCAACGTTTTTGTGATCTGGCAGCAATTCCGTGGGGAAATCCCTGAGATGTGGTGAGCGTTTGTGCGCTGCCCCGAAAGCCGACACAAATAGATAGCGACCTAAATCAGAATCCATATGTGCACGGGTTTCGTGATTAGGAATCCGCTTGAGATCGTCATCACGATACCAATCGCTCATAACTTTCGGAACAAACTTCCCGTTACCATAGGACCCTCTAGTAAGATGCTTTTCTTCAAGCTCAACAATTGCCGCCAATACTTCTCGCCGAACGTCTTTGTCAACAGAGTTAATCCAATCGGCTAATTTCATCTTGCGAAAATAGTTACACCACCGTTCGTCTGAGTCCTTGCCTTTCGAGAAACCACTGCGCAGAGGCGGCAGTTTTCTGATGATGTCTTCAATGAATACCGGTCCTGACTTTTTCAAAGGTTTAACATTGTCAATACGCTTGAAAACGTCTTCACGTATGCCAAGAAGGATCACGCGGTGGCGTGCCTGGGGCACTCCGTACTGCTCGGAACGAATAAGATACTCGGCTTCGTTGCCCAAATTCGGTTCATTCCCCGTTACAAAAGATACGATGTGATATTTCCATTTCTTAGCATTTTTCCAGCCATATTGACGTGCAGCTACAGATGGTGATCGTAAGTCAGTCAGGATTTTCGGAAATATACGCTCGCCATCAAGCTTGGCAGACAATATTCCCTTTACATTTTCCATAACAAAGACTGCAGGCGCATACATAGCAATAATTCTTAAATACTCTCGATAGAGCTTATGGCGAGGATCCTGATCAAACGGATGTTTTTGCTTACGAGCATAATCAGAAGCATTCCGCATCCTAGAACGTCCAACCAAAGAGTACGCTTGACATGGGGGGCCTCCGATCAAAAGCCAATTCTTTTGATTTTTGATGGCGGCTGCAATCTTTACATCGATTAATGGCTGGTACTCAGGATTCCCAAGTTCAGCACACAACGCTTCTTCATTTGCAGCAGCCCATTCTTTCTGATATGCGGCTTCCAGTTCCTTTTTGTCAGTTTTTCCAGACATGTAATTGTAATAGGCATTGGGTGCGGGTCGGCCAGTTGACTTGAATTGCCGGAAAAATGCCCGCAATGACAACGTCTTGTGTGCAAAAGGGTCTTTCTCAACAGATAGCGCAATAAGGAAAGGTCTTTTTCTTTTACTGGCCAAGCTGGAGAATCCTTCACAAAGACCACCGGGGCCAGCAAAAAGATCTATGACTGGAATATTGAGTGAGGCCATCACTGTTCTCCTATTCCGGCACGAAGCCTTCAGATATGGCTCGTCGTTCTGCCCTCACAAGCACAGTGCACTGTTTCTCGGTCGGAAGCTTGTTCGGGATATGGCAGGCAATGGCAAGAACGCCCATCTCCTTTGGGCTGAGAACTCGGGTCTCCTCATTCCAAGCGCTGAGGCGCTGCCAGTAGGCGGCCCCCGCTTCTACGACATGGGCCTGGGCATGGATGCTATTCTGGATCGTCTGCGTTCTGACTGCTTCCTTCTCCCGATGCGCTGTTTCCTCACGGGCAACCAGCTCTTCGCGCAGGGCGCGACTGAGAGAGATGCGAAGATTCTGAACGTGCGCCCAGCATGCCTGTTTCTTGCACCATTCTGTGACGTTGGTGATTTCCTCTGGAGTGTTCTGGATTTCATCATTGACCGCCTCTGCAATCTCCAGAAGCTGCGCCTTAAGCGCGTCCGTGAGGTCCTGTTCTCGCCAGATGCGACTGAGGTCAAGGTGTTCGCCCGTCCCGGCAATCATATCGACGAGTTTGGCGATGGAGTATGTCACGATGTTCGCCTTGTAGCCGCCGTACCACGGTTGCTTCATGATGTTGCGGTCGAGATAGCGGAAGACTACGGCCTTGGCGATCAAGCGCTTGAAATACAGTTCATTGAACTGTTTCTCATTGCGGTCCCATCGGTTGCCGATCTCGCAGGCGAATGCTGCGAAGTTTTTCTGTGCGCCCTTACTGACGGTCTCTGGCATAAGCGCGAACGAGTTTTCAAACTTGGCCAAGTCCGTCTTGGTAAACATCTGGCTCTTGGGATACTTCGACAGGAACCTGCGCTTCTCTGCGGGGGTCATGCTAGCCTGCGCGTTGGCGAACTGGCCCCGGGCGCGTTCATAGAACCAGCGCGTCTCTTTGAGTCCTCCCTCGGCAGATGGAGCCCACAGCCGACGTGAGATTTCCTCGATCCGAAGATGGAATGGGTGATTCGAGAAGAAGTCGGCTGCATTGACCTTGTTCTGCGTGTTCGCGTACTCCGAGATTCGGGGGACGACCTCCTCAACTCTCTCCGTGGGAACAACGGAAAGCTTGACCTGAACGTATACACTGGAAAGGTCGGGGCGCTGATTCTTCTGCCTGGTTGACATGAAGATTGCAGCGGTAGTCTGGCCGCCGTTCACCACCTGGAGGTTTGTGACAGAGACGATCCGATCCCGAGATTTCGTCGTTTCGACGCTCTCGGCCGTCGCGGAAAGCCCGTTGTTGTATGAGAAGAACATCTCGGGTTCATTCTGAATCGTGTTACGGATGCCCTTGTTAACTTTCCCGCGGAACTGCAGAAACGTACGGACATTCTGCTCGAGCAGGCGCTCGCCGTAACGATCGTACAGTTCAGCAACAAGAGCTCCGGGCATGACGAGCAGATACGATTCGCATTCATCTGTACCCGTGAAGGCAGGAAGACAAGGCAACCCCTTTTCGCCGTTTGTGTCGAACCTGACCACCGTGTCCTCGCGCATCTTCTTTGAGGATTCGATCCGGAACACGCGGCCGATGTCCCACACGTGGGATGTGCAGGCATAGCCTGAGACGGGGTCGAGATCGACGGACTGGACGCGGGCGCTTAACGCACCATTGCTCAGGAGAAAGAGATGCAGCTTCTCGATGTCTCCCCGTGCGTTCCGCTCGTAAATGTCGCGGGCCAGTCCATAGCTGGGCGAGCTTTCCTCTAGGCTTTCGAAGAAATCACGTGACAGGCTTCGCTCAAAGAAACGCTGCGCTTGCCTGAAGTGCTTCGTGATATCGGTGTTCGTAAGTGTTGCCAGCTCCTTCTGGGAGCGGAAGTCGGTCACAAAGAGCCGCAGTGTTCCACTATCCTCGCCGTAATCCCATGCATCGACGCGAAGCCCGATGGGGCTCTTCTTGTAGCCGACGTACGCGAAATCTTCTATTGCAGCCTGTTCCACCAGGAACTCGCACATCCGTTCCGTGAAGATCGCCTCGTTGAAGTCGCCTTCCGCGCCGGAACGCGCATAGATTTCCTGCATGAATTCAGTGTAGAACTCGTTGATTTCGCTCATGGGCTGTTCTCCATCCAGTCGGGTGCGCCCTTGAAGGGGGCGCATTCCGACAGGCTAACGGAATATGACAGGCGGGCGATCCCCGCGGGGAGGTCGTCCGGGCAGATCCGGGGAAAGCCATCGACGACGTGAAACATGGCCTGGCCGGCAAGAAGGTAGCTGAAATCGCGATATCGTTCGGAGTCCACGTAACCTGTCATGAAGAGGAGATCGTTGAATCTTTCGAGTGCGGGGGGCGAACAGGTGTCCAGCGCTTGCCGGATCTGATCGACGAGAAGAGGAAGGTTGATGGCCTCGCTGTTGTCGGGGGCGGTGCGCCCCAGTGTGAGGACCCGCAGGTACATTTCGGGAAGCTGAGGGCAGAGCTGCTCTGCCGAGGATATCCGGACAGTCGGTTGGCTCACTCCCGACTGACACTTCACCTCGATGGCGCAGTCATTCACATTGAAGTCTTGGGGTAGCGTCTCCGGCCCTTGCCAGAACGTAATGGCTTGTGCCGGGCCAAACTCCGGGTTAAGGGTGTCGCGAATGAAGAGAAGCTCGCCTATCAGCCCTTTGATCTGCTCTTCCGACAGGAGCCCCGGTCGTTGCTTCTTCAGGAACTCCTGCCACCTCCCGAGACGACGAAGGATTGTCTGGACTGCCTCCTGGATGCCTTTGCAGTTCCGTGTCGTGTGGACCAGGTCATTGCACAGCGCGAGGAATATCTCCCAGTTGGTCTTTTCGTTCAGGACGAGCACCATGCGTGCCGGGACTTCACCTGAGGCGGGCATGTGGGTGAGTTGCATGCCGGCGAGGGCCGGAAGATTCGATTGCTGCATCACGGCATCGGGGGGCAACTCGAAGATGAAGAGATACCGGCCCAAGTGGTCCCGTGCCCAGAACAGGTCGAGCGCATGTGTGTGATCGATACGGCGGGCGCTGACATCGTTCGTCGGCTGGGAGATGGTGTCCCATGGATTATGCATCGTCGTCCCCCTCTTCGTCCTCAACCAGATCAAGGTACTGCTGCTGCCACCACACGGTGTTGACAACATATTCGGCAAGTTTGCGCGGCCGGCGCGTGCCCGCAATACCCGGGAAGCTGATTCCATAGGCTCCGATGCCATGTGGGAAGAGCGGCACATCGGCGCTGTTCTCTTCTCGGCAGTCAAGTACATGCAGCATCAGGAGGGGGGCGACTCGTTTCCCGCGATACGCGTGATCGGGGATATTGCTGCCTTCTCCGTACTCCGCTTCAGCTTCCTGTATCTGTTCTGCCGTCAGACCGGCTCTTTCTGCGCCGCGCGAGGCGACGCGACGACGGTTGAGTTCAATGCGGCTGGTCGAGGCGCTATCTCCTGCAACGAGGACATTGCGGCGCTGCGGCCGAATGCGGAGTGAACAGCCGGGGATGGAGATATCTCCGGCAGACGATGCTCTTGATGAAAGACCTATGAGAACTACGTCCCATTCAGTCATGCCTTCAGAATCGCGAAGCCACTGCACGTAGTCCTGCAAAGGGCGCTGTTCCGTGAGCTGTGACGCTGGATGGTTCTGGAATGCACCGAGGAAGTCGAGCACATGGGCAACGGGCACGCGATTCCAGAGAAAGCCGCTGCCGACCGAGAGTGCGCCATCTTCTCCGTTCTCTCCGGCCGCTGCCGCCATGTCGCCGATCGCTTTCAGGTTCGCAGACACTATCTCAGGGGCACCATGCAGGACGGATGTCTCGACCAAGCGTCCTGTAAGGTCAACCTGGCGAAGCACGTTTCTGCCGGTGCGCATCTTGTTCCGCGCGGTCACGATGAGAGACTCAGGGTGACTGCGGACACAAAGACCGAAATCGCTGGGCGACATGCCAGCGGCCTTCATTCGGGCGAACTCGCTACGCAGCTCTCGAATGACATCCGCAATGTGCCTGTACCAGGAGGCAGCGTCTTCGGTCATGTAGATGCGGCAAAGGTCCGCGTACCCGTCCCGATATCCGAACCAACGACCCATCTGCATCAAGGTGTCGTACATCACGGAATTTCGGAGGAAGTAACTGACACTCAGGCCCTCAAGCGTCAGCCCCCGGGATAGACTGAGCCCCCCAACGGCGATAACACACCGGCCGTTGGGGTAGTCGAAATTGTTGTAGTCCAGGGGTTCCGCAGCGGCAGACGAGTTGACCTCTATCACACGGATGGGCGAGACGGCATCCTTCAATGTGCGCTGGACAGTGGTCCAGTCCGGGGCAATATCGGCAAATTCACTGGCCCATGTAGAGCGTAGATCGGAAATGTCTGAGTTTTGAGCAGCGTCACGCTCCGGCAGAAGTGAGTAGCTGTCTATCGCGGTGCGCAGATGGTCAACGTATTCGGAGATGAGAAGCTTCACCTTGGACTGCACTGCCGTGAAGCGACTGACGTTGACCATCATGGAATGATGCTGGTCAACATGGCCGCGAAGAAGACGAAGGGCGCGGACCAAGATGAATACCCGGACGGCCTGCATCAGGCTGTCCGGGAGAGCTTCTGGCGACTCGTCTTTCTTGTGCCGCAAAGGCAGGAAGTCTCCGAAATCGTCGACTGGCCGAAGGAGAGACAGCTGCGCATCGTCGCCGAAAACGGAGTCGGGGCCGACGTAGTTGTCGGGCGGATCGAGGCTATGGACAAAGTCGCGAGGAAACAGGTCGTCACCGAGCATTTCATCATCGGTTTCTGGATCGATGAAGATATTGGCGAACGGTGTCGCTGTATAGCCGACAAATGAGGAACGGTCAAACAGGTGCAACAGTTCGCGGATATGTGCATTAATCGCAGTGGCATCCACCCCTGGCTTATTGGTGTTGATGGACGCATGATCCGCTTCATCATCGACCAGGAGCATTGGGTGCGCCTGCAGGTTGTGTGGATTGTTGTGTTTCAGCCACTGGATGAGGTTGCGCAGGGTGTTCACGTTCTTCTTGATGACAAGAACGAGTGGCTCATTCAGGGCGTCAAGATGCATGCCAATCTGACGCGCCATTCCCGCGTTGAAATCCTGCTTGCTGGTGGTGAATGAGACAGCGCGGCGATCCGGGTCGATACGCCCTACGCCCGTGAGCTTGTCTTCGAGGGGGATGTCGTCGAGAACGCGCAAGCTGTCGACGCCGATGAATCCGTCGTCGACCCGCACTTGAGTCTGGTTGCGGAGCGAATTGAGCATGCCGGCCAGGACAATAATGATCCGGTAGCCGGCATCGGCAGCCTTGCAGACGAGGCCCGTGTAGTTTGCCGTCTTACCTGACTGAACGTGGCCCACGACCATACCTTTCCGTGCCCAGGTTCCCGGCTTCTGCGGATTCTCCAGATGGTCAAGGATCTGGTCAGTGATGTTGTGAAGGCTGGTGACGACTTGAGGTGGAAATCGATTCTGCCGCAATAGCCGCTGGTAGCGTTTCCAGTAGTACCAGGAGATGTCGGCACGGGCCGCATCCAGCCATGGGCGGTATTCCTCAGAGGAGAACATGGTGCCAAGCGACATGCCGATGTCGAAGCGTGTCTCCAGCTTGCGGACAAGATAGTCGGCGTCACCTTCCCTGACGCACTTCCCGTGCATCATCTCGACTGTTTGCGATGCCATGGTGACGGCTTGGGAGATACGATCGCGCCCCACGGTCGAGGGGTCGTCGTTAGAGAGCAGCCCTGCGGCATTGTCTTCAATCATCTCCAGATAATCGATCATGACAGGTAACCTCGCTCAGTGAGGAGTGACTTCGCCGCGTCCCGGTTAGAGGCGAAGGGCTCGGCGGCCAGGATACGTTCTGCCAGTTCTTCTGAGGAGATGTCCTCCGGTGACCAGAAGGCAAGAAACTGATCCAGCAGATTCTCAAGAGCTGACTGGTCAATGACGGGGGCCTTCAGTTTCTCCGGGGTGTCAGCCACGTCATGGAAAAAGAGATCGCGCGGAAACGTCTGTTCCAAAGTGGAGAGGAGTGCATCGAAGGTTTCTCTCTGGTCGTCCTGCATTGTGGCCTTGAGTTGCTTCAGTGGTGGGTAGTCTCTGTTGATCTCATAGAAGATGCTCCCACTCTTGGCTCTCTTGTGCCAGGCAGGTGTCTGCACCTTTGCCGCGAGGCGCTGCCCCGTCTGGGTGTATACACGTCGTCCCTGAATCTCTATGCGGCCAAGCACCTGCCGCAGTTGCTGCCGCACACTTTCCGGCGGAGATGCAGCGGACTTCTTGACGTCGATTTTCCAAAGATGATCAAGTGTGTTGGGAATATCGACGCGCACGCGTACCAGCTTGCTGAGTTCCGCCTTCTTCATGAGCCGAAACCACGTAGCTTTGATAATTAAACGGCGATTGCGGTAGACGTAGAAACCTTGGTTGTGGAGGTACCCGCCCTCGCCAGCGTATCTGTCGTAGTCCTCCCTTGATACCTTGGTGTGGTGCGGGAGAACGTATGGCTGGACCACGACCTCCTGATCTTCGACACGGAATCTCTGCACGGGCAGCTCCTGGGTTGCCAGTGTCCCTGGGTGGAACGGGTCAAAGCCGGCCAGTTCTCCCCCGTTCATGGTGATGTTCAAGCGCCGCTTGCCGGGATCTGAACGGATATAGCGATGGAAAACGAGTTCCAAGTGACTGCGAACACTGCCAAGCAAAGCGTTGAAAGTACGCTCACGGGCAAGCGGCGCGCCGAGTTCGCCCAGGCGGTCGAAGCGTTGCCAGAGGACAAGCGTACCTGAGTCATGCGGCGCGAGGATGTCACGAACGAGGTGGCCGAGAAGTGTATGTTCTCCGCATTCCTCGGAAGTCAAAAGGCCCAGTCGCCACTGGCCATCCACACTTTGTTCCACCTGATCGAGGTCCCACTCGCACGCGGTGAACTCGTCGCCCTGCCTGCTTGCGACGATAAGATGACGACACTGAGAAATGGACGCGGTCTTGAGCCCGAGGCCGAACCGCCCCAGATCGTTCGCTGCCCTACGTTTGAGCGGACTTGCGCTGCCGAAACGCATGGCGCTGACCAGCTCTGCCTTCGACATCCCACAACCGTTGTCGGCGACGGCGAGCCATGGCTTGCCAGCGTTCCATGAAAAACGAATATCGACATTGTGAGAACCAGCCGTGATGCAGTTGTCAATGATGTCCGCAACAGCCGTTTCTATCGAATAGCCGATGTCGCGGAGAGACTCCATCAGGGACGACGGAGACGGCATCAAGTTGATATAGTTTTGTTGAGACGTTCTACTCTCTAAAAAGTCCACTGTCTTCCCTGAAGTCTTGACGTTCGATAATTCATAAAGACTCTGCTTTACAATATCTACAATGGTTCCTAGCCTTTATATTTCACCAGAAGTTAAAAAAAATAGATAATACCTTTGTAAGCTATTAGTTTAGAACTGCTTAAAAAGCAAAAACCAGCAATTAGAGTCACTTTTTTATGATAACTCTCAAATAGATCGGTTTCCAGTATTAAAATCCATAAAAAAATCGGGTCTTTCAGAAGGCTGTCTCCACCGGAACATCGAGAACATCTGAAACCGCGCGCAAAAATTGAAGCAAAAAATCCTTTGCATTTATCTAGGCCCTAGTTATACTTGTGTTGGTTGGGTTAATTGCAGGAGAGGTGAGCAGAGATGAAAACGAGAAGCATTGAGGGATTGATCGCGTTCGAAGACGAGGAGTATGTCTATACCGCGGAATGCGAGCAGCGCGGCAAGGATTGGTATCCGGATCGGATCACAGCATTGGATTGTGCAAATGGCGCATTGCTGGATGGTGTCGATTACGAGGCGCTGGAGGCGGTAGCCATGCAGAATGCCTGGCTTCTGGATTGGTGTGAGGATCGCGGGTGGGAGATCGAAGACTCCGGCGGCGGGTGTTCGGCACTGGTGAAGGAGAAGAATGACAAGGTTTTGCAGATAACCAAACCCGACGATCCTTCAGCCCCGCAAACATTGCATGAGCCGGTTCTGCTGGGTATATATGATGAGGATTCGAGCATCGTGCTTGATTCATCGGTATTTCCTGGTGGGATTTCGGAAATCATGTCAGGTCCTGCGAAGAGTATGCTGTTGTGAGGATTACCTGTCCGAAATGTAAATACCGGCAAGACGTCCCGGATGAATCGATCCTTCATGAAGTGGAGCGCAACCCTTCACTGCGCAGTAAGATTGCCTCCATTCTGGGCAAACTGACCGGCGGCCAGACAAAGCTGGATGCCGAAGGCCGCCGCCAACGGGCATTAAAGGCGGTTCACGCGCGCGAGGCTAAAAGAAAGAAACAAAGGGGAAGATGATGACATCAGGCTTATTTATACCGGAGTCCGTTGAAGAGGCGGAAAAGATTGTTTTGAAAATTGATCCCGATACGCTTGAAGGCTTGGCTAAACCTGACTTCATGCGCGTGTGGTGTGCCGTTGTTTATCTGAATCCCGGGTTGCATACAGACAGCTTCCATGATCCGGATTATAGGTGTGCGCCACTTGTACGGGTTGTGCTGGCGGAAGTCTGGCGGCGTGCGGATATGGGCGAGATCACGGATGACGAGCTATATCCCTACGAAGTGATCCGAGCCAGATTAGCGGCTTAGCAGCAGGCAACGCTGTTTGCTCCGCCCGAAAACAGCTTTACACTACCACCAGACGCTCCTACACTTCTACAACAAGACTCAACCACAAGTGTTGTATTAACGAAATAAAGCCAGTTAATACTGTGGTTGACATAGCAGACAAACAGAAGGGATCGAGGTAATGCTACTCACACTTTACGCTTCAGGTTTCAAGTCTCTCGTAGATTTCGAAACCGACTTCACTCCCGGCCTCAACGTCTTGATTGGCCCAAACGGTAGTGGCAAGACAACGATATGTCAGGCAGCCGGACTACTGTCAGCGATTGTCAGCGGCGATGCCCCAGACTACATCCTGACTGTCGGTGGGGCTGAATCGGCGTTCACGAAGTGTGGCGCCCCAAAACACCGCGATCCACCGTCCATGGTCGTCGGCTGCACTGGCACAGTCGAAGCGGGACTGGAAGAGGATGACACACGGACACTTCGCTATGACTACGAGTGCACGCTGACACTGGGAGATTCGCTCACCATCACGGGAGAAACGCTGAGCGTCTCCTACTTGGCATCCACCGGTAGGTACCGGACGGTTTTCAAAGTAGAACGCGGGAAAGAGATTCGCATCCGTGTCACCAACAAGAAGGAAGTGGGCCCGTACCATCTCCCCGGTATGGGAAAGAAGAAGACCGTCACCCTTGATTTCGGACCGTCACCGACGCAGTCGTTCTTTTCGTTGCTTGTCGGCTTCTTCTACTACGCTTACGAGATCCAAGAGGATATCGGCAGTTTCCAGTTGCTGAACATCGATCCGCATGTCGCGAAGGAGCCGAACGACATTTTGGAGACATCCACACTCCTGCCCAACGGCCGACGTCTGGCGAATGCTCTGGCATCTCTTCACCGGAAGAAAGGCGCTGCATTCTCTGAAGTGAACAGCTTCCTTACACAGATCTGTCCGCGTTACAAAGAGATCGTGCCAGAGACTGACGAGCATCGACTTGTTCGTTCATTCAGCGTCGTTGATCAGGATGACCGCTCGTGTCCTGCTCGTAGTCTCTCCGATGGTACCATAAAGACGATCGCTCTCCTCACGGCGATCCACACACGGCGTCGGGCAACGATTGTCATAGAAGAGCCAGAGAACTACCTACACCCATGGGCATGCCAGAGTCTTGTTGAGTACTTCCGATCCTTCTTTGACGCGTCTGTCTGCATCCTTACTACACATTCCGAAACACTCCTGAACGCAATCAGGCCGTCAGAACTCATCGTGTGCTCCAACGACACGGGAGCGACCGAGGGCGCCAGATTGGAGAACGCTCAACAGGTGGATGAAGCAATCTCTGCAAGCGGCTTTGGCTGTGGGTATCACTATGTCAGCGGAGCTCTGGGAGGGACGCCCGAATGAAGGACATCTCTCGGCAGCTCTTTCTCGTCGATGGCATCACCGAGGTGCGTGCCTTCCGAGAGAAGTTCAAAAAGGACTTCGGATTCTCCCCGGCCCTGCGCAAAGTTGACTGCAATGGCAAGAGTGTAACCCCAGAAGGATACGCGGCGAAAGCGCTTCCCATGATTCAGCTTGGTGCCTCCGGTGCGTTCGACAGCTTCCTCTGTATCGTCGATTTGGAGACTCGACAGTCGACGCCTGATGCTTTCGGGCAGAGCCTTGCCGCCGCCTTGACCGCGGGAGTTGAGGAGAAGGAACTCGCAGTAGACATCTGTGTTGCAGTTCCCAACCGCATGTTTGAGAACTGGATCGTATCCGACATTGACGCTCTAAAGTCCACCTCGCTTATCGAAGACACTGCTGAACAGGAGGAATTCGACGGCCGATCGGGGGTCTCGATTCTGAAGAAGATCATGGCGGTATCCTATCGCAAAACATTCCACGGGTGGCAACTCTTCAAGAAGACTAGGTTCGATGTTTCAAGAGTGCATTCCGAGAGCTTCAGGTCTTTTGCCGACATTTTAGAGATATGATGCCAACGAAGAAATCCACGGTACCCAGTAAGGCGCGCGGACGCGCCTCACTGGTCCCGTGATTTCAGTCGTTGGGATAATTTAGGATTAATTGAATGAAGCTAAAAAAAATTCATATCAGGAACTTTCGCCGATTGGAGGACGTGCAAATAGACCTTGATGATGGCGAAACCGTTTTCGTTGGCCCCAACAACAGCGGTAAGACATCAGCAACCGTAATTTTCAGGTATTTTTTAAAAGGAAACGACTTTAGAATTCATGATTTTTCTGTGTCAAGAATTCAGGAAATCGAACATTTCGGCAGCGAAAAAAATAAAGAGGACTTGACCCTGCCATCAATTGATTTGGATCTTTGGTTCAAAATTAATCCTGACATTGAATTTGGAAGAATCTTTTCACTTCTTCCCAACACATTATCCGATCTTGATGAAGTTGGCATTAGAATAAGTTTTGCCGCAAAGCAAGATGAAATTGATGGCCTTGTTTCTGCATACGAAGAAGCCAAAGCCCTTAAAAAAGAAGGTGCTACGCGTGATGCATTTACACTATCAAAATTTTTAAGCAGCTCAGGAAACCTCAAAAGATTTTTTCGCCTTCATTATTTTGTTTTGGAAAAAACAAGTGCCAATCCAGTGGTCTCAGCCCTTGAACCATCTGAAGCGGAACGCGTTCTTTCCTCTCTTATCCGAATAGACTTTGTGGATGCACAACGAAATATTGATGATCAGGAAGCTAGTCGTAGCAATCGTCTTTCGACAGCTTTTGCAACTTTTTACAAGCACAACCTGGAAGAACCAGCGGTTAATGAAGCTGCCAGCCAGGTCATTGATGAAAATAATCAGAGTCCTGCGGGTTAGCCACAGCAAAGCTTTGCTTGTAAATCTGTTACTGCTGATTAATGGCCTCAGACTTAGCTTAGCGGCTGATTTTCGGGCCAAAAACGGAGTTTAAGAAGTTCGTCTTCAGACTCCCCGAGGTCGCGACAAAATTCGCGGTTACCCAAACACTTCCCTTATTTCACTGTGTCACCTGGCACTTCAAACCCGACAGTTGTGCCCGCCGGGAAAGACGGTTCAAAACCGAAAATCGTTGTTAATGCCTTGATGTATGCTGTAAAGGTGGTGGCGGAGAAGACGCTTACGGATTAGGAATCTATCTGTCAACATGTTGAAACAGCCTGATGCGTAGCAATTACAAAAAGGTAAAGGGAAATGAAATGACCACCGAGGAACGCATTGGAAAACTGGAACAGAAACTGGATAGCTTGAGATAACGCACACCGTTTGTGCAGAAAGGCTAACCTAATGAAAGAAATAGCACTCCTGATATACAACTCTTACCTCTTCCCTGCAATCATATTCCTGACAGTAGGGTTGGTTGCATGGTTCTGGAACACTAATCCCGGGCAAGAAACCGCTCGCTTTTTCGGCGCCATGTTTATTGTGCTTGGAAGCCTTCTGTTTCTTGCTGGCCTAATAACCGTTTGGCCTAGTTAAGAATCTGGGGAACCGGGGAAGATGGGGAGCAAGGGTCATCCATCAGAGGCGACGTCAAGAGACAAAAAACTCCTCCCGTTCCCCTGAACGGGGAATTTTCTTCCTCTTCTTGACGTCGGTACCCGTCAGCCCCACCATTCGCTCAAGATCGCGTCGGGTCTTCTCATTCTAATAAGTTCCGGCTGGCAATGCCATTCCGGTCAGTCATCCATCTGGTTCTGCACAATGCACGCAAGCGTGCCTGCACCATCCCGCATATGCGAGACCAGAGAAACATCCGTGCCGTATCACGTTCATAAGGAATGCACAGATCTGCGGTTCTACCGCTCGATGAGTGAGCGGTATCCCAACCCCTTTCGACTCATGATACGGGCGAAATGACAGAATGATGTTCACTGTGTGTCATGGCCGGTGTGAAAATGTAGCCATTTAGCCGGTTTGAAAATGTGGGGCCAAATTGACCCCGCACCCGCATTGTGGTGTTTTTCATCGACGATACCCTTATACTTCGATTCTATCTTTCATCCTATAGCTGTCCCCCTCTATGAGCACAGAGTCAGCGTGATGGAGAAGCCTGTCAAGCACTGCAGAGGTAAGAGTGCTGTCGTTATCAAAGATCTCCGGCCACTTTTTGAACTTCTTGTTTGTTGTCAGGATAATCGAACCTTGCTCATATCTGTGGCTTATTACCTGAAACAGTAGATCAGCGCCCTTCCGGCGCCAGGGTCAGACTGTGAATAACAATCTTAGCCTTGAGGTTCTGCGGAGCGAATAGCCTTCATCAGGCTCTCCAGAACCTCTGCGGGTATCTCCGTCTTTACACGCCGCCGGGCGTGGCTTACCGCCTGGAGGCGACAGGGTCAGGCCGAGAAACGAGAAAATAGCTTTTTGCTTTAATGCGTTCATCCTGACCTACCGCCAACAACTCCGGCAATGTTCAATGCCGCCAAATTAAAACTGGCAAAGCTTGAGAAACTCCGGTACTGTATTACCTGAAGTTATCATTGCACGTTGGTAAAAAAATGATTCATCTCAGTGAAAAAACCTGGCTGCTGCCTGACACAGGCATAACGCTCCCTTACCTGCCGGCCAATATCCTTATGTACCTTTGCGCGCAAAACGAAACCATCACCTATGACCTGACTACACTTACGACTCCGCTGACCTATGACTACGACCCCACATGCTGCACCTTCTCCAGCACAACCGGCGCCACAAACTGCACCTACTACGCCTACGACCCCGGCAATTCCTCAATAAATACGGGCAAAAGTAGTTCCCCCTACAACTACGACAACATCTGCGGTCTTCATCCATGCGAATCCAGATCGACCGACAAGGCCACCTATGCCGATTCCAAGGTGTACTATTACGGCTACAGATATTACAGCCCGGAACTGGGGCGGTGGGTGAGTAGGGATCCGTTGGGGGAGCGTGCATTCTTTCAACACTACACTTCTAACATGAAGTGGTCAGAAAAAAGTGCTCTGAAACAACAGACCTTATTGCCATTATATGTTTTCTTGCAGAATGGGCCACTTTCATCTACAGATGCTTTGGGTCTCATAATTGCTGTTGGACATCGAGAGGCTCGTATCTATTTCTTCATTGGACATAATCTGCCGGGTGACGATGGTTATGGTTGGGTAAAAGATCAGGTTGAGGCATGGTCTGAGATTTTGAATGCTAGGTGTGACCGAATTGTACCCTATTCGTGTTTTAATGCCAATCTGTCTGACGAAGTGGGGGATTTCAAGGTGCCAGGGTTTCCTGAGATAAATGAAACTCTTGGTAATGAGAATAACGAAGCCGTTTGGAATCAGGGAAAGGACGCAATCGAAGCAGAAGCACGCAAGCTCTGCCGCCCACCTTGTTGTGTTTCCAAGGTTTATGTCTTTTTTGAGTGCCAGCCGGATAAAGACGATCCCGACAAGGTTCACACTGTTGTTGATGCTCATATTAATGACTTGCTTGGCGAGGGCGTCATTGGACGCAACGTCTGTGGAGAAACACAAATTTTCGATTGTAGCCATGGGGATTCAGAACAGTGGTCATGGTCATGGTATGAACCCGGTAATTAGACTTCGGATCAGGGAATAGATGTGAAAATCTTGAATTTGGATGTTTATCTAAAGTTGAAGCCTACTTTATTGTGTTTTGTTTTGGGGCTGTTTCTTGCTGTCAGTTGTACTCTGCGAAAAAACGAGTCGCAATTGTTTCCCGTTACGCTCGCAAATAACCTCGCGAGATCAAAATGTCAACAGTTCTTGCATCAGTTTCCACCGGTTCAATTGAGTAAAATCGATAGAGTTGAGATCTACAGGTTTGAGAAAAAGGACAGATACGGAACGCAGGAGTCCCAGACTATTCTTGCGATTACCAATTCTGATGAGCTTGCCACCCTCTATGAAGCTCTCTCAGCAAACACTTCAACCAATTTTAGCGCCCTATTATGCGGCCACCTTAGTCGTCAGCGTTGGATGGGTGCCGCCTCCAATGTATTGTTTCGCACATCGCTAATGAGCTGCTGTGCTGAGTTGACTGCCACTTTTGATGTCGATGGTCAAAGAGTTCAGCTGTTTGGCAGAAATGTAGATTTTGCCAGAAAATTGCATGATTTGATGATCGTTTATACACCAGAATACATTGCAAAACAGAGAGAAGCGTGGGAAAAAATTGAATACGAGAATGCCAAACAAATTCATTCCTTTTGGGGAGATCCTTCTAAATGGGATTAGGATGGGTCTTGGGGCATTGGGGCCTGGCGTTAATAATTAAGGCATTGGGGCCAGAGTACCAGGAAAAGGTCAACGATAAATTTTGATTAATTTTGAGACAAAGAAA
>CAYYVQ010000043.1:0-24791 GCA_964475205.1 uncultured Victivallales bacterium | reverse complement strand
CTTTGCGCAGATAGCCGGGTGAAGGCGCATAGACATGCGTCAAGATCGGCTGGCCGACAAAGTCGTTGAGATGAAAAGTGACATGCACACTCGTAATAGATTATTATGGATAGGTCAGGTTAGAGGCAAAATAGAGGTTTTATAGATATGCAGGATTCAGGGAGAGTGAATCGATTTATAAGCAGTGCGGTGGTCTTTATCGCCGGTTTGGGAATAGCTCTTTATATCATATTTCAGATACTGAAGGGTTCCCGGTTTATGCCGTTGCTAGTCTTGGCTGGCGTTTTAATCATTGGCGTGATGCTGGTTCTCGGCAAGCGCTATTGGTTGATTGTACCCATAGGTTTAACTGTCAGTATCGGGGCCATACCTCTAGGACCCCGAACTATTGAACTATCCGAACTGACAGTTCCCGCCGCGTTCGCAATGTTTTTAGCCAGAACGGCTCTTATTAAAAAAGGGATGAGGTTGTTTTCTAAAGAGAACACATTTGTTTTTTTGTTTTTTGTCTGGGTGGCTATTGTGTGGTTTCTCAACCCAACTGGTTTAATGCTTCTTGGTTCAAATATGATGGGCGCAAGATTTTATTTGACACTGCTAACTGCTTTTATGGCATTTATTGTGCTCTCTAATGAAGTTATTGATGACAGAGATGCACAGATTTTGATTAGAACGATCATGATTTGTGTAATTATTTCAGCAGTCTGGAGCATTTGCAGTTTTTTAATTTCACCTGAAATAAGGAACATGGATCCAGACTCTTTTTATTCATGGCATCAGCGGATGGCGGGACCGGCTTTATGGATTTGCATCTGGCTTTTTGCGAGAAAAAAAATTGAACGCGTTCTTAGATTTGATTCTCCGTATCTGCTTTTATTGCTCATTGTGTTTGGCATTGCATTTTGGAGCGGGAAACGGGCGGCATTGGCCTCCATGCTCCTGGTGCCGATCTTCCAGGTGATCATTGACAAGCGCTCTTACTCTAGACTGCTGATCTGGGGAGTTCTTGGCATACTGGGCTTGGCGTTTCTTGTTGTCGGACACGGGCGAGTGTTCGAATTGCCAAGGGTCGTACAGAGGTCAATCGCAAATCTACCCGGCCAGTGGGACAGAGATGTTTACAGTGCCACGCGGGGAATATTTCGTAAAGAAATACGAGAGATAGCCGTCGATGAGATTAAAAAGAGTCCTGTTACTGGTATGGGTGGGTATGCTGTTGATCGCCATACGGCTTATTCGCTGCTGGATGCGCGAAGAGGAGGTGGTCCATATGAGTCGGCAGCATTCACTCGCAATTGGCATAATACCTGGCTTGGCATAGCTGCCGACTTTGGAATACCCGCCACCTTATTCTGGTTCGGGGTTATGGTCCAGGCTCTGTTGCTGGCCAGATGGGTTTATCGACAAGAAGGTTTGAGTGAAAACCAGCGAGTTCTTACAGAGATGTTTTTTATCATGCTCATTATTACGCTGTTGCGTTCATGGACAAGCGGGCATTCGGCACAGACTCCAGTGAAAGTGCTTTGGATGTATGGTGTTTTGATAGGTATGAAACGAACTGTTGTTTCAAATGACAAAATTCAGATCACAAGAGTGAATTCAGACAGCAGTGGGAGGAGTGGACAATGAAAGTAGTGCATATCTGCAATCTGCCATTGACACCAGACCATCCCGATTGCGGCAACTTGGAGGAACATCCGGGGCGGTGGTCACTGAACATAGCGATAGCGCAAGCTGATCATTGTTCAATAAAACCGGAGTGCGTTGTGGTGAAATCCGGAGCCTCTAGAATGCATGTAACGGATTACGATACCATTCGAGTGCATTACGTCCCTGTTGCTGCGCGGTTTCGGGCAACAACTTTGTTTATGGGTGAAGTTGCTAAAACGGCTCGATATATTAAGGGTTTAAGCCCCGATCTGGTACATGCTCATGGTACGGAAGACAGCAACTTGCTTATTGCCCAGGCAACTAGACTACCGTATGTAGTAACAGTCCAGGCTCTTTTTTCCCAGATGAAAAAACGTTTAAAGTTTCCTGTGATTTGTCGACAAAGGGTTACGGGAATGCTTGAGAAAATATCACTGAACAAAACCCTTTTTGCGATTGCAAAAAGCGAATATGTACAGCGGGAACTACAAGCTCGCTATCCGAAATTAGAAGTGCGCTTAATACCAAATACTTTCGATAAAAAATTGTTTAATGCTAAATTTGGAGAGAGCAAGCAAAATGCATTGGCATTTGTAGGGAGCATTAACCACCGCAAAGGGGTGGACCTAATCTGTCGCGCTATGCAGAAAGTTCAGGATCACGGCCAGTATCCAGAGCTTTGGATAATGGGCAATAACAAGACGAACTCCAGCCTTTATGAAAAAGAGGTTATTGAAAAGTTGCGCGGATTGCTCAATAATCGACTCAAGCATTTCGGCAAGGTGGACCCGGCAAGATTGGTTCGTCTTGTGTCGCAATGCAAGGGATTGGTTGCCCCCTCTCGTGAAGAGATGTTCGGCAACCAAGTTATTGAAGCTTTATTGGCGGGAACTCACGCAATTGTTACGGATCAAACTGCAATGGCTGAAAATATAACCCGTTTTGGTAATGGCACCATTGTTCCTCAGGAGAATTCAGATGCACTGGCAGAGGCTATGGAAAAAGCGCTATTAGCGATGGAATTTCCAGAGCGAAATATTGCCCAGGAGAATATCAGAGCGTATATGGGGCCATCAGCAGTTGCGCAAAAACATTTCGAATTTTATTCCAGAATAATTAACAATTAAATTTATTATGCTTATGGCAATCAGTCGCGATTCGTTGATCTACTCAAAATCTTTGTTTGCCATTTTTATCGATTTTCAAGCTTCACAGAGAAACAACGATCATCATGAAATTCTACATTGTCACTCCCAGTTATAATCAGATCGAATGGCTTAGATTATGCGTTGCGTCTGTTGCCGATCAGGTGTTGAATACGAATCAACAGCCACTAGCCAAAAGCGATGGGTCAAATACTATAAGCTCTCTGCAAGTCCACCATCATATTCAGGACGCGTGTTCTAAGGATGGGACACAAGAATTTCTTTCGGAACATCTGGTTAACAGCCAAAAGCTAGAAGCTAAAGGCTACTCCTTCAGCTTTTCCTCCCAAAAAGACGAAGGGATGTACGATGCCATCAACAAAGGCTGGAAATTGGCCCCGGACGATGTGGATGTGATTGCGCATTTGAACTGCGATGAACAGTATCTGCCGAATGCGTTGAAAATCATTGCCGAATTCATGACCGCTCAACCCGAAGCGGATGTGGTGCTGGCCGACATGATTGTAGTAGATTCATCTGGCGAATATATTTGCCATCGGCGGAGTGTGAGACCGAACCGTTTCCTCTCACGCTTTTGTTGCGCCGGAATGACGGCCACAACCTTCCAACGCGCGTCAGTGACAAATGAGAAGCAAGTTTTTTTCGACACAAGCTGGAAAAATTTTGGAGATAAGGTCTGGTATAATGAATTGCAAGCCGCCGGTTGTCGATTTGCCGTATGCAACCAACTGACTTCCGTCTTCACCGATACCGGTGACAACTTGAACTGGACCAAGGAAGGTACGCGTGAAAGACGGCGTTATGAAGAGGAATTTTTACGGGGAAGCCGGGTTGGGATCCGGTTGGTTTCACGTTGGCTTGGATTGCGGCGCTTATTGAAAGAGCGTTTTATTAAGCCGCCGGTTTCCTATGCGTTGTATCGGGAAGAAGGTGTTGAACGCGAGTTGCTGGCGATCACCGATCCAACCGGGCTCTGGCATAAAAAATGGCCAAGGTGATGCCGCCCGATTGGTTGCTGGCTCGCGAGCGTTGCTTGCGCCGGCAATTTGTTCAGTGGCACACTACTTGCCGTGTGGCCTCCTTTCATTGCTGTGAAAGTTCATCTATGGATCGGACGCGGAGACCATATGTTTAAAATGTAAGCATCAGAGGAGTGCTTCCGAGAAAATGAAAAAAGTTATTACATACGGAACATTTGATCTGTTTCATATTGGCCATCTTGAAATTTTGCGAAGGGCAAAGGCTCTTGGGGATTATTTGGTAGTTGCGATTTCAACAGATGAATTTAACTGGAATGAAAAATGCAAGCAATGTGTATATCCATACGAAGAACGAGCTGAGATTGTGGCTGCAATAAAATATGTAGATGAGGTGATTCCTGAAAGCTGTTGGGAGCAGAAGAAAGTAGATATACAGAGACATAGGATTGATATATTTGTAATGGGAGACGACTGGGCGGGAAAGTTTGATTTTCTGAATGATAAATGTCAGGTAATGTATCTGCCTCGCACCCGTGGAATCTCCTCAACAGAAGTTAAGAATAATATGAAAAGAAATCATTAAATGCATAGTTTTATGAAGAAAATGTTAATAAGACTAATCAGCTTATTTGATCAGGTGTGTCCTAAAAAAAACGCTGTTGTTTTGCGGGGATATCCTGATGTGGAAGATCAATGTTTATCCGTGCTTATGGCCCTTTCCAGAATGCAGTATCAAGGTCGAATCGTATGGATTGTGAAAGATGGTTCGTTTGATTTTGACGGCATCAGAAAAAAATACGGGCTGACCGGGCTTGATTTGCGTATTTTTAAAAACACGGACTTTCGGGCAGTGCTCGCGTTTGTAACATCAAAATTTGTTTTATTTACGCATGGTCTATACACTCAAGGCGATTGGGGCAATTACGATCCCCCTCGCTCAAAACTTGTTATCAACTTGTGGCACGGAATGCCAATTAAGTCAATTTGGAATTATTTACCTGAACCAATTGAGGCGCCTCGTGCGCATGCGTTGCTGGCGACAAGTGGATTTTACCAGAAGGTCATGGCTGATTTGGCGAGGGTAAAAAAAAATGATGTGTGGGTGACCGGGTTGCCTCGAAATGACATGTTGTTTTTTAAAAAAAAGCGAACCGCTCGTGTTATATCTGAGCGAATTGATTCAGGTGAGTGGTATTTGTATTTGCCGACATATAGGCGTTCTAAAGAGGGTTTTATGACCTCTGATGGAAAGGAGTATGATTCGGTGTTAAACATGTCTGATGTTGAGGCGTCGCTACTCGATGATTGGCTTCAGTCGGTTGATAAAAAAATTGTTGTAAAGGCGCATCCAATGTCTGTTCATGCGGAGACGAGTTTAGGAGATATATACAAAAATATAATCATATTGAGAGAGGATTGGTTTAAGAGAAACCTGATAACCTTGTATGAGTTTGCCGGCTATTCTTCTGGTTTAATAGCGGATATTTCATCAATCATCATCGATTATTTACTGTTGAATCGTCCGATATTTATATATTTTCCAGACAGGAGCGAGTATGCCGGAAATAGAGGGTTTGTTTTTGATGATTTGGATGAAAACCTTCCCGGAGAGATTTGTGAAAATGTGCCCGTGCTTATCCAACAGGTGAGTCGGGTTATCAATGGAGATGATCCCGGGGAATCTTCACGCAAGAGACTTTGTGAAAAGTTTCATGCTCTTTCTTCCGGGCTGGTGACAGATGAGCTTTTGGGTCGTATGCAGATAGGATGATGTAGTTCGTCATCAAGAGACACTCACTCCCACCTGTTCTGATTACGTATTTGTGTACGTCGCCAGATATGAACTTCATTGATGAGTTGTGTAGCTTCTTGACAAATAAGTGCCTATGAAAATCATACAGATCCATAACTATTACCAGCAGGTTGGGGGTGAAGACGCTGTGGTGGCAGCGGAGCGGTCCATGCTCGACGAGCATGGACATCAAATCGTGACTTACTACAGGTCGAACGATTCGATTGCTGCTTCCAGCAATAAGTTATTAGCTATTGGCCAAATGCTAAAAGCTTGTATTCAAACCATCTGGAACGACAGAACGCACAGTGATATTCGAGCGCTGTTGCGATCGGAGAAGCCGGATATTGTCCATTGCCACAACACCTTTCCCTTGATTTCCCCGTCGATCTATTGGGCCTGCGCAAAGGAGAAGGTGCCCGTTGTTCAGACATTGCATAATTATCGACTCCTTTGTCTCAATGCGTTTCTTTTTAAGCAAAGTAGCCAGTCGTTGAAGGTTAAAGACGTTAAAAATGTTCAAGTCGACAAAAATGATAAATCGATTCCAACGAGTTCAACATGCCACGATTTCAATGATGGCTCTACAGGAGCCATCTGCGAACTCTGCGTGCAGAAAAAGTTTAAGTGGCCTGGCATCCACTACCGTTGTTACCGCGATTCCCTGGCAGGATCTTTAGTTGTGGCCCTGATGTTGTGCATGCACAAACTGCTTGGGACCTGGGCAAAGAGGGTGACTGCCTATATCGCACTAACGGAGTTCCAGAAAAAGAAGATGATTGAGGGGGGATTGTCAGCAGAAAAAATATTCGTTAAGCAGAATTTTGTAGATGTCAACACAGAGGAAAGGGGAAAATGTCAGAGGGATGCGGCTTTTTTGTCCTCGTTATCTCTATGTGATAAACCTTATTGTCTGTTTGTGGGCAGATTGAGCGCGGAAAAAGGGTGCGATGTTCTGGTTCGTGCTTGGGCAAAACTCCAAAAAAAACTAATAGCTAATGACCAACAGCTAGCAGCCGACCTCATTGTTGTAGGCGACGGCCCCGAGCGGGCAAGTCTAGAGGCCCTGGCAGCCGCTCTAATGCCCAACGCTCAATGCCCCGCGCCTGGAAGCATCCGCTTTCTCGGACACCAGTCAAAAAAAAGCGTACTCTTACTTATGAATAATGCACAGTTTGTGGTATCCCCTTCAATATGCTATGAAACCTTTGGACTTGTGGTGCTGGAAGCCGGAATCGAACAGACACCCGCTATTGTTTCGCAACCGGGAACTGTTGCTTCGTTGATTGACGACGGCCGCACTGGACTCTTGTTTCCGATGGGCGATGTGCAAGCGCTGGCTGATAAGATGGATTGGGCCTTCGCTCACCTTGATCAAATGAAAACGATGGGGCTAGCGGCAAAGAAGGAATTCATAGGGGAATTTTCATCTGAACATAATTATGAACTTTTGATTCGCATCTATAAGGAGGCGATCCGACGCTGCTATGTACAAGAGGCTTAAAATGAGCGACTATCCTCAATGCGAGACAGGTTTACTTTATCGCGGAAAAGATCGCCTGCGCTGTGGCGGAGTCCTCTATATGCCATGCGAGCAGTTTCTCGGGGAACTCGTGCCAAATCAAGTGTCAATAACACGAGCGGGGTTGCAATTGGTGGAAATATATCGCAAGACGTACTTATGAAACAGTTACCCGTCATTCCCATATTGTCCGTGCCGATCGCACAAGTAACATACGACGAGGCGCTCGACCAGATGCGTTCATGGATTCGAGCACGCAAAACAGCGCCGGAAACCGTAATTGCGGCCAACGTGCATGTGGTCACGGAAGCGGCGCTCAATCCGCAGTTCCGAGAAGCGACGCTCGACGCCAGCATGGTCACGCCCGACGGTATGCCGCTTGTGTGGGCTTCGCGTTTGTTGGGCGGGAAACTGCGCGATCGCTGTTACGGTCCGATACTGATGGCGAAGACGCTGGAGGCCTTTCAGCAGGATGGCGTACGGCACGCTTTCTATGGGACACGCACGGAGACATTGGGCAAATTACGTGTCCGTATTGCTCGACAATGGCCCAAGGCCGAAATAGCGGATATGCGCGCCCCGCCGTTTGGACCGTTCGACGATCGGGTGGAGAGCGCGAACCTAGCCGCAATCAATGAGACGAAACCGGATATTTTGTGGGTTGCCATGGGATGCCCGAAACAGGAACTGTGGATGCGACGCTATCGCCACCAAGCGGATTGCAACGTAATTTTGGCGGTGGGTGCCGCCTTTGATTTTTTAGCCGGCATGATCCCCCAGGCGCCGACGGCGCTTCAACGGCTGGGTCTGGAATGGGTCTTTCGACTGGTGGCGGAACCTCGCCGCCTCTGGAAACGCTATATTATAAGAAATCCGTACTTTATTTTCCAGTTCACCTTGCAGTTGCTGAAATTGCGATGGCGATGAGAGATTCAAATTTGTTCTGTCCATTATGCTTCTACTTTGGCAATGTTTTTGTTTGTGCAATATATTTTTCTAGAATCAGGTTTCACATTCGGCAGCAGTGCGGTGTGATGGCTCTCAGTGGTAATGATAGCTGCAAGCGAGGCCCGTTCTGTTTTTAGGCTCTTCCGCAGAATCTGTGGGTAGGTAAAAGTTCTGGTCCACACTGATTCGGGCAGTTGGCGGAGATTTTGTGTGCAGTTGTTGCGTAGAATAAACAGAAATACTTCGTATCGAGATTACTTGGGCTGTGGAGATCTACGAAGCGTGTGGTGACTCTTAAACCACCTGCTTCGTAGGCATTGAGTACGAAAGAAGGCCACAATGTACCCACAAATTCTGCGGAAGAGCCCTGTTTTTATACGGAGAACAATGATGCGTAGTTTGCTAAATAGACTAACCATGGACCGGAATCGGATGGCATTTATTGTCTGCATGGTAGCACTTTTGTCAGTCTGCCTCTTGTTTCATATTTATGGGGTATCTGTGTGGCAGGGTTCGATAGGGGATTCCCTGTTTTCCTGGCTGTACATGATGTGGTCGAGTGAATCGAGCGACGCGGTGGATTACTCGCATGGCTTGGTGACCCCGGTGATCAGCCTGTGGCTGCTGTGGCGTCGGCGCTCAGACATACAGGCAGCATGGAGTGAAGCTAAGCCGCATGGGTTCGGCATTGTATTGCTGGCGGCTGCCATGCTCATGCATGCTGCTGGGTTGCGGATGCAGATACCGCATCTGTCCGCGTTGGCGTTTATTCTCGCGCTGTGGTCTTTATGCTGGACCTTTGCCGGGTCGCGGATTGCCAGGATCGCCTTTTTTCCTCTCATTTTTCTGGTGTTTGCGGTGCCGGTAGGTTTTTTGGCGCATGCCACGTTTCCTCTGCGTATGATCGGCACCGTGGTTTCAACCTGGGTTTTGAATGGGATCGGGATTAGCACAGTTCGCATGGGCACGGCTGTTGTGTCAACGACCGGGCAGGGCTTTGCGTTGGAAGTGGCGGATGCCTGTAGCGGTATCCGCTCGATCATGGCCTTGATGGCACTCAGTGCGGCGTATGCCTATGTTTTCCGCCGGCATTGGGCAGCCCGCTGGTTTTTGTTTCTTATGAGCGTTCCGATAGCGGCAGTAGCGAATACGGGCCGAATTATCACTATCGGGATTATTGCCCGTTTTTTCGGGCAGGGTGTCGGGATGAAGATGTACCACGACTATTCGGGCTACCTTGTTTTTGTGCTGGCTGTATTGCTTTTAGTGGCGCTGAATGCCTCGCTGGGAAAAAGCCTGGATCTTTTGCATAGGGCACAGGGTGCTGTAAAACCGGATAGTGGGGCGAATTCGGCATGAAACGGATCAGACCGGAGTGGAAATGGGGTTTGTGGTTCGGTTTACTGGTATTGGCGGTTCCGTTGCTGCGGTATTCGATCGATGTAAAACCGGCGGCGCCGCTACCGGAGCATTGGCGCTTACCGAAGACGCTGGGGGACTGGGAGGGCGATCGGATTTACTACTCAACCGATCCGGATGTGAAACGTGCCTTTACTGAGCAGGATATTCCGGTTCCGGGGGTATGCCCGGACAGTGGCGCGCTGCTTACGACCATTTCACCGGATGAGCGGCGTTTGCTGCCTTCGGATGTCACCATTGACCGCCGTATCTATAAAGGCCCAACCGGGTCGTGGCGGCATGTTGTTTTGTTGATTACAGGGGAATCCCGCGAGGGGATTCATCGTCCGGAATGGTGTCTAGCGGCTCAGGATATCCATGTGGGAGATCGGTATTTTCTACAGGTGGAGGATCCCGACGGTGGCAGGTTTGCCGTTGGGGTGTACCCGTTGTTGGCCAGGGATGCGCCAGAGGGCGCGCAGCCTATCCATTATTTTGTATATTGGTTCGAGGGACCCGGGGTGAAAACCGCGTATGCCTTTCACAGGATCCTGCGGATGGGGCTGGATCGTCTGCGGACAGGCCGTGCCCAGCGCTGGGCGTATTTCTCGATTCAAATGAATGTGCCCCGCTCGGTTGAGAACCCGAATCATCATATCACGGACGCTGTGCGATGGCTTATTAAGAACAGATGATCTATTATGGCTCTTCCGGGTTTCGTGTGGGACCCCCACACCTAGTTGGTCACGATGTTGCCTTGGCAGGATAGAGGTCGAGGTCGCCGCAATGTAAGTAGATCGCCAGCTTGTAGTGGTCACGGTTGCGGAAGCCACAGGCCATCTGCATATTCTTCAAGACCAAGGTTCTTTATGATGACAGAAGTAAGTATGATCCAGGTAGCGCCTGGTTACAGCTAACCCGACTTTCGCTATTCGCGGATTAAGGAAGCGAGTTTCCTAAGGAAAAGGGCTGTAGATGGTCATGGGTCTTCACCACATGAGTCCTTAAGCTGCGTGCCAGAGATCTCCGGAGGAGGCTGTGGAGGCTGTGGAGGCAGGGCAAGTTGCAGCTGGGAGAGCAACAGTTGCTGAGCCTTGTCCGGCTTTGCCGTGCTGGCGTTCGATCTTTTTGAGGAACCCACGCAGGGTTGTGTTGTCGGCGGTATTGCCAGCCATTATCTCATAGCCTAACGGGAAGCCTTCAGGGGTGACAACCAGCGCGATGACCACTTGTACGCAGTCCGAGCGCTTATCCCGGCTGTATCCGAACTTGCGCTTGTCATTCTCGCGAAACGGTGGATCGCTCTCGAAGTAAGTGCTGGTTAAACCATAGAGTAACACCTCGCACTTCGCATCGAATAGTGTCTGCCGGCGTCTTTTAAGGTGCCCGAAGAGCGTATCTTTCTGGGCGATCTTGAAATCTTCGCCTAACAAATCGGCCATGGCGCTATGATCGAACCAATATCGATGCAGGCGCCCCATTGTCGGGGTCGGTGCAGTTCAAGGCTTTGAGCCTGACCTGAACACCAAGCATATCCATGCCTTCTGGAATCTCGCGGTCTTCAGGAAATAGTACAACCTGACGGCATTGCCGCTCATCGATCGTGTTAATCGTCTTCGTCCACGCCGCTCTTTTGCGTGTCGTTGATCTCTCCCAGGTACAGCAGTACGTGTTTGCCGCCGCGCACACGCCGGTTTTCCACGACGCTGTAGTAACGGTGGTCTTTGCCGTCCTTATCTGAAAAATTCTGGAGTTTGCATGCGATGTAGGCACAAATGGGCGAAAATCGGAGCCGAACTGCAAATTAATGCGACGGACTACATTGCTCAGGTTGGTAGTGACTTGTTCGAAATCGGCTACGCAGATGTGGTCCTTTAGTTTTGCAATTCTGTTGTACAGCATCACATAGGCCCGCAACGCATATTCAGGGTCAAGTTTTTCGTGATAAACACATGTGCTTGCCACGCATTCGCGCGGGTCGCGGGTCAGAAAAGAACAGGAATATTCAACTTACATCCGTTTATGGCGTTAGCTGCTACGTGCGTGTGGTGTGCTATCATTAGTTTTCTTTTCTGGGCATACTGTATAGCGCGGCAAGTATAGCTGTTAGCTGATCTGGGGAATCCCTGAATAACTAATTCGGTATTAGATGAGAAAAGAAGGTGCTTGTCTTGTGTGCCGAAAAGGTAAGCCAGCGGATAGTAAAGTGCGGGGTAATTTCCTGTGGCAGTGCGGAGAAGGAAATGCAAGCTTGTTTTGTTCACAGTATCTTCTCTGTAACATTTAATCTCAATTATGATGACATCGGTTTAACATTCAGTTTGGAACAGGCTGGAATAAGTAGCCTCATGCTCTTGTAACGTTTTCCGTCTCCTGGCAGATGCCCCTTGTATCTACCACTGCGGGCAGTTTTTCTGCCAGTTCATCATGATTCACAGCGTCATGAGCGGTTGCAATCAGAGCAATGTCGAAGTTTTCCGCTGTAATCTCCTCCCATTCGACGCTTTTCAGGCCTGCGAGATCGGAGTGTTCCCTGGAGGGTTTGATAATCGGGCAGTAAGGGTCGTAATAAGAAACTTTCGCGCCATACGATAGAAGCTTCTTCCACAACACGTACGATGGGCTCTCCCGCTCGTCGTCCACGTTTTTCTTATATGCCAGCCCCACAATAAGTACGCGTGAGTTTTTAAGGGCCAGGCCGTTATTGTTCAGAGCTGTCATGGTCTTGCCTATAACGTAGTCTGGCATGTTCGTGTTTATTTCGCCGGCAAGCTCAATAAAACGGGTGGAGGTTCCGCTTTCGCGGGCTTTCCATGTGAGATAGAAGGGATCAATAGGTATACAATGTCCACCAAGCCCGGGGCCGGGGTAAAAAGGCATGTATCCGAAAGGCTTTGTTTTTGCCGCTTCAATTACCTCCCAGACATCAACGTTCATCTGATCGAAGATAACCTTCAACTCATTGACCAGTGCGATGTTTACCGACCTGAATATGTTTTCCATGAGTTTGGTTGCTTCAGCGGCGCGGCAGCTTGATACAGGAACAGTCCGGCAGATAATGCAATTGTAAAGGGTCCGGGCCACTTCAAGAGAGTCGCTGTCTATTCCGCCGACGACCTTTGGGATAGTAGATGTGGTGAAATCCTTGTTGTTGGGATCTTCTCTTTCAGGTGAAAATGAAACAAAGAAGTCTTCGCCTGCTTTCAGCGCGCTATTCTGTTCCAGCGCAGGGACCAGCACTTCTTCAGTGGTCCCGGGATAAGTTGTCGATTCCAGAACGATAAGCTGATTCTTGCGCAAATTAGGGCTGATCTGTCTGGCTGTTGCTTCCACATAGCTAAGGTCTGGGTCACGGTGTGTTGTCAAGGGAGTAGGAACGCAGATAAGGATTGCCGAGCATTCGCTGATTCTCCTAAAATCCGTTGTTATATCGGCTTTTGGGTTATCCTTGATATTATTTTCAATCGCAACTGAGTCAATATGGCGTATGTAAGATCTGCCTTCCCTGAGATTGTTTATCTTTGCTGCATCTACATCAAAGCCAATCACCGGGAAACGCGTTCCGGCAAACTCCAGCAGCAGCGGCAGGCCGACATATCCCAGGCCTATTACCCCGACAACGGCTTCGCGATCGTCAATCTTTTTTATGATGTCTTGTTTCATGATGCTGGAGATTAGGCTTTCCCCGTAAAGAAATCAAGAGTTGTGTGTTGAGGTGGAAGAGAAACTACAAAAAGCCAGCCTATGCTCAAGCGCTTCGGCGGGCGTAGCGCTGAAGAACGCGAAATTGCATCTGCAACGAAGCAAATAACAATTACCCTTTATATTGACAAAGTGTCATTTTCTTGCGGTCCACGTGTAGATAATACACCGGCTTTTCTGTCCACGCTCCTGTGTTTATGTAGCGTATGCCGCGTATTTTCAAGTCTTCAGCGAAGTGCGTGTGCCCGCATGTGACTGCTTCAAACCCATTCTCGGCCGCATGTTCTATGGCGTTGGAAACAACGTGCCTGCGCAAGATTTTGTAAAGGGCAGACCATTTTTTGGCATAACGGGCCACGTGTACGGGCGAGGCGCCGAGCTTCATGCGGAATCTGTGAAAAAGTCTGAAAGCCATGATAAAGTGGCGGTTGCGGGGCATGATGTTGTCAAAATCGAAACCATGCGAGACATATAACCGTTTGCCTATGGAGAAATCAGGAATAAATTCGATTTTTGCGGGGTCTGTCGGGATATACTGGTCGTCATGATTGCCCTGTAGCCAGATTATCCGGCGACGGCAGGATTCATCGCGGAGTCTTTTCAGTATTATTCTGTGTTCTGCGGGCAATTCTTTGTCCGGGTCGTCTACAGTATCGCCGTTCAGGATCAGAGTGGCTTTTTCCGGCAGGTCATCCAGGAAATGAAGAAAGAGCTCATGCAGGCAGTATCTTGAGCCCAGGTGTACGTCGCTTATTATGATATATTCAGTATCATTATGCATTAAGCCGGTCAAAAGGCGCTCCATTCTACCTGCGCTCGGAGTCGGCCGGATTCCGCCTGCCGAGAGCGAAACCGATAGGGATAGCCAGGACGACAGCAAATAACCATGTATTGGCAGGGATCTGAAGGTTGAAATCGCCAAGTGAATGGAAAAGCATTGCGATGTATGCAAGAAAACCGCCCAAACTAGCCGCGAAATATCCGTTGGCCCTCCTGGTACTGTCAGTTATCTTTTCACGTTTGCTTTCCCTGTGAATTATCATTCCGAACAGTAAAAAGCCGCCGGTCACCGGAATCAGAAGCAGCATGAACCCTACAGAACCGTATTCCTGCAGTAGTTGTACCCAGTCGCTATGCACGTGATAGGAGTGTGTTCTGTTGTTCGTACGACTTGGCCAGATTCCAAGTTCGCGGTCGCCATCCGGGGTTGCAGCTATATGCGGCCATAGATTCCTGTGCATCCCGGGTCCAATCCCGAAGACAGGCTGTTCCTCCCAGGCTCTTAAAGCCGCGGAGATCATAACTCCCCTGCTTGTGTGTCTGACTTTTTCAAAAATTGCCGGAAGTATTTTCTGTTCAACTTTTGTGTTTACGGAAAAGTAGCTTGTGAAGCGGTCCATATACAGGGAAGGGAAAAAAAACAGAACGCCCAGGATCACTATCATTGCAGTCGCCAATATGGACCTCAGCCGCCATCGCGCACGTGACGGCCACTGGGCGAACCCGAAGATCATGGCTGACACGCACACAACAATTAAAGTCAGTCCGGCGCCTCGAGATTTGCTCATGATTATGCCGGTTACTGCAATAAGGCATGTAATTGAAGCGGCGAGTTTCCATCTTCCGGTTTTTGCGCGATCAAGAAGAATTCCCAGTCCGAGCGCCAGTCCCATTTCCAGCGCGCCGGCAAAGTGGTCGGGGCAGTAATATGAACCGCTGGCCCGGTTATCTTTCCAGTATTGCTCATATCCATCAGACCACAAAACCAGTTGGCTGCCGGTAACAAAATGATTGATTATGCCGTAAGCGCCAAGGAGACAGAGATTGCCAAGCAGACAAATGGTAAGGGTTCGCAACATTGATCTTTTAAAGCCAAACGCGATCTGTACGGCCAACAGGGCGGGAGTCAGGAACAGGAGGAAGCTCCTTTCGGCGTCGGAATATACTTCGGTATCGGCGACTCTGAAGGCGGCATATACCAAAAAAACTCCGTATGCTATCGCTGTAAGCGCGGTTGTCCGGGCAATCTGCCGCAGCCCGGGATGAGCAGTGACGCCCAGGTTGGACGCCTGCCTTCCGGCCAGACGAAACAGCATCCTGATGCCGAAAATAAAGGAAGAAAGAAAAATGCAGGCGGAAAACGGCCAGAACCACCACATTTCCCATGCGCCAAAGAGCCATGGGGCTGCAATCACTACAAGACAGACGAGAGCAAATTCTATCCGGCAAAGAAATGTATCAGTACGCAGCATGATAATAGGTGTTGAATTAAAAGCCGGCCGCTTCCATTTAGTTCTTCAGTCTTGCAGAGAGAAAGGACTTGAACTTTCGTTTTCATGCCGGATTTCATCAATTCCTTCCTGTTTGTTTTTCCCGGCGTATAAACGGTTGGGAAAATTCATTACGTAAGCAACTTCTGCCGATATGTTAATGTACCCATGCACCACACCTGGCGGAACAGCTACGGCCACAGGATTGACCTCTCCTACATTCAGGGTCATTACATGGCCCCTGGTTTCAGAATCTGCCCGCCGGTCCCACAGGCGCAGCCTGAGTGAGCCTGGTCCGAGAAAGGCAAAAAAGTCTGTCTGGTGAATATGTTCGTGCGGGCCGCGCGCTTCTCCAGGTGTTGTAACAGACACGTAGCCCATAACGGGAAAAATTTCTTTATCAAGGCTGTCTTGCCGGAAAATCTCCGCCAGCCATCCGCGCTGGTCGCAATGCTTCACCATTTCATTTACTTGTACGCCTTTTATGGAGCCGACCTCCCATTCGAGGTTTGGCCCGGTTGTATCGTCGTGTTTAGATTTTTCAGTCGGCATTATCCGTATATTCCTCCACAACCATGCTCAGGTACTTCCTGTATTCGCTGCCTTTCATGGTTTCAGCAATTTCCAGCAGGCTGTCTTTGGAAACAAATTGCATTCTCAATGCAATTTCTTCAAGGCAACCGATCTTCAACCCTTGTCTTTTTTCGATGCTTGCCACAAAATTTCCGGCATCAAGCAGGCTGTCGGGGTTGCCGGTATCAAGCCATGCCATGCCGCGGTCGAGCAGTTCGACGTGGAGACTCTTTTGCTTAAGATAGATGTTATTTATGTCCGTTATTTCCAGCTCGTCTCTGCCGGAAGGCTTGAGGCCTGCGGCATGCTTGATTACGTTATTGTCGTAACAGTAAAGCCCGGGCACGGCGTACTTGCTTTTAGGATGTTTGGGTTTTTCCTCAATGCTGAGCGCCCGGTTATCCCGGTCAAATTCCACGACCCCGTACCTTTCGGGGTCGGTAACAGGATAGCCGAACACTGTTGCTCCCTCTTTCCTCTTGAGGGCGTTTCGAAAAAAATCCATGTCGCCGTAGAAAAGATTGTCGCCGAGTATAAGGCATACGGGGTCGGACCCGACAAAATTCTCTGCTATCAGAAATGCTTCTGCTATACCGCGCGGGTGGCTCTGGACAGCGTACGAAAAATTGACTCCGATCGATTGGCCATTACCCAGAAGCTCCTGAAACCGCGGCAGGTCGCGCGGTGTTGATATGATAAGAATGTCCCTGATGCCGCCAAGCATAAGAGTCGAAATGGGATAGTAGATCATGGGTTTGTCGTAGACAGGCAGAAGTTGTTTACACGCCGCCAGGGTCATGGGATAGAGCCGCGATCCTGAGCCGCCGGCAAGAACTATGCCCTTCCATCTCGGCAATTCTTTTTTTTCTGTCATTGCGTCTCCGTATTCGAATAAAAGGTTGAGAATAAGAGGTTAGGCGCGCTGCTCTCTTGAAACAAGTCAAAATGTGCCGTACCTACCTGAATCTTGCGTTCTGCCCTCGCAGTGGCGCTATCCGCGCTCGCAGCAGGAATGTTGTGAGAAATACGCGTTAGCGCCCACTCCGCTATTATAAGATGTTTTGACAAGAATATTGCCCGCGCATAGTATCTGTTGATTGTTACCGATTCAGGAAAGGAAAAATATGAACATCCTTGTTACCGGCGGAGCCGGATTTATCGGCAGCCACACCGCCGAGCGGCTGGCGGCCCGGGGTGATAATGTAGTTGTAATCGATGAGCTTAACGATTCGTATGACCCGGCCATAAAACAGAGGAATCTGGACGAGATTACCCGGTCCCCTCGAGTTTCATTTACCAAGGGAGATATAAGGGATAAGGATTGCCTCAGGAAACTGTTCCATGAAAATGATTTTGATGTAGTTGTCCACCTTGCTGCGCGCGCCGGGGTCAGGCAGAGCCTGGAAATGCCTGCCTTGTATGAGCAGGTAAACTGCATGGGCGCTATCAATATATTAGAATGTGCGCGCGAACGGGGAATTAAAAGAATAGTTATTGCTTCTTCTTCGAGTGTTTACGGGAACGTCAAAGAAATTCCTTTCAAGGAATCCGTGCGCATCGACACGCCTATCAGCCCCTATGCCGCGACCAAGGCTGCGTGTGAATTGTACAGCCATACTTATCATCACATCTATGGAATGTCCATCACAGCGCTTCGCTTTTTTACGGTTTACGGACCGAGAGGAAGACCGGAAATGGCCATCTACAAGTTCACCAGCCTGATTGACCGGGGCGAGCCGATTCCGTTCTACGGAGACGGAACAAGCAGGCGGGATTACACTTTTTACAGCGATATTGTAGACGGGATCGAGGCGTCAGTGGACAGGGACCTGGGGTATGAAATAATCAATCTCGGAGAGTGCCAGACCACCAGCCTTTCAGAAATGGTGTCCATGATTGAGGAGAATCTTGGAAAAAAAGCCATAATTAACCCTCTGCCCATGCAGCCCGGAGATGTGATGGCTACCTGCGCGGATATCTCAAAGGCCGGACGCTTGCTGGACTACAATCCGTCCGTCAAAGTCAAAGAAGGAATCCAGCGGTTCGTACAGTGGTACCTGGAACAGAAGAGCATGGGGTATATAAGCAGGGGTTAACCCCTCATATTTGAGGTAAATAAGCGATATTCAGGTTATGGTATATCCGGCCTGAAAATCCACCATTGCGGATCGCTCCACGGACCGGCGGCCCGGATAAATACATCGTTGGCCGTATCGTAGGTCAGGGTATGCCATGCAGGGGTCGGCAAAGGGGCGTCCTCGGGCAGATCCAGAGGTTGCCATGTATCTTTTTCGGGACAATAGAAACCGAAAAAGAAGGGATTCTTGCCGCGACCTGCGTGAACCAGAACCTTGTCGCGTCTGGTGTCATATGCCGCTCCCATCGCGCGGACGGGGACGGGCACATCGGCCAGCCGGGTCCAGGTGTTATCCTCCACGGAATAGGCATACACTTCCCGATGCGGCTCGTTCCAGGCAGAGCCCTTCTTGCCGGCGCCGCCGATGACCATGACGCGTTCACGCTTGGCGTCGTAACACATGGCCGCGCCCATGCCGCAGTGCGGGTTGTTTTTTGCCAATGCATTGCGCCATTGGCCGGTCTCCACGTCCAGCAGCCAGGTCTGGGCGCCGCCGCGAACAAGGGCGACTATAACCTTGTTGGCCGCATCGTATGCCATAACATCTTCAAGCTTCTGCGGCGGATTTTTTTCGCTTCCAATCAGCTTCCAGCGCTGCGTAGCCATATCCAGCCGCCATGTATCGCGACAAATGCTGTGCCCGCGCCGGCCATCGGCATAAGCGGTGCGGTTGGCGCCTGCGCTCAAATAGAGGGCTTGCTGATAAGGAACAAAGGCCATGTTGCCGTAAGGATGCCGGTCGCACGGGGTGGGTTCTTTCGCATTCTGCGGCAGCGGCACGGTCCGGTATCCGCCGCCTTTCAGACTCTGCCTTTTCCAGTTTGTCAGCTTAACGCATTCGACAACATTAGAGACAACATCAAATGCCATAACTGCATTGGCGTAAATGCTCTTATTGCGCAGGTCATCCTTCCAGCGGTCCATATAAACCGCGCGCTTTCCGACCGGGTCGTAAACCAGCTTGTTCCATCCTGAAGGCAGATGCTTGCCGCCGTCCGGAGCGGGGAGATAAGTCGGCTTGACCCGAATCCATCTGTTTACCGGTAGATTGTCCAGATCAACCTCAGCCTGTGCGCCGTCTGAATTCTTCGCCTCTGCCCATACGGTCTGAAATGCGATAATTGCTGCCAGAAAATACAGGGTTCTTTTAATAATCAGTTTCACCGCTTACTCCTTATTCATCAGCGCCTGCGAACACAGACTTGTGTTTGTAAAGCCGCGGGGACGAGCGGTGGTTCCACATAATCACCTTGGCTTCGGGTATGGCAGTCATGAGATGACCATGATACGGAGCAAACCTGTTCGGACCTTTGTTCAAATCCAGGGCCATCTTCCACTCGTTCTGCCCGGGGTTGTACTCCCAGAGCCTCTTGTTCCCGAAAGAAAGATAATTACCGGAAATCGGATCATATGTCAGAAAAATGCTGGAACTGCCTTCTCCCGCATGAACGGCATCGGGCGCCTTTTCCTTCGGAACGACTTTTCCGTCCGATCCTACCAGCGTGACCTGGCGCGCGGTGTTGCCAAACCAGAACATGGCTTCACGGCGTACCGTATTGTATACGGCATGCCCGTGGTATCCGGATTGTTCGGGGTTCGAGCCTGGCAGGACTTTAACCGTATTTTTTTCAGGATTCCAGGCCGCGACTTTGCCTTCTCTTCCCATAACGAGCAGGCAACCGATATCAGGATGATAAACAAGGGGCGCATTCCCGGTTGACAGGCCCCAGCCGGGAAAATCATCGAGAGGGGACCATGTTTCTTCCTTTATATCGTAGGCCCACATAACGCCTTTATGACCTGCGTGATAGATCTTGCCGTGCTGATTGTCCAGCGCCCAGCTCCCATACACGTGCGGCCTGCCCAGGATTTTTCTTTCTTTGCTCTCCGGATGCAGCTTGTGCCGCATCCATGCGTGGGTCCTGGCGTCGTAGCCGCTGAAAGCGGTCCGGTCATACTCTACACCGTTACCGGAACGATCAAGCAGTTGATAGACGCGAAGCGTCACCGGGCTCCATGTGGCAAGAGGGGACCACGCATCTGAACTGGAATGAAACGTGCCTTTCATCTGCACCCGTGAATAGTTGTCGAATCCTTCGGGCAAAGCCGGATCGTTCGGTCCGCCCTTCAATCGCAGAAAAGTCCCCGGCTCCATACCGTCTGCCAGTTTCTTCAAAACGGTTCCCTCCAGAATGTTGTCTTCAGCCTTTGCTGTCGGCAAAGCCAGGACAATAGCGGCCAGACCTAATGCACAAATTTTTCCATGCCACCTGCATCGCTCTTTCATAATGAGCCTCTTTTTTTTAGTCTCGTTCTGTCAAAAATTCTGCCCCAGTCTTGCGGCTAAGCTATCGATCATCAAACAGTTGTGGCCGATGGGTTGTCCTCCCCCTTCACGGACACACCCACAAACTCACACACAGCTTCAATAAAAGACCGCAACACCACGCAACACACACGAAATTCTTTGACCCTATATTCGGCAGCCTATTTGCAATAATATACATTGCTTCCCGAATTTTCAAGTGCAGGATATAGGTTGACTCTGGTACTCAAAAAATCCACGATTTAAAATCTGAAACGTGTATCCTGGGACTGAATTATTGACGGAACCCGGAACTAAAGGAGAATGCACCAATGAAGACGACATTTGTGAGTCTGGTTCTTGGAGTGACAATATTTTGCGGATCGGCGGGAGCAATGGGGCGGGCTCCGAAAACGCAGGTGAAACTGCCCGGCCGCCTGATGTTCGGAACCGAAATACTTGAAGAAATCCATCGCCAGACCGGCAAGGGCTATGCTTATCCCTCAGGTCTTATAGTACATCAAATCGACGCCGGGCAGTTCGCTGCCGATGCCAATTTTATCGACATTGCCGCTCAATTGGCCCCCTCGGCAGAGGTTGAACTTGAAAATGGTATATTGGTGTTCACAGCGAATGTCGAAGAATCGAGTCTGCGTAAATGGCAGGCCATGCTTGAGAACCAGGATCCCGATCAGCGCAGGCTGGCGGCCTACAATCTCGCCCGGCTTCAAAGCAAACAGGCCATTCCTGCGCTGTGCCTGGCTTTGGAAGACAAAAACCAGTCTGTGCGCCAGCATGCACTGCGTTCTCTCAGACGGATTGAACATGACTTCAGGTCTCACTCTCCTCCAGGCCGCGTATCGTTGCTTGAAATTGTCCCCGATTTCCCTGCCGGGATCCTGGAACATCTCATGACCAATGCGAATGACAGGAGCGAGCATGAATGGATGCTGGGCGCAGAACTGCTGGGACGGCGCGGACACAAGGCATCAGCGGCTCTTATCCGGAAAGGACTTAACCACGATTACACCGGCGTACGTGAGACGGCCGGATGGGCCTTGGAACGAATGGAAACCGGCTGGCATTCGCGCGCGAGGAAGAAGACGCAGCCTCTTGCAGATTCCGCTTTTCTCTTGCGGAATGAACGCCGGGAAAAGGACATAAACAAACGCGCGGAAATTATCTTGAAACTCGGGCGCACCGGCGGCAAAGAAGTATGGTCGCGGTTGATTGTTCTGCTTGATTCGGATAATCCGACAATTCGACGCGCGGCAATGCGTGCGCTGAGGCACTGTCCCGACCCAGCCGCAGTCGAGCCTCTGATGCAATGGGTAAAGGGAAAAGGAGTGGCATCGGAAGACCGCAATCTGGCGGCTATGTCTCTCGGCCTGATCGCAAGCGATAAGGCCGTCAAAACTCTGTCCGAGTACATCATGAAAGCCGAACTTCCCATGTCAGCTTCGGTTCTGGGTCTTGGCTACACTTGTGACGAGAAAGGACTGAACGCCCTGATCCGGGCGGCCTCCTGGCCGAAAGAAAGCCGTGTTCTGAAAGGATACGCCTTTATGGGGCTGGCCCGCCTTGGCAACTCGAAAGCGGTTGACACCTTGCTGAAACACAGGGGCCAGAGGAACAATATCGCCCGGAGCATCGCCTATGCCGCGATCCGGCAGGCGGGTAAATGGAACCAGAGCGCGGTCAACGCATTTATAAAACGCACTATGGACGGACATCCTGCGGCTCCGCACGGCCTGGAACTGACGGAAGATCCGCGTGCGGTGGATGCTTTGCTGGCGAAATTGCCCGGGAGCAAAGGCTCACAACGCCTGCGCATCATTCAAAGCCTGGGACGGATCGGCGATTCAAAGGCGATTCCGGGACTGGTTCAGATTATGAACAAGGACGAGTCACAGCGCGACCAATATATGGCAATGCGCGCCTTGAGGTGGCGCTGGTTCTGGCATCAGCCGGAGGTTCAGAAGGCGCTGGCGGCTCATCCCCTGTTCCGGACCTTTATTCAACCGGCCCCGAGCCTGGAGGAACAGGAGGAGAACACGTGGGTCCTGCGGCGTTGGCCGGTGGACCGCAACGATGATCGTTCGGCCGCGACCAGCTACGAGGCTGGACTGGCTTTCGATAGCCATAACGGCCGGGTTGTCAAGTGGGGTTCGCATGGATTCCGATGCGACAGCCCGCAAACCGGCGATACATGGCTTTTCGATCCGGAAACTGCTGAATGGAATGAGACAAGTTCGCCCCGCGACCCTCACGGCATGTGCGGCACCTGGGGAACCACTTACGACCAGTCGGCCAGGGCCGTTGTCAGCGTCCAGGCGGCGGGTGCGACTCATGGCTGGCAGTGGGTGCGCGGCCGCGCCATGCGGGCGGCGTCACCATGGGTTTATGATACGCAGAGGGATAAATGGTTGCCCATGCAGCGCGTCGATCGTTCCCACGGGCCGGGTATGCGGGGCTTTCATTCCCCTGCGTATCACGAAAAAGCGCAGGTTTCATTCTTCTACGGGGGCCAGATGGGCAACCTGAACAGCGGAGACATCGCTGACCGCGGTTGGATCTATGACGCCTATGTCAACCGCTGGATGTTGACGCCTCCGTCTGATCCGTTGCCCGGAAAGCGAGCCCATCAAGGCATGTGCTATCTTCCCAATCTTAACAGGATCATGATGGTCGGCGGCAGCTACTTCAAGTCTGACCGGCTGACCTGGCTCTACGACCTCGAAAATAACCGGTGGAAGAATGCTGAACCCTCAGGGACTACTCCGCGCAAGCTGCCGATAGTGTATGATCCGGTCACCGAAACCGTTCTCCATTTCGAGCCCGACCTCGAAGAGGGAACGCGCGTGACACAGTACGATCCAAAGGCGAACGCCTGGAAGGAAATACCTTCGCCCCAGGGCCCCTCGCCGCACCATCGAAGCATCGATGTGGCTTACGACAGCCATCATAATGTTTACATAATGGACGGAGGACACCTTAGCTGGGATACCGGCCATATCGCGGTGCGCGAGACCTGGACCTATAAGTTCAGGAAAAGAGAACCTGCCCCGGAATCAGGGCTTAAAGCTCCCGAGAATCTGAACGTGATTACTCTCGATAAAGGGAAAATCCTGCTGAGCTGGGAGCCAGTCTCCGGATCTGAAGGTTACGTCATATACCGCGGCGCAGGAAAGCAGCCATGGCAACGGACTTTAGCCAGAGTGTCGACTGTGCCTCTTACATCAACAGAATTTCAGGAAACTCTGCCTGAGAGCGGCAAGGTTGCTTATTACCGCGTGGCGGCTATTGATGCAGATTTCAAGGAAGGGCCCCATTCCATGATGGTTCGCACTCAACCTGGATTGGTGCGCGATGTCGTTGCAAGCGTTCGAAAGGACCGAAGCGTTCGCATTGCCTGGGAGCCGTCTTCCAAACGTGATGTTGCCGGATATAATGTCTATGCCGGGTCCCCGGAAATAGGCAGGAAAATGCATCCTTCGCGCATGTTTCGCAATCTGCGTCCTCTGAAAAAGTTGAACGAGGCGCCGATAAGAAGATCTGAATTCATGGACTCGCGACCGCTGGCGAAAACCTCGGGTCTGTTTTCCCACGAGATCCGCGTATATACAGTCCGCGCTGTCAATCGGCACGGCGTTGAAGGCGGAGATTCCGCCATGACATTGACTTTTGCCTCATCGACGCCTGATGTGCGGGCGCAGGAAAGATGTGATGGAACCACGGTTGTCGAATGGGATGAAGCGCCGGAAAAACATATACAGGGCTACAAGGTGTACCGGATGGATGAATTTCCACGTTCACTTACTATTGCTCTGAATTATGCGCCGATCAAGGAAACCCGGTTTGTGGATGAGCCGGAATTGCCCCGTTCAGAGCGGCGCATTTATTATGTGACCACCATTGACGCACTGGGCCAGGAGGGCGCTCCCTCAACAGGAGCCCATGCCTTCGGACGCCCGTAAGCAGGCCTGCGCGCTTCAGGGTCAAACCTTTCGCGCTTCAGGGTCAAACCTTTACTATATACTTTAGGCATTGACATTGATGACAGCGATTGCGGTCCGGCTTTAAGAATTAACTTTTTAATTTTTGCGACTCTCGATAACTGAAGATTTTAGCAGCCATGCCGGAGGCAGGCAGGCCCTCGTCCGCCAGTTGGCGGACTCGTGGAACGACCCACATGCCCCGTGCCTGTCATGCTTCCTGCTTGAAGGCAGGAAGCACGCCAGGCACTCGCGCAGGGCAATGTCAAAGTCCACCGTCAACCGACTCCGCTGCAAGGCTGTCACCGCCGTTCTGAAAGTGTCATAAAACAGCCGGTTTGAAAATGTATGGT
>CAYYVQ010000042.1:0-25156 GCA_964475205.1 uncultured Victivallales bacterium | reverse complement strand
CTATATGAATGAGATGGAAAGGTCACTCACTTTTTTATGAATAATTCAGGCTAGATATTCGAGTTTGACGCGTTTCCCCGAAGGGTAGGTCACTTCGTCCTCGACAACATCCCATGTGCCGACTGCAACAATAAAAAGATATGGCGCCATAGGCACGGGGTTTTCGTAGGTTATTACCTGGCGGTCGGGCTTGCCAATTCTTTTTATCGGTTTGCAGTCCGGATTAGTATGTCTGTTGATGTTGCCATTGGAGATGAGGTGCGTGTAGCGGGCATCGGCCTCTATTGTAGTTGTCATAGTACATTTGGCCGTGCAGTCATCCAGAACCGGCAGTATGCGCTGGAATCCCCATTGCTGGCATTGAGACATGTATTGTTGAGGGCATCCCGGCGGTGTAGTATCTTTGTAGATGCCTTCAAGTATGTTGTGGGTAGGTATGCAGCGGCTGTGGGTTTTTATTTCAAAGGTTGCTCCTTTGGGGATTTCTTCGGCCAGTTCGACGTAAAGCTTGTTTTCGGTTCTGTCGTAATGGAAAGAAAGCGCAGTTTTTTTATCGGTACTTTGCCGGGCAAGCCGCTCAATAGAAAAGATTTCCAGGTCTGAAGCATCAAGCTTCAGGGTGCTCATCGGTTTAAGGGCGGTCATGCAAAGACTGTTGTATCCATCGACAGCGCCGTTCTCCAGGAAGTTGAGAGAGATGATCATGTGTTCCATCCTCACGGGCAGCGGCCGGAAGTCTTTGTGTTCATAGCGGTATCGACTTTGGTTCATAAGAAGTCTCCTTTGTGCGAACGTGCTTTTTATCATGGGACGGTCAGCAATGCAAACGGGTAAGTAAGCTTGTATCCGGCAGCCTCAGACATTAAAATACATCTATAAATCAGGATATTCTGCGTTTTATTTCTTTAGCCTGACTTATTCATGAACCTTATAGATTTTTATGAATAGATCAGGTTAGCGCCTGCCAATTCAGGCCTTATTAGTTGTGATAGTTATGCCGATTGATCTGACAGTTCTTGTTTTGGAAGCCCTGGCTGTGTACCTGCTTGTGCTTAGTGCGCACGCGCTACGACAAAGGTTTGGCCTGCCTTTCTTCTATGCATTGCTGGGCGGTTTGACGGCAATAATGTCGTGGGTTACCGATGCCGGGGTCAGGGTTGCGGTGGGCGATGTCACCTTCGTGGTGGGGTCGACTGTATTCTACACGTCGCTGCTTCTCGGGGTATTTGTGGTCTATATTTTTGACGGGCCGGGAAAGGCCAGAGTTGCGATATCAACGGTTGCGGCAATATCGACGCTAATGCCTGTTGTGGCCGCTATTCTGCATTACCAGGCGGTAGCGACGGGTGACAGCTTTGCCATTGCGTACGTGCCCATGCCCAGCCTGAGGATCAACACCGCGTCGGTTGCCACGACTATTGCGGACCTGTTCTTCCTGGCGATGGCCTGGGAATTTCTCGGGAAGCCTCAGTTTCACATGAGGTTGGGGTTAAGGATTTTCCTGACTCTGCTTGGCGTCATGTGGTTTGATGTCTTCCTGTTTGCAACAGGGGCCTTTGCGGGGACCCCCGAGTATTTGGATATCATGCAGGGCACCTTTTACAGTCGGCTGATAATTGCGCTGGCCGCCACGCCAGTTCTCTATTTATACCTTCACTGGCAGAGCCGGAAGCGGGGGGGTCGGATCGAGAACAGGCCTGTGCTGGCGATTTTAAGCAAGTTCGCCCGGGTGCAGCAGGAGCTTGATGGCGCGCAGCGGGAGATAGAGCATCGGAAGAAGGCTGAGCAGGAGAAGGAAATTCTGATAAAGGAGCTTCGTGCGACGCTGGCTCTGGTCAGAAAGCTGGAAGGATTGCTGCCTGTTTGTGCCAGTTGCAAACGTATCCGTCTGAAGGGAGACAGATCCGGTGGTGGAGAAGAATGGGTTTCGCTTGAGGATTATGTTCGACAACAAACATCGGTTGAATTTTCTCACGGGCTGTGTATTGATTGCTTGAAGCGGAATTACCCTGAGGTATCGGATGAAGTGATCAGTGAAATGGAGATGGAGGAGCAAAAGAACCGAGGTAAACGGTAAGGGCGAGGCAGGCTTTGCCCGTATGGGCTGCAGTCTATTTTTCTTCCTCTGTTTCCGGGATTTCGGTATGTAATTCCGGGGTCGTGTAATAGAGGATTATGACTTTGATTGCGGCGGCAGCGGGAATACTCAGGATTACGCCCAGCAGGCCGAAAAGACGTCCGCCCAGCAGTATCGCAAACATTACCAGCGCCGGATGCATTTTTACTTCATGAGAGATGATCAACGTGCCAACGAGCGGTTCGACAACCATCTGTACTATGGCATAGGTCAACACGACACCTGTCAGGGCAAGCATGGGGTTGGGAGTGAGGATGGCAAAGGCGCAGGCCGGAACGAAAGTTATCAGGACCCCAACTATTGGGATGAAACCCAGCACCCCTGATGCAAGACCAAGAAGCAGCCAATAGTTTATCCCGGCGATTCTCAGGCCAAGGCTGCACACGATGCCGGATATAATGCAAAGTATGAGCCGTCCCCTGAAGAAATTGGAGACTGCGTCGTCTATCCTTCTGAGGACCGGGAGTATCTGCAACGCATTTTTCTCGGGCAGGCATCGCCGCAGCGTTTGTTTTATGCGTGGAAAATAGAGCATGAAAAAGAAACCGAACACAAGAATCACTATCAGGTCGAAGACGAAACGCGCAAGGGAAGTGACGCCCGTTATTGCTTTCTGAAGAATTGCCACAAACAGCGAACCTATACGCTCTGCCAGCGTTTCGGCGTTTTTTACGGTGTACTCTCTGACCGTCTTCCAGAGTTTGCGCATGGATTTGCCGGGCGCTGCAGTTTCTTCGTAGGATGGCGCGGCGGGTTGTTTCGCGTCCGCATCCTCGGGTACGGCGGCAGTGGCTTCTGGCTTTTCTTCGGATCCGGGTTTGCTCTGAAACAGCCTCTGCATGTCGGTCTCGATATTCAGTGCACTGATCTGATCATAAAGGTGGCGGGTTTGTTCGATGACCTTCGGGGTCAGGAACGTGAACAGGGACACAACTGAGGCAAAAAGGACAATATAGATCAGGCATACTCCGAGTGTGCGCCGGACCCGTCTGGCCGCGAGCCATTCGATTACAGGTTCCAGAATATAGGCAAGAACAAAACCTATGAGGATTGGTGTGAATATATCATCTATGAAGATAAACCCCAGCAGGAGCAGAAACAGGCCTGTGAGAAGGATTATGGTTCGGGGGTTTTCCCTGGCCCAGCTTGAGAAACCTGATTTGTTCTGTTGCATATTTTTACGCCGGTTTTTTCTTTGTATTGTGTATATACATCAGAGGATTGTGTTAGTCAATGGTCATTGAGGCGGAGACGGGGGGAAGAAGAGGGAAGCGTGTACAAAGTAGAAGCGGAAAAGTGGAAAACATGGCGCGGAGCACCGTCCTGCGAAAGAGTCGGTGGTCTGTATGCTGTAGTCCGTTGTCCGCGTGAGGTAAGGATTTAGTCGGGATTGTGTAAGGGATTTCCTTATGGCATAAGGAATAACTAATAGATACAATTCAGGATAACGATTGTTCCTGGCTGGCTTTGTGATTAGAGAAAATGCCGCCGGCCCGGTAGAAACAAGGAGGAAGTTATGGCGGAATTAAAAGATCAGATTCAGAGCGCGGATTGGAAGTCGGAGAAACATGTTCCGGTAATAGAATGTGATGACTCGGTGCAGGCCGATGAGTTTTTCCAGGTAAAAACCGGACTGGGCAAGGCAGTTGCGCATCCGAACACCACTGAGCATCATATCAGGTGGATAGATCTGTATTTTCAGCCGGAAGGAGCAAAGGCGCCTTTTCATGTCGCGCACTTTGGTTTTGCAGCTCATGGAGAGTCTGTAAAGGGGCCGAACGAAGGACCGGTCTATGCCCATCACGAGGGAACCGTGTCAATGAAGATCAGCTCCGGGGGAACCATATACGCCATGGCTTACTGCAATATCCATGGGTTATGGCAGTCTTCAAAGGAAATCAAATTAAAGTAAAACAGGCAGTAGAGGCTGCCGGTATCGGTGCGTGAATAGATCAGGCTCGACAAAAAAGGAGAATTGACATGAAAGCGATAGTGGATCAGGAAATTTGTACAGGTTGTGGACTTTGCCCGGATACCTGTCCCGAGGTCTTTGAGATGGAAGGCGACGTGGCGCGTGCAAAAGTTGATGTTGTTCCGCCCGAGGCGGAAGATGCCTGCAGGGAGGCTGCGGAAAGTTGCCCGGTAGAAGCTATTTCGTTAGAAGAGTAGAGAATGTGCCGGTGCGAGTGATCGGGCTGAAACCGGGAACACGGCTCGTGAGAAGAGTCTACCGCGCTTAGAGGGTTGCGACCGCGGAAATGGGTAGAATAGAAAAAGACGCTGGATTGGCGCAATGGGCTAACAAAAGGAGGGAACAAAGAATGATCTTTTCACCCGAGGTTGTGTTAAATATCGGGCTTGGCATAGAACAGAAGGGCATCGAGGTGTACGAGCAGGTAAAGCAGGAGATCGGCAACAGCAAGGTTGATTTCCTGATTAACCAGGAGAAAGAACATATAGAGAAATTCAAGCAGCTGTTTGCCGAGGATTCAGGGCTGTTCAAGTCGCCTGACGGTAATGCCGGTTATCTTGACGAGGATTATGTTAGCACGGCTTATGTAGAGACATCTGTTTTCGGCAATCTTGATGTGTCGAAGATTGACAGGGACAACCTTCTTGATACGGCCATATCCATGGAAAGGGAATCCATATTGTTTTACGGGGACCTTATTTCTGTGACTCCTTACCAGTATGCGTCGCAACGGGCGCTTCTTAATGACCTCATGAAAGAAGAGCGCAAGCATCTTGTTACTGTAACAGCAATGAAGAGACAAGAGTCTGCTTGAACCCGCCCGCAACGCTGGCGAGCGGCAATTATAATTGTCGCCCGCAATCGTGAGCCGATCTTCTCTCAGCCCGGTTGACGATATTTTACCGCGATGCGCACAGCGCCGTTCTTACTTGCGGCGGTCAGGTGGCTGGAGTTTCAGTGTTGCCGGGAACTTTTCGGGCCAGTGGCCTGTACATCAGGCCGTAGAACATTTCCAGGTAGCGTCGCGTTTCCTCTCGTTCCATATTGGAGATGTGTTTCCAGAAACCATAAATACGCGAAAGAGACAGCAGGCGTCCCGCGTATAATTTCCATGTGTATCGTTTCTGTACGCGACGCTGAGCGCCTTTTGATATTTTTTCCCATAGTTCAGGATTTTCGGTCGCCTTTTTAAAGAAGTTTTCGAGCGAGCGTGACATCTTTTCGCCGTGGTTAGGGTCGATGTGGTATCCGGATTTGCCGTCTTCTATAATTTCCAGCGGACCGCCGTAGCAGGTCGCAAAGACCGGCAGCCCCGAACTCATTGCCTCTATGACGGTAAGTCCGAAAGCTTCGAATAGCGCAGGCTGGACAAAAACTCCCCGGTGGTCTGCAACAACTCTGTAGATCTCCGCAACAATGTTCTTGTCGCTTTGCATATTGATCCAGCGCATGGCGCCGTCCAGTTTATGTTCATTCATGAGATCGTGGACGCGCTCTATCTGGGCGCGCTCGTCGTCATCGTCCGAAAGGCCCGGATCTATATTGCCGCCGACTATAAGCAAATTGGCCATATCCTGAAGTTTCTGTGACAGCGCAAAAGATTCCACGAGCCCGGAAACGTTTTTTACATGATCGAGCCTGGACATTGCCAGTATCATAGGCTTGTCCGGTCTCTCGAAATGACCCCGGGCTTCTTCGCGTTCGGGCTCAAAAACGAGACCGTGCACCGCCGCGCCCAATCCCTCGATTCTTTTGGCTTTTTCAGTATACGGGAAAAATATTTTAGGATCGGCGCCGGGCGATACAATATTGAATTTAGGATCAAAGACGTCCACACCGTTTACAACCCTGTAAAGGCCGGGCATCGTGAATGACCCGTAGCTCTCGTACTGTCCCTGGCTGTCTTCCCGTCCCGCGATCTCCTGGTAGGTGCTTGTAATGATGAAATCAGCCGAGTTCATTGCTATGAGGTCGGCCGTGAACTGGCAGGAGAAATGGTATGCGCCTTCGTATTCTTTCCAACGGAGCGCAGAATAAAGATATTTGTTTTTCTCCAGCGCATGGGCGATGTTGCACTGTGTTATGTTCAGCCTGTGTGCAAGAAGGGAAGCCACAAGGTTGCCGTCGGAATAGTTGCCTATAACCATATCCGGTGTTCCGCCCAGTTCGGCGGGTATCTCCCGTTCTACTTCGTGGGCAAATTTTTCCAGGTATGGCCAGACATTGAAGCGTCTTACCCAGCGTTGAACGACTTCATCGTTTTCATTCCTGAACGGTATTCTTAGAATTCTGGCATTCTCGGTTCCCATAATATGTTCAAGCCGCTGATTGCAGTTGGTGTTGCCTGCTTCCGGGATCAGACGGGTAACAACCACGATTTGAGGATCTACTGTGACGCCCTGGTCATACAGATTTTTGCGCATTTCTTTTTCCAGCGCGCGGACCTGGTCGAGTATATATACCACCTGGCCGCCCGTGTCCGGTTTACCCAGTACGTTTGACTGCCCGAAGAAGCCGTGCGGGGAAATGATTGCTATACGGAAAATCATGGGAATTCTTGAGAGGAAGTTTTCAAGTTGCTGGGGATCCGGAGCTTCCAGAAGATCGGAAAGCATCTGGAGCATCTTCCGGACCTGGCCTGCAGTTCTTCCCCATCCCGGCGCAAAGCCCAGTTTTGCCATTTTTTCTTCGATACTGTTCCACGATTTATTGCTTCCTGTTGTTTTGAGGAAAGCTTCAGCCTGTCGCAGGGCGCCGCGCAGCTGGTCGATGTTGCGGATCAGGTCGTTAAGCATCAACTGCCTGCCCTCCAACTGGTGTGTCATCAGGAAACCAAGGATGCTGCGCGATCCGTTTTCCAGATCTTTGAAGATATGGCTTGAGAGGTGGCGATTCAAATATTCTACGCCTCTGCCTATGGATCGGATTTCCTTTAATTTCGGGAAGCCTCTTTCAAAAGGGCGCAGGTCCACTTCAACTACCCATTGGTTTTCGTTTTGTCCCGGTTCCATCAACTCTTCCTTGAATCGCAGGAATTCGTTGACGCTGACCTCATCGCAAAGGACTTCTTCTGTATGAAAACGCAGGTACTTCCATTCAGCTATGCTCTGGCGCACAGAAATGTATATCCATGGCGGGCGTATGGCTGATTCCTGGGCCAGCCTGAAAACCTGGCTGATGACGGTCCCCTTCAGGGAACGTCCATCGCGCTTCCTGCTGAACTCGTCAAATATTTCGCTCAAGTCGGTTGATAGCATGAACGGTCTTTTTTCCGCTTCGACCCTTCTTAACAGGCCGTGAACGGCTTCACGTTTAGACTCCAGTGTCTCTTGTATTTCGTTGATCATCATTCTCCTGTTGTGTCGTTTTTTGTCGCCGGCACGGCTTATCTTCGATCAGAATCAAAGCGCACGGGCTGGATAGGACTGGCAATCAAGGCCAGGCAGAAAAAATCACCCGTTGTTTTCGGGTTCATCCGGTATATGCCCAATGCCTCCGCAGTAGGATCGGAGCATCACGAGTTTTCTTTTTGCGCATGTACAATGAGCATGTTGCGCCCTGTTTTGCGCATTACCTTCTGGGCTACGGAGCCGAAGAGGGCATGCTGCCATCCTCTCATTCCGTGAGTGGCTATGACTATCAGGTCAACATCCGTGTCATCGGCAAATTGAACGATCTGTTCACCTGGATCGCCGTAAGAAACAACGGGCCTGCTCTTGGTATCCTCCAGTTTTTCGTCTACAACCTGTGCAAGCCTTTTGTTCACGCCCTCCCGCAGCGACTCTTCATATCCAACAATATCAAAGTCTGCAGGGGCCACATCCGAATAGATTCCCGCCGGCGGGATAGGTCCTATAACGTGAAGCACGAGCAGGTCCGCTGAAAAGGTTTTTGCGATGTTCTTGGCTTCCTCGAGGGCCTTGTAAGAAGCCTCGCTGAAATCTGTGGGGCACAGGATCTTCTTATACGGGAACATATCTGCCTCCTTTTTTGTGTTTATACGCCTCTTTTAAAGCCTGCAATAATAACCTGCCGTTTAACATTTTCAAGTTTATGTTACGGTCGGGAACGGCGTAAATAAGGATTTGCCTGAGTAAGGAATGCGCAATGCCTGACAGGTCCGGGCTACTTGTCATTATCGTTATCGGAGAGCGGGAGATAGATTTTTACAGTAGTGCCGCGGCCCGGCTGGCTGTCTATTATGATCTGGCCGCCGTGTTGGCTTATTATCCTGTCCGCAGTTGACAGGCCCAGGCCGGCGCTCCGGTCGTCTGTCTTAGTAGTGAAGAACGGGTCAAAGGCGTGCGCAAGCACGTCTTCGGACATTCCGCAGCCGGTATCTGAGACTGCGATTGCTCCGAAACCTCCGTGATGGCGTCTGTCATCGGGTATTCCTGCCTGTATGGCGGCTATTTCTTCCACGGACAGGTCTTCTACCTGCGTGGTTATAGTCACTTTTCCGCCTTTGGACATTGATTCCATTGAATTTATGGCAATGTGTGTCAGCGCCTGTTCGAGCTGGCCTGGGTCGGCGTTTATTTTATGTTTGCCGGCGGCCGGTTGCAGGACAAGGTCGATATCGGGTGATAACGTTCTGCCAAGGATTTCTTTCAGCCCTGTAATAATGCGATTGAGATCTATATTCCGCATTTTTGGCGGAGAAGGGTGAGCAAAGGCGAGAAGATCGGCTGCCAGACCGGTAACTTCGTTGGCTGCTTGCGCTATTTCATCCAGGTTGGAGCGGATCCCTGAAGATTGGCCGATCTTGGATTGAGCTATTTGTGTGTTTCCTATGATCCTGGTCAGGGCGTTGGTAAAAGTGTGGGTGATTCGGTGCGCCAGATGCCCCATAGCCGCCATTTTCTGCGAGTGTCTGACCTGATTTTCGAGCAATCTTTCGTAAGATACGTTGCGCTTGACCGCGACGTAGTTGACTATGTTCCCCGCGTTGTCCATTACCGGCGATATTACAGCTTCTTCTTCAAAAGTGGAGCCGTCTTTCTTTCGGTTGATAAAGTTTCCTCTCCACGTCTTGCCGCTGGAAATCGTCTGCCACAAGTTGTCGTAAAATGCCTTGCTGTGTTTGCCGCTGCTTAAGAGCTGCGGAGTATGGCCGATAACCTCACTAATGGAATATCCTGTCATTTTTTCGAAACACGGGTTCACATATTTAATGATGCCGTCGGGGTTTGTGATCATTATGCATTCGGCGGCCTGTTCAACAGCGGAGGCCAGCCGAGCCCTTTCTGCCTGGTTTGCTCTGAGCCCGGATATATCTATGCCTACGAGCTGGATTGCAGGTTTTTGTCTGTACTCGATTCTGTTGGCGAAGATTTCCGCCGGGAAAGATTGGCCATTGAGTCTTTTAAGTGTTGCAAAATAATGGTTCGGCGCTTCATCAGCGCGGCTTTCGGCGCTCCTGATGTAGTCTGCCATTTTCTGCTTGTCCGCTTCGGACACAGAGTCAAGAAAGTTGAGCCCGTACACTTCCTCCTGGCTGCCGGCTTTGAGCATCTGGAGCAGGGCCATGTTGGCAAAAACAATTTTCTCTTCTTGAACGATTGCGATGGCATGGGGCAGAGTTTCTATCAGGGTCCGGTATTTCAGCTCGCTTTCTGCCAGCGCCTGTTCGTATTCCTTCTGTTCGGAGATGTCCCTGATAATGCCCTGGATCAGCGTGTGCGAATTGCTTGGAAACGCGCCGGCAGTAACGTGGGCATGGAACAGATCTCCGTTTTTCTTCTTCATATCAACCCTGAAACTTACAGAGCCGCTTTCCTTGACTATGTCAAAAGCCTGTTTTGATTGTTGCAAGGCGCCCTCCGGATGCAGATCGGCTATTTCAAGCTTCAGGATCTCGTCTTTTGCGTAACCGAACATAGCCAGCGCGCGTTCATTGACGTCTGTAATATTGCCTTCCAGGTCGTGAATAATGATGGCATCGCTTGATTTGCTGAAAAGTTTCGAATATTTACTTTCGCTTGCCTTGATGGCTTTCAGCGACTTTTTACGGATAATGGCTGATGCAGCCAGAATGGCTACAGAAGCGCCAAGGGTTAGAATTATAAGGGCTGCCGCTATTACCAATGTTGAGTATTCTTCTATGAGCGAGAAGGGCTTGTTGATAATTTGCGCCCCGGCAGGAAGTCTGTGCAACGGTATATTGAAAGCCGATAGTTCCTTGTAGTCGAAAGCGAATCTGGTTGGATTCTCTGTTGTGGGAATTGCTGAAGCTTCTTCGCCTTTAAGAATCCTGGAAGCCAGTTGCGCGGCTATCATGCCTTCTTTCTTGCCGCAGCTCAGTCTGCCGCCAACTATGCCGTGGCCCAGGAGGAAATCCCAGACAGAGTATATAGGCGCCCGGCAATGCGGCCTTAACATTTCAAGGGTTTTCTCGCAGGATAGAACAGAGCCGTCCTTTTCACCACTAAAGACAAGCAGCAGAACAATGGAGTTCTGCGGCAATTGTGAGGTCTTATCCCTGAGTTGTTTCAGGTTAAGATCCTCAAGGTATATGAACTCCAGACCGGAAGAAAAATCATCTGATACTTCCTCTGTTTTACGTCTCAACGCCCGGCCTGTTGGGGTTGAATTCAATATGATGTAGACTTTTTCTGCTTTTGGATTAAGTTTAAGGGCGGTTTTGAGGGTCGGTTTTATTCCAAGATTTTGTTTCAAGCCTGTTGCCGGGCGGCCCTGCAACCGGGTGAGGTCGAAAAAAGATACATTGCAGAAAACGAGCGGAGTTTCAGGGAAAATCCGGTTTCCGGCCTGGGCCACAAAAGCAAGTGACTGGTCGTTGCAGCAAACGAAAACATCTACATTTATGTCTTCATACTTTGACAGCAGCATTGTTTCAAATGATTTCAAGTAGCCGGAAGTGGAATTTCTTTTTGTGTCAAGAAATTCGAAACAGATGTCGATCGGTTCGTCGCGCCGAGCCAGTTCTTCCTTGATGCCTTCTGAAAATTTTTCGGACCATGAGAACCCTGCATTATCCGAGTGTAGCACCAAGATTCGGGCCACGTTTTCAGGAACCGTAAGCTGTTCTGAGTCTGCTGTTGCCGATTTCAAAAACACGGCAACAGCGCCGGAAAGCACAAGGGTTCCTATAATCAGGGAAAGTCCATGGAGAGGGCGAAATATATGGACGGCCCGGCGCCTTTGTTTCTTCAGGTTTGTCGATTTACGGGAAATCGAGAACATACTCAATATAAAGCCTTGCGTTGTTGTTCCAGGATAATTGCTTTTTCCTGTTGGCTGTTTCGTGACGAAGTTCATTCAAGAACCTTGTATTCGCCTTCTTTCATTTGCCACTTCCCGGATTCTGCATCAAATTCCACGCGCTAATCAATACTAAGTTTTACTATAATCAAGAAATGATGGAATGCCAGAATAATGATAGCAAGCTGAAAAAAGACCCCGGTTGCTCCCGGATGGAATTCTCAGGGAAAGATGCGCCCCATGGTTCTGGGGAAAGGGATTGCTTCACGGACATGTTTTAATCCGCAGACCCACGAAAGCATTCGTTCTATACCGAGGCCGAAGCCGCCGTGGGGCACACTTCCGTATCGCCTGAGATCAAGATACCAGCCGTAGGTTTCGGGGTCGATCTTTTTTTCCTTCATCCGGCGGCTAAGCGCCTGGATATCTTCTTCTCTCTGGCTTCCCCCGATGATTTCACCGTAACCCTCGGGGGCAAGCAGATCCATATTAAGCACCGTGCGAGGATCGGCGGGATCGGTTTTCATGTAAAAGGCTTTTGCATCTTTGGGATAATGCGTGACGAAGACCGGTTTTTGAAAGCTCCGGGATATGATGGTTTCGTCGCTGCCGCCCAGGTCGGTTCCCCACTGGAAATTCCGGGCTGACTCCAGATGTTGCGGAAGGTTTTTTGTTTCTCTCTCAAGATCGGTGATTTGCGCGCGCAGTTGTTTGATTTTCAGTGAAAGTCTTTCACGTTTGACCGGTTTCCTTGTTTCCGCCAGTTTTTTTTCCATGGCGACAAGTTCATCGACTGATTGCTGGAGCGTTTGCTTTGCCGAGTCAAGCCGCCGGCCGATCTGGCGGCGCGTATCTTCACCGCGCAGCATTTCTACCGCTTCCGAATACGTTATGCTGGGAAACGGCGCAGATACACGCTCAAGATGCGCAATATCTCGACCAAGGGTTTCCAGGTCGCCGGCATTGCTTTTTATCACAACTGAAATCATGCTGCAGACCATCTCTTCTGCAAGTTCCATTATTTCCTTAATATCTGCAAATGCAATTTCCGGTTCAACCATCCAGAATTCGGTCAAGTGGCGCCTTGTTTTTGATTTCTCCGCCCTGAATGTAGGCCCGAAGCAGTAAACCTTGTTGAAGGCCATGCAGGCAGTTTCGAGGTATAGCTGTCCTGTCTGGGTCAAGTATGCGCGATCTTCGAAATATTCCACCGGAAACAACGTCTGGGCGTCTTCGCCGGCTCCCGCCACCAATATCGGTGTGTCGATGAGAGTGAAACCTTTCTGGTCAAAGAAATCCCTGCATGCCTTTATAAGGGTATGCCTTATTCTGAGGATAGCCCAGGGCCTGCGTGAACGCAGCCAGAGATGGCGGTGAGCCATAAGGAAATCGATGCCGTGGGATTTGCGGGTGACCGGGTATTCCTCAGCATGGTGCAGTATGCGAAGTTCGGAAACAGAAATTTCGAAGGAGCCCGGCGCGCGAGCATCATTTCTTACCTCGCCCCGTAAAGCCAGCGCGGATTCCTGTCTCAGTTTTTCGGCTTCTTCAAACGCCGCTTTCGAAGAAGCTTCAACAACGGCCTGGCAAAAGCCTGTGCCGTCCCGGACCTGAAGAAAAATCAGTTTGCCGCCGCTCCTGCTGCCTTCCAGCCAACCTTGTATTCCTATAGTCTCTCCGATGTGATGGCGCAGCTCATCTATATTGACATAATCCTTCATCAAGAAGCCTTTTTTCGAAACAGCGCTTTTAACCTGATCTATTCATCTGGTCTTTGCGAAAATGAATTCTGTTTTTATGTACCACTTGTTCAGGGATTGCACAAGAAAAGATAAAAAGGTCAAAAGGACGCCAATCTATAATATCAGCAGAACTCAGAATGCGTTATCCGGAATGTTCCAGCCTGATTTATTCATCAACTTTTCGGAATAATATACAAGCCGTTTGCTGATATTTTTTACCACTGATTGCACTGATAACACGGATTTCTGTTTTATATCGGCTAGCGTCTTATACGGGAAAGGGGAACGTACCACAGAGACACTGAGGCACTGAGAAGAGGTCGCGTGAATTCGTGCGGACCCGAATTCACACGACATTCTTATACTTTATCCGTGTAATCAGTGTTATCCGTGCTTAAATTTCCTTGCTGTGAATAATCCAGGCTAGGGTTATTTTTGAAGGCTTAAACAGTTGTGCCTACATTACTAGGCACAATCAAATTGCGAATATAAAGACGCGTCGAAGCATTTGACTAAATTACCGGCAGGCTCTATTCTTGATGTCAAGCAGCAGCTACCAAAGTGCCGCTCTGGTATAAAGCGCAATGGGTTAGGGAAAATGTGATGGTTGCCTTTGGGAGGCGCCACACAACATAATGGAAGACAGCCCATGGCGCGTCAACCAACTCGGCGATAAAACCCGAGACAGGAGGAGGTGAAAGACAGTGGTAGCAAAGAAGAAAGCAGCAAAGAAGAAGACGGCCAAGAAGAAGACGGCCAAGAAGAAGGCAGCCAAAAAGAAGGCGCCTAAGAAGAAGGTGGCCAAGAAGAAAACAGCCAAAAAGAAGGCGCCTAAGAAAACAGCAGCAAAGAAGAAGACAGCGAAGAAAAAAAAGAAATAGAGGCGCAGGGGCTATAGCCTGATCTAATCATAAACTCCTGGAGCTAATTATTAGGTCACTTTGGCGCAACAAGTTGCGCCCAAGGCGTGACGTGAGCTGCAAGGATGGTTCGCGAACGTGGATAGAGCCCATGGGTAAGACAAATGGCGGTTACAGGAGGCGATCCTTCTGTGCCGCCATTTTTTGTCCGTTATGCCGGTTTGACAGCGAGGCGCCTGGCTTATAGAATGATTTAAACGGGGTATTCGAGTGACTATTGGAGTTTTTAATTTTCTTTTTATGGCGAATCTTAGCCTGGCGTGGGGGCAGTCTAATGCTGCCGGCAAAATAATTGTAGTGTTTTTGTTTGTTGGTTCGATTTTTGCATGGTCTATTATGATCACTAAATTCTGCCAGATGAAACAGGCGAAGACAAAATCTGCGGCTTTTTTGCGCGCGTACCGAAGAGAAAAGGACCCGGTTGGACTTTTTCTGAAGCGGCAGAAATTCCAGCAAAGCCCTTTGTATTCCATATATCAGCATACATGTTCAGCGCTGGGCGCCGCGTTTGAGACTACGGGTGTTGATTCATCTGATTTGTCAATGGGAAATATAAATGCGAACCGGCGTCGGCTGAGCAAGGTTGAAGTCAGCTCGGTTCGAAATGTTGCGGAAAGAACGATGGCTGATGAATGTCTTCTGCTTGAAAACAGTATGGGTTTTCTGGCGACGGCTGCGTCTACTGCTCCATTTCTCGGGCTGCTTGGAACCGTATGGGGTGTGATGGATGCGTTCGGCGGTATGGTTGTAAAAGGTTCAGCTATGTTGTCGGAAGTAGCTCCGGGAATCTCAGGAGCGCTGCTTACAACTGTTGTGGGATTGCTTGTAGCGCTTCCGTCGGCTATAGGCTACAACATCCTGAGTGACAAGATCAGGCGTTTTTCGGTGGAAGTAGACAATTTTACCCAGGAGCTTACTTCGAACATAGAAAGACGTTATCTTTCTGAATAACTTGCAGGAAACAGCAAAATGGCTCGACGCACACAACTTGTGTCACTTAAGCAGATAAGCGAAATCAATCTTACGCCCCTGATGGATCTGACTTTCATCCTGCTGATAACTTTTATTATCACCTTTCCGCTCCTGGAGCAGGGCATTCCCGTGAACCTGCCGGAAGGAAAAGCGCAGGATCTTGAGCCTGAACAATCGCATACGGTTACGCTTAAGAAGAACGGGGAACTTTACTTTGATAATTCAGGCGTAAGCATGGCCGACCTGGAAAGAAGGCTGGCTGCAGTACGATCGGTGAATCCGTCGGCTTCCGTGATGGTCAGGGCCGACAAACAGATCATCTATGACAGGGTTGTAGACATTCTCAAGCTGCTTAAAGAGGCGGGAATTTCAAACATGGCCCTGGTTACTGAACCGGGTAAAAATTAATATGGGTTCGAACTTTTTAAGGTGTTTCGGAATCGTGGCCGCAGTGCATGCCGGGATAGTGCTGGTTATGCTTGCATTTGGAGCCATAAAGGGTCTGTTCAAAGATAAATCGCCCGACTCTGTGCCGATTACATTCATGCAGGCGCCTGCAGTTGCGGAGGAACCGGCGCATTTTGTGGAATCTGAGCCTGAGCCTGCCGGTGAGACTGAACCCGAACCGCCGCCGCAAAAAGATCCGGAGCCGGTGGAAACACAGCCGAAGAGAACTCCTGTGGAAGTCAGCGACAGGATTGTCGAACGCGCCTTGGAGCAGCAGCAGACTCCGCGCATCACGGAAGACAGGATCCGGGAAGCTCTTTCGGAAGGAGTATCGCAAACCAGACCGGTCACCGATGACAGGGACCGTCTCTACCAGGAGCTCATACGCCGCAGATTTCACGAAGCATGGGCTCAGCCCGGCGCTGAAGAAACTGAAGGTTTGATAGTTAAAGCCAGGATCAGCCTTGGCGCAGGCGGCCGCGTTACAGCGGCCAGACTGGTTAACGGATCAGGGAATCCAGCCATGGACCGTTCAGTATCGGATGCTCTTGAATCTGTGGACAGAATAGAGGGGCTTTCGGAAGAATTCGTTGAGAGGAATAAGAACGTAACAATAGCTTTTGAGGTGCAATAATGGAGTATGGCAAGACGCTGTCAAAATATGCGTGTTTTTTTCTTTTTTTTGTTATCCTGTCCGCGGGCGCGGCGGAAATAAAAATCGTCAAGACCGGCGCGGTACGATCGAATATCGATCTGCATAACTTTAAAAACGACGGCAGCAAGTCATCGATTATTTTTGAAAAAACGCTGCGAAACGATCTTGAACGCTGGGGCTGGTTTAAAGTAGTCGACGACGGGGCGGGCATCCAGTTGTCAGGGCAATGCGAAGAGGACAAGGGCATAAATAGAGTTGCCTGCTCTGTTCGCGGCGGTTCCAGACAATATCTTAACGAAACATTTCGCGGCAAAGCCGAAGACGCCGATGAATTGGCGCATGAAGTTGCCGACAGAATTGTGGAAGCAGTAAAGGATGTCCCCGGCGTAGCATCGGCCCGCATTGCCATGGTGGGAGTGCGTGGCGGAAAAAAAGATCTTTACCTGTGCAATTCGGATGGCAGCGGTTTTGTCCAGCTTACGCGCGATGGAGCGGTTTGCGTGGCCCCGTCCTGGTCGCCGGACGGAAAGACGCTGGCGTATACTTCCTTTCACGGCGGGTTTCCTGACATCTATCTCATCGATCTGTCCAGCCACAGGAGAAAAAAGCTTATGAGCTATCCGGGATTGAACCTCGGCGCGTCTATTTCGCCGAACGGACGTTTCCTCGCCGCCGTACTATCCAAGGACGGAAATCCTGAGCTTTACGTGATGAAGATGGACAACCGGAAATTGCGCAGACTTACCAGGACGGCAAAAGCGGTTGAGACAAGTCCCTCATGGTCGCCGGACGGAAAGGAGATAGCCTATGTTGCGGATGAATCGGGGTTGCCTCAGATTTACATCATGGACGCCTCGGGCGGAGGGAAGAGGCGTTTGACTTACAGGGGATCCCAGAATGTCGCTCCCGATTGGGGGCCTGGCGGTGAAATTGTCTACAGCAGCAAACGGGGCAGGCATTACCAGATCTGTCTGAAGGATCCCGATGGCGGGAAATCCCGGGTATTGACTGCCGGTAATGCCGATCATGAGGATCCGTCCTGGGCTGCAGACGGGAGGCACATTGTTTATACCCGCACGGTCGGATACCGTTCAAATCTCTATATTCTTGACACCATAGAGGGGACTTCACTACGTTTAACCAGATTCAAGGGAGATTGGCATTCGCCGACGTGGTCGCCCAGGTAATAAACGGCGCCATTTGATTAACGGAAATACTCAGGAGCAGAAAATGTCAGATAAAATACGTTGCATGGGCTTGGTTTGTTCACTTTTGTGCGCAGTAATCTTGAGCTCGGGATGTCGAACTCCGTGGGGAGGCGGAAAGGACGGAGAAACGCCCTCCGGGATATTGGATCCTGAGGAACTGGAAGGCAACGTGGCCCTTGGCGAGAGATTTGAAATGGGAACGCTGGTGAATGAAGTTGATTTCGACAGGGTTTATTTTGCTTATGACAGTTACCAGTTGCCGAGCAGTGAAATTCCCAAGATTGAAGAAGTCGCAGACTACATGGAGCAAAACAGGGACGTGCGTCTTATTGTTGAAGGCCATTGCGATGAAAGAGGAAGCCGGGAATACAATATGGCGCTGGGAGAACACCGGGCTTTGGCTGTCAGGGCTTATCTGGTGGGGCTTGGCATAAACAGCTCCAGGATTCAGACTCGCAGTTACGGAGAAGAAAAACCTCTTGATCCCGGACACAACGAGGCTGCATGGCGCAAAAACAGAAGGGTCGAGTTTGTCCTGTACCGGTAGCCCGGATTATTGATGGCAAAGAACAGATGCCGGCCGGATGCGGGGATTTTCCGCTGAAAAGTGAGCGTTGAATGAGCAAATACCGGCATCTTTAAGGCAAATTTGAATGGACCCAGGCACCTTGTATTCTTTTGTCGCTTTTGCAGGCCAGATCGGGTCATGGGAAATTGTCCTGATTTTTGCAGTTCTTCTGGTTGTTTTCGGTCCACGAAGGCTGCCCGAGATAGCCAGGTCCCTGGGAAAGGCTATTGACCAGCTCCAGAGATTTTCCCGCGAATTCCACGATCAGATTATCACCGCGGATATTGAACTGCCGGATAACGAAAAATCTTTGGAGGATAATCCTGACCTGCAACAAGAAAACGCCGGTTTGGACAATGCCGGGGCAGAGCCTGGCAGGATTGCGGAGAAAGGAACCGAAGATGGGCTCGCTGGATAACACAGCGCACGGCGAGGCAAAGCCTTTTCTCGAGCACCTGAGTGACCTGCGTACAGTGATCATCCGCAGCGGTCTTCTCTTGGCAGGTGGAGTTATCCTGATGATTCCATTTACGCCGTTTGCTTTGAAACTGGCAATGATGCCGTTGAGAGTAATAGGTATTGACTATGGCGAATTTTTAGTGCCGCTAAGTGTAGGAAGCGGCTTCAGCGTTGCCATCAGGATTTCCCTCTGGGGCGGTCTGCTGCTCAGCGCTCCTTTCATTGTTCTTGTTGCGGGCCGTTTCATTTTTCCCGCATTGACTGCGGGGGAGAAACAAGCTGTATCGCAATCGGGCAGTTATGCGGTCATTCTTTTTTTTCTTGGAGTAGCCGTATGTTATTTTACGACTTTGCCTTTTGCCTTAAGAGCGATGATAGGCATTAACGATTGGCTTGGATTGAATTGTAACTTTATTGATGTGCGCGATTATGTGTCTTTCGTAATTCGTCTGCTGCTGGCTTTCGGGCTGGCATTTGAACTGCCCGTGGTAGTGCTGGCAATGTCGGCGATGGGAATTGTTGACGCGCGGCAATTAAAAAGCAAACGGCCGTATGTCTGGGTTGCCCTTATGGTTGCGGCTATGTTTCTTACACCCCCCGATCCCATAACCCAACTTCTTCTTGCATTGCCGCTTGCCATGCTGTACGAACTGTGCATCTGGACCATTGCCCGCAGGGAGAAGAAGCGGGACAAGGATGTTGCCGCCGGCGGGTATCGTTAAAAAGGTGAAGATATGGAAAAGATGGAATTTAACGGGTGGCCGAACTGTTTGCGTCTTTCTGACGGCAGAATCGAGGCTGTCGTAACTACCGATGTAGGTCCGCGAATTATGCGTTATGCGTTTCCCGGCGGCCCGAACATACTTAAAGAAGTAGCCGGCGAGCAGGGCGGCTCAGGCGAGATTGAGTGGAAAATCAGGGGCGGGCACCGGTTGTGGATATCGCCTGAACGAAAACCGCTGACATATGAGCCGGACAACATTTCAATTGACGTTTCGGAAACAGATAGCGGCATAAAGCTCAGCCAGTCGAAAGGCGGATTGAGCGGGGTGGCCAAGACCATGGAAGTTAGTCTGTGCGATGGAAAGGGTGGGCTGCTTATTGATCATTCCTTGACCAACGGGGGCGAGACCGGCATTGATCTGGCGCCCTGGGCAATTACAGTGATGAGAGAAGGAGGCTCTGCAATCATTCCCCTGCCCTCAAAAATCTCCCATACCGAAAGGCTGACTCACAACCAGGAGTGGAGCATATGGCCGTATACCGACCTTTCGGACGGCCGTTGGGTTTTTGGTTCGAAATTTGTTTTTTTACATCACGATGCCGCAATGGGACCGACCAAGATGGGCTTTTCCCATGATGGCTGCGTCTGCTACTGTGTTGAAAAGCATCTGTTTATCAAGCGATTCCACAGGCAGAAAACAGCCTGCTATCCAGACGGGGGAGTAAACTTTGAGGCGTTTGCCTGCAGGGATTTTGTTGAGCTTGAAAGCCTGGGACCATTGACTTTTCTTCAGCCCGGGCAGACGGCAAGTCATCGGGAGCGGTGGGAGCTTCATGAATTGCCCGCAAAGCTTGACTGGAAAGCCTCAGAGCAGGAAATTGCGTCGGTTATTTCGGGTCTAGCAACCGGATAAATTCTGCCTCGTCAAGTATCCGGACGCCCAGTTTCTGCGCTTTCGCCATTTTTGAACCCGGCTTATCTCCGGCCAGCAGGTAGTCGGTCTTTTCCGACACGGAGGACGACACTGATCCGCCCTCTCTCCTTATCCGCTCTGAGGCTTTCTTTCGGCCCAGGGTGGGAAGAGTTCCGGTGAGGACGAACCTGAGCCCTTCGAGCTTGAGCGAGGCGGCTGGAGTGTCGGCGGATTGCATCTGGATTCCTGCCATGCGGAGCTTATCGATCACCGGGATGTTATCGGGATGGGCAAAAAACCTTTTTATACTTTCTGCGACGGTTGGACCGATGGTTGGGACCTGTTCCAGCCGTTGGGGCGTTGCATTCATGAGTTCGTCCATGGACGGAAATGATTCTGCAAGCAGTCTCGCATTTTGAGATCCGACATGAGGTATCCCGAGGGCAAAAATGACCCTGTGATATTCGCGTTGTTTTGACAGGACAATATTCCCGAGCAGTTTTTCAGCCGATCTGTGTCCCATTCTTTCAAGTTTAAGCAGACTTTCCAGTTGCAGGGTGTAGATGTCGGCTGGATCTGAGATAAGTTGAGTATCTACAAGCTGTTCGACAAGGGAGGTTCCGAGTCCTTCTATGTCCATTGCCTCGCTTGAAGCGAAATGATTGACGCGCCGTTTGAGTTGTGCGGGGCACTGCAGATTCTCGCAACGAACGGCTACTTCTCCTTCCCTGCGAGTGACCGGTCCGGCGCATGTCGGACATCTCGGAGGCATGCGGAAAACTGATTCGGAGCCGGTCCGTTCTTCGAAAAGAACCTTAACTACGGACGGAATTATCTCTCCGGCCTTTTCCACCACAACAGAGTCGCCAACTCTTATGTCTTTTCTTGCAATTTCATCTTCGTTATGAAGAGTTGCTCTTGACACTACCGATCCGGATATCTTTACAGGGTCCAGATCTGCAACCGGGGTAAGCACGCCTGTTCTTCCCACCTGCACCCTGATGCCTGTAACTGTGGTCCTGGCTTGTTCCGGATCATATTTATAGGCTATCGCCGATCTCGGGTTTCTTGCGGTTGCCCCGAGTTTCCGGTTCAGGTTGTTTTCGTTCACTTTTATTACTGCTCCGTCTATCTCGAATTCGAAATCATGCCGTCGAGCCTGCAGTTGATCAAGCCTGGTGAGAACAGCTTGTATATTTTCGCATTTCCAGTAGATGGGAACGGTCTTGATCCCGTCTGCCTTAAGACTCTCGAGAAAGCTGCAATGGGTTGGGAATGACCGTCCTGCTACCATGCCGGTTCCATACATAATCGCGTCAAGCGGCCTGGCTGCCACCATGGCTGGATCAAGCAGTTTCAAAGATCCGGCTGCGGCATTGCGCGGGTTTGCGAAAGCCGCCAGTCCGGCGGCTTCTCTTTTGCGGTTTAGTTGGACAAAACTGCTTTTGGGCATAAATATCTCGCCCCGGACTTCAAATACAGGACATTCAGAATCGGGTCCCGTAATCTGGAGCGGAATGGTTCGAATGGTCCGGATATTTGCAGTTACGTTGTCCCCAACTCTGCCGTTACCCCGTGTCGCCCCGGTTAGCAGCTTTCCGTGTTCGTAACGGAGGGACACAGCAACACCATCTATTTTTGGTTCCACAATGTAAGTCAGTTCTTCTCCATGCAACAGCTTGCGTGTTCGCGTATCAAAAGAGAGTACCTCATCTTTGGAATAGGTATTCTCGAGGCTCATCATAGGTAGCGTGTGTTCGATTTCTTCAAACGCTTCCAGCGGCTGGCCGCCTACTCGCTGGGTGGGTGAATCGGGCGTAATCAGGGCCGGGTCGGCCAGTTCAATCTCCCGCAGCTCCGAGTAAAGAGAATCGTAATCTCGATCTGTTATCTCTGGAGAGGCAAGAACATAATACAGATAATCATGCCGGTTTATCTCTTCCCTGAGCTGCCGAAGCCTCTCGTGAATATTTTTCATGTCAACATACCTGTTCCGCTTTTTTTATCGCGCATAACGCCCCTGGAGTTGAAGATCTGTGCGCCTTGTTATTGTGACGCCAGAAAGTCGCCAAGAGGATCGGAAAGGGATCCGCTTGCTGAAGCATGTCTTTCGGCCTTTTCCTTATCGCCATCCCTTGCATACAGAAAAAAGCGCACGGCATGGTCGGCATTCGATCTTGCTCTTCCAAGCCAGCGGGCTTTTTCCGAAGGCTGCAGCCTGGAAACAGGGAAAGTCACTTCTTTCGGGCCGTTGCCGACGGGCCTTGCGTTTATCGTGTTGTTTATGACAGATTTGATAGTTACCGGGATCTCTTTGCCCGCATGATGAATAGTCACATCAAGGCCGACTTTGCGGGCGAAAGCCTGCGCGACTTCAGAGTCTACGGAAGACAGCTTTTTGATAACCTGTTGCATGGTTTTCAACTGGTTTGCCTCTTTGCTGTCTTGAGCGGGGGACTTTCCGTTGAGACTCGCAAATGCATCAGCAAGTTTTCCTTCTGTCACTTTTTTCATTAATTCCAGGGTGATTATTGTCTCAGTACTTTCTGCCGGTTGTGAGAAAGCCGTAGTTTCTGCCGGCGGCGTTTCCGCGTGCTGCCCGCCAGGCTGGTCGGCGGGTCCTTCACCGCCGTTGCCGGGATTGCTGTTTTCAGAAACAGAATTTGTCGGGACAGACAGTTCCTTTTCGTTTCCCTTTGCATCATCCAGGGAAATATCAGCGAATGCAGAGCCTTCTTCTTCAGGAGACACGGGAGCCGATTCGCGCATAAGCACTATTCCAGTTCCAGTCCACCATAATATCAGGGCAAGCCATAAAGCCGCATGCAGCCATAGCGGAAATGTAAAAACCTCGCTACGTTGAACAGGATGTTTCATTGTCCTGCCGGGCGTTTCGGATGAATGCAGATCTCCGATAGTGCTTAATGCCTCCGATTTATGCATAAGGAAAAGACGGCCTTTTTTTGCTTTGTCGATGGCAGCAACCGCATCATCCCAGCTCTTGTGCCTGTAGTTCGGCGATTTCATCATAAGTCTTGAAAGAAGATTTACAGCGCTGATGCTTGTGCCGGGCGCCAGTTCTTTAGGATTTACAATCTGGTCCTGGCGTTGGCCATCCAGAACATCGTCAGCCTCGGTCCGGTCGCCAAAGGGCGCCTGTCCGGTCAGCATATGATAGATCAGGGCTCCAAGGCTGTACATGTCGGAGCGGCAATCGATATCTTTTCCGGCGGCCAGTTCCGGAGACATGTAGTTGGGTGTTCCAGCGAGGGACTCGCTGTCTTTTTCTTCTGCCCCGTCGGAACATATCTTGACAAGGCCGAAATCGCATATCTTGGCGGTATTATCCTTTGTGGTGAGAATGTTGTCCGGCTTCAAATTGCGATGAACCATGTGTTCTTCCTGCCATAGTCGCCTAAGTCCATGCGCAACCTGCAGGGCGATATCCAGGGCTTTTTTGTTTGAAAGTTTCTTTTCTTTTTCAAGGAGCTGTTCAACTGTAGGGCCGCCGCAATATTCCATTGTGTAGTAACACAGGTTTCCTTCATCTCCGATGTCGTAAACCTGGATAAGATTGGGATGCTTGATTTTGGCGGTGATCCTGGCTTCCCTGAGGAACTCAGCTTTTTGCTCCGGGTTTGCCGCCATCTCGGGTTTAAGGACTTTGATGGCTACAGGACGTCCCAGGCTGATCTGGTTGGCTTTCCAGATAGTGGAGTTATTTCCTTCGAAAATACATTCTTTGATTTCAAAACCCTTTATTTCCATGATCGTAAATTTTACACAAAACCCGGCGTGATACAAACGTTTTGCCTGATCTCTTTATGAAAAGCCCCGGGCAAGTTGCAAGTAATTGGGAAGTGAGGCGATATGTATTTGCGGCGTTGCCCGAAGCTATTGATTTGTGTCGAAAAAAAACAACTGAAAAAGCCAAGCGCTCCCTCTTTTGTGTAAACCATGCCAAACATACTGAAAACTTTGCTCGACGCTGTAAATACATAGTGTTGCCTTCGCGCAACTTACAGCTTGGGTTTGACTTTTTTACGATATGGGGCAAGCTTTGAGTTTGTTATGAAAGTTGATATTTCCTGCGGTGGAACCGGAGGGCACATATTGCCGGGCCTAGCAGTTGCCGAAGAACTTCAGAGAAGGGGGCACCGGGCCAGGTTGTGGCTTACCGGAAGGGATACAGAACAAATATTGCTCCAGGACTGGAATGGGCCGGTCCTGACGGTCGCTGCTTCTGGATTTCAGAATCCATTGAGACCGTCCGGTATTGTGTCGATTGCAGATCTCCTTTCTTCATGTGGCAAGAGCATTTCATTACTGAGAAAAAATCGTCCTGATGTGTTTCTGGCAATGGGCGGTTATGCATCCGCGGCGCCTGCGGTGGCAGCTAAGTTCAGAAAAATCCCCCTGGTCCTTCACGAAGGTAACGCCGTGCCAGGGAAGGTGGTAGGGTTTCTTGCTCCATACGCAGACTGTGTGGCCGTTGCTTATGCCTCGGCTGCTGGACTTCTTGATGCGAGACGAACTGAGGTTACAGGGTTTCCGCTGCCTGAATCGCGTTCGGCAGATTCTTTTGTTTGCGCCCCGGAGGAAAATGAGGTTACTTTGCTGGTAACCGGCGGCAGCCAGGGCGCCGAATTTCTGAATAGTGTAGGAGTTGATGCCCTGTGTTCGCTGGCCTCAGAAGCAGCGATTTATGTTATTCATATAGCCGGAAAAGGAAATGTTTCCGCAATCAGACGGAAATATGTTGATGCGGGCATACATGCCGATGTTGTAGATTTTGTACAGGACATGTACAAAATCTATGCTTGTGCGGATATTGCAATAGGACGAGCAGGCGCGGCATTCTGTGCTGAAATCTGCCGTTTTGGCGTGCCGTCGATAATGGTGCCGTATCCTTATGCTTCCAGCGCACACCAGAGGTTGAATGCCGAAAATCTGGAGCAGGTAGGCGGTGTAAGGATACTGGACCAGGGTGAAGCCGGTTGCGGTGAATTGGCGGGCGTCATCAGGGAACTTGTCGGCAACAAAAGCCTTCGGGATCGCATGAAATCGGCCCTGAGCGCCGCTGCAGAAGACGGATCAGCCGGGCATATTGCCGACGTGCTTGAAAATGTTGCCCGCAGATAAGAAAAACTATAATCTGTTTAGCCTGGATTATTCACCAACATTCCCGTCAAAGGCAATAACCATCGACTGATCA
>CAYYVQ010000041.1:0-25387 GCA_964475205.1 uncultured Victivallales bacterium | reverse complement strand
CTGCCAATACTCTGAACCGTTTCTGCTCGAAAAAGTGTGATCAATCCGGGCTAAGACGCTGCCGGATATTGAATATTTTTTCCATCTTTCTTTTTACTTCTGCCATATATTTTCAAGAAATTCAACTGCTGTTGTAATTTCGTCTGCCGGGGTTCCGGGGCGCGGCTCCAGGACAAGCGGCTTGTCCTTTTGTATTACCGGTTCGAGAGTGTCGAATTCTATGCATCCGCGGGGCGGCATTATGTGATCGTTCGCGCAGTGGTCTGTATCGTGAATATGATAACCTGCCGTGCAGGGCGCAAGCTTTTCTATCCATTTCTTCTGTATGCCGAATCCCAGGTTCTGTCTGACCTGCGCGTGTCCTGTATCGTGCCAGTAAGCGACGGCTGATGGAAACCTTTTGCAGATCTCTTCCATCTCCGATTCGTTTGGCGCTGCCTCCCACGAGGGCAGGTTTTCAAGAGCTATGCGGATTCCTGCCTTTTCTGCTTCCGGCACAAGTTTTTCCAGACATCGGTTAAGGTTGTCAAGGTAACGGCCAGCTTTTTTCTGGCGCTGAAGCATCAGGCGCATTTTTGTTTTTTCGAATGCTCGTGAATGCTGTTTCTGCTCATACATCAGGGTGATCAGTTTCGATGTCAATTGGACCATCCTGACGTATCCTGCATGCGCTACTATGGCAGATGCGCCGGATTTTGCCGCCAGTTCAATAGTTCTGGAAGTATGGGTTACAGCCCTTTCTCTGTCGCGCTGACTATTGCTGGTCATGAGAAACAGTTCAGGATGTCCCCGGGATACTCCGATGGGTACGGGACAGAAATTGTGTACGCTTGTTACATTTACGGCCTTTTGTTCTATCATTTTCGAAACGCCGGGAACGAGGTCCATAGTAAGGTTGTATCCAAGTTCTATGCTTGTAATGCCAAGATCGAGAATTTCCTGGACCAATTCCTCACCATTCCGATGGTGTGAGGCATTCCACCTGGTAGAAAGGGCTATTGTCATTTTTCTGGTCTCAGGTCCTGATTTCAATTTCACACTTAAGATATGAAATTATCACAGCGCCGGTTTCCCCTCAATGCAGCGAAGCTCCCCGATATGATCGGGGAGCTTCGTGTGTCTTATTTGTTATGGCCTGTGTTTCTTATCTTGACTTGGCAGCTCGCGCCCTTGCTCTTGCGGACTTACGTCGCTTTTTTTCGCTGGGCTTCTCAAAGTAACGGTTTGCGCGAACCTGCTTCATCATGCCTTCTTTATCCATGATTTTCTTCAAACGCCTCAAAGCCTTGTCAACGGCTTCTCCGCGTTTTACCTTCACTTCTATCACTGTATCTGATCACTCTCCCTTCCTGTGAGTGCACCTGGTTCAAATTCTTACTTTCAAATAATAAATCTATACCCTCACTTGAGACGGTGTCAAACGATTTAACCCGCATATCTCACAAAATTCCTGCTGCGAGCGAGAATAGCGCCACTGCAAGGGCACGAATTGGAAAAAAGAAAGGCAGAAATTTTTGTTGTTCGCAAAAGTGAGAAAAAGAGTTTATTCCGTCGATTTTGTTTTGCCTGAACGGATTCTTTCGGCGCAATAAGTTACGGCAAAGACGATAAACCTGTCTCACATGCGGCGGCCCCGGATGGATGGATTATTCGCTTGTGGCGTCGTAGTTCCCTTAATCTTTCTTTCCGAGGCTGTCCAGCTTGCCGGGCACTGACAGAATTGACCGGAGCACGTCAACGGTCAGGTGATACACCGCAAAAAGCAGATAGCTTACAAATGGAAGGCAGGAGGCGACAATAATCAGCCCGATGGCATCTACCGCCGCTTCGCCGGCCCCGCCTGCGAAAAGCATTTTTACCGTTGCCAGCACAAGGGCAATCGCGCCGATTATTGTACCCAGCCCGAAACCCAGCGGCACTATTCTGACTGCAGCTTTAACTGCAAAGGACAGAATGCCGATCGCTTCTTCGCCTGCATTGGTCTCTTTGCTGATTGTTATATTGCACAATGAAGGATGCAGTGCTGTCCATGCGACGACATCGAAAAACGCCCATGCTCCAATGCCGACTATTGCCTGTATCCACCCTTGCAACGCGAACAGGATGAAAAGAACAACGCCAGTCAGTTCCATAAGGATCGCCACACAATCCAGGAAATTCGCAGAAGCCAGTCTGCTGGGAGAGGATTTAACCAGGCTGTCCCCTGAATCGATGAACTTGTTAACCGTGTACTGAAGTACAAGCAGCAGAAAGGCATATCCTATGCCTGAAAGGAACAACAGGAAACTGCCTGCGCGGATGCCGGCAAACAGAAAGCACAGTATGCTCAGAGCTGCTCCGGTTATGAGCGCAACATGTCCGTACCTTACCGACCATTCAGACATGGCGTGAAACATGTTGGTAGAAAAAGTTTTCCTGGCCAGACCCAGAAGTTTATCAAGAAACTTGACAAAAAAGAGCGGATCGAATTTCACGGAACCCAGGAAAGAACCGATTCCGGCAATCGCCTTGCCAAACCATTTCTTTGTCTTCTGTATTTTGTCTCCAATCTTCTGCTTCGCTTCTTTCAGGGGCTGTTCATTTTCCGCTTCACCGGTTTTTTCTTCAGCGTTCCCTTTATTTTCAGGTTCTGTTTCAATGTCGATAATTTTCTTTTCTTCATTGACGTTGCTGTTTTCTTCAGCGCTCATGAGAACATCCTTTCTTGTTAAAGCCGTACCACAACTATTGATAAAGCCGGCCCGGCTCAAATGCAAGATAAAACGTAATCTCAAAACATTTGCCTTACCCCATTTTTCCCTTGTTTTTACCTCCATCGCCTTCCATATTCTCTGGCCATGAACAACCTGACGACAGCACAGCTACTGACTGCGTGGCTCAAACACGGGTTTGAACCCATATGCCGCGAAGCAGGGACGGACACGAATGTCATACGAGTATTGCCCTCTGCGCGGGCTGAATTCGGCGATTACCAGTGCAATGCCGCAATGGCTCTTGCAAAGAGGGCAAAACGTCCCCCCAGGGAGGTAGCAGCTAAAGCGCTGAAAGAAGCCGGTAAGCATCCGGCGGTAGCAAAGGCTGAACTTGCAGGGCCGGGTTTTATAAATATTTACCTTGATGACGCCTGGATGGCCGGCGCACTTCAGAAAATCGCATGCGATGACAGACTGGGTGTGCCGCTTACCGGCGGAGGCATGATCACCGTCATGGATTACGGTTCGCCAAACATAACCAAACCGCTCCATATCGGGCATCTGAGGTCTCACAACATAGGAACCGTTCTGGATCACCTGTATAGGTTCCTTGGTTATAATGTGATAGCAGACAATCACCTGGGTGACTGGGGTACGCAATTTGGTATAACCATTCACGGTTACCGTGAATTTGGAGACGAAGAAGCTCTGAAGCAAAACCCGATGGAAGAGCTTGAACGTGTTTATGTTAAGAGCTATGAACGCGGAAAAAATGACAAAACATGGATGGACGAATGCCGGAAAGAACTCGTCAGGCTCCAGTCCGGTGAACAGGAGAATCTCAGGTTGTGGAAAGAATTCGTAAGACTGAGCCTCAGTGAGCTGGAACGCATTTATGCTCGGCTCGGCGTTAATTATGACCAGGTCAGGGGAGAAAGCTACTATCACGACCGGCTTGAAGCGGTCGTCAAGGAATTGAGCGGCAAGGGGCTTGCGCGTGAAAGCCAAGGGGCTATGGTGGTCTTTCTTGAGGACGAAAAACTGCCGCCATGCATCGTGCAGAAGAGCGACGGGGGCTTCAACTACGCTACGACGGATATTGCCACCCTTGAGAGCCGTGTGGCCGAGTTCAATCCGGACCTGATTCTTTACGTTACTGACGAAAGACAGCAATTGCACTTCAAACAGCTTTTCGCCATAGCCCGGAAGCTGGGCCACGGTGTTGACCTTAAACACATAGGATTCGGTCTGATGCGTCTGCCGGAAGGCACTTTCTCTACAAGGGAGGGCAACGTGATAAAGCTTGAATCGCTGCTTGACGAGGCTGTTGACAGGGCGCTCAAGGTGGTTAAAGAGACGAGCCCGGAAATGAGCGAGGACCGGCAGCGGGAAATTGCTGAAGCCGTGGGAACGGGCGCAGTAAAATATGTTGACCTCAGCCAGAATCCCCAGACCACCGTAACCTTTACGTGGGACAAGGCGCTTTCGCTTGACGGCAATTCCGGCCCTTACCTTCAGTACGCATACGCGAGAATCAGGAGTGTGCGCGCAAAATATTACGAGCGTTTTGCCGGGAAGAATCCTGAAGACTATGAAATTATGCTGGGCGAAGAAATAGAGCGTACGCTTGCCCTGAAGATACTGCGGTTTGGAGAAGCCGTAACACTTGCAGCCGAGAGTTTCAAGCCAAGCGTACTAACCGAGTACTTGTATGATCTTGCGCAAACCTATAGCGCCTTCTATCAGAATGTGCCCTTTCTTAAAGCCGAAGAGGGAACCCGGGAAAGCCGTGTCAGGCTCTGTAACATAACAGCCGACATTCTCAGCAAGGGGTTGAATCTTCTGGGCATATCTCATCCGGAGAGGATATAGCCGGTGCTTCACCCAGGAAGAGTGTCTGTGTTTGCCCCTTCGCCAGAAGCAGGGATTACAGGCACATGCGGGTTAATATGAAAAGGCATCTACCTGAACTTCTTGCGCCCGGAGGAAGCCTTGAAAAGGTCCGGTCGGCTATTGAATTCGGCGCAGACGCAGTTTATACAGGTGTCTCAGGCTTTTCCATGCGGCCCGATTTTGCGGAGCTGAATGACCAGGAACTTGAAGAATCGATAGAATACGCTCACTCCCGTGGCAAGAAGCTTTACGTGTGTCTAAATTCTCTCATGTTCCCGAACCGAATCGAGGACATGCAGAACTGGCTCAGAAAAACGGCTGATTTCCCCATTGACGCCGCTATTGTTTCTGATCCTGGGGCTTTTACTCTTGCAAGGCAGGAACGCCCGGAATTGCCGCTTCACATATCTACCCAGATGAGCACTGCGAATCCACTGTCCGCCTCTTTTTGGAAGAAATCCGGGGCTGAACGGGTTATTCTGGCCAGGGAATGCGGGATCGAAGAAGCGGGGATAATTGCAAAGAAATCGGGGATAGATGTTGAGGTGTTTGTTCACGGCGCCATGTGCATGGCCGTGTCCGGCCGCTGTCTTTTGTCTGCGTATTTGTCTGGGCACCCGGCTTCCACCGGTGAGTGCAAGCACTCATGCAGGTGGAACTGGCAGCTTGTGGAGCAGGAAAGGCCCGGGCAGGCTGTTCCGGTCTACGAAACAAGTGGGGGCACAATTTTTCTCGGCGCCTCAGATCTATGCCTTATCCGCCGTATTCCCGAGCTTGTTGATAATGGAATATGTTCTCTGAAAATAGAAGGCCGGATGAAAAGCGAGTATTATGTGGCTAATGTGACTCGAGTTTACAGGGAAGCTCTGGATACCTGTGCCGAAGATCGAAGGTCGTTTGACGGTATTCTTCCCAGGTGGCTTGAGGAGCTTGAGGCCGTCAGTCACAGACCTTATAATGAAGGCTTTGCGTCCGGCGTTGAACCGGAGGATACTGTGCCCGACGCGGGAGGATCGGGCTTGAGCAGTACTCATGATTTTGTCGGCGTGGCTCATAGGGGAAAAGGGCGCGATTTTGAGGTCAGGGTTAAGAATCCGTTTGCGTGCGGGGAACGACTGGAATGGATCGGGCCGGCGATGCGCGGTGGCCATTTGATTGTCAAAACCATCTTTGATGAAAAGGGAAACGCAAGGGACAAGTCCCATTGCGGCACAACTGTACATTCTAACCTTGAGGCTCAATCCGGCTTGCCGGATTTTCTAATGCTCAGGCGGGCTAACCTGATCTATTCATAAAAATCTATTACGAGTGTGCATGTCACTTCATTTCAACGACTTTGCCGGCCAGCCGATCTTGACGCATGTCTATGCGCCTTCACCCGGCTATGTGCGCAAAGCCATTGATCTAAAGCAACATGCCAACTCTCATGACGAAGTTGATGAATTGATCAGGCTAAATCATTCCGTAGGTTAAATAATAATAGAACAAGGAAATTGTATTGTGATCGAGAAACAGTTTAAAAGCAGTTTTGCATGTATTGTTTTTGTTCTCACTGCGGTGTACTCATATGCTGGGGCAACATTTACCGAAAAGCCGGTTGCAAGCACGAAGGGTGAGGGTGTTGTTCTTTCTTTTGCGGTATCCGAATCCACGGATGTGGAAGTAACCATTCTTGACAGAGACGGCGGGATCGTCCGGCATCTGGCGGCTGGCGTTCTGGGCGGGAAGAATCCGCCTCCAGCGCCTCTGATCCGTGGACTCAACCAGTCGGTCGCGTGGGATGGAAAAAACGATGTCGGCAAGGCGGTCGCCAACGGTCCTTTCAAGGCCCGTGTGCGGCTCGGTATGAAGGCCGAGCTGGACGGCTTCGTGGGCGAGTCCAAATACTGGATCGGCGATCTGCAGGGCATGGCCACGGATACCAAAGGCCGGCTGTACGTTTACAGTTCTTCGGTCATGGTGAAACGCGGTTACATTCCGTTCCTGCAGATCTTTGACCGGGACGGGAACTATATCCGCACCATTATGCCCATGCCCGCGAACCTGCCCAAAGAGAAGCTGCAGGCATTCAAAAAGACCAAACCCAAAGACAAGGTTACACCCCGGTCCGTGGATGAGCATTTCATTCCGCGGAACTATTACGGCACGTGGCCGGAATTTTATCCCCCGCCGATGGGCGAGCTGGTTTCGACCGTCAACAGCAAAGGCATCATTACCCTGCACAACGGCAGGGCAACGGGGTTGGCCCGCATCACTGACAAGGGCGAAGCGGTCGGCGATTCGTTCTGGAAGAAAGCCTGGGACGGCAAAACCGTCTACTGGCGCGATGTCGTGGGCGCCCGCTGCATAGTCCCTTCCGCAGATGGCGATCACCTGTATCTTTCCGGATACTATGGCAAGAAGAAGAAATACAACAAAAAATGGCCGCACGGCCGTATTTACCGGATGGAAAACACGCCGGAGGGACGCTTCGAAAAATGGGCGGATCTGACCGGCGGAGAAAAGCCGCCCGCCGCCGGCTGGAGTGTTTTTGACGGCGAAGGCAATCTGCTTGTGGCGGATACCGCCAACAACCGGATCGTTGTGCTGAATGCCTCCGGTAAACAAATCAAGGCGTTCAAGTCGGAAACGCGCCTGTCCGACAAACATACTTCGGGTCCATCCTGGATTGGGTGCGATACCCGCAACGGGAACATTTACGTGATGCACAGCAGAAAAACCGGTTATCACCAGGTTGACCGGCAGCTCATCAAATACGGACCATGGAAAACGGGTATGAATGAGCTTACCCGTCACAACCTGGGGAAAAGCGATTACAGCATGAACGTCACCATGGACGCTACCGCAGATCCTGTGGTGGTATGGACCGCGTTTCGCTCCGGCGGCAAGGGGTCTCCCCCCATGCAGCTTCTCCGCATTGAAGACCGCGGAGGAGAGTTCAAGCTGACCGGTGACTTGATGGACATGAACAAGGATCCGTTCGGGGTCAAACCGCGCATGGCCGTGCATCCGGAGACCGATGTGGTGATCTGCAACGATGGCGCCGCCAAGTGCCAGGGCTACAACGGCCTGACCGGAGAAAAGATCGACTTGCCGACTGAATACGCGGTGGATATGGACGTGGGGCTGGACAACAACTGGTATTTGCAGACCGGTGAAAAATACTCCGGACCCATCGCACGGTATTCCAAAGACCTGAAGCCGCTTCCCGTCGAGGATGGTGACAAAAAAGATTCAAATGTGCTGGGCGCGGTTTACGGCCGAATGGGGGCCGGTTTTTGCACGGTCGGCCTGGCCGCCGATGCGTCCGGACGGGTCTATTCCCAGCAGATGTACGACTGGCAGAAATACTGCGTGGCCGTTTTCGGGCCGGACGGCAAACCCGAAGACCCAGGCCGACTCAAGGACATGCCAGGCATGAAAAAGAACGAGCGGTTCGACAGCGCCATTTTGGGGCCCATCGAAACCACGCAAAGCGATATTGAATTGGACTGGCAGGGGAACATCTATATCGGGGTTGCCGCAAAACCGCTGGATTACACCCCCGTGCCCGGATTTGAACATGACAAGGCGTACGAAAGCTGCGTGGGCAGTGTGGTTAAGTTCAAGCCCGAGGGCGGCTCTATTCGCAATCTGGGCCAAGAGAAAACGAAACCCGCGGGCAAAGATGGGCTGGTACTGCACCAGGGCAAGCGTCCCCACGTGAAAATGTACCAGGATCAGCGTGGTGGCAGGTACCGGTTCATGGAAAACGGCATAGCCGTCTACCCGGAGCTTGGATCTGTGGGCGGGAAGTTCGGCGACTTCTGTATGTGTCGCCAGCCCATGTTTGACGTAGACCGGTGGGGTCGGCTGTTTCTTCCCAATGCCATTACCTGTTCTGTGCGCATTGTAGACAATGCCGGCAACCTGATTCAGCAGTTCGGCCATTACGGCAATATCGACTCGCGCGGCCCCGGCGAGGATAGCATGATCAAAACCCCGGACGTCCCCCTGGGCTGGCCCCAGGCCGTCGGTGCGAGCTACAAGGCCGTGTATGTCTCCGACGTTCTGAACCGGCGTATTGTGCGCATGAAAACGGTTTATGCGGCCGAGGAAACAGTGGATGTGAATTAGCCCGCATTTCCAGGATTCAGCTGCTCTCGCTACGAAATCCTGTGAGAAATACGGGTTAGTCTCTAACCTGTTAATACAGAATGGTGTAATAATTTGAAAGGTGGAAAACTGATGAGAATAATTTGTATTTGTTTTATTTTTCTTAATATAGCGGCAGTTGAGGTGGCCCGATCCGATGAAAACTCCGCGAAGAAAGATGCTGTTATTCTCAGCAATAGAACATTCTGGCGGTTCTGCACCGTACGGGAAACGGGCGAAGTCGTGGATAAGTCGGGGAAAATTGTCCATGGCCGGGTGGTTACTGATTTTGACAGCGTGGGCTCCAAACGCAAGTGGTTCAAAAACAATCCTGATAAACCGACATTACCTTCAAATCGATGGAAGGTTGTTCAGACGCCGAAAGACAAAGTCAGCACATTGCCCTCGAACGTTCCCCCTGACTGGATGAAACCGGACTTTAATGACGGTAACTGGTTTCGTTCGCAGGGCCCAATGCTGAAGAATTGGTACTACCGCGGAAGAGATGACGGCTGGAAGCTGATCCTGATGCGGGGCACATTTGAAGTCAAGGATCCCCGGAAGGCCGACGATTTAAAATTATCGCTGAAATTTCGCGGCGGGGCCGTTGTGTATTTGAACGGCGAAGAAATCATGCGCGCTCACATGCCTGAAGGGACGGTCACGCCCGCCACGCCCGCTGAACCGTACCCTGAACGAGCGGATTACATGCCGGATGGATTCACCTTGCCGTTTAGAGCGGACCGTGCTAAGCCACCCGAGGTGGCGCAAGAAGGCTTTGCGTTGCGTACCAGGGAAATCTCCAACGCAGTGATTCCTGCTGATAAGTTACGTCAGGGGGTGAATGTTCTGGCGATTGGATTACACCGCGCGCCGATACCGGCGGAACGTTTTGTAACGGTTCGAAAAGGTCATTATGCTCGAAAAGCGAACCGATGGTGGACGCGGCTTGGGCTGGTCTCCATGAAAATGACAGCCGAACCCGATGCCGCGGTTGTTCCAAACGTGGAGCCGCGTTCCGGCCAGGGATTCAGATGCTGGAATCAGAGCATTGTTCAGAAGATTAGTGAATCCGATTATCCTGATCCGTTTGATACAGCCAACCCTGTTGAAATCGTTGGGACGCGAAACGGCAGTTTTTCGGGCCAGATTGTTGTTGGCGATGAGAAACCGATTAAAGGTTTGAATGTCGAGGTCTCGGATCTTGAAGGCCAGGACCTGATTCCGAAGTCAGCGGTCATTGTGCGTTACGGCCTGATGGACGGAAGCGGAAACACGTTTGATTCGCTTGACCAGACGCCTCCGCCGGAAGTTCCCATAAGTGGGAAATACGGGCGGGCGGTGCAGCCGATCTGGCTGACGGCTCAGATTCCGTCCAACGCGAAAAGCGGTATTTACGAGGGAATCGCTACAATCAGCGCTAAAGGGGTAAAAGCGCGCAAGGTGAAAGTCAGGGTCACTGTCAGCGAGTGGAACATGCCCTCATCAAAAGAATTCCACGGGCGAATGGATGTTATACAATCGCCTGAGAGCGTGGCGATGGCCTACGAAGTGCCGCTCTGGTCCGATGAGCATTTTGCATTGCTGGATAAAAGTTTCGCCCTGGTGGGTGGAGTTGGCGGCAAGACATTGTATATTACCTGCATTCGACGAACACATTTCGGCAACGAGCATGCGATGGTAAGGTGGGTTCGTGACGAAGATTTTGAATTGCAGCCCGATTTCACGATCGTAGAAAGATACCTGGATACGGCCGTCAAACACATGGGGCGCATTCCGGGTGTGGTGCTTTACTGCTGGGAGCCGCCATACAGCCAGGGACATGCAGGCGGAACGGGAAAGTCAGGTAGAATTCACGATAGGCCTATTCTGTACACAATCTACGATCCGGAGACAGGAGAATATTCCGTGGCGAGGGGGCCGTCATGGGGAACGGTTGAATCCAGGGAATTCTGGAAGAAGCTCACCGATGGGATCCAGACTGTTCTAGAGAAGAGGGGATTGAAAGATTCCATGTTGTTCGGGCTGGCCGGCGATCATCGACCCACAAAACAGGCCATGGATGATATCTGCAATGGGGTAAAGGACGCCGAATGGGCGATTCATTCCCATTATCGCTGCGATGGATGGCAAGGGTATAAAATGGGTATGTTCAGCGCCCTGTGGGGGATCCGTTGCGACCCTGCGCATCCAGGTCAAGGGTACGCGTTTGGATGGTCTAACCCCAGATGGATGGCCTACTATCCCAGGGAGATGTCGCTGAAAAGCAGCCTGACGGAGTATCGTTGTAAACTGGAGACATGGATAGGCGCGCGCAACCACAGATGGCCGCGAGTTGCCACTGGCAAAGGTCCGAAAGGTCTTGGCCGTATTGGCGGAGACTTCTGGAGAGTTCTCAAAGACAGCCGGGGACGGGTTCGGGGGACTCTGGCGGGACGCTATCCTGAATCGGCATGGGGGCAGTTGAATCTTAACTTCGGAGTGCCCAGTATTTTCGGCATAGGGAAGGAAGGGCCTGTTGCGACAGTTCGTTCAGAAGCTTTTCGTGCGTCGGTTCAGGAAGTTGAAGCGCGCGTATATCTGGAAAAGGTATGGCTGGATGCAAAGGCCCCGCAGGTTATCGGAGAGGAAATGGTGAAGGAAATCCGTTCGCTGCTGGATGAACGGATAAAAGTTGTAAACATAACACAGAAAAAGGGTGACGTATCCCGTGCCTTTTTTATCAGCTCCGGCTGGAAAGATCGCAATCAGAGTCTGTTTGATCTTGCCGCAAGGGTACAGAAGAAATACGGAAAGAAGCAGCCTGATCCCGATTTCAAATAATGACAACACGCCGTTGAGGGCCAACCTGCCTGAACACACAGTTTTTGACAGGAACTCCCGCGCGGCGGTGTGATCTTTTTTAAAAAAAGCAGCAATTCTCATTATGGCCTCTTTCCGCCAAAACCTATTTGTATAACGATGTGCGTAGTAGCGCGGGCTTCACCGAAGCCCAGCGCTCTTGGGGCCTCGGCTTCGGTGAAGCCGGGCCTACTCGCGCGTGGCTGCAATATCATGCCGGAACTCTGGCCACGCCAAACGTGGCAAAATGGCCATAATGAGAATTGCCGTAAAAAAAGCTTGCATTCTTGTTGTGAGGGTGTAGGGTCGATACTGCTGAGAGCGTTGCCAGCGGCGTTGCCATCAAAGAGGACCCGAAAATTCCGGAAGATGAGACTCGCCTGCGTGCGCCGGCTGGCGAGGTGGTATACTACGAATACCAGACTGGAACACTGAATACCGATCTTGGCGGAGATGTCTGGCAGTTACCGAACCTGGACGATAGCGGTGACGGCGGGCTGCTGATGGTTGAGCCGCCGTCGGGTACGATATTTATCTTGCGATGACCTTTCCCTGGTACTCTGACCCTGGAAACTCGATCCATGATAACAAAAAAGCAACTTTATCTGTATTCTTTATGCCTGATTTTGCCTTTAGCAGGCAAGGCAGGACCTGAAATAGAATGCAAAAATCCGGTTCACAATTTCGGAACTGTTGACAACCGCCAGAATGTAGAGCACGCATTCATAATAGAGAATCCCGGGGATGAGACGCTTGACATCGGCCGTCCACGGGCGTGTTGCGGCGCAACAATAAATATCGATTCCAGGAGCATTGAACCCGGCACGAGCGCCGAACTCAGGGTTAAGCTTTCCCTGAAGGGCAAAAAGGGGAAACAACGCAAGAGCTTTTACATTGTTTCAAATGATCCCGCCAAGCCCTACTACCAGTTTCTGCTCAAGGGAGTTGCCTCGGCAGCCGTCGAGGTTTCCCCTCGCTCCGTGTTTTTTGGCGAAGTTCTTCCTGATGTTTCAACCAACAGGACAGTCAGTATCAAAGCCCGGGAAGGGTACGGATTCAATATAACCAACATTGTCTCCACTGATAAACATTTTGAGGCAATTGTCAAAAAGACCGGCGGGCGCGACCACACAATCGAAATCAGAACGTGGCCCTTGCTTCAAAGTGGTGTTACCCGTGGGCGCATTCTTGTGAATACGGACAAGCCCGGCATGAAACCTGTATCCATTGGCGTATCAGCCGAGGTTAGCGGCGCAGTTCTGGTTGTGCCCTCAAAGATTCTTCTCTCAGAACCCACTTATCCCGCGGAAAGGGTCTCAAGGCGGCTTGCGGTACGCTCGCGAAAGGGGAAGTCATTCAAGATACTGAAAATTACCGCCCCGGACCCGGAAATGGATATTGAATATGACCCGATAGGAAAGCATGGTTATCTAATAAAGCTTAACAATTTTGTTCCATCGCCCGGCCTCGACAAAAAGGAACTTGTTATACTGACTGATCACCCGGGCGCTGAAAGGATTAAAGTCAAGTTTAGCCTGATCGATTCATCAACTTCGTAATAGATTTTTATGAATAGATCAGACTAGTGTCCTGTCCCGGAAATAACATGTCATTTGATTGGCCTGTTTTGGATGCAGCGGGGCTCCTGCGAGGGTGCAAATTGGTAAAACGTCGGGTAACGGAAGGGCAGGGAAATGGCGGGAGCGACGGGACTCGAACCCGCAACAACCAGATCGACAGTCTGGGACTCTAACCAAATTGAGCTACGCCCCCGCAAGCCATGATCATTTACAAAAATTCATTACTGGGCCGAATTGAGTTCATTTTGAGCGTTGCGTCTTAGTTGTTTTGCTTCGCAAATTGCTCAGGCCAAGTCTTTAAACTGTCGTAATGAAGCTTTGTAAATAACCTCAACTACAGATGATTGGCGAAGTATTGATTAAGATTGGATTTGAATCAAGAAAAAAAGCATGAGGAAATATAAGTTTGTGATGGTGCTTGAGTTCGAGGGATTTTCGTGATATTTTTACTAAAGTTAGACTGATTTATTCATTAACTTTAAGAGTTCACCAATATATCGGTTTATGCGCTCACAAACGTGGCTTAATCCCGTGTGCCGTTGCTATGCAGCCGCATCACGGTCCCGCGCAGGGGTGAATTATTGGCTAGGGCTAGAGCGAATAATTCAGGTTAGGGATTAAAAAAAACGACAGCAACGGAAAAGGATGTCAGTGATCTGAGATGGAGGATTTGAGAAAAGATTGTATTAAAGCCGCTAAGATGGCTGCAGATTGGATTGTCAGGAACCAGTCGCTTACCGACGGGTCGGCTGATTGGGGCAGATATCAACATACGCTTACCCGCTATGAATTGCGTAATCCGGCGAGGACAGGGAAACTTACCACAAACTGGACGACAGGGAATTGTGTGCTTTCTTTGCTTCTGATGAATGAAGTTACCGGGAAAAACGAGTATTTGGATTCGGCTGCTCATGGCTGCAAGTACCTTAAAAGCCTACAGACTCTGGATTTCAGGTCAAAGAGGATATGCGGAATGATACGTGAAGATACGCCGCAATGCTCATGGTGTCATCCGCGCGATGCGTTGACGGCAGCCTGGGCGATGTTGCATTTCGGGATCAAGACCGGCGACATGGAATATGTCGACCGGGCGCGGATTTTTGCGGAATGGTTCAAGACATACTCTTTCAAAAAGGGATATCCTGCCTGGAGTTACTATCTTGAAGAGGGAAGGCCTCCGCTGTGGTTGATGGGATCTTTTCATGGCGGAAGCGCCATGTTTTTTATGGATTTGTATGAATATACCGGCGAAAAGCAGTGGTTGGACAAGGTTGCTTTGCCGATAGTCAAAACCTACTGCAAGATTTTCAGCACGAAAGATGGATACCACAAGATTGTAGTCGATCCACAGACCGGCCGCGACCTGACAGGCGTGGATTCGGATGTTTCTCCGCTAGGCTGGCAGCACATGCACAGGTTTAACGACGACTTCACAGCGCTGTCGCTGATGAAGGCTTACAAGCTCACTGGCACGGAGAAATATCTGAATGTTGCCGGGAGTTTCCTTGACTGGGCCATTGCCGGGCAGAACCGGAACGGTTCTTTCGGGAAGCCCCTGGTTCCCAGCGCGGGGGCAACCCTGGCAATTGAATTGGTCGACATGCACCGAATCACGAAGGGGGACGTTTATCTTCGGAGCGCTGAAAAAGCTGTCGGATACCTTCTCAAATTACAGGAAACCGAGATTCGAGACAAGAGGGCTTTTGGCGGCGTTTACGGCAACACCGTGGATTTTGAATGGAAGTCCAGGCACACATTGAATGTGCGCGTGTCCTCGTATGCCGTAGCGGCTTTTGCCAAATGGGCAGAGCAACACGAGTATACCTATTATTCGGCTTGACGGGTGCGCCTTGCCAAATCAGACTCTTGTTAGATCAATTTGTCGTGCCACCTGCCTGCTCCCCACGAGCGGGAGTGCGGGCAGGAGGTTGCAGATGAGGCAAACTCGGTGAGTGAATAGATAATGCCAGAAGGTAAACGATCATGACAAGTCGGAGAATTTTACATCTTGCCTTGGCGGGCAGCCTGGTCCTTATTGCTTTTCTCGGGTGGAGATTGTTGGCTGCCCGGACTGAAATAAAGGCCCTGGAGGCGGAAGACACTGATATTGTTGTCGCCGCCCCGGCTGAAAAAAAGGTTGAGATCGCTGCGGCCCAAAGTGTTGAAACGGCGATTCGGCAGCCTCAAAGGGTGGACAGGTTTGAAACAGAGATGGATCCTGTTGCGGAGTTTTCTGAGGAAGCAGATCCCGAACCTGATGAAGTTGGCGAGGCTCCCCCTGAAAGGTTGGAGAGAGATCTTATAAGAGAGATGCTCATGGGACGCAGATCCAACCGTTGGAAAAGGCTGAAGGAACTCGGGCTGGAGATCGATAACGAGGATTTTGAGGCGGTCCTTGAAGACATAGGCGAAGGCAGCCGTAGTTCTTTTCGGATGCGCATGGTATTGAGGGAATGGGTTAATTTTGATCCCGAGGCTGCTGCTCAATGGGTTATTGATTCGACTTCAGGCAATACCTACACGCAGGCTGTACGCCAGCTTGTCAGTAGCTGGTCCAGAAAGGATCCGGACGCGGTGGCCAACTGGTTAACCGATCTTGCCGAAGGCAAGGACGAGGCAATAAAACAGTACCTGATGCATATTGCGTACAAGTCGCCGGGAATGGCCAAGGAGTGGTATTCGAGGATCGAAGATGAAAAGATACGTCTGTCTACCTCATCGATTATTGTCGGAGCTTTGGCGCGGAAGGATATTGGGGACGGAATAGATTTTGTTGAGGAATTGCCACCTGGAAAGGATCGGGATAGTGCAGTATCACGAATTGTGCCTTACATAGCGACGCAAGATACGGGCATTGCTTTTGAATGGGCTGACACCATTCAGGACGAAAGCATTAGGCATGGCAGTATTGCTTATATAGTCAGTCGATGGGCGGACTCGGAGCCCGCCGCGGCCGGGGCATATGTAAACAGCCTGGCGGAAGGTTCGCTTAGGGACAATTGTTCGCGTATGTATGCCATGAAGATAGCCGAAACTGCGCCTTCTACGGCAATGGAGTGGGCAAGCTCTATTGACGATGACCGTATGAAAAAAAGCGCAATAAGGATGGTGTCGTACAAGTGGAAACGCAAAGACGCTGCGGCCTTGAAGGATTGGGTTGACGGGTCGGATTTGAACGAGACCGTAAAAAAACAGATTTTGACCGGGAAGTTTGTAGAAGGCAACGCTACGAAGCAATGACGGTCCTGCTTTTGTCGTAGGCGGGCGCTGTGCCGTTTGCAGGTTAAAGCTAAAAGGAGAAGAGATTGTGGGTTGTGTATCAAGGTTCAGCGTATCAGTAGAGAGGGAACTGCTTGATAAGTTTGACGCTCATATTGCTGAACAAGGGTATCCGACACGTTCGAAGGCTGTGTCCGACATTATTGCTGACAGCCTTGTTAAACAGCAGTGGAAAAAAGGAGATGAAGTCGCGGCGGCGATTGTGATGGTTTATGACCATCACAAGAGGGATCTATCAAATCGGCTGACCAGTATTCAGCATGATTACTGCGCTCTTATAATATCTTCCCAGCATGTTCACCTGGATCACCACAACTGCCTGGAGGTGGTTCTTGTCAGGGGGAAACCACAGGACGTTGAGGAATTGGCTCAGAAGCTGAAAGCCACAAAGGGCGTTAAATATTCTTCACTTGCCGCAGCTTCCACGGGACATGAATTGTGAGTTAAAAGATGAACGATAAGATGGTTGGATTCCATATTGACATGAATGTTGCGCAGTTCAGGAAGGACTATCTTGAGCGATGGCTGCGTTATCTTGGGAATGCTGGTTACAACACGATTCTTTGGGAAGTGGAGAACAATGTTCAATGGGAGACGGTTCCCGAATGCGTCTCGCCGGATGCGTTCAGCCGTGAGGAATTCAAAGAGCTGTTGGATCTCTGTCGGGATCTGGGGATGGAATCGATACCTCTGCTTCAGACAATTGGACATGCCGAGTATGTGCTGAAGCATGAACCGTATGTTGACTTGAGAGAGGCGCCCGACCGGATTGATCAGTATTGTCCCTTGAATCCCGGGGTGGTGCCCCTGTTGCAGGAGTGGATTGAGGAGTATCTGGAGGTTTTTGGCGATGTCGAGCGGTTCCATCTCGGGGCAGACGAAGCTTGGATAATCGGCAACTGCCCGAAATGTCGCGCTCTTGCTGAAAAGAGTTCAATTTCGGACCTTTATATCCAGCATGTTAATGCGGTTGCAGAGCCTTTGCGTGAGCGGGGAATAACCCCTGCTATCTGGGGCGACATGGCGCTTGCTCATCCGGAAGCGATTGATAAGTTGTCGCGCGATATAATGATTTTCGACTGGAACTATAGGCATTTTATCGGGAAGGAAAAGCTCAGGGTATGGGGTGAAGGCTGGAGCCTGCCCGGGGATCTTTCGGAAAAGGCGATGGAGCGATTCGGCCGGTATATATTTCCGGACGGTCAAAAAAACAATCCTGATGTTTTTTATACAGTGGAGTATTTGAAATCCAAGGGATTTGAAGTGGTTACATGCCCATCTTCCGCTTCTCATGGTGACAGTGTTTTTGCGCCGCTCCTGGATTTGCACGAGAAGAACACCTGGGATTTCGGGCGCAAAGGTATTGAAGATGCATCCGGCATGATGTTGACAAGCTGGACTGTTCGTATTCATCCCTGGGAGCTACAGAAATCATGCATGGACATGGCATCTTACAGGTTGAGTAAATCGGGCGGGAGTATGGCCGATTTCCGTGCCGATTTTGTCGGGCGGACGTTTGGATGCAGATCTGATGATTTTTACTTGATGGCCGAGGCGTTGGCTTCAAAGTGCCCTTATACCGGCTCGCATCATCTAGGGATAAAGAAGTCCTGCCTGCCGGTTCCCGAGGACTATATTGTGAACGATATGCGGGCCAGGATCGGGAAAGGGCAGGGGGATGATATGCGTGATCTTGCCGGGAAAGCCTTGGAGCGATATGCCGATGGCAGGGCTGCATTGGAGAGGCTGAGGCAGGAGTCATCGGGTGGAAAGAACTATCTTGATGCATGGACGCTGGCTGCCGATGCACTGATTCATCGCGCTAAATCCGTGATATTTCTTGTGAGCCGGGAGCAAGGTAAGGCTGCAGATGGAAGTGAAGATCTGCTTGAAGAACTGGACACTATTGAGGCCCGGTTTAGAGATGCCTGCGGCGGATTTCAGCGTCCTTCCCGGGCAGCTGAAATTGTGCAATGGGTTTTCTGGCCTTTGCGATATGCGTTGCAGGGCTGACAGAACCCTGTGCAGTTTCCAGGGTAAGCGCCTGTCAAACTGTATAGCTTCCCGGCAAGCCATGTGTGTGAGTATGTGAGAGCGTGTGTGGATGGGGAAATGAGATGTCCGGGCTAGGGTTGCTGTCGAAGGCCGGCTTGGATGTTTTGTTTCGTATTTGCGGTTTGTTGCCGGATGTAATCGTATAATTCGTTTACAGTGCGCACAAATGCTGCATGGCTGTATTTTTCTGCTGCTTTTTTCTTTGCATTGTTGCCGATCTTCCGGCGCAGCTCGGGGTTGCCGGCCAGTTTAATCATTGCCGCGGCAAATTGGGACGGGTAGGGATCGGCAAGTGCGGCTGTTTCCCGGTTCAGCACCTGTGTGTGTGTAGGAAGGTTTGTTGCCACAACAGGTTTGCCCGAAGCCATGTACGAGTAGATTTTCATCGGGGTGTTTGTGCCGGAGAGCCTGGGGGAGAGCAGTATGTCCGCCTGTTCGAAGAGGCTTTTCATCATATTCGTCGGCTTCGGCCCGAGAAAATGAGTTTGCTTTTCAGCGCCAAGCCGTGCTGCCATGGCTTTGTATTTCGCGATATGATTTGGAGCTCCGCCTGCAATTATCAGTGTGGCTTCGGGGAATGTTTTCAACACAATCTGCAAGCTGTTCAGCATTAGATCAGCCCCCTGGTATTGTTCCAGGTTGCCAAGATAGAGAAAAGTGATTTTTCCGCGGGGCAATTTTCCGGCATTTACGTGTTTTTCACCTGGACGCTCTGTCAACGGTATGTCGTGCAGCACCCGCACATCCGCGGCGCCTCCTTTGACGGCTTGCGCGGCAAGCGCCCGGCACATAGGGACCACTGACAAAGCGCCGCGTATGGCTGTTTTTTCCATACAGCCCAGAAATGGAAGAAATATTTTCATGAAAGGATGGCTTTGTGCCATCTGCGCGGGCATTGATGAATCCATATCAAAGATGTACGGTATGCCGCGACGTTTTTTTATCAGCATTGCCATGAACACCGATTCTTCAACGGCATGAATCACATCGTAGTTTCCTTTGCCGGCCATGGACAGCGCTTCGAACATCATGCCTGCGTCGCAAACAAGTTTTTTTGCCGACAGACCCGGTCTTATGTTCTTAACCCCTGGCGGCGGCGCAATGCGGCGCACTGTTACATTTTCCGGATAATCTCTCTTTTCGCCTTCGTGGTAGGCGAGTATATCCACCGATTCACCTCTTGCGGCAAGAGTCCTGGCGAGGAGATCTACCGCTATAGGTGTTCCCCGATCCTGGTAAAAGGGGTGTGGAGCCAGCAGCAGTATTTTCATTGTTGATTGCCGGTAAGTCACCTTTCCGAGGTGCCGATAATTTTTCTGAATTTATTGTATCCTACAACATGGTCTATGAGGAAAGTGAACATATATTGAAAAGGCACTCCTCCAATGGTTTTTCTGTGCAGTCGGTCGCATTTGCGGCAGAGGGGTAGGGAATCGAGGTCGGATTTGAATTTGCCGCGAAGTTCCCTGTAGGCCGGCCCGTTCCATATTTGTTTTATGCTTTGCTCGGAGACATTGCCCATCTTCATTTTTCCAGCGAAGTCCTGCGGACAAGCAGTTACCGTTCCGTTGGCCAGTATAACCATTCCGTACCACGGGAAGGTGCAGACAGCGTATTGTCTTGGCGTTTCCGGTTCAGGTGCGTCTTCCTCTGCCCAGATATACTCGTCTTTTTCTATGACTTCGTCGACGCCGGCTTCCAGGAACTTCTTCTTGAGTTCTGCAACCTTATCAGCATTTTCCCAGCTGGAAGGGTTCTTGAACCGTATCTTTTCCACTACCAGGTAAGGGCGTCGCAGACCGCGTTTTTTTCTCATCTGCGCCAGCCGGGTTATGTTTTCCACAGTTGTTTCAAAGTTCCCGCCTGCTCTGATCTGTTCGTATGTCTCCTTCTCAAATCCGTCGACGGAGAATGAAATCAGGTCCGGCCCTGCTTCCAGCAGGCGTTGCGCCCACTCGCTGTTCATCAGGCATCCGTTAGTATGGAAGCGTGTGCTGATTCCCGCTTTTTTTGCGTAAGAAATCATTTCGTCCAGTCTTGGATTAGTCAGCGGCTCGCCTCGGTGGTGCAGATAAATGTCATTAACGAATTCCGAAGCTTCATCTACAATTTTTGTGAACAGATCGAATTCCATAACGGTTTTCTGATCCGGATCCAGCGCCTTGTTGGGGCACATGACGCATTTCAGGTTGCATCGGCTTGAGCTTTCCACCCACAGGCGCATGGGAAGCTCTCGCGCTTCGACCCTGTTCTTTTTATAATCTGTTAATGTCTTATAAAGACGTATTGGAGACAACATGTGTGAAGCCCTCTATTTGCATTCAAATAATTTACAATATAGTCAATTCAAGCTTTCGGAAAGCGAAAAGTCAGGGGATTAGCGGTAAAACAGGGCGCCGGGTTCGAGGTCGAGTCGATGCGCTCAGATCTTTGTTGTTTCGCTGTAAACCTTTTGCAATTAGAATTTCCGCCTTGAAAAGGTTTTGCTTTGCGGGGAATAAGCGGGCATGATTGTTGAAAGAAAACGGAGTTGCAGCAGATGAAACTCATAATAGATGCGCATGTGCATTTTTACTCGCTGTACCGGACGGATCAGGCGTTGAGTCATTTGGCCGTTAACCTGGGCAATTTAGATGCTGCTGCCGTCAGGGTGGCTTTACTGGCGGAGCGATATGACTGTGATTTTTTTAAGGCTCTTAAATCGGGCAATGTTCAAACCGGGCAATGCCGCGTTAAAACCTCAGCAGGAGGATTGTCGGTCTCTGTGATGTCCGGGGAACAGGAGACAGTGAGGATTTTCCCCGGACGCCAGGTTGTTTCGGGGGAAAAGCTCGAGATACTTGCTCTGCTTGTTGAAAAACCGGATATGGATGGTTTGCCTGCGAAGGATATCATTCATGCCACGCTGGATGCAGGCGGCGTTCCTGCTGTCGGCTGGGCGCCGGGAAAGTGGATGTTTGAAAGGGGAAGAAAGGTTACGCAGCTTGTTGAATTCTTTGATGCCGGCAATCTTGTTGTCGGTGATTCAACGTTGCGGCCATACGGGTACCCTGAACCTGGTCCGATGAAGCTGGCGCGAAAAAAGGGAATGGGGATTATAGCGGGCTCTGATCCACTGCCTTTTAAAGGTGAAGAAACGGTTATGGGCACGTATGGAACGCTCATTGAAGCCGATGAAGTTGATTCATTGGATGATATAGATTTGCGAGATTGTTTGTTGAGCGCCGGGCCTGCCGGGATAAAACGCGTAGGTTTCCGGAACGATTTTTTTACTGCGACCGCCAGGGCTTTGAAATGCAGGTTCAGCAATAATGCATGAAGAATTGCAGGCTTCTGGCGGGAAGTGAGCAGGCCGTAATCTGTTCGATCCTGCAGTAGGTTTGGTTTTATGGCCGGGGTAGCGCCTGTTGCATTTTTGCGGTGGAAGAGGATGAAATGCAAGTCTATGGGAGTTGAAATTACATGGAGATACTTGTAAACGGGCAAGACCGGAGCGACTCGCTTGGCGGCGAAATTGAACGTGAGGCGGAAAAGCTGTGTGACAGCGGCCTGGAAGAAGCGCTTCGCAGGGAGCGGCCTGTGCTGGATCTGGGCAGTTGCAGGGACGAATCCGAATTTCAGCATCGTCATGCCGCATTGTTACGGAGCCGGAACTGCGTTGACACAGCTCGCTTTCAGTTGCCTGCCCCGCGAGGTCCGGTCGGCAGGTTAGCCTACATGGTCCGCCTTTTTTTGTGGAAGGTATTACGGTACCAGCATGACTGGATGTCCTTTGCCCAGAACAGTATCAACATTCAATTTATGGGACAGCTTGAAATGGAGCGCCGTGCCAGGGAAAAGACGTTTCTTGAACTTGAACAGCGGGTTCGGAGAATAGAGGAGTCGGGTGAGCCTTCTATAACAGAAGGCGAGTGATTTATGAAGATCGACGCTGTAAATCAACTGGTTGCAGGATATGCGGACGGGGATGCTATATCGCGTGAAGCAAGGGTTTTGCGCGATATATTCAGGAAGCACGGTTACCGGTCCGATATTTATGCGCCTCCGGGGAATATTGCCGAGGGCATGCAAAACGATTGCTTTGAATTGGGCGACTATAGAGACACTCTGTCGGATATAGTGATTAACCACTATTCCATTGCTTCGGAATCGACGCTTCTGTTTCTTAATTCAGAAGCCCGGCGGATTGTCCGATATCATAACATAACGCCTCCAGAGTTTTTTGACGGTTTTGACGACGCTCTTGCCTTACAGCTCAGGAGGTCCAGGGCTGAGCTGCCGGATGTTCTTGCCGCGGCCATCGGGGTATGGTCTGATTCTGAATTTAATGCCGTCGATGCAGGGCAGCATACTGCAGCGAACATAACCATTCTTCCGCTGGTTTGTGCAAGGCCGGGTGAATCGCCTCCTCCGAACCGGGCTATGTCCCGTCTTCTGGGCGACCGGGTTAGGAACATTCTATTTGTCGGGAGGCTTGTGCCCAATAAGCGTATCGAAGAGCTCATAGAGATGTTCGCGTGGATATACAATGAGATCGACTCTAATACCCGCCTCCTTATTGTTGGTTCTGAACAAAGTTGCCCCCGTTACAGTTCAATGCTTCGTCTTTATGCGTCGCGTCTGAACCTGGCAAATGCGTGCTTTGCCGGATTTGTTAAAGAAGACGAACTCTCCGCATGTTATCAGAAGGCCGATGTGTTTGTTTCTGCCAGCAGGCACGAAGGTTTCTGTCTTCCTCTTCTTGAAGCCATGGCGCATGAGACTCCGGTTGTAGCCAGGAAAACCGGCGGTATGCCTGAAGTCGTAAAAGCCGGCGGAGTTCTGTTTGAAGATATATCATCGATTGAACTGGCGGTTCTTGTGTATAGGGTTATGACTGATCCTGTGATGCGGAAAAATATTTGCGCAGCTCAGTCCAAAAGACTTGAAGAACATTATCGGCTTATAGATAAGAGCAGGATTATCTCGCTTCTTGAAAGTGTAACCTGAGCAGAGAAGCTTGTTGCAGTTGCCATAGTCTCCGGCGACGGCGGCATCGGAGCTCCTTATGCCTGCCTGGCCGTAGCAAGCAAAGCGCGAAGGCGGGTCGGTTCCGGGGCCGGTCATCTGCCTGTGCGTTGCACGCAGACAGGTGCTACGCTTCACTAATAACAATACAAAAAGACTTGCTGGAGCGCTCTTGCTTTTGGTATGTATAAGTCTGTTTTACAATGCATAAAATGGAAACATATACTTTGCCGTAATTGGGAGGCGAGATTGATGTCAGGACCAGAACGCTGGTATTCACTTGAGGAAATTGCAGAACACCTGGGTGTCAGTAAGGATACGATCCATCGCTGGATCAGAGTCAAGAGTATGCCTGCTCATAAGGTCGGACGCCTTTGGAAGTTCGATGTGAGCGAGGTGAACAAGTGGATCAAGTCAGGAAAGTCTGCGGAATGATTGGAGACAAGTAATGGCAGACCAGTTTTTTGAACAACCTGTATTGAATTCCCCCTACAAGTACCCCTTGCGCCATTGGGAACTTGATGACAGCGGTCAGCCGACCCAGCAGATCATTGAAACGCGCCGCCGAGCTGAATTTATTACTCCAATTCCGAAGCCGAAAAAACGAAAACAATTTGGGCAGAAAGAACTTGTATTTGACGAAGGAAAAGGACTTTCAACTGAGCCGACCAAAGCAAAGGGGGTCGAACCACGGTAAGTGACTGTGGGGCAGTGAGATAGGTCCTTTGTTGTGGGTACTGATTGCTCTTAGCCACGCTTTTTGGGTGTATTTATTGAATCTAAGAGCTTTGAGAGGTATGATTTACGCATGCCAAGATCGAATCGCTATATTCTCCCCGGCTACGCCTATCATGTGACACATCGTTGTCACAACCGCAGTTTTCTATTCCGTTTTGCGAAGGACCGCAACGAATACCGTGAACGTCTGCGAATGGCGCTGAAGTCGTTTCAGGTGAAGGTGCTGAACTACAGCATTACCTCGAACCACACACACCTTCTGTTGACCAGCTCGTACCCCGAAGAACTCAGCGCCATGATGCAGAAGCTGGAGGGTGAGTTTGCCGAGTATTACAACATTCGAAAGAAGCGGCGAGGGGCGTTCTGGGATGGGCGCTTCCATTGTACCATGGTCGACCGGGGCGAGTATGTCTGGAACTGTATGAAGTACATCGACATGAACATGGTACGGGTTGGCGTGGTAGAACATCCTCGAGAGTGGGAGTGGTGCGGATATGCGGAGATTGTCGGGCTGCGCAAGCGGTACCGGCTTCTGGACAAGACCGAAGCCATGAAGTGGGTTGGCGAAACGTGCCCACTGGCGTTTGCGAGGAACTACGCATTTGCTGTTGACGAAGCTGTAGCCAACCATGAACTCCTGCGCGAGCCTATGTGGACTGAGAGCATTGCGGTGGGTCGGGAGTCATTCATCCAAACGATCGAGGAAAGGACAACGCGGCGTCGGGAATTCACGGTATCTGAGGTGAGGTCGGGTTACTGGACAGTCAGGGAGTCATCGGTTACTTACGTCGCCTTTTCGGCACCAGAAAACAAGCGCTAACGGCTTACAATGCACGCTCAATATGGGGTAAAGTATTGATGAGTGACATGTTACCGTGGTTCGACCCCTTAATTGGTGGAAACGTTGAGCCGGTGCCGGTGCGTCCCGATCACGACGCTTCGGCGTGTATCGGGATGCACCGGCATTCCTGATCGCTCCCGCGCGGCCCGGCACGGTTCACGGTTGGGGGCGATCCCGACTCTGCCGCCTTGCGGCGGAGGTCGGGAAATCATCAGTCAAGTTTGCATTCATCCTGTAGCGGAGCCGTACAGTAAATAGAGGTCGTGCTCCTGCGCGACTCCGCTGGGGCGCTTGGCGTGGCGTGTGCTGCCGTAGGCAAGCAGACG
>CAYYVQ010000040.1:0-26121 GCA_964475205.1 uncultured Victivallales bacterium | reverse complement strand
AGCAATGCAATACAGACCGGCAGAATAATCCTTGAGAGTTTGCACCTTACCATAAATCGCTTCATGCTTTTTATTATATAACAACCCGGACTCAAATGAAAGCTTCGTCATTTAGCCCGCATATCCCACGGAATTTCGTGAGATATGCGGGTTAGACTTCATATCCAGCGAATTGACGCTATACTGCACATCATGAAAACAGCGGAATACTGGATAAACAAACTCGAGCTTACGCCGCACCCGGAAGGCGGATACTACAGGGAAATCTACCGGTCAAATGGTGAAATACCAGCGGAAGCGCTCCCGCCCGGATACTCCGGCAACCGGGAATATATGTCGGCTATCTTTTTTCTCCTTCGCAGCGAGGATGTTTCTCTTTTCCATCGCCTTGAATCCGACGAAATATGGTGTTTCCATGCCGGAACAACCGCCCTTCTGCATACCATGTCTGAAAAAAACGGTCATAAAAAAATAGAACTTGGCGCACCCGAATCAGGAAAGCCTTTTTGCCGGGTTGTCCCTGCACACACATGGATTGCAGCAGAAGTCACCGAGCCTCAATCATTTTCACTCGTATCATGCTTTGTTTCACCTGCCTTCTGCTTTGATGACTTCGAGATGGCAGACAGACAAGCGCTTATCAGGCTGTTCCCCGTTCATGAAGAAACAATTAAACGATTTACATTCAAACCCTGAAGCGAGGAGCAGCACAATGCAGAATAACAATATTGCACGGCTCATAGATCATACCGCCCTGAAACCGGACGCCACAACCCCTGAAATAGAGCAGATGTGTAGTGAAGCAAGGGAATTCGGTTTCGCTTCGGTATGCGTCAATCCTGTTCACATAGAAACCGCAAGCAAAGAACTGGCAGGCTCGGGAATTGCCGTATGTGCTGTCATCGGATTTCCCCTTGGCGCATTGTCAAGAGAGACCAAGGCATTTGAAACCATCAACGCTCTCAAAGCAGGAGCAAGAGAATTTGATATGGTGCTCCAGATCTGGGCGCTGAAAGAGAAGAAGTATGATCTGGTTATTCACGACATCAAGGGCGTTGTGACCGCGGCAAGCGGGAACATCGTAAAGGTCATCATAGAAACATGCCTCCTGTCAGACGATGAAAAGAAGAAAGCTTCACTCCTCGTGAAGGAATCAGGCGCTCATTTTGTCAAAACTTCAACCGGCTTCAGCGCCGGCGGCGCAACGGTCGAAGACATAAGCCTTATCAAAAAAACAGTCGGCCCTGAATTCGGCATAAAGGCAAGCGGCGGCATAAAGACACGTGAACAGGCAGAGAAAATGATCTCCGCCGGAGCCACACGTATAGGAACCAGCTCCGGCGTAAAAATCGCCCGATCCTGAGGCGGCCTTTGGAGGCGTGATTGGTCATTTACCCAGAGGCGCTGGCGCTCTCAGGGTAAATCACCAATCACTCCCCTCCCCCTACTCATGCCTGAGCGCAACTATCGGGTCCAGCCGCGCGGCGCGCACTGCGGGATACAAACCGAAGATGATTCCAACACCCATGCTTATTCCCAGCGACAACACGATACTGTAAAGAGGCACTACTGTAGGCATACCGGCAAGATTGCTGATCAGCCAGGGCAGGAATATGCCTAGACAGACTCCGACAATTCCCCCCGCCGTGGATAAAACAACAGTCTCAATAAGGAATTGCCCGACAATCTGGCGTCTCTTGGCCCCTATTGCCCGCCGAATGCCGATTTCCCTGGTTCTTTCAGTGACCGATGCCAACATAATATTCATTATGCCGATTCCGCCGACAAGAAGACTGATGCCGGCTATGGACCCGAGAACGATGCTGAAAGTGCGCTTCGTCGCCTCCGCCTGTTTTAGAAGGGCAAGCGGAACACTGATCCTGTAATCGTTCTTTTTATGAAAACGCTCCAGCATTGATCGGATTGCCATAGCCGCAGGTTCAACGTTTTCTATGTCTTCAACCGACACAATGATCTGATGCAATTCAACAAGTTCCCTGGTCATTGACCCGGCGCTTCGCTGCACGAACATATCGCCAAACCGTTCGATAGCTACAGAGAGCGGGATGTAAGCGTCAATCTGCCTGTCCGGAGTCTTTATGCTGCCTGCGCTTGTCTCCGCATTGCGAACAATGCCCACCACCTCGAAATACTGATCGCCTATTTGAAGGTCCTCACCGAGAGCAGCTTCGGTAGCCAGAATTTTTCGAGCGCCGTGTTCTGTCAGCACAACCACATTCCCCACAGTTTCAATATCCTCGGACACCAGCGCCCTGCCTGCCACAAGTGGACGGTCCACAAGATCGAACCATGTCTCTGTTGTGCCCACAACTCTTAATTCCATTGATCGGGTTCGAAATCGGCCAGTCTTCCTTACAACTTTAACAGGCGCCGTTCGCTCTATCATAGGCATGCTTTCAGAAAGCCGCAAGGCGTCATCGTAAAGCAGTCCGAACATGCTCATACGCACACGCTCCGCGCCCGAGGAATCTTCCCCAACCGGCTTGACAGAGTCAATAATGATATTGTTGGCTCCGAGCTTCCGGATCTGTTCCAGGGCCTCCTGGCTTGCTCCCTCGCCAACCGCCAGCATTGCAATTACGCTTCCAACGCCGAAAACCACTCCAAGCATTGTCAGGAGCGATCTTAATTTATGAAGCACAAGCGACCTTATACCAAGGGAAACATTTCTTAAAATTTTTGATTTCCTCATCGGGGAGTCTCCACAATGTGATCAATTCTTCCGTCGCGCATAATAATGCGGTTGTGCGCATAAGCCGCAATATGCTCTTCGTGGGTCACCATGATGATGGTTTTGCCAAGATCATTCAGGTTGCAAAGCAATTCCATAATGTCTTTTCCTGTAGCGCTGTCCAGGTTCCCGGTCGGCTCATCGGCCAGCAATACAGCCGGATCATTCGCAAGCGCGCGCGCAATCGCTACCCGCTGTTGTTGCCCCCCTGAAAGTTCGCTCGGACGATGATGCAGACGTTGTTCCAACCCCACCCTTCCGGCAAGGTCAGCAGCTCGATTTCTGCTTTCTTCAATATCCCATCCAAGGTAATAAAGAGGCAGGTATATGTTCTCTTCCACATCCAGTTGGGGAATAAGATTGAAACTCTGAAATATGAACCCGATCCTCCGCAGTCGGATTTCACTAAGTCCGTCATCGGAGAGAGAACTCACATCCCTGCCGGCAAAATGATAGCTCCCAGTCGTGGGTCGATCAAGGCACCCCAATACATTCAGCAACGTGCTCTTTCCTGAACCGCTCGCGCCCATGATCGCCCAGAAGGCGCCTGCTTTGAACTCGGCCGTAACTCCAGCAAGGGCTTCCACACTCTGGGCCCCCATCCGGTACATCTTGCGCACATCCGTCAAGCGCGCTCCCTGTGCTGTGTCTTTGTCTGTTTCAATCATACAGGACCTTCAAGGTGACGGACTTTTTTCTGACGGCTCTTGTAAATTCACGGGGTTCTTCCTTCTTTCCTCGCCTCTCTGCCCTGCATTCTGCCTGCCCCTGCCATCAGGTTTCGTCTTTTTGTCAGTATCCCCTGCCCTGTTTTCAGCGGCAGATCGCTTCAAAGGAGGCACAAGCGATACATTCTCGCCAGGGCTGAGCCCGTCCAGCACATGTACCATGCGGTTATTGTCGAGCCCGATTTCAATCCGCCTTTCTTCAAGCTCGTCACCATTCTTTACATATACAACCGGATTACCGCCGCGTCTGACCACGCATTGCACCGGGACATATACAGCGGATTCCAGGTCCTGAACAATAATCTCGACCTCGCAACTCATACCTGTTCTCAAGAGTTTTCCGCCGCCTTCAATCTGAACTTGAGTTCTGTATACTTTCAAATCCGGATTGAGAAAAGTGCTTGTCGGATCCGCCAATGGAGCTATTTTTTCCACTGCGCCTGAAAAAGTCTTTCCAGGCAGCGCGCCAGCAGTAACCCTGACCGGCATTCCAACCTCAATCTTATCCAGGTTGGATTCGTTTACCTTGACTTCGGTAAGAAATGTTGAAGCTGTCGGCAAATGAATCAATTCCTGCCTTTCTCTTACCTCCTGCCCCTCATCCAGCGGCTCCGCATTTCCGCGCCAGCGGAATTCAGCGCTTGTTGCGTAAACAACCAGCCCATCCCGCGGGGCAACTATCTTTGCCTTCGAAATCTGTTCTTCTATCTTCGCGAGTTTGTCTTTCTGGCGCCTGAAATCCAGTTCCTTCGCTCGCAGGTCAGCTTCAGCCTGGACAACATCCGCGGCGGCTTTGCTTTTTATGCGTTCATAGGCCATTTCCGCCTGCTCAATATCGCTCCGCAACTGGTCAATCTGCCGCTTGTAGGTGAATTCTTTCAGCAGCGTCAGACTGCTCTCAGCCAATTCAAGGTCCAGTTCAGCCTTGCTGACCGCCAGTTCATCCGCCTGCAACTCGGACTCAGCAATGTATTTCTCTTCGAAAAGAACCATGGACCATTTAAGCTCTTCTTCAGCCCGTTTCAGCTCTTCCCGGGTAAGAGTGATCTTTGCTTCTCTCTCTTTCAGAGTGTTGGGGTATTCACCATCCTTGTATTGCGCCAGGTCTTCCTTCGCAAATCTCAGATCCAGTCGAGCCTTTTCCACATTGCTTGTAGCCTGGTTCTTGACAACTGCAAGGTTCTCGCGGCTCTGCACATAAGAAGCTTCGGCGTTCTGTACCCTGATTTCCTGGTCGATTTTCTGATCCTTAAGCGAGCTTGCGTCAAGCTCCACCAGAAGCTCTCCTTTCTGAACTTCGGCGCCTTCAGGAATAAGATAAAGTATCGTGTTTCTACCCTCGATCTCGCTCTTGATTATAACCTGTTCCCGCGGCTTGATTGTTCCGGATTCCGTAACGCTGATTGTCAGCGGCCCTTCGACAACCTCAAAGAAAGGCACAGTTGCGGAGCCATCTTCTTCCCCCTCCGGTAGCATCAGAAGAAAAAGAACCAGCGACGCTGCCGCTACCGCAGCCATGGCAGCTATTGAACGGTATCTCTTTGATCTTTTTTCCAGATTTTCAGTCATTGTTGATCGTTCCTTTTCGGTTCATATTCCTTCCAGATTCCCTTTTCGCTCACTTCCAGTACGCCCATATCCCGCTGAAGCCGCCATTCGGCAGTCCTATAGTTTACAATTGCCGTGGTTAAAGCATTTTGTACGCTCAGCAAAGATTCCTCGGCTTCCAGAACATCTCGCACCGCTGCCCTGCCCGCCTGGAGCAGCAGGTCCGTGCTTTCTACCCGCTTCGTCGCCAGGGTGACAGCTTTAGACTGGTTAACCATCGTTTCCCTCGCTTCAACAAGGTCTCTCAATACGTTCATAACCTGTAGCTTCACTCTATCCTCAAGCTGCTGGTAATCACGAACAGCCTGCTGAAGATTTATCAATTCGTTCCTGTAGGCATTTCTTTCTTTTGTCCGCTCTAAAGGAAGATCAAGAGTCAGAAGCCCTCCCAAAGAACCCTCGCCGAAATCAAGCTTAGCATCGCCACTATCAACAGATCCGACCGTATTCCGACGCCCACCGGCCCTGGCCTCTCCCATAAAGGTCAGTTCTCCACGTAGTCTATCCTGCGCAACATAGATTTTTCTCTGTGCATCCTCGACCCTGTCCGCAACAGTCTTCAGATCCAGACGCGAAGCCAGGGCCACACGGACTGCCTCGGAATAAGGAATTTCAAAAGCACCCCCGATTGACGTACCGGCGCCGGATAAAGTCTCCGTTTCCGATGCAGAAGGCTCTGTTTCGCCGATACTCAGATCAACTCGGTTGGTATCAGTTTTCAACCGCTGTAATTCATTATTATCCAGACTAACCACTGCGTCGGGGGGAAGCCCCATATCAACTTTGAATTCATCAAAGTTCCGCGCATACCTCTGCCTGGCTGTGATCAATCTGGCCCTGGCGCGCAGTTCGTCCTGCACAGCCTGGTCATACTGGAACCCGGGCAGTCTCCCTGACTCGGCAAGACGCCTGGCTCGCCGGGACGCTGCCTTGAGTCGCTCGTAATTCTCAGCGACATATTGAGTCTGCTGATATTCCTCAAGAACACCAAGGTACCTTTGACCTATATCTACTGCAAAAGTGCGTTTAAATCTTTCAAACCTTCGGACTTCATAAAGCAGATTGCGCCACGACTGCTTGAGCGGCTCGCCGACAATTTTCCGGCCTGATCCGCGAAGAAGCGGAATAGCAATCCCGGCGTCAGCGGCAACTCCGAATGCAGAACCGCGATCCTGTGTCAAAAGACTCGCTATATCCAGCGCCAGTCTGCTGGTAAATTCAACGCCGGTCATAAATTTCCGGCTAATACTTAAATCAGACGAGTGGCCGGCAAAACCCACATCTTCCCCGCCTGAAAGATCGAGACTGTAGTCTCCTGAAAGCATAGCCTGGAACGTGTTTCTGAACTCGTTCTGCTCCAGGTCAAGAGCAAGGGCAGCCTTGTAAAGTTCTTCCTTGGCAGCCTGGAATTCAGGACTGTTTCCAGCAGCGATCTTCATGCAATCGACCAGCGTCAAGGAACCTGCTTTGTCCACCGCTACCTGATTGCCATTGGTAACGGCTTCGTCCAGGTGATGCGCCTTCTGCCAGTATTCATTATCCGCCAAAGCCCGGGTTCCAAGCGAAGCAAGTTCATTGTATGTCAGATCCTGGGATTCAATCAGCCTGCGCCGCAGGGTCTTCGCAGCGGGCTCAATGTCAATATCCTCAACTTTACCCAGTTCGTTAGATTGCGCAACGGATATAAGCCCGGCCGCCGCAGAATCTGCCTTGTTCCTGTAATCTGAAACAGACCGGCAACCCGCTAGGGAAGTACATAAGAAAACAGCACACACAGAAAACCGGATTACTTGTCTGTGAATAGAAATGGGACACGTTGCTCTCGCTGAACGCTGTAAAATGTGATTTTCCTGCGACACCCCGAGCCTTATCATTATCTTCCGATCCTGAGTCCAATGTTTTCGCAAACCAGACCCTGTCCGAAAATGGCGGCCAACTAAATCGCATGTTACCATAACCCGGAGACGGGGGTCTCCGTCGTTAATGTTCCATATCGGCTTTCTGTTGCGACTCAAAACGAGCAAAGTCCATCGACCATCGCCTGTCGCGCGCATCTTCTGCGCTTTAGCGGCGGGGGAACCGCCGACTCCATGATCCTTTTCGGATGGGGTCAAATCAAATATATTACTGTAGTGTCTCATTCTCAGGCAAGCTTTTTAAGGCCGACCCCGGATATCCAGGTCGCTATAATAGTCACCGTCAGGATGAAACATTGCAGGCAATAAGTAAGTCCGAGCGCTGTGGTGCGGCCCGGCTTCGCTATAAAGCGGATCTCGTCCCGGTTCTTTTCTCGAGCCGGGACGAAATCACGGTTTTAAATTCACTTGCCGAGCATTGCCTTGAGGTCTTCATCAGGCGTGCTGATCGGCGTCAGGTTGAATTTCTCTATCAGCACATCAAGAACGTTTGGCCCTACAAACGCCGGCAATGACGGCCCTAGCCGCATATCCTGGATTCCCAGATGCAGCAGAGTCAGCAGGATGCAGACCGCTTTCTGCTCGTACCAGCTAAGGACCATGCTCAGAGGCAGCTCGTTTACACCGCAGCCGAAGGCATTTGCAAGCGCCACCGCAATCTGTATGGCGCTGTACGCGTCGTTGCATTGGCCGCAATCGAGCAGGCGCGGGATACCTCCGATATCGCCAAAGTCGAGCTTGTTAAACCGGTATTTGCCGCAGGCAAGCGTTAGAATTACACAATCCTCAGGCACCTGCTGAGCGAGTTCCGTGTAGTAGTTACGGCCGGATTTAGCGCCGTCGCATCCGCCGATCAGAAAGAAATGCCTGATATGCCCGGCTTTCACGGCATCAATGACCTTGTCAGCCACGCCCAGCACAGCATTGCGCGCAAAGCCGATTGTGATATTCTTCTCCTCTGCGTCATCCTCATACCCCGGAGCCTCAAGCGCGGCCTCGATTACCGGGCTGAAGTCCTTGTTGCCGTCAACATCAGCCACAATGTGCTTTACATCCGGCCACGCCACGAGTCCTGTAGTAAAGATACGCGCTTTGTAGCTCTCCTTGGGCTTCTGGATACAGTTGGTTGTCATAAGAATCGCGCCGGGAAACTCCTCGAACTCCTTGCGCTGATCCTGCCAGGCGCCGCCATAGTTACCGGCCAGATGGGCATACTTCTTCATTTCGGGATAAGCCAGACAGGGCAGCATCTCTCCGTGCGTATATACGTTGATGCCCTTGCCTTCAGTCTGTTCAAGCAGCATCTTCAGATCCTTCAGGTCGTGCCCCGAGACCAGGATGCTCTTGCCCGCGACCGGCGTTACTCGCACCTGTGTCGGCTCGGGATGCCCGTAGTTTCCGGTATTCGCTGCATCAAGCAGTTCCATCGCCCGGAGATTGACTTCGCCGACCCTGAGCGCCATGGCAACCAGAGCATCTATATCCGATGGGTTGCCTGCCAGAAAGTCCATGGCTTCGTGGATAAACGCGTAGACTTCGTCGTCCTCCTGCCCAAGGATATGAGCGTGATCCACATAGGCTGCCATGCCCTTCAAGCCGTAGGTAATCAGTTCCTGGAGTCCGGCGACATCATTACCCAGGTCGTCAATACGCTTCTGAATGGTCACACCTTCACCCTGCCGAATCAGCCCTTGAAGGTCCTGCGCCGGTTCGATTGCCGCGTCGGCCGCCAGTGTTTCCGGGTGTTCGCCTTTTTCCTTGCACACTTTCTTGTACACCGACTGGATCTCGCTGCGTACCGCCGCGCCGCGACGAATAGTCTCAGCCACGCGCTTCGGATCGAAGTCCACATTTGTCACAGTGGTAAACAATGCCTCCACGACAAACAGGTCTGCCGGGCGATGTGATGCGCCCAGTTTCCTGGCACGGTGCGCGTACTGGCTGACTCCTTCAGCGATATGGATCAACAGATCCTGGAGCGCCGCGGTTTCGGGATCTTTACCGCACACGCCGTGGGCGGTGCATCCCGTTCCTTTTGCCGTCTGCTCACACTGATAACAAAACATACTGCTCATAGTATTAACTCCTTTACTTTTCTCCGGTTATCGCTTCTTAACTCTTCATCAGATCAGATATGCGTACCCCTGCCAGTTCGGCCTGAAGCTTTTTTTCTACTCCCATCATAACGCGCCTGACCGGACAATGACCGGTGTTCGGACATATATGCCGGTTCACGGCGCAGGCTGTTCCATGTATAGGCCCCTGGACTGCCCGGATTACGTCATAGACACAGAGTTCTTCCGGATCGGCAATCAACTCAAATCCGCCGCCTTTGCCGGTTGATGAAGAGACGATCCCTTCCCTGCTCAGCGCCTTCATTATCTTGCGAAGAAATCCATGGGGCAGCTCAAGAGCCCCTGCCAGCTCAGCAGCCGACAAACGCCCGTCGCCGGAATGCTTTGCAAGATAGACAAGCGCCGCAAACGCATAATCCGTATCTCGCCTGATTAGTTTCATTTTTATATTGAAACCAAAATGGTTTCTAACTGTCAAGCAATGAATTCAACTTTTTAGCTTTTTAGCCTTGAATGAGCCCTCCGCACTCCGCCCCCCGCGCCTCCGAGTTCGCTTTTCTCCTCTCTCCAGCCACAGAAAACGGTCGCCGCCTATGCACTGCCGCCCGCAGTGAGGCGGCTCAATTCATTGCCCCCCGTCAACGAATTGACCGTTTGCTTGTGGCTTCCGTTCGGCACTCCCTAGCTCGGCTTTGGGGCCGGGCATCTGCCTGTGCGTTGCACGCAGACAGGCGCTCCGCTTGAGAAAGAAGAGCCCCTTCACCCCAATCGGAAGCTGTCTAATGCATCTTTGCGGCTACGCCAATCCGGAAGGCAGCGAGTCAAGAGACCATAAAAGGCTGGACTATGATTATGATGGCACAGATGACACAGCTCGTGCATGATTACATATTCAATGCAGTGGACAGGCGCTTGTACGAGGCTGACATTCAGAGTAATGCGCCCGGACTCAGAACAACTGCCCCATCGCCTTTTCATCTTCCTCACGCACAATGTCGGCTCTGTCGCCCCGTGGCGAGATGCCACTGCATAGCATTGCGCCAGATATCGATCGAAGGTGACGCTTGCGTGTTCCCGATACCATTGTTCAACGAGCCTCCGTACCTTTTCCCGGCTTTGGCAATCAGCCACATACACGCGCAGATGCCGGCCGATCAGTTTCGCTGATCCCTGTGCCCCGTTGACAACCTTAAGGCGGTATTGCCGGCCGAGGTAAACAAATGTTTCGCCACTGATGTACTGCTTCGGCGCAGGTAAAGGATGGTAAGTCGCCACCTTGTCCAGCGTTCTCGCAATCCACCGTGCTTTCTTGCTAACAGCAGCCTCTATTTCTCTCAGCTTAGCGCGGCACGGAGCATAGACAATAACGCTCAGGTCAGGATTTACTATTACCCGCAGGTTCCTTCGGTCCTTTCGGGTAAGGCTATACGGTATTAGCCGCCCGTCAAACTGGACGGTGTGATTAGTCATTTCAACCTTCATTGGCAATAGCGACCTCAATGCACCGGTCAATAATGGCATCGTGCTCTTCCAGTGGAATCTCTATCCCGTGTTCTTCGGCGACCTCGAACAGGATGTCGTCGATTTCCCTGCGCATCCGGTTTATGGCATCCTGGTTTGTCCGCCAGTCACGGATTTTGTGCGTCGAAAGCCTCTCAACTACCTGCAATGCAATATCGCTGCTTGGCTTCTGATCCCCCGCCGAGTACTCAGCTATACTTTCACGGACGCACCCGAAATACCGGCGCGCCATGTCATTGCTCTGCAATTCGCCCGGCACGTTCTCATCAGTATGCGTCGCCACTTTGGTTGCTATGTCGCGCAGCTTTTCTAATGCGTCCAATGCAGCCAACCGCTTCTCATGCATGGCGGCGATAACATCCTCCAACAGCTTAGAGAACTTCCTATAGAATGAGGGATCCTTGGCCATTTCATGCTCAATCGCGTGTCGAGTCGCTGAAGCAATAAGATCCGCTTTTGCCTCTGCACTTTTGCCTTGATCATCCAGCACCTTCTGCCGCTCCGCTGCATCAAACAAGTTAATGGGGGCGCAGAGCTGTTCCACCTCCTCCGCCCCGACATGCGTATCAATCAGCTTTGCAATTCGAGGTTCGTACTCAGAGAAGTCGATGACCTCCTGATACCGCTGTGTAACCGCTGCACGCAGATTCTGGAAAAATTTCAGATCGCTCTTGTACTTCTGGATGGTCTTCTCAGGTGTCTGCTCCAAAAAGCTCATGGAGGAGAGAGCAAGAGCCAGAGTCCGGGCGAACTGGCTGAACCGATCGTAGAACTTCGTGCGGAGATCCTCATCGCGGAGATGCACCTCGTACGCCTCGGGATCGGTCGCGCCTTTCACTTCCGCGAAAAGCTCCCACAGCGCTGAGTGCAGTTGTGGCAATTGTGCCGCCTTGTCGGCAATGTAAGTGACGGTTTCCTCAAGATCCTGCCTATCATAATCCGCAAGCTGGGAATAGAAATCGATGGCTTCATCCAGTTCTTCGATAACGCCGCTGTAGTCAAGTATTAGCCCATATTCCTTGCCTTTGAACAGCCGGTTTACGCGGGCTATTGCCTGCAATAGCGTGTGCTCTTTCAGCGTTCTGGCCAGATACAGCACTGTGTTACGGGGAGCGTCAAAGCCGGTAAGCAACTTGTCCACAACGATGATGATCTCGGGATGCTCGCCATGCTTGAACGCATTGATGAGTTGCTGGTTGTATTTTTTCTCTGAGCCGTAGCGATCCATCATCTCCTGCCAGAAGGCTGTCTCTTCTTTGGAGGCTCTGCTTCCCTTGTCCTCGCCCTCACGTTCTGTGGGGGCAGAGATGAGGATCTCTGCCGTCACCTGCCCGAACTCGTCAATAAACTGTTTGTACTGTAGCGCGGTTCGCTTGTCAGGAGTAACCAGTTGCCCCTTAAGCCCCGTACCCTGATACGTCATAGCATAGTGAAGGCTTACGTCCCATGCGATCATGCGCACCTTCTGCGTTGCCTTGTTTAATTGCCTGTCGCTTGAGAACTTTTTCTTCAGATCCGCTTTCTGTTCCTTGGTAAGCCCCATCGTGACCTTCTCGAACCAGCCATCTATGGCTTCGCGTTCGACAGGCTGCGGCACGTGCCGAGCTTCATACAATAGCGGTTTGACAGCCTTATCTTCTACCGCACGCGCAATGGTATAGGCGGGTTTGAAGAGATCGCCAAACGTAGCGAAAGTGTTCCTTTTGGCTGACTTAGCAAGTGGCGTTCCGGTAAACGCGATGAAACATGCGCCTTTGAGAGCAAAGCGCATCCGTGCATGTTGCTCACTGTATTGGCTGCGATGACCTTCATCCACCAGCACGAACGTATTACGACTCGCCTGTTTTAACGCACGACTTGATGTTGCCGCCTTAAACTTATGGATCAGAGTTGTGACAACATGAGTGCGGTCGTCTGTGAGTAGTTCCACAAGATGCTTGCCTGTGTTCGCCTGTTCCGGGTCGAGGCCGCAAGCGCGGAATGTTCCGCAGATCTGGTCATCCAGGTCAATGCGATCGGTGACCAGGATCACCTTCGGGTTCAGGATGTCCCGATGCAGAGCGAGTGACTTTGCCAGCATGACCATTGTGAGAGACTTCCCGCTGCCCTGTGTGTGCCATACAACTCCGCCCTTGCGCGGCTTGCCGTGATCTGTGGAAAGAACACGAGTGAGAATATCCTGCACGGTGAAGTACTGTTGATATCGCGCAATCTTCTTCACGCCGTTGTCGAAGATCACGAATTTGTACGCAAGATCGAGAAGACGCTCTGGGCGGCACAGTGCGTACAGTAGACGGTCCTGCTCATACACGTCACGCCCTTGCGCCAGGACCTCCTTGAATTTCGTACGCGCATCAGTAAATGGGCCAGAGAGCAGGTTGTCCAGCTCTGTATCGGCAATCCCCTCATTCAGTAAATCACGAATATCGCCGTCAAGACCGTCTTCCTTCCAGACTGTCCAGAACTGCTTCGCTGTGCCGGTGGTACCGTATTTCGCCTTGTCTCGTGCCAGCGCAATTACCAGTTGCGAAAAGAGAAAGAGCTGTGGAATGCCGTCCTTCGCCTGGTAATCGGTAAGTTGTTCGATAGCCAGATCGATAGGTTTCTTCTTTTGCTGGGTGTACGCCGAACGCTTACACTCAATAACTACCAGCGGAATGCCATTTACAAATAGAACAATGTCAGATATGCAGTGTTTCTGGTGGCCCAGCCGTTCAACGGAAAATTCCGCCGTGCAGTGATACGTATTATTCTCGGGATTCTTCCAGTCAATATAGTCTATCGTAAAACTCTTGGTGTCGCCTTCGATGGTCTGCGGCACGCTGGTGCCAAGGCAGAGCAGGTCATAGGCCTGCTCATTCTGGTGAGTTGCACCCGTAGCCCGGAACCCCTTGAGCGCCTGCACGGCATTCTGGATCGCGTTCTCGGTAAACGGTCGGGATTGTCCCTTGAACTCGTATTGGCAATGCTTGCGAATGTGCTCCTCCAGCACAGGTTCAAGGATAGTATTTCCCAAACGTCCGCCACGCAATTTCACGCATTCTTCCGGCCTCAGATACTTCCAGCCCATCTGCATTAGAAGCTGAAGCGCCGGAAGCTGCGACTGCACTTTCTCCAGGTAGCTCGGGAGTTCCGTAGCTGCTGTTCCGTATTGTTCTTTATCTTCCATTCTTCCTCATTCATGCCTGAAAACAGGCTCATTCAAGGGGTCCAAATATAAACCCTTTCTTTTTCTTGTTCCTTATTGACGAATCCCGCGGTATATGTGATTATATTATCACTCATTGGCCATTCCCTTGCGGATGTAAGAGCCGAAGGAGATGGGGGCGCCGTCAGAGCGTCCCTTCTTTTTTTAACTGAAGTCTTCCTGCATACTTTCTCTCAAACTTCTGTCTTGTATCGTTCTTGTCTACGTAGAATGAGGTGATCAACCGTCTCGACATGTCCTTGTCATATCGCTTCATTATGACGACAAAATTCTCTTCCTTGATCCAGATGTATGTCTTGACTGTACCGTCACCTTCTCGATAGTCCCAGGCCAGCACGTTCGGATCTGTCGGGTGATGTATCAATGGATTTACCCAGGGCAAGCGCTCGCAGCGTCGGTTATCAGGAAGTCGCTCCGTTGTTTTTTTTGCGCAATGTGCCTTTTCTCTGGAACTTGCGTTTGCGTCGAGGAACAACCGTCTTGCGTTGATCTCGCGTTGTCAGGTGCCAGAAAAGTACTTCTTTCCCATCGTCTTTGTCCGGGAAGAACCAAACACGTTGCCCTGCATATTGAAGTCGCGCGTTTTTGATGTCTGCGCAAAACACACGATACAACTCGTCATAGGTGCTGTGTCCCCACGGATCAACACAAAACATTTCTGGCAACCAGTCAGGCATTTGCAAGCACTCCTTTGTCCGGTCTCCAGTAGCACAGATTGAATTTCTTGACTGTTGGCAAGGTGTTCCGGGTAAGAGACCATCCCGTCTGCTTCTTTATGTGCTCAACAATCGCGCATTTGGCTTCGCTGGTCGTTAACCCGGCCGCGCTATATGACAGCGCGCCGATCAGCAGATCGGCCAGTTGCATAAGCCCTATATCATGGGAATGAACATGCTGCATCTTCTGGATCACTTCGCGTGAGAAATCGTAATGCGCGTTTTGCAGAATTTCATGAAGTTTTGCCAGCTTTTCGCGACTTCTTGTGTCCTTGATGTCCAGGTAAATGTTGTACTTCCGATTTTGCCAGATAAGATTCCTGAGCAGATAGAAGTACATTTTGTAGTACCAGTCATCATGGGTCTGCTCAAACTCCTCATGTCTGAGAACGGACTTGTCCGGTATTACCCATGCGCGAAACCCAATCGTTTGATTCGCAAAAAACAAATCCAGTAATTCAATGTAGAAAGGCAGCTTGCCGCGCGAAACCTTTGTCCACTTCACCTCAAAATATGGAGAAAGATTGTACTTGTCTTTCAGATGGGCAATTGCGGCGTTATACTCACGCGCCTTCACAGCAATACACCACAGCGCACCGAGCACCATGCATGGTTCCCCATCGTGGGGCAGGTGTCTGCTTTCATCGCAGTATATGTTAATAGTTTTTTCCATAAGCACCTCTATTCCGTGTGAATCTTTACATCATATCCAAGAGCATACAACGCTTTGCTTGTGCGGCCATTCCGAGGCGGAAAGTGTTTAGGCAAAGCCCACCCAACTACTTCGCCAAAAGTGCTGAGTCCGACATAACGGATCGCTCGATCAGAATTAAAAGAGACCTCGTAAAGCCTTTGAGGGAGGCCCGTAGATTCACCGTCATAAAGCAAATACTTCAACAGCGCAAGAATGCTCTCGCCGGACTCATTATATTCACTGAATAAACGCCGCGCCAAATAATCTCCTCGCTGTTCGCTCGTCATTCCAGGAAGTTTCTGCTGCAAACCCAGCGTCTTATAGCTTGCGCGGTCAGCATAATTGCGGAAAGCATGCACATGCGAGAAGACTTCAACGAACTCGTCTTCGTTGAGTTGTTCTATTCGGCTTTCCGCCAAATTGCCGGAAATAAGAGGCGCGTACTCGTGCATCATCTTGTCTTCTGAACTTGGAGCAGACTGCAAAGCGCTCCACCACATGACCGCATCTTCAAGCGCTTGTTTCGATCGCCCCTTGTTGTCTTCGTGAAACACACGATGGCGCGCCGTATGCTTCTCCATGACTTTATTGTAGTAGTACGCATGGAGAAACTGATCAGCGTGAACACCGTTGGGCACGTCGTCATGCACCCATTTGGGGCGACATCCAGATTCTGAAAGTTTGTCAGCTATGTCTCTGATATATGTCAGAGTCTGATTCCATTCGTGCAAGAATTCCTGTTGCTTGCGCTGACCCGCATTAGATCGTGTTTTTATGGATAAAAGTGAATCTAAACGTGGCAGCTGTCTCTTTTTGTCAAATTCTCTTCTGAACTGTTCTTTTTGTGCAAAGTGTGGATCAGTCTGAAGGGTTTTGAATTCTTCAACAAGTTCTCTCGATAAGAGATGAGCAGAATCGTCAATTTCCTCAAAAAACTTCTCCAGGTCAGATTTTATTCCATGATCATCCAGTTCATCCTCTGAGAGAAACAGGCCAGCTTCGAAATTCCCACCCCATGCAGATTTTGTAAGATTTGCTGAACCGATGTATGCTCCGTAAGGTCGCCACCAGATGACTTTAGGGTGAAAGATGTCCTGTATCAATTTGCAGACAGACAGCGGAGATTTGCCGAGAAACCACTCTAGAATGCTCACATTGACGGGAACTGTATAGTCATAACGCGCCCATAGTTTGAGCGGAATCTTTTTCTCATAACAAGGAATTATAAGGGATTGATCATCGGTCACATATGCAACAGCCGCCCAGACCTCATCACATTCGTTCAGAGCCTTTTGATTTATCTGCTCCAGAGGACAACGATTACGTTCGCCTTTGATTAGTTTCATATTTGCACTCCTCCTGTATCCGGTTCAGCCGGTGTTTCGGTAACATCAGGAGTTGTCGCAGAACCCGCAGTGTCCGGATCATCTATTTTGGCGAGGATGTGCTGTTGCCAAAGTAGCGGAATGACGGGTGTCCTATAGTGACGACTGCTGACTAAAGCGAGCACCGGCATGCCCTGTTTCATGCACGAGAGTTTCCGGGCATCGAACACCTTTTTCTGCAGAGCTATGATCTCGGCGCGCAGGTTGTCCATGTTGGCGGGGTATTTCATCGAGCAGTAGGTGGCGCCACTATGCTGGCCCGCATTGGCCTTGTAAAGGCAGTCGTCGGTCGTGGCATCCGGGAACCAGAGCTGAAGATCGGTGTGAGGAAACGTCTTGGCGAGCTCACTCATGAGGTGTTCGTAACCGTCCCTGTAGTCAAGCAACAGGCACCACTCCGCAATAAGCGGGAACAATGTCGAGAGCGCAGTGAGATCCTCTTTGTCCTTTGACACCCGGAAATTCATATCCAGCAGGTCATCATATGAATCCGTACTGACCGGGTAATGGCAGCCCCTCTTGTATGCGAAGGAAATCTTGCCAATCATCTCTTTCAACCATCCGCGAGCCACGTCGTGGTAGCGTGGCAAGGCTGCAAGCACCGTGAGAGCAAGATCAATCTCAATGGCGTGCCCGTCGTAAGCTGGTGAACGGATGATCGGGTTGTTCTCAATGAAGTGGTAGAGGGTATCTGCGACTCTCTCGATGGCCGGCAGCAGGCGTTTGTCGTTTTGCGCGGCGTATATGTAGAGAAGGTTGACGCCGTGGATTGAGACTCGGCCCATGACGTCAAATGCCCATAGGTGTAGATCGAGCGTGTTCGGGAACGAGTACCTTCCAAGGCCATCCTGAATTAGTAGTTGAGGCCTCAGCTTCTCGAAGTAGGCGTCTGAGATACTCAGATAAGTGTTGTACAGGTCACGGAGTTCAGAAATGACCTTTGTCCGCCGCCAGAGGGAGTGCTTGCGTAACCAGTCCCATTCAGCCAGTAGCGTTCGTTCTGCGGCCAGGTATGCCGGATTCAGGTTGTCTTCTTCTGAGCACCAATGAAACAGAATCCGCAAAGCCAGATTGATCGACTTAAGTGCCTTTACGGCCTTTTTTGTGTTGCGCGGTTTGATCCAGCCCAGAACGTCGTCAACCATCCCTGCAAAATGGTCGGTGTTTACGTCAGGCTCACCCACAGTCGCCAGCGTTTTGCGAAGCAGTTTCTGTGAGCTAGCAGGAAAAATGAATTCATTGAGCAAGTGCTTCTCTAGAAGCAAAGTCAGGCGATCCGCCCCCCAGAAGGAAAACGAGCGCTGGGGCCGCTTGTTGGACTTGGCAAAACCTGCCCAGTTCGACTCGACATCCTGGCGCATGATGCCGCCACAGCAGACAACAACTTGAACTGGGAGCTTGGCAAACTCCGAAGGGATGCGGTAAGGGATATAGACGTCCAGCACCTCTTCCAGCGTGGGACGTACAGCCTGTTTTCCTGTTGACCAGGACGCACGATCGATGTCCCCTTGCTTTATGACGAACAAAAAAACCTTTTCTTTGCCGTCTTCGGGGTCCATACCCGTCCCGGCGATGTCAACGCCGTCCTGTCGCACGCCGACCTGGGGCCGGCTCCACGGCTCGATGCCCATGGCAAGAAGCAGTGTGACCAACAAAGAGTCCAGTTCTTGCGACTCTTTGAGCATGGCGATGTACTCACGGATGATCAGTCTCATTGGCCCGCCACCTCCTTCCGGGTCTCGGTCCTCATGATGACCAGATCATATTCGCAGCCGACGGGATCCAACGAATACTGCCGTGGTGCTTCATAGCTAAACGATATCGCCTGCATTGGCGTCGCGTCCGTTAACCTGACGTCGTCTTCATTTGGGCCTGTGCGTTGCTTGAAGAAGAAAGCCCGCCCGGCTTTCACCGGCATCTTCTTCGCCAGCTTGGAGAAGATGAATTCCCCGCTGTCTTCTGTCTTCTTCATGGATTGCTGCATTTGCCGATTGTGGGCCAGTTGGTATTTGTGGAGACGGATCGGCGAAGGAGAGAACTCTTTGAGTTGTGGCAGGGCAGCGAGAGCATCAAAGTATGGCTGGAGATCGTCGAGTATCGCTTGGGCAATCCGCTGTTGCCGGGATGTCCCCTTCTTAATGACCGCTTCCAGAAATGGGCGAGTGGTGCCGGGAAAGCTGTACAGGATCACTGAGCGGAAATAGCGGCGGACAATCCCTTCGACCATCTTGCGGTCACGAGGCCTGCGTAGCGTCGAAAAGACAAGTGACGCCATCTCCTTAGGGTATACGAAACCATGACCGATCACTTTCCTGACAATGAACTCGACGTCGCCAACTGTGCACGACGAAATGATGGTACAGTCGAGTTCCAAGCCGCTGAATTGTTGATCCCGTGTAATCCGGTGGTTGACCTCGCTGAGTAGGTTTATGGCTAGTTGATGGCAGTGCGGATGATCGGCCGCGAACCAATGCGTGATGAAACGCTGCAGATCAACGGGCCGACCAATGAGCGCATGCCGCAAGCTCTTACACCGGAACATCTCCTGGCAAGGCTCCTGTTTGGATGCCCATGCAGAGAGGAAGTCCAGCACCGCTGTTGGATCATTCTGCAAGAGGTCGGACAGAAGCCTGTCAAGCGGCCCCATGTCGTGGACATTCTCAATGGGTATCGATGTCAGACCGCTCAGGCACTGGCGAAACCATGGTTCGGCCTGCTGCGGCATCAGCTCTACGAGCGCGTTTGCTGTCCAGAGCAGCACTGCCGGGTCTGCGGTTTGCGCTAAGAACACGAGAACTGCTTCTAAATCGCGATCGGATGCCTTCTGCAAAAGTAGCCCAGTGGCACGAGCCGTGGAAATAAGAACAGAAGGTTCGGAATCCTGGGCTGCATTCTTGAATGCTTCGATCGACGAGATCCGTTGCTTTTGATGATCGGTGTAATCGAACAGTCCCAAGGCGAATATTGCTGCCGCGCGGAGGCTGGATTCTGGCGACGCGCACATGGCCAAAGCTCTCTTGTGGGCCTTCAAGAATGTTCTTTCGCTCATACCCACCAGACCGGGAGGCACGAAGTTGGCGAGTTCGGCGGGGTTCGCGGAGCAATGATCCAGAAAGGCTGTCGCGTGTTTCGTGCTCCGGCGACAAAAGTCGCCAGCCCTGGCCGTCATTTCGCCTGCGGCCATGTCACCTGCTGCTTGCATGGTGAAATGGTTCAGGACGTCGACGAACTCGGCCGGTCCGTCTGCCAATCTGGCGGATGCCAGCAGAAGCGGTCGAGAAGCGCTCCAGAAATATGGGGATGTTTTTGATAGCTGCAAGGCTATGTCGAGGACATTTTTCCCGCGATGTCTTTGAAGAGTGACCAACGCGCTTGCAACTGCAGGAGCATTCTGTCCGAGGAAAGAACGCGCGAGGAGTGCGAAGAACTCCGACGGTGTGTCCCAGGAGACGGCAAGTTCCTTTACGAGTTTTCTCTGCTGAGTTTTCTCGTTGGTTTTTGCGCTCGGGTTCGTCATGGCTTCACCCTCACTTCTCCAGTAAGTAGCTTTTGCATCAGACCGCGTTTTTGTTTTTCAAAGGCTTTAAGTTCTGCTTCAAGATATGTGATTTCTCTATCTGCAATGATAAAAAGGCAACCAATCTCATGTTGTTCGGCTTGGCTTGGGATAAGGAGTTTCATCTTTAGAAAGTCCTTCTGATTCAAAACGCGGTTGCGGCCAGCACCGCCTGGCGAAATAATACCAAGATCCCATACAAATCTTTGTGTTAATATCAATTGCTTCAAGAATTCACGATCACAGGCATCATGTCGAATCTCGTATGTGGGAAAACGATGGGAAACCAGTCCATCAGAATCTTTCTCCGATACAATGGCAATAGCTCCTTCCCATGCAAACGTAATGTTGACAATCAAATCACCTTCTTGGATTTCGTAGAGAGTATCCATTGCAACCTTAGTTGGATCATCCACCATTCTTGTGAAGGTTCCTTTGCCATGACTTCGGATTCCTGTAGCTTGGTACGGGATATTCGGCTTTGGTACAGGGCGACTGATGGGCTTCACAAGATCACCCAAAATTCTCTCTTCCCAATTGGACTGAAATCCCGGCAGGCGTTTCCTGCCGGTGAGGAGTTGCTGCATGAGGCCCTTCTTGCGGCGTTTCTTGGCGTCGATCAGCTTGCGCGTCTGCTCAATCGCCTCATCCCATGTGGAGAGAATATCGGCGATCTTTTGCTGTTCGGGAAGGGGGGGGAAAGTAATCTGTCGCGAGTGAACATCATTCCTGTTCAATGTCGGCACACCTGTACCATTGGAGAATCGTTCCAGTTTGAAATGTTGTAAAAAATGGAATGTATATAGAGGGCTGTTTCCGTGGAAATTGGTTACGAAGAGCGTTGTATTGAGCGGCCAGAAGTCTTGCTCAATAAAGGCTACCTTCCCAATGCTTCCTGAACGGCCTGTGACTATGCCTGGAGCGGAAACTTTGGCTTCATTGTGATAGCCAACTAATCCATTGGAAGCAAAGACCGGAATATTTCCTTGTTTTCGATTCGCTTGAGGCAGATCGAAGCCTCTTTGCAGGTGTAACAGTTTATCAAAACGGGCACATTCCCACTCTTGTGGAATCCACCCAGCCTTCGTCTGCTTGTATCCCGGTCTGTTTTCGTTTGGGTCTTTCATGTCACTCCGGAAGTTCGGTGCCTTCATTGAGGATGGCCAGGTATGCGGCGTAGCTGAATATGCGGTTGCGTTTTCGACCGGTAAATTCGTGAACGATGCCGAGATTGCAGAGGTGTTCAAGGGCACGGTTGACGGTCAGGGCGGTGAGGCCCGTCCGGTGCGCCAGCGCCGGAGATGTGTCGAGTGGATGGCGCAGCAGTTCATGATGGACCTGCAGGGCGGAGCCGGTGGCGCGGCCAAGAGCCTGTATTTGTTCCCGATCGTGCCGAGCCATGTTTTCGAGCCGCTGTACGGTATCCACGGCCTGGCCGGCGGTGACGGTGACAGCCTCGGCAAAGTAGTCGAGCCAGGCTTCCCAGTTGCCGTCCATGCGAACGCGGTTGAGCAGGTCGTAGTAGGTCTGCCGATGGGTTTTGAAGAAGAGGCTGAGATAGAGCATCGGCTCACGCAGCACACCGCACTCGGACAGCAGCAAGGCGATGAGCAGGCGTCCCACCCGGCCATTGCCATCGAGGAAGGGGTGAATGGTTTCGAATTGGACATGCGCAAGCGCGGCTTTGAGCAATGGTGGCGTGGGTTCCGGCTGGTCGTGGAGGAACATTTCGAGCTGCCCCATGCATTCCATGACGCACTCAGGCGGCGGGGGAACAAAAACAGCGTTGCCGGGGCGGGTGCCCCCAATCCAGTTCTGGCTGCGGCGGAATTCACCAGGTTGCTTCTTGCTGCCGCGACCTCGCGCGAGCAGCTTTTCGTGAATCTCGCTTATCAGGCGCAGCGAAAGCGGAAATCCACCGCGAATACGGGCCAGACCGTGATCCAGAGCCGTGACATAGTTGCTGACCTCCAGAACGTCATCCAGAGGAACACCGGGCTCTTCCTCGAGCTCGAACAGGAGGAGATCGGAAAGCGAAGATTGTGTTCCTTCGATCATGGAGGAGAGTACGGCCTCCTTGCGGACATAGCTGTACAGAAAAAAGGAGATGTCAGGTAGCAGCATCGCGACACTGTCGAGTCGACCAAGAGCGACTAATGCCTCGTCAAAACGGATTCGTAGCAGGCCGTTCCAGTTGATCGGCGGCATGGGTGGGAGTGGGGCAGGTACAAAGGCCCTGACCGGTTCGCCCAGTGTCGTTGTTGTCTCATATCGCCCCTGAAGTTCTCGTTTCATACTAGGCATCCTATAATAAGTCGCGATTTAATTATAGCATAACGCAATATTCTATAACAAGTTTCGGCCTTGTTGCAAGATATTCCGGGAAATGTGTACAAGTCTCAAAAATGGGTGATTCTTGAACATGTGCGGTCATGACTCGAACCCCAGTTCTTTCAAGTATCCGTTCATCTTCTCCCGTGTCGCGCTCAGCTTGTTTTCGATCTCTTCGATCTCCTTCTGAACAGCCGGAATGTCGATTTCCGGCTCAGGCTCGAAGGTGTCCACGTAACGCGGGATATTCAGGTTGAACTCGTTCTCCTTGATTTCCGCAAACCGGGCGACATAAGAGTACTTGTCGATGGCCTCACGCTTCCGGTACGTGCCAACAATCTTGTCGATATCTTGCGTACGCAGGCGGTTCTGATTAGTGCCCTGCTCATATTCGCGACTCGCATCAATAAAAAGAAGGTCGCCTTTGCCGCCGGACTTCCTGCCCTTGTCAAAGATCAGAAGCGCCGCAGGAATCCCGGTTCCGTAGAACAGGTTCGCAGGCAGTCCGATGACCGCCGAAAGGAGGTTCTCTTTGATGGTAGCTTCACGGATTTTGCCTTCCTGGCCACCACGGAACAGCACACCATGCGGAACCACCACCCCGATACGACCCTCGCCCTCAATGGCCGTTGCCAGCATGTGCGAGATGAAAGCCCAGTCTCCCTTGCTTTTCGGTGGAATGCCACGCTTGAAGCGGGAAAATCGATCATCCACTGCAATTTCCTGTCCCCACTTATCAAGGCTGAACGGAGGATTGGCCACTACTACATTGAATCGCATGAGAGCATCGCCTTCTATAAGCTGTGGATGCCGGATGGTGTCTTCCCACTCAATGCGTGCGGCATCTACTTCGTGGAGGAACATGTTCATTTTGCACAATGCCCAGGTGCTGCCATTCATCTCCTGGCCGAATAGCGAAAAATCCTTACTGCCAACCTGCTTCGAGGTGCGAATCAAAAGTGAACCGGATCCACATGTTGGGTCGCAAATGCGATCACCGCGCTTTGGGGCGACAAGACGCGCCAGTGTTTCAGACACTTCGGCCGGGGTGTAGAACTCACCGGCTTTCTTGCCTGCCTGAGATGCGAAACGTGCGATCAGATATTCGTACACATCGCCGATGACGTCCATGTGCCCGACTTGCTCTGGGCGCAGGTCCAGACCGCTGAAGTCCTCGAGTAGATTCCGTAACCTAGAGTTTCGCTGCCGGGCCTGACCCAGATTGGCTTCGCTGTTGAAATCGATGTTGCGAAAGACATTGTGAAGCTTGGATTTGTTCGCATCTTCTATCTTCTCCAGAACAGTGTTAATAGTCTGGCCGATGTCGTTGTCACCTCGATGGGCGTACAGGAACTCGAACGTGCAATCCTCTGCGACGAGAAATCGCTCACGTTGCATGTCGCGCCTGATCCTTGTTTCCGCGTTCGATTTGCCGGCGTACTTTTTCTCATACTCGGCCAGCTTCGACTTGCGCATGTCGCTGAGGTACTTCACGAAAAGCATCGTGAGGATATAGTCTTTGTACTGGGCCGGGTCGATCACGCCGCGAAACGTATCGCACGCCTTCCAAACCTTATTGAATATCGCGTCGCGCTTTTGTTGATCGGTCATTGTTCCTCTCTTTCTGCTGCATGGAGGCACGCCGCCTCCAACAGCCGGGCTCTTTTCTCAAGAAGTGATTTCGTTAGTTTCTGTTCATTCAATGAAAGTTCGAAGAGTTCAGCAATTTTCTTCTGCGTTGCCAGCGGCGGCAGCGGGACATCCAGAGACTCAAGAACTGCTCGGCGCACAACCGGCATGTGTACGCCGCCTCCACTGTGCTGCGAAAAGTGATGCTGTGCGCGCGGTTGGTTCAGGTACCACGCAAGATATTCCAGACCACAGGGTCAGACCTTTACTTTATACTTTGAGATAACTTTTTCTTGATCTTCTTGATTCGTTTCTCAATCTCGGGGTTACCACGCATCGTACCCCGCAATACTCGCCTCTGCTTACTAACCCCTGCATCTGTTTTGTATCCAAAATGCCTGGCTATCTCACGTTGACTAACGCCTGTAAGTTGGCAGCATAACTCCATTGCCACGCTTCTGGCAATGCCCAACCTGTGACCATGAAACTTTTCAGCATCCCCGATTATGAGTGTATCATCGGTAATACGTCCTGAAATTCTTTTCAGCGCATTCTTATTTAAAGGAAAGAGAATATCTATTCTCTCCACAAACGAGCCCACCGGCTCTGAGGATACCCTTATCCCGACGGTATTGTTGCCGCCCCGGACCCGGGACATATATTCTTTAGATAAAAAATATTGTAGCCTGAATTATTAAGAATATGCATCAGGAGCTTTTCCACTGTTTTCAGACCCTGCCCGGCAGCGCCGGAAAGCACTATTGAAACTTCATTGCTAAATTTCATTAAATTTACTCCGATAAATTACACCGGACAATCTTCCTGCCTGCTTTACTCTTCCCTGTCAAGAACCGACGGGTCAACCGATATTACCCTGTCGTCGTCTGCATCCGGCCGGCCCCGGCCGTCCCGGTTGGAAGTAAGCAGGTAAAACTTTCCGTCCGGTCCTTTCCTGACATTTCTCAAGCGCCCGTAGCGGCCTTCAAAATGATTATATAGCTGCGCGGTATCTGCCTGCTTCCCGGAAACGGCCTCATATAAGGATCTTCCCCTTAATCCCGCAAAATATATGCTTCCCCGGTGGTAGGCTGCGCCTGAAGGCGCCCAGGTATCACTGCCTGAATGAATTATTGGAACCTCCATGCCGGATTCGGCGCTCTCTCCTGTTATCCGGGGCCAGCCGTAATTTCTGCCCGGGCGTATAAGATTAAGCTCGTCGCGGCCCTGGGGGCCGTGTTCCGTGGCCCAGAGCCGGTCTTCATCATCCCAGGCAAGCCCCTGGGGATTACGGTGGCCGTAGGAATAAACTTCCGTATCATAAGGATTGTCACCGGGAACAGTTCCGTCGGCCCTGATGCGGAGGATCTTGCCCGCCAGAGAATCCCTCTCCTGGGCAAGAGAAGATTCGGAGGCATCTCCGGTGGTTATGTAGAGATAGCCGTCCGGGCCGAAACTAATCCGGCCGCCGTTATGTATTCTTGAGCCCGGAATGTCCGATATAATGGTATTTCTTTTACTTAGCCCGTCAGCAGCCGAATAGATATACCGGTCCACCCGGTTCATAATTTCGCCGCTGTCTCTGTCTCTGTAGGTCAAATAGAGGTAGAGAAATCTGTTGTTCTCAAATTCAGGATCAAGCGCCATCCCCAGAAGCCCACCCTCTCCTATGTGATAAACATCGGGAACCTCATAGGACCCCTCTTCGTCACCAATTCTCCGGAGCCTTCCCGGCCTTTCTGTAAGGAGGATATCCCCCCCGGGAAGAAAAACTATCTCCCAGGGTATCTCTAAATTGGAGGCGACTGTCTGAAATTCAGGGTTGCCGGCTGGCGCGCCAGAGGAAGTTCCTTCCCGGGCGCAGCAGGCAACAGCCAGTGCCGCAATCAGCATAAGGGCCGACAGCGTCTTTTTTACCATTATATTTACCTGCTTCATGACCACAGGGTCACCTTTACTTTATACTTTGAGACAACTTTTTCTTGATCTTCTTGATTCGTTTCTC
>CAYYVQ010000039.1:0-26175 GCA_964475205.1 uncultured Victivallales bacterium | reverse complement strand
ACCTGCTGTACTCTCCACACGTACAGCGGGTTATCCCGTAACCCGCTGCCTCTGAATCTCACGCTGCTCTCTCATCTCACGCAGCAGCAGGTTGACACAACCTGCTGTACTTTCTCTCGCAAAAGATACCCGACTACTCAGCATCTTTCGCGGCCTGGCCCTCTTCCCTCTTCGGAATCTTGACATCAATATGCAATTCGCGAAGCTGCTTCTTCGAGACAGGGCCCGGCGCGTTCATCATCAGATCCTGCGCGCGCTGGTTCATAGGAAATGCTATCACTTCGCGAATATTCTCTTCGCCTGAAAGCATCATAACAATCCGGTCGATCCCGGGCGCAATACCTCCGTGAGGAGGAGCTCCAAATTTGAAAGCCGCGCCAAGAGCGCCGAATTTTTCGTCAACTTCTTCGCGGCTGTACCCGGCTATTTCAAATGCCTTGTATAAAATTTCCGGGCGATGATTCCGTATGGCGCCGCTGCCTAATTCACATCCGTTGCATACAATGTCATATTGGTAAGCCAGAACAGAAAGCGGGTCTTCCTTCTCCAGAGCATCCAATCCAGCTTGAGGCATGGAAAAAGGGTTGTGCGAAAAAATTACCTGTCCGCTGTCCTCATCATACTCGTACATGGGATAGTCAACAATCCAACAGAATTTGAAGACTTCCTTCTCCACAAGCCCGAGATCCCTTCCCAGCTTGACCCTGATATCCCCTGCAATACGCTCGGCTGCTTTCTGCCTGTCTGCGACAAAAAATACAACGGTGCCCTGCTCCACCGATCCGATCCCGGCAATCCGGCTCAACTCGGAATCGGAAAGAAACTTGACGATCGGCCCCTTGACAACATCTTTAATAGCGCTGCCTTCAGCAGCGGCAGGAGACTGGTTCCACACCAGATACGCAAGTCCCTTCGAGCCTATGCCCTGGGCGTATTCCACCAGTTTGTCGAAAAAGCTCCTGGGCTTCCCCGCAATTCCCGGAACAGATAGCATGCGCACAACTCCGCCCTTCTCGACAACCTGCCGGAATGCGCGGAATTCAGAGTCCCTGAAAAGCTCTGTGCAGTCCGCGATTTCCAAGGGTATCCGCAGATCAGGCTTGTCGCTGCCATACTTCAACATGGCATCCTTGTAGGTGATTCGAGGGAAAGGGAGTGCGGTCACACTGCTTTCAGAAAAACGGCTGAACACTCCATGTAAAACAGATTCAACCACCCCGAAAATATCGTCCTGGGTCACGAATGCCATTTCAACGTCAAGCTGATAATGCTCACCCGGCGACCGGTCGGCGCGAGCGTCTTCATCCCTGAAACAAGGGGCAATCTGAAAATACCTGTCAAATCCGGCTGTCATGAGAAGCTGCTTGAACTGCTGGGGCGACTGCGGCAGCGCATAAAAACTGCCCGGATGCACCCTGCTGGGAACCAGGTAATCCCGCGCTCCCTCAGGCGAACTGCTGGTCAAAATAGGAGTTTGTATTTCATTGAATCCATGCTCCTCGTTCATTCGCCTGCGAATCTCCGAAATTATCTGCGAGCGCAGCAGGATGTTCGAGTGCATCCTGGGCCTGCGCAAATCAAGATAGCGATACTTGAGCCTCAGATCTTCCGGCCCTTCCTCGTCGCCCGCCAGGTATATCGGCAGAGTTGCGGATTCATTCCGAACCTGGACATCCCCGGCAAGAAGTTCAATGTCGCCGGTCGGTAATTCAGAATTTACGGTTTCTTCAGAGCGTTTTTCCACCCTGCCGGTAACTGTAATAACAGATTCCAGTTTTAGCTTCTGGCACAATTCAAAAAAAGGCCTGTCAGGCTGAATCACAACCTGGGTCACACCGTAATGATCGCGCAGATCAATGAACAATAGGCTCCCATGGTCGCGCTTACGGAAAATCCAACCCGAAAGCCGGGCATTCAACCCATCGTCTTCAATGCGCAAATCTCCGCAATTATGTGTCCTGTAGGGATGCATAAAAAAAGAAACCCTCTCTTTTATTTACAAGGAAAATTAACAAAAAAGACTAGCCTGACTTATTCATGAACAATCTACTGCGAGCACACATGTCACAACATCTCAATGACTTGTCTTGAAAGCCGACCTCGGAGTGTTCTAACACGCCTTCGCCCGGCTTCCTGCTACAATCCCTTGATCTGCCGCAACCTGTGCACTCTCCCAACGAAGGTTCATGAATAAGTCAGGCTAGCACTAAAAAAAACATTCGCAAGAGAATATTTTTCCCAACGAGCCTGTCGGCCCGTCTCATCCACCTACTTCTTTATGACCACGGGCGTTCCCCTTGGGACCAGGACAAACAACTCTTCGACCTCGTCATTCCTCATCCGCACACAACCTGCGCTTTCGGCCTTTCCTATGCTTTCAGGCTCCCATGTCCCGTGTATGCCGTAACCACGCGCATCGGACGTATCCCCTGTTGCTTTCAGGCTCATCCACCTCGTCCCAAGGATGTTGTCATCGTCTCCAAATGGAATAACCTTTCCATCCGGACGATACCAGGGCGGATTCGGGATCTTATTGGTAATCTTAAACGTGCCTTCCGGGGTTCTGCCGAACTTTCCGGTTCCAACTTCATATCGCTTGAAGAAACCCCCGTTCAATCGAAGCTCAAGATCATTGTTGCTTTTAGACACGATGATCGAGAAATCTCCTTCCAGTATACGCAGACGGTCGCCGGGTTTTATCATGTTGCGATTCTTAATGCCATTGCTGACCTGGATAAGCTCGACCGTTGTTCCGAATTTACGGGCGATCTTCTGAAGCTGGTCACCGCTCTTTACGATATAGTCGACCTTCTCCGGCATGGGCCGCGGCGTCATCACAAGCTTTATGTTGATCCTGCCAAGACGTTGTTCAGCCCTTTTGCGAAGTCTGCCTGCCGGTAATGCCTGAACCATGTTGAGATAAATATTGCGAGCCTCAACAAGTTTTCCGTCCTTTTCTTTCGAGACAGCCCGATCAAATCTGCCGGCCCAATCAACGTCGCGTTCTCCAATGGATTCTACACGGTTCGTGGTTGCCTGGTCTGATCCTCCGGCGTCCGCCTGCTCACGCTCACGGCCCACCTTCGGCGAATCATCAGTTCCGCGCCTGGTAGAAGCGCAACGCTGGGCAAAGAAAATGACAATCAGAACCAAAAGCAGTATAATAAGCCATGGCTTTCTGCTTGGCTGCTGCAACTCTTCGAAACTCTTGGCTTTCATACTTGAACGCCGTTATCTACGCCTGGCATCAAAGCCAAGGAATAGATCCACACGAATTAAAACGCCTCAAGCCGCTGGTCAGATGGACCCACACCATTTATACTGCCCGTCACACCGTTATCCTGAATCCATGTGCCGCTTATGGTGAGACTCTGAAGCCGGTATATCTCGTTAAAATCGACATCTCCCTCATCGTCGGTTGTGCTATTAAAGAAGACCACTTCCGCCGCCTGGAAAACCCCTACTATTTCAACACCTATCCCCCTGCTCTGCCCTTCTGCAACAAACTGCACCCTGCGAGAGATTTCCTCCGTTATGTCGTCATCGTCATCGTCATCATCAATGCCGCTTCTCTGAATTTCCACGGATCCCAGGGTCCCGGCATATGTATCACCGTTGCTGTCAACAATCGTTATTTTATTTCCGGTCTGAGCCACCTGGAACCGATATATTCTAAGCGTCCCGCTGCCATCGCCGCTGCCATCGCCGTTGCCATCGCCGTTGCCATCGCCATCACCTGTGTCTGGAACAGTCTGCGCTTCACTCGCGTTAATCACGTAATTGTGTAAAACATCCATATTTTCCGCGAAACCCGGGGGCGACATTTCAAGTGTCCATATACCCGTATCATAATTCATCGTTCCTGTTCCAGCCCTAGGACTATCACCTCCACCTAAATTCAAAACACCCGAAAGGCCTCCTGCACCGTCGTCAGTAAACGTTCCCCTGGAAGTCGGTCCCTCAAAAACGATGGTTACTGAACCCGGTTTTATCCCGGGATGGTAGCCGAATTCACCTTCAACAACTGTCTCTTCGTCGGCAATAACACCCCCGTCTTCGTCATTAATTGCTATCATCGAAGAACCTGCTCCGCCGCCGCCTCCGCCGCCGCCGCCTCCGCTGGCTGGGCTTCCATCAAATTCACTGACAAGAAGACCGCTGATGCCCGAGCCTGAATACGTGCCGCTGACGTCCATAAGGTCATCGCTTACATTCCATCCGCCGTCACTTCCTGTCTCCTCAAGATCGCACCCCGACACCAGTATCGCAGTAACACAAGACATAAGTGTAAACTTCATTATTTTCTTTGTCATAGTCGCCACGGCTAATTTCCCTCCAGTTAATATTTCATGAAACTTACAACAGGCCCGGGCCTGTGTCAACGAATAATGACATCTGTTCACCAGGCCAGAACTCTGTAATACCTGGTCTTTTCATTATCTGAATCAACGTATGAATGCGTCCCCGCGCCATCAACCTTGCCATCCGTCGCGTTTCGCCATCCTTCAAGCAAATCTTCACAGTACTGCACCTGGTATGAAACCCCTGTTCGGCCTGTCCATTCAATGGACACCTTGGATGTGCCAGAGCCTTCGCCCATGGGCATGTTTTCTTTGCTTGATTTCACATTTTCGAGTTTAAGCACATCGTCGGGATTATTCGGATCTGTTCCCGCGATAAGCACCTCGTCGGCATCGCTCATTCCGTCTCCGTCCGCATCCCCGTAACGATCCAGAGGATCGAGGCCAACTTCAAATTCATATTTATCGGAAAGTCCGTCGCCGTCAGAGTCCGGATTGTGAAGGTCTGTGCCAAGTTCATATTCGATTCCATCGTCCAGCCCATCGCCATCGGTATCAGCCATAAACGGATGCGAATCATAATCGCCTTCGTTGTATTCCTGAAGCATGGTGAGCCCGTCATTATCCGGATCATCGTTCTTATTGTAAGATAAGGTGCCGGCCAGCGACCATTCCCATCCGTCCGGCAGACTGTCGTTATCAGTATCCCTGTCACGGATCACTATCTTAATATCACTTTTCCTGACCGCGCCTGATCCTGAAAGATCAATCGGCCTTGGCTCGTAGTCCGTGGGATTTTTCAGGGTACGCTTTGCAAAGCCTACCGGTTCAAAGTAATCAAGCTCTCTGTCCCCGTCAACATCAACAAATGCGCGCACGTAATGGACGCCGTTATGAAGCCCCAGCAGATCGTAATCCCCTTTCAGGCCGAAATTATTGGTGCTGGTATTTGCAGAAAGCAGTACCCTCGCATCCGGCTCGCCGCTGAATCCTTCGGATATGAAGGATTCCACAACAACCTTCAGGTTGGTGTCCGCGGGAACGGCATTGGTATAACCACTGGTAATCTTCCCGAAGTAATATATGCTTCCCGAAATCATCGATTTTCCGCCCTCAACTGGAGTATCCAGGTCAAGCGAGAACGCGCTCCAGTCCGTGTATGGAGACGATTCCGACGGAGTGGTCATGCGAAGCCGCATGTAATATGTCCCGTTTGTCCAGTGATTTCCGTCCCTGTCACGAAATCCGGCGTAAAACGGCATATCAGCCAGGTATTCGCCATTCCGGTTCCGGTAAGGGATCCTGTCGGTGGCAGTGGCAATAGGCGAGCCGCCCTCGGTCTCCGCAATTTCCAGGGTGTATGCTGTCGCCCCCAGGCTGCCCGTCCATTCAAACTGGTTCTTTGCATAAACAAAGGTGCTTCCGCCTCCGGTAATGAATTCAGGCGTTGCAAGTTCTGCAACTTCCACCTTCCTCCAAAACGACGTTGCCACATTGTCAAATGTAATGCCGCTGTCTTCATCAGTGAACCACACCATAAGCGTATATCCACCTGTTCCAAGCCCGAAACGCCCGTCGTACAGGTAATCGCCCTCATGGATGTAACTGCGGAACTCGGAATCCACCGTTCTGGTCATTACCGGATTACCGCCGAGCTTCAGCTCCAACCTGTACTTGTTATCGTAAGTCTCCGCGGGGTCCCAATCAAACCTGAGGTAACCGGGCAATGTGTTTCTGTCCGCCAGCGCAATCTCGATATCATCGACATCGCCCCATCCTATATCCACGCTGGTCACGCCGCCAGGCTCCGTAGTTGCGTCCCACTCATCGTCGCCGTCCAGGTCCATGTATCCGAGAATATAATTCTCGCCTTCAACTACATGTCCTTCATCCAATGCGTTCGTGACTACGGTGTCTTCAACGGTTTCAAGCGAACCAATTATATAATCATCCATGCTCGCATCATCAAAGAATTCGAGCCGGACCGTCCCGCCCATCGCAGTGAGCGCCTCCTGCAGCGTGGAGCCATGCATCCCGTTATACCGCACTCTCAAGCTGATTTGAGGCGTCGGGAACGATTCCGGATCGGTAGGATCGGTACTCTGTATCCTGTCTACGCCATTACTCAGATAGTAGCCCATATATTCGGCATAATTGCTCCATCCGTCCTCATCGGGATCGAGATCAGCGTCATAATAGGCCGGGTCAAGCGCGCGCTTGCCGGTGCTGGGCACGGTACCCATGTAATCGCTTTCCCACATATCGGGTATGCCATCGCCGTCATCATAAATTTCGCCCCAGGTGCCGGTAAATTTATCAAGGCGGCTGTCATAATCTCCGAATCCGTCATTATCGGAATCACTGATGAACGGATCAAGCTTTACTCCGTAATCTGCGTATGCCTGGTACTCATACAGATTGTTCAGACCGTCTTCATCCGGATCGCCCCACGCGCCGTTATCGCCGGTAGCATCGGTAGGATCAAGTCCGTGGGATCGTTCCCACCAGTCAGGCATGCCGTCGCCGTCAGTGTCCTGGTCAAGTGGAGCGAAAGTGTTGGTGACAAAAAGCGCCCCGTCAATGTAGCCTGCATGTTTCCAGTCACTATCCCAGTCGGCCAGCTCCGTAAAGTCCTCTACAGTTCGCCCGCCGTCATCGAAACGGAACTCAAGCGCAAGCGCTCCGCCGCCAGTTGTAAACCCATAATCCACAAACGACGCTCCCTGGCCGATTCCGGATGTTCCGTAGGCTATGCGCATATACCCGTCCTCGCCCCATCCGGTTCCCCAGGAATTTTTCATAATCCAGTATCCCTCATCGTCATTCCAGCCGACAAGCACTACAGCATGGTTTCCATACTGTCCGTCTCCCTCATCGGTGTTGAAGATTCCGCCTGAATAAGCCTGGAAAGCCGGGCCTACGTAGACCACAGCCATAACCGGCCCATATTCATAGATGGCTTCCTTGATGTCATCATCGGGGATATCCATGTCCATCTCGCCGTTCCCTACATAGCCCCAGCCGTCAAGCACATAAGGCCTGGGGTACGGTCCGTCGCAAGGAGTATCAGCCGCTACATAGGGCGAATCGGATTCGTACACCGCTCCAATCCTGCCGTCCGCGGCAGGCGTATCATAGTGATACTTATGAACCGAAAGCCCGCCGCCACAGCCGTATCCGTCCAGGTTGCACGACACAAGGAACTGTTCGGAAAGATCTTCCGCAACGCGGTCGTTAACCAGAATGGCGCTTTCAAACGGCGCCACCGTGCCAAACGCCCAGCATGATCCACAGGCCCCCTGGTTTTTAACGGACGTCACGCCGTTCCTGTCGCGCCAGTCAAAATTCGCGGGCGCGGTAACTCCATCGGGTTTCATGTTCACCTTCGCCGGGTCGCCAATCGCCCCGGGATCGGACGAGAACCCGCACAACTGGTCAATCGATTTAAGAAGCGCCGGGCTGTAGCTGACACTGTACGAACTTCCAGACTCCTCCGCTTTTGCCCGGGCGGCTGCCAATATAGCATCCACATCATCCCGTTGCGAAGCCGCTAGCTCATTATAGCTCGGACCATCCGTGGGCTCGCCCGTTCCGGTTTCAACCCAGAACCCGTCATGAAGATCCTCGACTTGTTCGGCGGTTCTGGCAATGCGCCACATTCTTACCTCGTCAATATATCCCCTGAACCCGTTACTGACCGTTCCTGATGTCCTGGACGCGCCTACTGTAAGCTCATCGTCATAATGCCCGCTCTCTAAACCGAACACTGTCGGAGGCGTAGCCGCGGCATCTTCCCGATAAGCCGCAAGTTGTCCATTAATGTACAACGACAACGTGTTCTCGGAAGGGGAATATGTAGCTGAAACATGCGACCATTCCTGAACCGGGATAGGCACATCGGCGAGCCCTTTCGTTTTTTCGTTGGGCTGCGTTCCGTCAACACGGACTTCAAACCCGTCTTTTGTCCTGTAACGCGCATAAGGTCTTACAGCAGTAGCGTTGAGCGAGGTTACCCCTATCTCGTAGTTAATGCCCCATTCGCCGTCAATTATGCCGTTAACAAACCTGCTCATAATAACTCCGCTATGGTTCGTTTCCGGCCTGACCCAGGCTTCAACCGTCCATCTCTTGGACATATGCTTGTCTGCCGGCTGCACTGTCACGCGCGCATTCCCGTCAAACCACATTGATCTCCTTACGTTAGGTTCCAGTGAATCCGTTGGACTTGTCTTCCTGTTCGGCGGGACACTTGTTGGCGGCCTGTTTGCCACATAATCGCCCACGGGAGATGTTGTTCCTGTGGCTTCCTCCCAATCGGTAATACCGTCATCGTCAGTATCAATATTATCCGGTCGTGTCCCTATTTTGAGCTCTTTTGCGTTACTGAGCCCGTCGCCGTCATAATCCTCGTCGTTGTCCCACTCTCCGTCGCCGTCACTATCCGGCGAATTGGGATCATTGCCAGTCAGATATTCGTACAGGTTCGACAGCCCGTCACCGTCTGCGTCGCCATCAGCGCCATCCTGCCCGTCAGCGCTGCGCGGATCAAGCCCGTGAAACGTCTCCCATGCGTCCGGAAGTCCATCGCCATCGGTATCAAACGGGTCTATGGCCGGAGTTCCTCCGCCATCCCACATATCCTCATCCTCTTCAGCTTCAGCCCAGAGAAGAGGCAAGAGATCGCCATAGGCATTATCCGCCTGAAGCGGCGGATAATAGAAAGGATGATGCTCAAGATATCCGACTTCTGCATGATAATATGTGTATACATACGGGTTAGATGTATTGGGATACTCGTTTTCCGCTGCCGAAAGCACGGTATCCACCGCGGGATCCAGTGGCTCATGCGCGACAAGGTTCTGTATCCATGGCACATACCTGTATTCATCATACACCCTGTTTCGGTAACCGCTCATAGCCCACCATGGTGTATAATTATAAGTCCCGCTTTCAGGATATCCTTCCAATAACTCGAAACCCTGCGGCGCCACAGGATCATGATCAGGATCAGGCAGGTCATTAAAGTTCATCAGATAGCGCAGCCCCTCGGTAACGGCTGTATATGCTTCGTCCTGCGTGAATTCAGCTCTCATATTGGATTTTATCGCCTGCTCACTCCTTGGCAGCCCCCATATCCTGACTTCATCAACCAACCCTGAAAAATAACTATGCAGCGCAGGCTCAATCGGACTCATATTTACACCGGGAAATGGTGCAGGAAAAGGTCTCAAATACATAAATGGGCTGAAAGGCATTGCCGTTCCGCCTATCCAGCCGATAGGAGTATTGTCGCCAGCACCGACCACAACAGGCATCGGCACAGGAGCCGGCATGGAATCAAGATCACCTATGACGTCCATACCGCCATACCATGAATTAAACGGTATTTCCGCAGTTGGCGTGGCGGCTGCCAATATGCCGTTTACATAAAGCCGCAATTCTTTGTCTGTGCCGTTGTAGTTACCTGCCAGATGATACCAATGCCCCTCTTGCATAGCCTGACTTACCGGCGCCTTTGCCTCCTGATACAATGCGTCATACCCTGCCCCGTTATACGCCACAAACGGACGCCCGTCCTCGTCAAGACCCAGCCTGAAATTCAACCTGAGTCCTTCCGGATGATTCATTGGATTGCCCGAGGGGACTAAAGCGGGGCGTTCAACGATTACCTGCATCTGACCCGAAGCCGGATCATGAGGCTGCACCCAGGCTTCAACGCAGAATTCGCGGAAATCTTCAAGCTGATGACTCCAACCCATACCCTGGGTTCTTGCCGCAGCCTGGCCGTTAAGCCGCAGGGCCCTCCGTTTTATCGGATCCTGCGAATCCAACGGGTCCGTAGAACCCGGGCTTGCGGTCGTATGCACCAGCTCCGCGCGATCGCCAAGGTTATCATTGTCAGTGTCAAACCCCTCGTTCATCTCAAAATCAAAGAAATAGACAGGCGCGGTAAACGGGGCCATATTTATCAACATAACCGGAGTGCCCCCCCACCACCAGTATCCGCCATAGCCGAACACTTGCCCTGTCTGATAGAACATATTTACCCAGCTTTTTGTGTGCGTGACATCGCCAACCCAGTACGGACTGGGATCAGTATGATAATACTGAGGCTCATTGCCATCGGTGAACTGGACTGATTCATAAATATTAGGCAGGCCATCCTGATCGGGATCAGCGTGCCACCAGCCCGCCACCCATGGTGCATATTCAGCGTCAAATTCAGGCGTGGGATCGGCAGGCGAATCCGGTATTCCGGTAATTTTATCCAACACTCTGTCATAGACATGCCCCCCTAAAGGGTTCAATTGATGGAAAACCTCGTAATAATCCTCCATTCCATCGCCATCGGTATCCATGCTGGTTGGATCTGCGGTGCTGAACAACCATGCAAATGGAGTTTCGGCGGCCGATAGAAATCGCCATGGCACCTCTATACCGGCTTCCTCATCACGCAACGCCCAGTAATTAGGGTCCCATTCTTGCGGTTCACGCCCGCCGGCGGCAATCATTGCCTCGTTGCTTGACATGTTGGAATTGAAAAAGTCCCACGGATCATAATTTCCCATTGCATTGCCAACATCATGCAGGGAAATAAAACCACCTTCATTGGGATTATTGTATAAATACTGCCAGTGGTAAACAGCCCCGCACAGATACTCCTGATAGTTAAGCAATCCGTCGCCATCAGGATCTTCAAAGGCATCTCCGGCAGTACCGTCCATGCCGTCTGCAAGCCACTCGCCGTTCGTGTCGACCCCCGATCCCGCGAAACTGGCCTCCCAGTAATCCGGCAGGTAATCGCCGTCCGTGTCCGCCGTTGTCGGATTAAGCGCGCCACCCCAGAAAAGTGAATACTCGCCTGCACTGGCAGGAGTGACATTTGTAAATCCGAAATTGAACGCGCCCCGTTCAGCCGCATCTGACATCTGATCTCTATCGGTATCCGGATCCCATATATCTGTCGGGTGTGACTTGTTCTGCCAGCCCGGAACATGCGTAAGCTGTGCCTGGATATTTGTCGAGGTATAGAAACTCTGGAATTCCTCATAGTTATTCAGTCCACCCATCTTATCGTAGTGCAGCAGAGCATCCGCCGGATCCTTCGCGTCAAGACCGATATACCATTCCCAGCCGTCCCATATCCCGTCTCTGTCAGTATCTATATTCCTGGGATGCGTTCCCGTGTCGTCCGGGTCATTAGCCCTGATAGCAGCCATCCCCCTGGGACCTATAAGCTCCAGCCTGTTGACAAATTGAGCAGTGTTAGCGCTGCCAGGCACCGGCTCCAAGTCCTCAAGATACCCGTATCCGGTTCTGGGATGGAAGCCATGTTCCTGGTACACGTCATTATGCTCCCTGCCATCGCCATCAAGCGCGTACCAGTCGCCATCGGGATTCTCCTGGCCATCATGCAGATCGTCATCATCAGTATTCCTGTCCCACGGGTCATAGCCGAACGCCAGCTCCCAGCCGTCCGGCAGCCCGTCCCGGTCAACGTCCCACAGGAAGGGATGAGTGCACCTTCGCCTGTTGGGATGTTCGCGACGGAAAAGCCCGTTGGTTCCTACCCATGAGGTATTGGTATACTGCCACGCATTGTATTCAAATTCATCGGTAAGCCAGTTTCCAACCCCTGCGGTCTCAGGATTGTACATCACGTCATAATCAGCCCGGCCTGCGTCTGGAGGCTCGACATGCATCGCGCCGGGATTAAACCTTCGATCAACAACCCATGTTGAAACATCATAAGTGCCTGCCCCCTCAACTCCGCCATCACCCAGCCCTGTATATGTGCGAAACGTGTCATTATCCCTGCATACCACAAGGACGTCATCCAGCCCGTCGCCGTCAAGGTCGGCTATTTCCACCCATACCGGCTCCCTGCCGGTGGCATAACTGCTGTCCAGGCTGAAAGACGCGTCTCTTCCGTTGGCAAGCAGCACGGAAATATTATCATAGAGCCGATTTGCGACCACCAGGTCTGCGTTGGTATTTACCGCGGGAAATATCGCGTCCATCTGCGCCAGCGCCATATGCCAGGGCCCCCTGCCGCTCCCTACCGAAGTAACGCTTTCCTCGCCGAAAGTGCCGTCTCCATTCCCCACATAAGTGCGAATATCATCGCCGTCAAAATTCGAGACCGCCATGTCGTTTGTTCCGTCATAATCCATATCAGCCAACAGTACGCAGCTCGGTCCCGAGCCGACCGCATGAGTTGTGGCGGGAGAAATCATGAAATTCCCCGCAGTTGTGTCGTACTGAATTATTGAAACATCATCGCTGCCATGGTTAGCCACCGCCAGATCTGGCTGGTCGTTTGTTACGCCTCCCCAGATTGTGGCTCCTGCAATTGAAAGCGGCCTGTCTCCAACACTAATGGTCTGAGCTACGGTGTAAATCCCCGCGGCATTCTGGGCCTCGTAGCCTCCGGCAGTCGTCTCTACAACGTCTACAAGTTCCACGCCCAGGCCGTCCAGAATATACACAGAGTCATCGCCTTCATGCGCTGCGGCGATGTCAAGTTCCCCGTCGTCATTAAAATCCGCGATATACAATGACGATATATGCTGATCCGATCCCGGAACAAGAGTCCCGACATTGTAGGTTTGCGCCGCGGCAAATAATGTGCCGGTTGAACCGAAAAGTATTGAAATAGAATTAGTAGCGCCGTTCCCGCAGATAAGGTCAGGATTCCCGTCACCATTGAGATCGGCAGACTCTATCACCCTTGCGCCCGCGCCCACGTCATATTCATCAATCACGGCGGTCAAAGATCCTCCCCCCATGCCGAATAAAGTCGACACCGTATCCTGGCCGGAATTTGCAACAGCCACATCCATCTCGCCGTCATTATCCCAGTCCCCTGTAGTAGCCGACATCGGATAGGCCGGATTGCCCTCCTTGCCCGGCACCCTGTGGTTCTGGGGATCGCGAACCCTGTCGCCCGCGTGAATACCCTGCCAGACATCCCATGAATATTCGAAACCGTCGTCAAATCCATCGCCGCTTATCTCGCCGGCGAAAATTTCCGAGTCCGTCGTATCGGAGAAAGACTGGTCGCCGGTGTCGTTAGTGTTGGCCACATACCTGTTGACCCCTGCGATTACCGAGCCTCCCAGATTCGTAATTACCACGGTATTCGACCATGTGCCTGGGACAAAAAAGTCAGGCCCCACATACTCCTCAAAATTTACAAGGCCAATTGTCGTCTCATACCCCGTGTCGGTGTCCCACTTGAAATCCTGATCCGGATTCCCGTCCCTGCCGTATATTCCCGAGGGGGAAACTACCGCTTCCGCATTCTGGGCGTTCCCCGGCGCATTGGTAACGCCAGGATTGGCTATATGATAAAACTCGTACCCATCGTCCATTCCATCGCCATCGCTGTCCGCATTGATAGGCGAGGCTTCTACATTGGACATTCCCCCTGTCGACATTACGTAGGAAATCCTGTATTCGACAATATTGACAACTCCGTCATTATCAGGGTCGCCATACGCCCCGCTGGGACTGTTGACGCCGCCTTCATTGGGATCAAGCCCGTACTTGATTTCCCAACGGTCGGGCAGCCCGTCCCCGTCGGTATCCACTTCTTCAGAGCCGAAAACCGCTCTCATAGTGACATCGTTTGTTACGGTTATGGCGATATTAGGGCTGTAGCTGTAGATATCGCCGTCCATACGCCAGAAATGGAAGTATCCCGTGCCGGTTTCATCGGCTCCCAGATTTATAACGTCTCCGTGAACATAATCATCGTAGACCCCGGGTGAAGGCGTCGAAGACCCGTCGCCGACAACTTCGATGGTTACTTCGTGCATAATGGTTGGAACATAGAACCTTGCAGATATTCGGTTTGTTCCACTATGGTCTGTACCAGTAACCGTGGTGGTAGTATCATTTGTATTGGCGATAGAAAAAGTCGGATCGCTCCGCGACTCTATTACCCAGTTAAGAAAATGGTAACCCGCTTCAGGCACGGCCTGTATCGTCGCTCCATCCACCACCTGGTTCGTCCCGTAACCGTTCGTCACCGCAAACGGCTGTATGACACTGCCTCCAGTACCATCGAGCGGATCCAAACCAATCTGAAGCTCGAATGTTCCATCGCTGAAAACCGCGTGTATTCTGTTCGTCTTCGTCATGTCACTGGCAGATACCGTCGTAGTTGAATCGGTGCTGTCCGCAATCGAAAACGTCGGATCACCCCGCGAATCTACTACCCATCTAACAAACTCATAACCCGCTTCAGGCACGGCCTGTATCGTCGCTCCATCCACCACCTGGTTCGTCCCGTAACCGTTCGTCACCGCAAACGGCTGTATGACACTGCCTCCAGTACCATCGAGCGGATCCAAACCAATCTGAAGTTCAAAACTATTTGGAATAAATGACGCGTGTATTCGGTTCGTCGCCCAAGTATCATTGCCCGATAATGTCGTTGTAGCATCATCAACATCGGCAACTGAAAAAGCTGGGTCACCCTTAGAGTCAATCACCCATTCCTTAAAAGAATAACCAGGCTTGGGCACCGCACGGATGGTCGCGCCACTCTCGACGTCGTTAGTGGCGTAACCGTTGTTCACCGAAAAAGGCATGTCAACAGTGCCATAGTCGCCGTTAATCGGATCCACCCCTATCTCCATTGTAAATTTGTTATCTTCCTTGAACCTTGCAGTCAGTACGTTTGTTCCAGACCCATCACTCAGGATATAAGTCTCGGCTTCATTGGGATCTGCAAAGGTTAAGCTGCCGCTATTAATTGACCAAACATCAAACTCGTATCCATACCCAGGCACTGCCTCAAGAAACACCGGCGCAGTCACATTTGTGATTCCCGGCCCCTCGTCTGCAATACAGTTAGTTACCACCACTGGTTTAATGACCGTTCCTTCGCTGCCATCCAGCGGATCAAGCCATATCCGCAACTCGCCAGCGTTCGCTGATAATATCCCAAAGGCAACCGCCATTACAAGACCGGCAAATCGTTTTGCCGGGGATACTGACAATCCGCCTGTGTGCCGTCGATTTCTTGTTTTCATATTCATAGCTTATCTCTCATTCTATTTCGAAGCCCGAAACTAAAGCGCCGGTATCACACCGGAGTTCCGGATTCTTTATTTGTTTTTCTTTCTTGTTGATTTTCTCAATTCATTCTTTGTCTCGTAAATCTTTTTTTGCACTTCACGGTGCTGCTCAACCAGCTTCTGTATTTTCTCTTCCATTTCCGCGATCTCCGGATGGCGTTCACGCAGCAGCTCGTTCAGTTCTTTCTGCTTACGCGCAATTTCTTGCTTCAATTTGCGTATCTCTTCATCGTTGGTTGAAATCTTTTTCCTGGATTGATGTTTCCTGTTATGCAAAGCGCCCAGGCGATTTATAATCGCGGTCTCTTTCGCCTCAAGGGCCTTCTTTTCAGCTTTCAGAGTTTCAATTTCTTTTTCTTGTTCACGGTTTTTCGCGTCAGACTCTGCCCCCGTCCCGATAACCGGCATCATAGCCAGAAGTACAACCAGCATGCCTCTCCGGCTCATATCCATCATGTTCCGACTGACGCCTGAGTGAAATCCGCCTTCTACAATTTTGCCGTTCATGTCTAATCAAGCCTCCTGACTCTGTAGAATTTCATGCTCCCGGTTGAATAATCCTCATCAATCCATGTGTACACTCCATCAAACTCGGATGTTATCACGCCACTGGCCTGTGTCCAGGTCGAGGCAAGGCTCTGGCAATATTCCACGGAGTATCGCTTGCCTGATTCAACCTGCCACATGACAATCATGCCCTCGGCATGAGGTTTCATTTCCACCTTGTCGGCAGGCAGGACAGCCGGGATCACCCCTCCAAGACTGCCAAATGTCGCGCCGTCATTCTGGCCGTCATTATTGCTGTCTATCTTGAACGGATTAGTGCCAAAGTACAGCTCCGCGGCGTTAGCCAACCCGTCACCGTCAGAATCCAGCGCGCCGTCAGAGGGATTCGTCCAGCTAAGCCCCGCGGCTTGTTCACGGTAATCGTTCATCCCGTCACCATCTGCATCAATAGTGACATTGAATAGCTGAACCCTGTCGTTATACGTGTCTGCGACATAAAGCTGGTTGGTTCCGGCCACTCTCGCTGCGCCGCCAGGTTTATTCAAATCACCATCACCCGTGCCATACTGACCGAACGCGGCGAGAAAGCCGCCGTTATTGTCCAGTATCTGTATCCTGTTGTTTCCAGTGTCCGAGACGTAAAGCCGCCCGTCCCCGTCACTGTCAACGTCAGCAGGAAACTTGAACTCAAGCGCTCCGGTACCCTTGCTTCCCACCGACCACAATGTGACCCCGCCGGGATTCAGCGCCAGAATTCGGTGAGCCTGGGTATCAGCCACAATTATATTGCCATTGGTATCCACACAAACACCTTCAGGGCGATAGTGCGTCCGGACAAGCTGCGATACGTTAGCAGGGTCAGTATAGTAAAGAATCCGCGCATGGGTGTATATCTCAGTGGAATCGCCTGTATCGGCTACATATATGCCTCCGTTCATGTCGAAGGCTACATCGTGCGGAAGATGCAGGTTTCCCGAATCGCCCGCAGTCCAGAGGCAAGTGATGTTTGTGGGATTAAGCGGGTCAAAGCCCAGTACCTGTACCCGGTCATTTTTGGTGTCAGCGACAGCAAGCCTGTAATGTCCGGGCCTGGGATCAACATCAATTCCCTGAGGCATTGAAAATTCAAATTCGTTTGTTCCTGTGCTCCCGACCATTCCAAGCAGTTCAAAGCCGTTTTGATCAAAAACCTGTATGCGGTTATTCCCGGAATCAAGAACAAAAACTGTATTGCTCCATATGGCGACATCATACGGTAGCTTCATCGGCTCATCCAGCGAGTCGCTCTCGCCGTAATTCATAACAAAATCCCACTCGTTTGAAAGCGGTTGCCCGACCACGCGCCTTGGATCCATACCATTCTCGATATACCATGCGTCCGTCACTGAATCGCCGTTGTAATCGCTGGTCGCGCTAACAGGCTCGTTCACTATCCATTTGCCGAAATCGATCTCCTGGTCAGTCTCGCCTGTTACCCCTTTCAGGGAAGAGTCACCGTATGCGACTGAATCAGAAACGCTGAAACTGTCCCATGCCCGCACATACACATTAGCCCCGTCAGGCAAACCATGCTTGACTTTTCTTTCGAGCATACCCATATCCGGAGCGACATTACCCTCCCCGATATATCCAAACGCCGATCCGTCCACTGTCTTGTAAAGGAGCTTGTCGTCGCCTCCCGGCGCGCCGGATGACGCCGGCGCGTCAGCCAAATTGTTGGTGCCGGCATAAACAACCTGGAAAAGGCTGGACCCCGGCTGTCCGTCGCCCGGCAGAAATTCGTCCATCCAGTTTTTGACCCCTTCGGTTGCTGTTACGGTGAGTGAATTTGAACTCCACGTATCAGGAACATCTGCCAGGTCAAACGAAAGCGCATGGGATTTGACTGTCCCATCCGCAAGCGGCAGATCGAGGGATAGACTTATAGTATCGTTATCCAGTTCTGAGACATCTCCGACAGTGAACCGGAAAGATGAGGGAGAACATCTCTGCTGCCCTTCAGCAAAATCACCAAAGACTACCGAACTGTTAGCCGGATCGACAGTAACCCCGGAACTCACTGCATGCAGAACGCCTGTGACCCCCGTCATTGTATTGGTATCGCTGTTATATAGACAAACATCAAGATCCACCGTGTCACCCGGATATATAGGGTCAGGATTAGTGGTTTTACTTATTATGTTCAGCTCGCGGGCAGCATCAAACCCGATCTCGAAATCATCGATATAGACCCCTGCATTAAATCTCCATCTCCACACAAAAAATCTGATTTGCAATTCCTTGTTCGCTGAATCTTCACCAAGCCTGTAAGTGAAATTGCGCCAGACATTTGAGGATGTTATGAAAGTGTCAACAGGCAGCCATCCCATATCGGTTTTTTTCTGAATTCTGAGTTCATCAGGATCGGTGGTGGGGTGAATTCCACGGCTCCACATTGAAAAACTCACATAAGGGTTGGCGCCAACCCTGATCACCGGACTGTCGAGCCAGGAGCGGAAGGGCTTGCTGAAACCGGCATAACCATCCAGCTTAGTCCCCCAGCAATTCGTTCCGCTCGGGACATTATTAGTCGGGCCGACCGTGGGAACGCCTTGCTCCCAGACGTCTGCGGTAAATCCAGTATAATTCGTATGCAGCGCTGTCCACTCGCCCGGCCCGTCTTCCATATCATCAGAAAATACAATTTCAACAAAAGGCATTATGAACATATAAGGTCCTGCCTGCAGATTCTGGTTGCCCGCAAGATCCGTCACGCTTCCGGCTGGTATGGTAATCTCAACCTGACCCAGGCCGGTGATGTCCGACACATTGACGTAAAACAGCGTTCCCCCGCCCTCGATACCGGTAACATCGGCGCCCGGCGCCTGATACGGCCCGCCGGAAAGAACGACATCTGACGCGTCAAAGCCTTCTACAATCTCATTGAACTCAACCCTGAAAATCACATTTGTTTCACTCCAGTCGAACACGCTGATCTTCGCCTCCGGCGGAGTGTTGTCCGCTGGCGGATCAGTGGTAAAGAGTATAGCCTGCTCGTTAGCCACTAATCTTTCGCCATTGTACGAATATTTCCTGGCCATGAGCCCCCACGGTTCCTCCACACCAATCGTAGCGCTCCTTCCGGCGCCGACGAATTCGTCTTTTTCGCTTACTTCCTTGTACTGGTAAACAATGTCACTGTTGTTTGTCGATGAGGTAGCCTCATGGATGATAATCTGGAAAGACAGCCTTGTATCATGATTGTTAGTGGTACTGAAAGACTCCCATGTGACAACACCGACCCGGTTGGAAAGACTCTCGGAACCATGCACGCTCCAGGTGATCATCGCCGGAGCATAATTCGCGATATTATCCCAGAATACAGCGCCGATCCCGCTGGGGTCGGAAGGATCGGGCATATCAGTGTTTTCTCTTTCCGTCATTCGATCAGAAGAACCCCCGACCAATCCGTGGCTGCTTACATGCAAGGTGTCGAAAGTTTCATTATAAAACCTGAACGGAAAAGGAACTTCAACCGAACTGACAGTTTGCGTCATTGCCGGCAGAACCTCGGCATGATTTATCATATCACCATACTCATTTGTCTCTGCCCAGTTCATCCATTCATAGTCTGTCGAAACCATGTCATAATTCCTGAGACTCTTAATAAAAACATCGCGAGAGCAAGTACCCGAGCCGGTAGTTGTGTTTACAAAATCAACTTGCCCGATGTAGACCCCTTCCGCATCATCCAGAAAATTCGTATCAACAGCGATCTCGACCATTTGCGATGAAAGACCCGGCACAGTAAAATTTGCAGGGGTTATATCAAGCCACGGTTCATCTGCTGTTACCGTCCAGTCCGTTGGATTCGCTGATAGATTATAAACATAATAAACCTTGTTTGTCGGGTTGGCCTCCAATGTTTCAATATCTACTACGCATCGGTAAGTCTCATCCGGGTAAACCAGCGGCTCAAACATATTTTCAAAACTAAGTTCGCCTTCCGTAACGCAAGTTCCCTCCAAAGGCTCGCTCCTAACCGCTGATCGCATTATCGCCTCTTTTACCACAAGCGCGGGAAGCCCGGGATACCAGTTCAAAAGCAGGCCCGCGGCACCTGCAACATGCGGGCTGGCCATTGATGTCCCGCTAATGGTTTCGTAATCGGTCGAATAATCACCTGAATACATAGCTCCAGTCATATTTGTGGGAAATGTGCTGTAGATAAGGGAACCGGGCGCGGCAAGATCTACCGAGGTCCGGCCGTAATTAGAAAAACTGGATAACGCGCCATCATTAGTTATCGAAGCGACCGAAATTATCCCGTCCAGATCATAAGAGGAAGGATAATTCTTGAACAAATCCGTGTCAAGCCCGCTGTTGCCAGCCGCGGCAACAAAAAGAATGCCGGCATCTATTGAGGCGGCTATTGCCTCCCTGAGCGCAGCCGATTCGCCACCTCCTCCCCAACTGTTATTAAGTACGCGCACATTTATATTATGGTTTGTCCTCATCAATGTAGCGTATTCAATGGCGTTTATAGCCCCGTCAGTGGTACCTGATCCGGTCGGACCGAGAAACCTGAGAATCATAAGCTCCGTCTGCCAGCATACCCCGACAACTCCGGTTGCATTATTCCCGACAGCGCCTACCGTGCCCGCGACATGAGTGCCGTGGAAATTCTCATCATCGGGATCTCCATCCTGGGTGGTAAAGGAATTAGTGTAAAAATCATAGCCGTGAATATCATTTGTATAACCATTGCCATCAGTATCAAGTCCATCATCAGTTTCTCCGGGATTAACCCATAGATTGGGAATAAGGTCCGGGTGCTGTAGATCGGTGCCGGAATCAATTATACCCACAACCACATTAGTACCGCCGGTTGTATAATAGTCCCATGCATAAGGAGCGCGTATACGATCCATCCCCCATAACAAATCATAATCGGGGTCATTGGGAACTATATCCAGCGCGCGAACCATGTAGTTGGGTTCAACGTACTTGACATTGAAATCTGAAACGTAAACCGATACGACGGACTGTAAACTAAGGTTATCGGGGACATCAACAATATCAGCCTCGATAATGCTCAAGCGCTTCTTGAACCTTACTCCGGCCTTATGATGCAGAAGCATCCTGTGCTTGTTTCTTATGCCGGGAGAAGCGGTAACCGCGGGACTGTCTTTGCGATAAGCAACTATCAGCTCCGCGTCCTCCGGCAAACTGCTTCTATCAACCTTTGACCAGTCGATCTGAGCGCAAACAGAGCCGCTGCATAAAAACAGGACAAAAGGTATTGCCGCGTAAAGATTCACAGTCTTTTTACACAAACCAAACAGCGTTTTCATTTTGCCTCGCTTATTTCTTTGGATTCAGCGCTGGAGTCTTTCCTGTTTCTGTTCTCCACGCTCTTGATCTTACGGTTAAGCACGTATATACGGGTGGAAATCTTACCACTTTTTTTTCGCAACTCGTCAATCTTCTCTTTAAGTTCCCTGTCTGACTTGTAGGCAACGTCCACTTTTTCTGATAATTGCTGATACGAATCGTCCTTTTCAAGTTCCGCGTTGATACGATCATTCAACTTCTTAATTTCCGATTCCAGGGCGTCCCGGCGGCTCTGCAACCCGGCAAGCTTTTCTTTATCCTCCTTGGGCATGTCCTCGGGTATGGCAAAATCCGAGATAAACTCCTTCTTCCGCTTTTTAATCCTGATGATCCCCATGCGCGACTGGCCCATATTTTTCTCGACCTTACTCATTTGTTTTCTTGTTCTGGAGCTGAGTTCTTTAAGCTCATCACGCTTTTCCCTGAGCGTCTCAATCTTTTCTTCCAACTCTGACAGCTCCTGTTCATCAGGACTTTTGCTATTTAGCAGTTGTTCTCGTTTCTCCTTGGCTTTTTCGATTGAATCATTAACTTCCCTGAGCTCAGCGCCGACACGTCTGATCTCTGTAGAGCCTTCTTTAAACTTTTCTGTTGCCCGTTTTGCAGAGGCCTGCATTTCCTCTTCAGATTCCTTAAGGGCCCGGTACTCATCCAGAACATTCAATTCCTCCTTGATCTGGACGGTCAGTTCGGATAATTCATTGACGCTGTTCTTCAATCTGCGATGAAGATCTTTGACTTTATCCCGGCTCTCGTACGATTCAGCCAGCCCATACGCAGCATTGTTCTGCTCTGTGCGACCCAGGAGAAGTTTCTCGGAGACCTCAGACTTCTCGGACTCGAGGCCGGCCAGCTCAGACTTGACAGCGCGCAATTGCTTTGTAAGTGATTTCCTGGTTGCTAATAAAGACTCAAGGGAATCGGCTCTTGCGTATGCGGTTGCAATCACTGGTCCCACAGAATTCTGCATCAACCCTGCGCATAAAAAAACTAGATACGCGATAATTATTCTATGTACAACCATTTCGTCTCCATCTCAACTCTTGCGCATGCTTGATCCATAACGCTCTCAAAAAAAAATAATTTTGTCAACCCCGACATCCCTTTACCTGCCATTTCATGCAACACACTAACATCTATCACATTGGAAGCACATTCCATACCATAGTCTGGAATGGCGCTTAGATAACATCGCTTTGGAAGATCATGACTAATGTCTATGCGCCTTCACCCGCCTATCTGCACACTCTCATCACAAAGTTGGATTCCGCTCAAAAACCCTGTCATCTGGAAAATGCGCAGAGGCCCCAGCGGCCTTCTTAATCGTAATCTTAACCCTAATCGCACTCGATTGCTGGAAATCCGATTGAGATTACGATCAGGATTGCGATCAGGATTGCGATTACGAAATTACGAACCGGGTTGACGCCCCCACCCTTAAGCTTTTTTCAACGGAATCAAAGTTGATGAATAGATCAGGCTGATTTTCGAGACTATCTATGTTTACACATTGACATTTCCTGGCAATCAGCCCATTATGCGCCCATCGGGTATTGACTAATAATGAGCAAAGAAACAAAAAGAAGTTATGTTCACAGGCAGTTGCATCCTGTTGTGCTTCGCTACGTCGGCAGCGACCTGCCGCTCGAACAGATAATCAGGACAACATCAAGGCCAAGAGATACACTGCTACGCGCATTACTTCTTATAGAGGAGTGCTTAAGCGGGAAAAGACTTGCGAAAGACGCCATCACGGCGGCAAAGGCTGTGCCGATCCGGGGTTCGGACCCGGAACTGCTTGTTCTCCTTCTGAGCGGCTGGGCTACGCTGGAACAAAGAATTGCCCACCAGTCTCAGGCGGACGCCCTGCTCCACAGGGCGACCGCGCTCCTTTCTGAAAATACTCCGTATGAAATTCGAGCTGAAGTCATGCTTGCCAGGGCCATGCTCAACGATGCTTCGGGTAACAAGCAGAAACGAGACACCATACTCAATGACATTCTTGAGACAATACCTTCAGCCTCTCCGAGAAAAAAGTTTTACAGATGGCAGACGGCTTTGTTTCTCGCGCTTCAAGGCAGGGGAAAAGACGCTGCCACCGACCTTGATGAAATCTACCGGCAGTGCGACGAACAATTACCGGAAAATAAGGTGAATTTGATACGGTTTATAGATGATGCGGAAACAGGCCGATGGAACAGAGCAGGAAAAATTCTTCGAAGCCTCCCCCGGATATCTTCCCAGCATATACGTCCGCCCGTGCCGCTTGATTTATCAGGATATGGCCGCTTGATCGACCTGGCTACAGACAGGAACATTGCGAAAAATGATTCTGAAACTGAAACCGAACCAAGGTGGATAAGAATCGCCCGATCCCTTAAAAGTGGAGACGCGCAATCAGCGCTCGACATTGCGCGCATGGAGACGGAAAATCAGATCTCTTCGGTTCACAGGAGCGGTTTTCGCGGTTTCGACCTTGTGCGCGCGGAACTGTCGGCAGGAAACTGGGAAGCGGCCGAAAGGCTGATGGACATGAGAAACATGGCCGGAAACTACCATTACCTTGACAGCCTGTTCCGGTCCAGAGCGAGGTTGCTGGCCGGCGACCAGCAGGAAGCATCAGCGCTGTTTGCAAAAACGATTCAGGCGGTTCAACGATACAACGCCAACGGTCGCCTGGATCTCGAACTGAAGCTGGCCGCAGAGCTTTCTCATTTCGATATCGTGCGCCTAACCGGAGCTGCTGCGCAAAAAACACAGGATCGCCGGCCGCAGACAAAACAGAAGCAAAAGGCTCGGGCCGAGTCTGCTGCCTCTTCTTCAACCATTCTGGGCGTCAGCCGTGAGATTAAGACTGTCAGGCAAATGGTCGAACGGTTTGCCGATAGCCCGGCCCCGGTCCTGATCACAGGCGAAACAGGAACAGGAAAAGAACTTGTTGCCAAAGCCCTTCACGAAACAAGCTCTCGCAGCAAGCAGCCCTTTATACCAGTTAACTGCGGCGCTATCGCTGAAACCCTTCTTGAGTCGGAGCTTTTCGGTCACAGAAAAGGAGCCTTCACAGGAGCCGAAAAAGCCAACAACGGCCTCTTTCGTGAAGCGGGAGAAGGGACGATCCTGCTGGACGAAATAGGCGAGATACCAATGCGCCTCCAGACAGCGCTTCTTCGCGTCCTGGAAACTGGAGAGATACGCTCCGTGGGCAGCGCCACTACAAGCAGAATCAAGTGCCGGATACTGGCTGCGACAAATGTCAACCTGAACGAAGCAGCCGACAACAACAACTTCAGAAAAGATCTCCTGTTCCGTCTGCAACGGCTTATGATCCATATCCCTCCTCTGCGGGACAGAAAAGAAGACATAATGCTTCTTGCGCAACACTTTCTGGATCTCGGAAGAAAGAATGATTCCCATGCCGAAATAACAGAAGGCCTGGAACATGCCCTTATGTCTTACAACTGGCCGGGAAATGTGCGCGAACTTCGCAATGTGATTGAGCGTATGCGCCTTATGCACTCAGATAAACTCTCTTACAACACGGAAGATCTGGACCTGAAATTCAGGAACATGCCCGCTGCACAGAGAAACCAGACATCGCCTGTAGCGCCTCATGCAACAGCTTCCGGAGTATCCTCCGAAAGCAAAGAAATAGATGTAATGCTCAGACATGGAAAACCAAGAATACGCAGGCTGGACAACCTCAAGAACCTTTTTAAAAAATACCGCAAACTCACAAGAAGCGAAATAGTAAGAATAACGGGATTCTCGCCCAACACGATAACCAAAGATCTCAAAGACCTGATAAACAATGACTTTATCGAAAGAGTTGAACCCAGCCGTTCAACCCGCTCCCATTACTTCATCCTGAAAGAAACCCCTCCTGACAATAACACATAGAAAACTACGAAATACTCGAAAGAACGCGGAATAAAGGGAAAAACGCAATCTGATAAGCGAGCAATTTCACGCATTTCGCAGTTTTTCCTGTCAATATCTGTATCAAAGAAAAAATCCTTGTTGCATTCACCCAGAAAATTCATAAACTAACAAACATCATCAAAAACGCGAGCGTAGCTCAGTGGTAGAGCTCCACCTTGCCAAGGTGGCTGTCGAGGGTTCGAATCCCTTCGCTCGCTCCAACCATGGTTTAATCTTTTCTTGCAACAAAAGATTCAGTTCCACATGAAAGCTATTCCTGTACCGAAGGGATGAGAACCCGACAAGAGGGTTTGTTTACGCCAGGAGAGGGTAGCCTGGCGGAATGGCTGGAGCAATGCGACAGCCCCGAAGGGCAAGACCATCGGGAGATGGTCGCCGCAATCCCTTCGCTCGCTCCAATCACGGTTTAATCTTTTTCTTGCAACAAAAGATTGAGTTCTACATAAAAGCTATTCCAGTATCGAAGGGATGAGAACCCGACAAGAGGGTTTGTTTACGCCTCTTCCCTTCTTTCCTTCCCCTTCATCATTGAACATTCCGTGTTCATTATTGAATATTCTCTCATCTCCCTCAGTACAGCAGGTTATCCCGTAACCTGCTGCCTCTGAATCTCCCACAGTACAGCAGGTTATCCCGTAACCTGCTGCCCTTTCGCGCCCTTTAGAGTCTTTCGTAGTTTTCCTCTCTCCTTCTCCCACATCCTGTCAATCCTATTCATTCTGTCTAAATTCTCTTCCTTTCCATCCCCTTCTTTCCTTCCCCTTCATCATTGAACATTCCGTGTTCATTATTGAATATTTTCTCATCTCCCCCAGTACAGCGGGTTATCACGTAACCTGCTGCCTCTGAATCTCACGCAGCTCTCTCATCTCACGCAGCAGCAGGTTGACACAACCTGCTGTACTCTCCAAACGTACAGCGGGTTATCACGTAACCTGCTGCCTCTGAATCTCACGCAGCTCTCTCAT
>CAYYVQ010000038.1:0-26742 GCA_964475205.1 uncultured Victivallales bacterium | reverse complement strand
CCGTAAGTCGTTGAGGATCAACACTCTCTTTTTTTGACCGCGAAAGTTGGGCTAACTGCCATTACATTGCACACTACTTGATTTCCAAGAACCCCAGGTACAAACAGCGAGATGTCCTGATTTCGAAACTGAAGGAAATCGTCAAGGTTACAAATGTATCGTAAGCCACCATTTTTCAGCGCCTTCGGCGCATGATGGCTTCTCTTTTCGTTCTTGATGGTTTCGGCTGAGATAACAAAGAGCAATAAGTTGAGCTTCCCGGCTTGCGAAGCCGGATGCTCGACACCACGGAGCCCCGACTCCCGAAGAGGTCGGGGCGACTAGGCACACAAGCCTGCGTCAAGCGTTGACGAGGTGCGTGTGGCGCATGAATGCGCGGAAGCGCAGAGGGGATTTTGCATGAGAAGTGCCGAGCTTGTCCGGCACGCCTCATGCGGGGGAGGCCGGGAGGCCGACGGGGATGGGTTGGAATGAGGTTGCTCCGCAACCGGAATGCCAACGTGGTATGTTCCCGACGAGCGCCAGCGAGGAGGGCTGTACTCCTGTTACGTTCTATCCTGATTGACTTTCAAAATAGGTTCTAATATCTTGAAGGAGGTTCGACCATTTCAGATTTCCGGCGATTTCGTCGCCGGAAATCTGAAATGGTCGGGGCGGTGGGATTGCTGCGGCCGTCGCCCGACGGCCTTGCCCTTCGGGGCTGGCTCAAGGCCAGCCACTACCTCGAAGCTCCCGCATTGAGGTAGACAAACCCACTTCGTGGGTTCTCATCCCTTTATCGGAAACAAGTTTGATATGGATCTGAAAGTTACTGTTGTGTCTGGAATATACCAAATGGTCGGGGCGGTGGGATTCGAACCCACGACTTCAACGACCCGAACGTTGCGCGCTGCCAGGCTGCGCTACGCCCCGAAACAAGGTAATGCGAGCAGTACTATAGCAGGTGGCGCCAGAAGATCAAGAGGGAAAGCGCGCGGGTTGTTAAGCGCTATGGCGTTTTTTTGGGGAGACGGTCTGGATAATTTCGGCGCATACTTGTTCCTGGCTGAGATTGGAGCAGGAGATTTTTGAGTCGGCGTATTTTTTGTAAAGCGGATAACGTTCAATAAAGAGTTGTTCCAGGGTTTGGCCGGGGCGCTTGGCCAGACCGCGAATCGAGAAGTCTGTGACCCTGTTGCGCAGCGTTTTGAGATCGGCATCAAGGAAGATAACAGCGCCGGTTTTTCGGAGATGCTCCATGGCTTTCGAGCTGTAAATGGCGCTGCCGCCGGTTGCGATAACGTGGTTTGAAAGTTCAAGTTCCAGGAGCAGCTTTTCTTCTATCTGCCTGAGAGCAAGATATCCTTCATTGTTTACAATTTCCTGTAGACTTTTGTTCTGCCGGGTTTGAATAAGGACGTCCGTATCAATGAAATCCATGGACGTGCTCTTTGCCAGGAGTACGCCGACGGTGCTTTTACCGGAACCGGGCATTCCGGTAAGCACTATATTCGAGCGGGATATTGCCATCTTGCTCAGTTGGAAAGAGGCATAATGGTCATACCTTTTTCGATTTTATCAGCGCCGGAAATTGGTTTAGCGTAGCTTACTTTATCTTTAACGTTGATAATTTCGAGCTCGGCTACGGTGCTCATCATGGTGTCAAGCAGTTCGCCGCTGTCCGGGTCCCGGATCTCCTGTGCCTTGCCTACTTTGAACTTATCGCCTTTTTCCACGCCTTCGCGTGTTCCGCGGTTTATTACTATAAGGTTATCGTTGACAAGAGCGATGGTGCCTTCCCAGGTAACGTTGTCGAGTTGTTCAACAAGAAATTCTGTTGCCTGTGACGCGGCGTGTTCGCAGGCCTGGCCGATATTGTCTTTTTTGAAGCCTTCCAGGTCGCCGGTAAGTCCGCCGAGCTTCGATCCGCTGTATCCCAGGGAGAGTCCTTTTTTGCCGGATTTGCCGACAACTTTTTTGGACGCTACGACCTGGCCGGTGGTTGTATCCATCAGATAGATGGTAATGTTGACTTCCGCGCTTGCTTTCGAGCCGCCGATACGGATGCCTTTGAAGCCTATTCCGCCGCTTCCGCCGGAGGTTTCTTGAACATGAGTGATGGAGCCGCGCACCATGAGTTGGGCCGGTGTCATTTCGCCGGTTTTGGGTGTTTTCTTGCCTTGTTTGACCCGGCCTGATCTGCCAAGATCCTGCTCATTCATTGCGGCCGCTCGCATTTCGGGATCCGCTAAAACCGTGAATTGGCCGGTGGAATTGAGTATGTCGGTCATAATGGTTGTGAAGCCATTGCCAAGATCCCATTGCCCGCGCCATCCTGCTTCGTTTTTAAATTTTTGAACTGTAACCGTATATCTGAGCCCCCCTTTTGTTTTAGCGGCCTCATCTTCGGCAGCGTGAACACAGAGAGTTGAGAAAAGTGCGATTGCAGCAAGAATGGTTGTCAAAAGCTTATTCATTTGTTTCTCCTGACTGGTTACGATTAACTAATGGTGGAATTCTATACTACATGTAGCAAATAGCGCAAGTGGTAAAAGCCAGGGGGCTGGATGCTGGTGATGGGAGCTGTTTATATTGCGGGCATGGTTCTGGGGGTTTGCGGAAGATTTTTTTGACTCGCAGCAGGAATTCCGTGAGATATGCGGGTTAGGCTTGATAATCCCCGGCAATAAAGCTAGTGTCAGGGCTTTGATAAGAATAAGAAAAAACGCTGGTCATCTCTGTAACCACGGCATAATTCCGGCGGAAACGCGATATATATAAGAGGAAAAGAATGGAAAGCGACAACGAATACAAAAAGCAGCGGCTGGAGAATCTGAAGTCCCTTGAAGCAGCAGGATACGCCGGATATGCGCGTAATTTTGAACGGTCAGGATCCATTGCGAAGATTCGGGCTGAGTTCAAGGAAGACGCTGAAGTTTCATGTTCCGGCCGGCTTAAGACGATAAGGAAAATGGGAAAGAGTATTTTTGCCGACATAAATGATGGAACTGCCCGTTTTCAGATATATGCGCAGAAGAATGCAATGGGCGAAGATGCTTTCAATGCTTTTAAGATGCTTGATCTCGGCGACATAGTGGGCGTATCGGGGACGCTTTTTGTTACCCGGACCGGCGAGCAGACACTCAAGGTTACTTCCTGGCGGCTTCTGACGAAGGCCTTGCTGCCGCTTCCTGAAAAATGGCACGGGTTAAAGGATGTAGATGCCAGGTATCGGCAGAGGTATCTTGACCTTGCAACGAACCAGGACACTCTTAATTTCTTTCGTAAGAGAAGCCAGGCAATCATGGCAATCCGCAGTTTTCTGATAGACCGCGGGTTCTGCGAGGTAGAGACCCCGATGATGCAGCTTTGTCCAGGTGGAGCGACAGCCAGGCCTTTTGTTACACATTATAATGCGCTTAACACGGATATGTTTTTACGGGTAGCGCCCGAGTTGTATCTAAAGAGGCTTATAGTCGGGGGGTTTGACAAGGTTTTTGAGCTTAACAGGAATTTCCGGAATGAAGGAATATCCCGCACCCACAACCCGGAATTCAGTATGCTGGAGATTTACGAGGCTTACACCGACGTGGAGGGGATGAAGAAGCTTGTGCGCGAGCTGATTTGCCATGTTGCAAGCATGGTTTTCGGAACTTTACGCGTGGGAGACGAAGATCATGAGATTGACCTGTCCGGAGAATGGCGGGAGGTTACTTATCACCGGATTGTCAGGGAAAAGGCCGGGGATGACTGGTTTGATCTCGACAGGGATACTGCAGCAAAGAGAGCTCAGGAAGAAATGGGGCTGGCTGTTGAACCTGAATGGGATCTTGTCGATATTTCCAACGAGGTATATGAGAAGCTTGTGGAACCGACGTTGATTCAGCCCACATTTGTAACCCGGTTGCCTGCAAAACTGGTTCCGCTGGCCAGGCGTTGTCCTGATGATGAGAGCCTGGTGGATGTATTCGAACTTGAGATTGGAGGTAACGAAATAGCTCCAGGTTATACTGAGCTAACCGATCCTGGTGAACAGAGGAAGAGATTTGAAGCTCAGCTTGCAGGGCGGGAAACGGGCGAGCTGGATGAAGATTTTCTGACTGCGCTTGAGCATGGTATGCCGCCTTGCGGGGGCACGGGAATCGGGATAGACCGGCTTATGATGGTGTTGTCCGGATTGAAGTCTATAAGGGACGTAATTCTGTTTCCCCAGTTGAGGCCGAGGGAGGCTTGAAGGGGGAGCAGGGCCATTGGTGGTAGCGCCAAAGGGGGCCTGCGGGTATGTTTGGGAGATTTGAATGCCGTTTTCATTATTTTTAGCCCTTAAGTATTTGAGACCGAAGCGCTCTTTTGTTTCGGTGGTGACTCTTATTTCAGTTCTCGGGGTTCTGTTAGGGGTTGCGATACTTGTCATTGTGCTATCAGTGATGACCGGTTTCGACCAGATGTGGCGGGAGAAAATTCTTTCATTCAAGCCGCATTTGACTATCGAGAATCCTTTTGGAGTGATTCCCAATGACGCAGAGCTTAACAGGCGGATAAGCGAAGTTGACGGGGTAACCGGGATGTCGCCGGCTATTGAGACTTTGAGCCTGATCCAGCACGATGGTCGCGCTGCTGCGCCGGTGATTCTCGGGCTTGACGGCGAACTTGCTTCTTCCGTGACAAGGGTTTCTGAATTTCTTATTGACGGACGATTTGATGTAAGTGGTAAGAATGCCGTGATAGGGCGAGATCTTGCGGGCATGATGGGATTGAATGTAGGCGAAACTGTGCTTGTCCATTCTCCCCAGAACGTAATGAACAGGGATGAGCTGTACCTGCCCGAAGAGATTGTGATAAGCGGGATTTTTGACATGGGCATGAGGGATTTTGATTCCGGGTTCCTGATAACCTCTTTAAGCGTAGCCAGGGACCTGACCGGCCTGGAGGGCGGAGCTGAAAAAATCTACGTATTGACTGATAATCCCTTTCTTTTTGAGAAGTATTCCGCCGCGGTCAGCGATGTGTTGCCGACGTCATTTATTGTGCGAACATGGAAAGAGGTGGACGAACTTATGTTCAAGGCCTTGAGCCATGAAAAGACCTTAATGTTTGTGCTTCTTGTGTTCATTACTATAGTGGCTATTTTCTGTGTGACAAACACGCTGATCGTGATAACGGTGCAGAAAACAAACGAAATCGGGCTTTTGAAGGCGCTGGGTTTTTCTTCATGGCAGATTATGGCAGCCTTTGTGTGGCACGGATGGATTCAGTGCCTTGTGGGAATTATTGCCGGAACCGGGGCCGGGCTGCTGGTGCTTCATAACCTGGAAGGGATAGTAAGCGCACTTACGGTTTTTGATGTGGATATTTTCCCCAAGTCTATATACGGGCTCAGCGAAATTCCATCCGAGACCAGGCCTGGCGAGGTGGTGCAGATCGGGCTTTCAGTAATGGTTTTCTGCACACTGGCCAGCTTGCTGCCTGCCTGGCGGGCGGCGAAGATGGATCCGGTTGAAGCGTTGAGAAAAGAGTAAGGGAATAGAGGTCGGGCACAGGGTATGTGCTTATTGGAGAAGTTGTGATTAAAGCCGAAAATATTTTCAAAAAATACCTGAGGGGCAAGCACGAAGTGGATGTGCTCAAGGGAGTGGATTTGGATGTCCAGTCCGGCAGTTCGGTTGCTGTCATAGGGCGGAGCGGTGCCGGTAAAAGCACCTTGCTGCATGTTCTTGGGGGGCTGGACTGCCCGGATGCAGGCAAAGTGATTATTGACGGGAAAGACATATACAGCTTGAGCAACAGGCAGAGGAGCAGGATCCGGTGCGACGCTATAGGGTTTGTTTTTCAGTCTTATCATCTGCTTCCTGAAATGGATGTGCTTGAAAATGTGATGCTCCCCGGTATGGCCAGGAAAGGTTTTTCAAGGATCGAGTTGAAGAAACTCGCGGTTGATCTTCTTGATGCGGTTGGATTATCTGAAAGAAGGCTGCATTTGCCGCAGGAACTTTCCGGCGGGGAGCAGCAGAGGGTGGCTTTAGCGCGAGCGCTGGTAAATGATCCAAAGGTTATAATGGCTGATGAGCCGACCGGCAACCTGGATCCGGTCACGGGCAAAGATGTTCTTGATTACGTATTTTCAATTGCGGCAGAGAAAGAGCGCATATTGGTCATTGTGACCCACGACCAAAAAATTGCCTCCCGTTGCGACGTTGTGTACAAGCTTGACTCCGGGAAAGTAGAACAGGAATAAGCGGAAGCGCAATTCCGGGCTGACGGCCGGGATTATGGCTGAGGGAACAGAACGTTCATTAAACCGTCCTTGCTCATTGCGCCAAGTTTTCCTTCAGTCGCGGCAATTTCGTCATACGATTTGACCTGGTCCGGTTGGAGGTCTTTTTTTCTGACTGCTACCGGCACTGGTGTGCGAGAGTGTTTGCCGCGTTTAACCGGGACCGGGTGGTCCGGAAGTACTGCCACGCTTGTTTCCTCGTCGATCTCCTTCAGCACTGGAGCTACAATTCGCGAATCAAACTCTTCTATTGTTTTGACCTTCAGTTGAAGATCCTGCTGGTGCGAGACCTCATCGATGGCTTCCAGGTGGAGGTAGACCATGTCGTGGTCTTTGAGCGCTTCAAGCGCTGCGGCCGCTTTGCCTTCGTAGTTGGTGTCGATATACCCTGTCGCGCCCGGAACTTCAATTACATCCATGCCAAGGAATCTGCCGAGTCCGTTAATGACATCCACCGCAGAAATTACAGCGCCGGTGATGCCGTATTTGTCCCTGAGCTTTACGAATGAGCGCCCGCGGCCTCCGCTCCAGGGCCAGATTGCATTGGCCGGTGACCGGTCCATTGACTGCAATTCCCTGTTGACCGGAGAGTTTTCCAGTTTTTCAGAAGCCTTGCGTATCAGTTCGGTCAGGAGCATGGCCGTGGGTTTTGCCTCCGGAGTGAGCGCTTTCGGGTAATGATCGGAAAGTTTTTCCCCGTGGCTGTCGTCGGGTTTATCGGTCTTGACTTCCGCCGAGTATTGGTTGCCTTTCAGGACCAGGATTGTTCTGTAGCTCAGGCCGGGATGGAATCGCACGGACCTGCTGCCCAAAGTCTCATTAAGCTCCCTGATCAGGCGTTCGGCATATTCCTGGCTGATATGCCCTGCTGAATAATCTTTTAATATGCCGTTGCCGGTTTCGACGAGGTTTAATCTGAAGGCAATGTCTTCATCGGATAGTTTGATATTTCTGCCGGCTGCTTCAAGGGGCCCGCGTCCGCAATATTCTTTGTCCAGGTCGCAGCCCAGCACTGACATATTGGCTACTTCGCTGCTTGTAGGGAATCCGTCCGGCAGTGTAAGCAGTGAGCCTGAACGGCCTTTTGCGGCTATGGAATCCATTGCCGGGGTCTTCGCGTACTGCAGTGGTGTTTTGCCGCCGAGTTCTCTGACGGGTTCGTCGGCCATGCCGTCGGGTAGAAATATGATTGTTTTTCTCGACTTCATAAAGATTCCCATGAGATGAATACAGGGTCAATTTTCTGCAGAGTCTGCCAGAGCTGCCGGGGTGTGTCAATTTTCCTTTATTTGAGTCAGCCGGTTGCGTATGGTATTTTGATTCTTAAAAGGATCAGGTTAAGAGGCATTTATATGGCAAAAGAGATGAAGGGGAGATGATGAGGATACTTTCGGGAATTCAACCTTCCGGCAAACTGCATCTTGGAAATTACTTTGGAATGATGAAGCCTGCCATTGAGTTGCAGGAACAGGGCGATGCGTATCTGTTTATTGCTGATTACCATGCATTGACATCGGTGAGAGACGGAGAATTGTTGCGTAAATGGACGAGGGATGTTGCGCTGGATTTTCTTGCATGCGGGCTTGATCCTGAGCGGACGGTATTTTTCAGACAGAGCGATGTTCCGGAAGTGACTGAATTATCGTGGTTGTTATCCACGGTAACGCCGATGGGGCTGCTGGAGCGTTGTCACTCTTATAAAGACAAGATAGCCAAAGGGGTGGCGCCGAGTCATGCCCTTTTTGCCTATCCGGTTCTCATGGCCGCGGATATACTTGCTTATCAGTCGGATGCGGTGCCGGTAGGCAAGGATCAGAAGCAGCATGTGGAGGTGACAAGGGATATTGCGATCAAGTTCAACAGTCAGAACGGGGAGATATTTCGTCTGCCGGACCCAGTGATCCGCGATTCTGTTGCCACGGTGCCGGGTATTGACGGCCAGAAGATGTCTAAAACTTACGGTAACGAGATTGAGCTGTTCGGGGCCGAAAAGGATATCAGGAAAAAAATCATGCGGATTGTGACAGACAGCAAGCCGCTTGAGGCATCCAAAGATCCGGACTCCTGCACGGTTATGGCTTTGTATCGCCTGTTTGCTGATGGGGACGCGGTAAGGAGGATGGAGGAGAATTATCGAGGGGGCAATTACGGCTACGGGTCCGCAAAAAAGGCTTTATTTGAATTGGTCTGGCAGTATTTTGAATCTTTCAGAAAAAAGCGGGAAGAATTGGAGAGCGACCCTGGTTACGTGGAAAGAGTACTGGAGCAAGGCGCGGCCAGGGCCAGGAGCGAAGCTCGCAAGACCCTTGAAGCGGCAAGAAAGTCTGTAGGTTTAGACGGTTTAGATTCGTGAAATATGCCGCCAGGATCTTTGCTGTGGGGGCGGCAGGTGAATACTTCTGAGAGAAGGGGATTATGACTGAACAATACAAAGTGGAGCTTGAGGTTTTTGAGGGTCCTCTGGATCTTCTTCTTTACCTGATAAAGAAGGAGGAGGTGGATGTATACGATATACCTGTAGGCAGGATTACGAACCAGTACATGGAATACCTCAAATTGATGGAGATGCTTGACTTGAACATCGCAGGCGAGTTCATAGTTATGGCTGCCACGCTTATGATGATTAAAAGCCGCATGCTGTTGCCTGTTGAGGATCGTCCTGAAGTCGAAGAGGAAGAGGAGGATCCCAGGTGGGATCTTGTCAGGCAGCTTGTTGAATACAAAAAATTCAAGGACGCAGCCAACAGTCTTCAGGAAAAGGAAGAACTCAGGGATGGTGTGTTTGGCGCTACCGGGACTCATGTTGCTTATGAACCCGAGGATACGGGCAGTGTGTTGCAGGATGTAAGCATATTTGATCTCATATCAGCTTTTCGCGAGGTGTTGCGGAATGCTCCCGAGGACGATTTCGGCGATATATACCAGGATCGTTTTACTGTTGCCGATAAGATTGACTATGTGCTGGAAATGATTCGGGCCAATCAGAAGGCCAGGTTTTCCCGCCTTTTCAGCGGGAGAGCCTCGCGGCACGAGATAATATGCACTTTTCTGGCGCTGCTTGAACTTTTAAGGTTAAGGCAGATAGGTGTTGCGCAAGAGGAGCAATTCGGTGAAATTGTAATTTGCCGAGCTGAAGAAACCGATGGCGGGGAATATTTGTTGACGGATGCCCAGTAGCGGCATGTTGTGTTGTGTAATGCAAGGAGGCGGTTCATGGCAGAAGAAAGCGCTGATCTTAAAAGGATAGTCGGCTCGATGATATTTGCGTCGGCCGGACCTTTAAAGCTCTCGGAGATCAGGAAATGTCTTAAGCAGGTTGAGGGCGAAGAAAACGAATCCGCAGGCGCTGAACAGGGGGAAGACGACAATCGGCCGGGGCCGGTCGGTGGTAGTGGCAAGGCGGTGTCTGAAGGTGAGCTGCGGAAGTTGGTGGATCAGTTGCAGGCAGAGATCAACGAACTTGACATGGGTTTTAACCTGATGGAAGTTGCCGGAGGATTCAGGTTTGAGACAGATCCATTGTGCGGCAAATGGTTGAAGCAGATGTTGAAGCAGGGCGGTAGTCAGAGGTTCTCTCAGCCTGCGTTGGAGACGCTTGCTATCATTGCTTACCGGCAGCCTATCACCCGTGGCGAAATAGAGCGCATCAGGGGCGTGAGTGTTGACCATGTTGTCAGGAATCTGCTGGAATTTCAGATGGTGAAGATTGTCGGGAGGAGCGAATTGCCTGGAAAGCCTTTTCTTTACGGCACAACACAGAAGTTTTTACAGCATTTCGGGCTCAAGAGCATCAAGGAGCTTGAGGAAATCCAACCTATGCTGAAGGTTGGAGAGGACTTTTCCAAGAAAGAACCGGACCAGGATGCGGATGAAGGCAGCGAAGGATCTGAAACTGGACAAGATGAGCAGGAAAAAGGGGATGGCTATGAGCCTGGAGAAGAAACGTCTTGAGATAGACAATATTGATCAAAAAGTGGTGGAACTGTTGTCCAGGCGCGCTGGACTTGCCTTAGAGGTGGGCAAGGAGAAGCAGGCCGGCGGCATGGACTTGAAGGATAATGCCCGCGAAGACGATGTTCTGAGGCGGATACGGAAATTGAATCAGGGTCCACTATGCGACGATGCGGTAGCATCTATTTACCACAGAATAATTTCAGCCTGTCTTGAATTGCAGCAGCAGGGGGAAGGGAAGCATTGAGACATGTCTGATTTTGTGAATTTGGCAAAACCCGGTATTAGTGAAATTCCTGTATACGAGCCCGGTCGTCCAGTTGAAGAGGTTGCGCGCGAACTGGGTTTCGAAGATGTTATGAGTATAGCGAAACTTGCGTCGAACGAGAATTCCCTTGGACCGTCTTCAAAGGCTGTTGAGGAGATGAAGATCATGGCCGGGGCCATGAACAAGTATCCTGACGGTGGCGCATATTACCTTAGACGCGCGATTGCGTCAGTGTGCGATGTTGATTTTGAGATGGTTCTCCCCGGAAACGGCAGCAATGAAATTCTTGAATTAATCGGCCAGGTGTTTCTGGATGGATCTTCTTCGGTGGTAGCATCGCAATATGCGTTTGTAGTTTACCGGATGGTGGCTGCCAAGTTCGGCGCCGAATACCGCGAGGTTCCGGCCAGGGACTTCGGGCATGACCTGGATTCGATGAGAGAAGCGATTACCGGAGACACTCGGGTTGTTTTTGTCAGTAATCCGAACAATCCTACCGGCACTTTTCTTGATGCAGATGTGATATACCGGTTTATGGAACGGATTCCGGATGATGTTATAGTATGTTTTGACGAGGCATACATTGAGATGGTGGAACCAGAGAAGCAGCCTGACACGTTGCGGTTTGTAAAGGATTCCAAAAACGTCATTGTTCTAAGGACCTTTTCTAAAGCTTACGGACTGGCAGGTCTGCGCCTGGGCTATGCAATAGCCCCTGTTGAATGCATAGGGTTGATGAACAGGGTAAGGCAGCCTTTTAATGTAAATGCGATGGCTATGGCCGCGGGCGTGGCGGCTCTTGAAGACATTGATCATGTAATGAAAACTCGGCAGATGGTTCGGGATGGTTATTATCTGATGACCGGCAGGTTTTCGGACCTGGGCCTCGAATACGTGGATTCGCGCGCAAATTTTGTTCTTGTGAAGGTCGGGGAAGGCAGGAAGGTTTTTGAGGCGATGCAGAAGAGGGGGGTCGTGGTAAGGCCGATGGATGGATATGGCCTGCCCGATTATATTCGAATCACGATAGGCACGCGCGAGGAAAACGAGAAATGTCTTGGCGCGCTCGAGGATGTGTTGCAGGGGCCGGCAAAAGCTGAAACAGGGATAGAGAAAGAAGATAGGCACGCGTAAAGTCTGCCCGTGGCCGGGAAGGGGATATGGCGAGACAGGTCTCGCCGGTAGCAAAGATTTATGAAGAAGCTGGCGATAATGGGTTTGGGATTGATGGGCGGTTCTATAGGGCTTGCGGCAAAAAAGGCAGGTGTGGCGGAGGTTGTTGCCGGTTATGCGCGGCGTGAAGAGAGCCGCAGGCTTGCCATGGAGCTCGGGATTGTTGACAAGGTATACAGTGGCGCTGCTGAGTCTGTTGAGTCCGCCGACATGGCGGTTTTCTGTGTGCCTGTTCTGGCAATACCCGCCCTTGCCGGCGACTGCAAATCCGGACTTTCTAAAGGATGTATTGTAACTGACGTTGGCAGCACAAAAAAACAGCTTGAGACCCAGATGCGTTCGGCCCTGGAGGGAACCGGCGCTGTTTTTGTGGGCAGCCATCCCATTGCCGGTTCGGAGATGACGGGTCTTTCCGCGGCAAGGGCTGACCTTTTTGAAGGCGCAATGGTTGTGGTTACGGAAGGCGAAGGCAAAGAAAAGACTGAGGCTGTTGTTGATATGTGGTCGCAGTTTGGAGCGCGCGTGTGTGTTATGTCCTCAGACAGGCATGACGAGATTCTGGCAAAGACAAGCCACTTGCCTCATTTACTTGCGGCTGGTCTGGCCAGGCATGTTCTGGGGGCCGGGGACGATGATGTTCAGAATTTTTGCGGTTCAGGGTTCAACGACTCCACACGCATTGCCGCCGGTTCGGTCCCGGTCTGGCATGATATAGTGAAGACTAACAGGGAACAGATATTGTTGCAGTTGCGGGGTTTTAAAAGAGAATTGGCTGAGCTTGAGTCCATTATTGATTCGGCTGATTTTCAAGCTTTATTCGGATACCTTACTGAGAGTAGAAGTTTAAGGAAGGATCTCTGATGATGAATCAGTTTGACAGGAAGATTATTCCGCATCCCTGTTTTTCAGGAAAAGTTGATGTCCCGGGAGACAAGAGTATTTCGCATCGGCTGGCCATTTTTTCGGCGATTTCGAGCGGAGAATCGCGAATAAGGAATTTTCTGATGAGCGGGGACTGTCAATGCACGTTGAGTGCGCTTGATGCTCTTGGAGCCGGCGTCCGGAAAGAGGGGGATACGGTTATTGTTCGCGGGTCGGGCGGGCGCCTCAGTCCGCCTTCGGGCTTGCTTGACATGGGCAATTCCGGAACCGGGATGCGGTTGTTGTCAGGCATTCTTGCCGGACACCATTTCACCGCGGAATTAACAGGAGACGAATCCTTGTTAAAGCGTCCAATGAGGCGTATCCAGGAACCCTTGCAGCTTATGGGCGCCAGGGTAGAACTGCTTGGCGGTGCGAACAGGCCGCCTGTGAAGATTCAAGGCGGGCTCCTGGAGAGTATCGAATATGATTTGCCGGTGCCCTCCGCGCAGGTTAAGTCGTGCATTATGTTTGCCGCTTTATATGCTGAGGGAAAGACCGTAATTATTGAGCCCAAGGTTTCGCGGGATCATACTGAAAGGATATTCAGGGCCCTTGGCGCTCCGATAAAGTGCGACGGGATGACAATATCTGTCGAAGGATATGGAATGGCAGGTCCTGATTTCAAGGCGGGTGAATGGACGGTGCCCGGTGATTTTTCTTCCGCTGCTTTCTGGTTTGCCGCTGCGGCATGCGGCAATTGCAATGAGGTAAAGGTTGAAAATGTGGGATTGAATCCCGGTAGAAAAGCCTTTCTGGATGTGTTGGAAAGGATGGGCGCGGATATTAAGTGTGAACCGTGCGATGCTGAAAGATCCGGAGTGGAGAATTGGGAGCCGGTCGGAATGGTTACAGTGACCGGGGCAGGGCTTCACGGCGTCCGCATTGGGGGTAAAGAAATTCCGTTGCTTCTTGACGAGATACCGCTGGCAGCCGTATGCGGCGCCATGGCATCGGGCGAGACTGAGATCAGGGATGCAGCCGAATTGCGTGTGAAGGAATGCGATCGAATAGCCGCATTGACAGTCGGCCTGTCGGAAATGGGTGTGATGGTCGAAGAATTCCAGGATGGCTTAAAGATATACGGAGGGGGGAAGATAAAAGGCGGCTGTCAAATAGACAGTTGCGGAGATCATCGTATAGCCATGGCTTTTTCCATACTGAGTCTTTTTGCCGAAAAACCGGTGCTTATAAAAGATGTAGCTTGTGTCGATACTTCCTATCCGTTTTTCTGGGATGATTTGAATCGTTTATGCGGGACTGATGTTGTTTCGGGGGACGAGACGGAGGCGGTTAACAAATGACTGTGATAGCGATTGACGGGCCTTCTGCTTCCGGGAAATCAACGGTAGCCAGGAGAGTTGCCTCAGAACTTGAATATCTTTACATGGATTCAGGCGCCTTGTACAGGGGTGTTACGTGGGAGGCATTGCAATCCGGGGTTAATACGGAAGATGAGCAAGGCGTATTGGCATTGATAGAAAGGTCAAGTCTTGAATTTAATATTGAGAACGGCGCCTTGATCTTTTTTATGAATGGCAGGCGTCTATCGTCCGAGCTTCGCGAGCAGGAGGTTAATGATAATGTCAGCTCTGTTGCGGCGATGGCAGGGGTCCGGAGATTCATAGTCGACCAATTACGGTCTTTGACCAGGTATGGGGATATTGTTATGGAGGGCAGAGACATAGGCACTGCCGTTTTTCCCGATGCGCGGGTAAAATTCTACCTGGATGCTGATCCTGCCGAGCGAGCAAGGCGGCGCCACGATGAAATTCTTGAATCCGGCGAGCAGGTGGAGATGGGCGCCATTCTTGATTCACTTGCGTCAAGGGACGACAGGGATCGTGCTCGTGATCTTGATCCGCTCAGGTGTGCAGGTGATGCGATTGTCATAGACACTACTGGAATGGATATTGACCAGGTTGTTGCCCGGATCCTGGCGCAGATTCGTGAATAAGTAAGGCAAACTGCGGTTTTGTCCTTGTAAAGTTGCCCGGAAAGCCATTATATTTCTTTTCTTGTTTCTGGAGGCGTAGCTCAGTCGGCAGAGCAGCGGACTCTTAATCCGCGGGTCGTGGGTTCGAATCCCTCCGCCTCTACTCCATGAAACGCAAAGTTCAAACTGTACGGTTTGAATAGGCTTCAGCTTTTGTTTTTAAGAGGGATGAGAACCCGCGAAGTGGGTTTGTCTGCCTCGGCGCGGGGGCGCCGAGGTAGTGGCCGGCTTCAAGCCGGCCCCGCAGGGCAAGGGCGCCGGGAGGCGTCCGCAGCAATCCCTCCGCCTCTACTCCACGGGCTTTCTGACTGGCGGATGCATGTAAATGGGGGTCAGCGGCATCGACTTGATGCCGGACGCCAGCTTTGTTTCTGCCAGTTCAGCGAGATTGTCTGCTTTAGGATAAACATTTTTTTCAATCACGGAATGTGCCGGGGCGTGTTGTTTTAACAGGTCTGAAAGCCTGTCCCATTCGGATGTCAGCACGAGATCGGAATCTTTAAAAGCGGTTTCAGCGTTATTGTGCGATGTCAGCGAAAGAGGCCTGGTTTCCAGAATGCGTCCTTGACTGGAATCGTATTTGAAGTCCGCATGCCAGATAGTATTCCGCCGCGCGTCACCGATAACAGTTATTGTCTTACAGGGAGTTTCGATGCCGTATGGCCGGGCCAGCGCCTCTGCGCTTGTGACCCCGTAAATTGTTTTATGGACTGGCGCGGTAATTCCGCGCGCGGTTGATAAAGCTATCCTGAGATTGGAAAATCTTCCAGGCCCCAGTCCAATGGCTATGGTCTGAATATCATCCAGGCTTACGCCCGCCTTGCCGAGCGTTGATGGTAGAGTCTTGTAGAACTTATTGTTGCGCAAGCCGGTATCGTGCCAGGCGCCACATGCAAGCACACGGCAATTATTGGATATTGCCACGCTCCCTTGCGGGGTAGAATATTCTATTGCTAGTATAAGCATTGTGGTGGCATGGTAGAGTTCGTGTGAGCGGGTGGCAAGTAGAAAGGGAGAGGGAGAGGGAGAGAGCGGGGAGAAGAAGAGGGGAGGGTTTTGAACCGCTAATTTCGCGAATGGGCCTGTCTGCGTGCGACGCACAGGCAGGCGCGAATGGAAGAGAAGAGTTAACTACGAAAGGCGCTAAAGGGCGCGAAAAGGGGAGGGGGAAGGGAGACCCGGGTGTGAGATGTTGGACAGGCTGCTTGTGTTTGTGGTGGAGGGGCGTTAGAATCAGGCTTATTCTGAGAAAAATAGAGGAGGCAGGCAGATGGCATTGAATATTGTAGAGCGGATTGACGATGAAATCAGGGTGCAGCATGTTCTTGTAAGTTGTTCTGACAAGACAGGGGTGGAGGAGTTTGTGGGTGGTCTGATCGATGTCAATCCTGATGTAATGATCTATTCAACAGGCGGGACCTACAGGGTAATTGAGGCTTGTCTCAGCGATGATCAGAAAAAGAAGAATCTCATGGCTGTTTCTGAGTATACCGGGCAGCCGGAGATGCAGGGCGGACTTGTTAAAACCCTTGATTTTAAGATTTATCTGGGCTTGTTAAGTGAAACATACAATGAGGCTCACGCCAGGGATCTTTCCAGGGTTGGCGCAGTTTCTATTGACATGGTTGCAGCTAACCTGTATCCGTTCAAAAAGACTGTGGGCGCATCGAATGTAACTCCTGAGATGGCAAGGACTAATATTGATATAGGCGGTCCCTGCATGGTGCGCGCGGCGGCAAAGAATTTTCTACGGGTTGCTTCTGTAACTGATCCGGGGGATTACGCGGAAATAACGAAGGAATTATCTGCAAACGGCGGCAAACTATCCCTGGGAACACGGTTCAGGCTTTCCAGGAAAGCATTCGCGCATACCGCAGAATATGATAAAACTATTGCAGATTATTTTGAGTCTATCAATGAGTCGGATGTAGCCGGGTGTTACCAGGTGGCAGGTATGTGAGTTGGGGAGTTTGTGAGTCGCGGGATGGCGAGCGGAGAAGAGGGGGCGTGGCATTCACAGAGGTCGAAGAGAACAGAGAGTGGGGAGAGTGCAGGATGGGTGTTTATGAATTAAGTGTTGGTTCAAGTTTTTCTGCCGCGCATCATCTTGCAAGGTATGAGGGAAAGTGTGCTTCGGTGCACGGGCACAACTGGAACGTAGAGATTGTTGTCCGGGGCCGGGAGCTTAACGAAGCGGGGATGATTGGAGATTTCAGCATTTTCCGGTCCGAGCTTGATGCGGTTACCGGACGGCTTGATCATACAGATTTGAATGAAAATGAGTTTATGGGCGGATTGAATCCAACCTGTGAGAATGTTGCCGCAAGGATTTACGAAGAACTTGTGGCGAGGATTAACAATGAGAGATGCCGGCTGGCGCAAGTTAGTGTGTGGGAGAAAAGTGGAAGCAGCGTGACTTACAGGGCCGACGAGTGAATGGCGGGTTTGTATTTTTAGCCGGAGTATTGACAAGGCGATGAATTGTGGGATCAGGAGATGAAAGGGCAGAATTAACGAATGATTGATTTACATACACACTCTACATATTCGGACGGAAGTTTGACGCCTCCTGAACTGGTGCAGCTTGCGAAAGATGTTGGTTTGACTGCGATAGCTTTAACTGATCACGATTGCACTGACGGGTTATCTTCTTTCTGTGCGGCTTGTAGCGGAACCGGTGTGGAATGTGTTCCCGGCGTTGAGATCAGCGCGGAGGTTCCAAAGGGTACGCTGCATATGCTTGGGTACTACATAGACAGGGAAAATGAGCGGTTGCAGTCAGTTCTGAAAGAGATAAGGAACGGCAGGGAGATAAGGAACGGAAAGATTCTCAAAAAGCTGAATGAGCTTGGCATGGATTTATCGTGGGAGGAAGTCAGTTCGTATGCCGGGGAGGATGTTATCGGCCGTCCGCATTTTTCGCAGGCTATGGTTGAACGTGGCTTTGTAGGATCGAAGAAAGAAGCTTTTGACAGATATCTTGCCAGGGGTAAATCTGCCTATGTGGACAGGTTCAGGTTGAGTCCCGCCGAGAGTGTGGATGTTATTGCCGGAGCGGGGGGTGTGGCTGTTCTTGCGCATCCGTTTACTCTTGATATTTCTGGCCATGAACTTGATGCGTACGTTGGAAGTCTGGTAAAAATCGGGTTACAGGGAATAGAAGTATATTATTCCGAACACAGCCGGGCTTATGTAAAGCAATGTGAGAAGCTTGCTGAACGTTATGACCTGGTGAAGACAGGCGGATCGGATTTTCACGGCGATGCTAATCCGGGGATAAAGCTTGGCCTTGGTTTCGGGGGTCTGGCGGTTCACGATGATCTCCTGGTTTTGCTTCGCCGTCGGGCGGAGGCTGTTCGTGTTGCGGCGTGAGTGAGGAGAAGGGGGCGAGTCTCGCCCGTATGAGATTGGGCGCCATGAGTAAAAAGAAATTTGAAAAAAACCTGCTTGAATTAATTCGGCGCACGTCGACGGATTTGCCGCGGGATGTGGAAAAAGCTTTGCGGATCGCGCTTGAAAAGGAAAACAAGGGAAGCATGGCATACTGGGCATTGTCAACCATGCTCGAGGATGCCCGGATAGCCAGGGAAAAAAACAGGCCGATCTGTCAGGATACGGGAACTGTTATGTTCTACTTCAGCGTTCCGGTTGGTTTTGATTCCAACATGCTTGTTTCCTCGGCGCGTTCGGCTGTGTCCCGCGCAACGCGATATGGTTATTTAAGGGAAAACACGGTTGACGCAATTACCGGCGACCTGTACAGCACGAACATAGCCAACGGTGTGCCGCAAGTGGAAGTTTGCCAGGGAGCCCGAAAGACCGTAGACGTTTGTTTAATTCTCAAGGGCGGCGGGAGTGAAAATGTCGGCAGGCAGTATTCTCTGCCTGATTCCCGGCTTGGCGCCGGGCGGAACCTTGAAGGTGTGCGCAAGTGCATTCTAGACGCGGTCTGGCAGACACAGGGCCGAGGTTGTTCGCCCGGAGCTCTCGGGGTATGTATCGGCGGGGATAGGGCTGCGGGCTATGCTTATTCTAAAGAGCAGTTTCTAAGAAGGATTGGCCGGCGATCCCGGACCAAGGCGCTTTCTGAACTTGAGAAAGAGTGTTTGAATTGCGCAAATAAGTTGAAGATCGGGCCAATGGGCCTTGGGGGTAAGACCACTTTGCTGGACGTCAAGATCGCTTCCCTGGGCCGGTTGCCTGCGAGCTTTTTTGTTTCCGTTTCTTACATGTGCTGGGCGTTACGCAGGCGGGGGGTACGGCTTGGATTTGAGGGCGGTGTAGACAGATGGTTTTTTTAGGCCGAGCTGAATGCGGCGAGCGGCGGGCATCTAAGAAGAGCAGGCACAAAGCCTGCCCGTACCGGGAGTAGTGATGAATAATCTCAAGTATCCGTTTAAAGAAAACGCAGTGAGGTCTTTGAGCGTATCCGATCGTATCAGTTTATCGGGGAGGATTATTACAGGCCGCGACCGTGTACACGAGAAACTGGCAGGCGATGATAAGTCGCCTGTGGATATGAGGGACGGCGCCATCTATCATTGCGGGCCTGTTGCCGTTCTTCGTTCCGGCAGGTGGGTTATCAGTGCGGCCGGCCCGACCACTTCTTCGCGCCAGGAGCCTTTCATGGCTGAAATTATCAGGCGCCATGGTGTGCGCGTTATTATCGGCAAGGGAGGGATGCACAAAGCTACCATGGAGGCATGCAGACGTCATGGCTGCGTGTATGTACATGTTGTCGGGGGCGCAGGGGCGGCGCTTGCCGAACGGATTGTTGATGTCTGCGGTGTGCATTATATGGAGAGCTTTGGACCGGCGGAGGCCATGTGGGAGCTTGATGTTGATGGAATGGAAGGCATTGTAACCATTGATTCAGGCGGTTGCAGTCTTCATGATGATATAGCTGAGAAGTCGGAACGAATTCTTGAGACCATATTGCGCGGGTAAGGGCGTGAAATTACAGAGGAGCTTGATACGTGAGAATTGTCTTCATGGGATCGGCCGGATTTGCCTGTGAGAGTCTACGCGCCTTGAGTGGTGAAAGCATAGTCGGGGTGGTAACCCAGCCGGACAGGCCCAGTGGCAGGAAGCTTATTCCTTCTCCCAGCGAAGTCAGGGTTACTGCCGGAGATTTGGGGCTACCTGTTTTGACTCCGGAGAACGTAAATTCGGCAGACAGCATAAGAGAACTTGAGCGCCTTGCTCCTGATCTGATAGCTGTGGTTGCGTACGGGCAGATTCTGAAGAAGGCTGTGCTGCAGCTTCCTCCTTTGGGCTGCATTAACCTTCATGCTTCCCTTCTTCCGGAATACCGCGGTGCGGCGCCTATTCAGCATGCGCTGCTTGATGGCCGCCGCCAGACCGGTCTTACAACAATGTATATGGATGACAGGATGGATGCCGGGGACGTTATTTACCAGTTGAAAGTTGCGATTAAAAACGGCGAAAATGCCGGGGAACTCCTGGACAGACTGGCTGCGCCAGGCGGAGAATTGCTGGAGCAGACTGTTAAGGATGTCGAAAGCGGTATCGCGCCGCGCAGGTCCCAGGATGAAAGCCTGGCCACTTATGCGCCGCGTTTGAGCAAGAAAGACGGCTTGATATCATGGGATATGGAGGCGGAAAATATTTACAACAGGGTGCGCGCATTTACGCCATGGCCAGGGGCGTATTGTGATGTAAAAGGCCGTCGGGTTGTCCTTCTCGAAGTTGCAGGGATGCAGTCGGGTCGGGCTGATGCGGCTGCCGGCACGGTGCTGGAGGCGGGGAAAAAATCCCTGGTGATAAAGACAGGCGTTGTTTCCGGGGGAGATGATTCGGTATGTCTGCTCAGGGTTAAGCCTGCTGGGAAAAGAGAAATGTCCGGGGCAGAGTTTGCCAGGGGCTTGAGAATTGCGAAAGGAGAGATGATTCATGGTGACTGAGAATTGCAGCATGGTGAAAGTGCTCCTTGGTGACAGAAGTTACGATATTCGCATAGGCGCTGATCTGACACCAGGGGCCGGATATTGCGCCCGAGTCGACGGGTTGCGCGCATTGATAATCTCTGACAGCAATGTGGATGCAATTTACGGAGACGTTTTTGAAAAGCGAATTGGCGCGTTGGGTTTCAATGTGTTCAGGGAGAAGGTGCCTGCCGGCGAGGCGTCTAAAAATCTGTCCTGTGCCGCGGCATTATATTCGAAAGCGATTGAAGCCGGACTCGACAGATCCTCTTTTATTTTTGCTCTTGGAGGCGGGGTTATAGGCGATCTTGCCGGCTTTGTTGCCGCCACTTATCTGCGGGGTATACGTTATGTGCAGGCGCCTACTACCACTCTTGCCATGTTGGACAGCTCGGTGGGAGGGAAGACTGGTTTGAACATGGAGGAAGGCAAGAATCTGGTAGGAGCCTTCTATCAGCCTGTGGAGGTTGCCATCGACCTTTCAACGCTTGTATCGCTTCCGGAGAAAGAATATCTATCGGGGCTGGCTGAACTGGTAAAACATGCGGTGATCTGGGATGCGGAACTGTTCAGGAGTCTGGAATCAGGGATTGAACGGCTTGCCGGGCGGGATCCTGTTTTTCTTCAGGAAGTAATCACTCGCTCGTGTGAGATCAAGGCAGCGGTCGTTGCTATGGATGAGCGGGAATCGGGGGTCAGGGCTGCTTTGAATTTCGGGCACACTCTTGGCCATGCCCTTGAGAAGGCGGCCGGATACGGCAAGTATCTTCACGGTGAAGCTGTTGCTGTGGGGATGGCATATGCGGCTGATCTGGCTGCAGCAAGCAGGGGTTTTTCCAAAAAGGATGCGGCGCGCATAAAACGTTTGCTTTCCGGGTTGAAGCTGCCTGTATCGCCTTCGGAAGAGGGCAGAAAGCCGGGTTGGGAACAGATTCGGCATGCCATGACCAGAGACAAGAAGGCGCTGGGCAGTGTTCCAAGGTTCACCCTGGTTGAAAGTCTTGGCCAGGTTTGTGTGGGATGCGTGGTGGAAGAGGGCTTGATGTCTGATGTGTACGCGGATATGTGATTCCGGTTTTATACATGGGGGGATCGATTTGTCGTGGGTATGAACGATACAATTGTAAGGGAGTATTTTGAGTTGAACGGCTTTCTCGTGTTGCAGCCAAGGAAGCATACTGTTCCCGGCAGACACAAGACTGCGCGTGAGGAGGTGGACTTTGTTCTGACCAGGCCGGTGAATGCAACGCACGGTGTTGCGAGCAGTTTTGTCTGGACAGGAGATGATCTTCGGCCTGTTGCCAGGGCGATTGTCGGTATCCTGGGGTGGCACTCGGAGCGGCTGTATCCGGCAAGACTGGAAAAGGAACCTGATCTTTATCGATTTGCTGAGAAAGACGCGCTTAGGTATGCTCAAAATCTGCTTGGAACCGGCAAATTTGCGCGAATTCTTTGTTTGCCGCGATTGCCGGTAGGGGAGGATTTATGATCACGGAGTGTAGAGTTGTTGAAAGAAAGGGGCATTGACGGGGTAATTACTTTTGGGACCATGCTTATGGAATTAGCCAGGAGTGTTGATGTCAACAGGAACTATGGGAAGTCCGACCTTTTACAGATTATGCGTTTGCTCAAAAACTATGATTTGATAAGGGACGAGCAACTTGACCTGTTCATTGACCGCAGAAACAGGCCTTGACGGCGTATTTTCCCATGAGTTGTTGAACTACAGTTGTTCAATGGAGATCAGGGGTTGCCCTTTGTTCACGGTGTCTCCGTGCTTGACAAGAAATGACCTGATTTTGCATTTGAAAGGGGTCTTGATCTGGTTGAATAGTTTCATGGCTTCAACGATACAAACCGGTTCGTCTTGCTCAACAATGTCGCCAGGCGCTGTGAAATCGGGTTGTCCGGGTCCGGGGCAGGTGTAAAAGGTCCCGTTGAGCGGCGCTTCAATTGCCGGACCGTCTGGTTTGGTTTCGGCGCTGGCTGATTCTTCGGATTTCACTGTTTGCGGTTTTTCCTCTGCATGTGCGTTTGCGGATTGTGAAACCTCGCCTCCGCTGAGGCTCAGGCTGGCGTTTCCCCTGCGGATGGTGAGTTCGTCCAGGCCCAGTTCTTTTACTTTTTCGATTACTTCGTGTAATTCCTTGTAGTCTTCAGGATTAAGGAAGGGCTTGCCGCTTTGCGGTGGTTCGATATTTCTATGGTTATCTTCCTCTTCATGTTGTTTTCTCTCGGCTTCTGCCGGCGGTTCAGGGCGTTGATCTTCGGGTAAACTGCGCCATTCCATGTATTGTTTTGCGGTTTCCGGGAAAAGGCAGTAGGACATAATGTCTTCTTCTTCCTTTATCAGGACCGGATCGATATTGTCTGTTGCGTTAGGCAGCATAGGGTCGAGAAGATCCGCCGGCCGGCAGGTTATCGGTTTTTCGTCGCCAAGTATTTTCTTTTTCAACTTTGGGTTGATTTTGGCTGGCGGTCTTCCGTAGAAGCCCTTTATGTAATTCTTTGTTTCCTGGGGCACCATTGAGTATCGTTCCCCTGACAGGATGTTCATTACCGACTGAATGCCGATTATCTGGCTTGTTGGGGTTACCAGCGGGGGATAGCCCATGTCTTTTCGGGTTTCGGGTATTTCGTCGAGGACTTCGGGGAGTCTGTCTAATGCATCCTGCTGGTCGAGCTGTGATCGCAGGTTGGATATCATTCCGCCGGGTATGTGGTGGATAAGTATTTCCGGATCAATGATATTAATTGGTTGATGCGACAATTTCCGTTCCGGGGCAAGATTGGTGAAGTATTTGCAGATTTTGCGGAGACATTCAACGTCAAGCTGTGCATTGTACGGGGTCTGGTCAAATATCGAAAGCATGGTTTCTACCGGCGGCTGAGATGAAAAACCCGACATAGGCGATATTGCGCAGTCGATTGCCCCTGCGCCGGCCATTACCCCTGCGGTATATGTTGCCACGGCCATACCGCTTGTCATATGGCAATGGAGCTGGACGGGCACGTCCAGTTGCGAGGTGAGGGCCGAGACCAGTTTTTCAGCGGAAACAGGCGACAGGATCCCCGCCATATCCTTAATGCAGAGGGAGTCGATGCCCATTTGAACCTGTTCTTCAGCCACACGCACGAACTCGTTGACGGTATGGACCGGGCTGATTGTATAGCAGAGGGTGCCCTGCGCGTGTCCGCCGTGTTTTTTGACGCATTTGATAGCGTGTTCCAGGTTCCTGTTATCATTAAGCGCATCGAATATTCTGAAAATATCTATCCCGTTTTTGCACGCCAGAGCTATGAAGCGGTCGAGTAGATCGTCGGGATAATTCTTGTATCCGAGTATATTCTGGCCGCGAAGAAGCATCTGCAGGGGCGTTTTCTTTGCTTTTGATTTCATCAACCGGAGACGTTCCCATGGATTTTCTCTCAGGAAACGAAGGCATACATCAAAAGTTGCTCCGCCCCAGACTTCGAGAGAGTAATAGCCTGCGTTATCGATTGTTTCCAGTATGCCTTCTATGTCTCTGGTCCGCATCCTGGTTGCCCAGAGCGACTGGTGGGCATCGCGCAGTGTGGTGTCGGTGATGCGCAGCGGCGTTGTCTTTTTAGAGGAAGATGCGGTTTGTTTTTTAGATTTCCGGGTGTTTTCCCTGTTTTCTTTTTTTGATCGGGCCATGTTTAGTCCTTCTTTTCTATCGTTTGACTTTTTCAGGTCTGCCCATTGATGCGAATTTTTCAAACCGCTTTTCCAAAAGTTTTCTCGACGACATTTTTTTCAGTCTTGTCAGGCGGGTCACGAGAGTTTTTCTGACTGCTTCGAATGTTGCCTGATGGTTTCTGTGTGCTCCGCCGACGGGTTCTTCGATTATTTCGTCTATTACATTGTAGTTTTTGAGGTCTTTTGCAGTAATTTTCAATGCCGAGGCCGCATCCGGCGCTTTTGAGCCGTCGCGCCACAATATGGAGGCGCATCCTTCAGGGGATATGACCGAGTACACAGAATTTGAAAGCATCAGCACGGCATCGCCTATGCCGATTCCGATGGCGCCTCCGCTGCCGCCTTCTCCTGTGACTATTACTACAATCGGAACTTTAATACTGAACATTTCCGTAAGATTGCGCGCTATGGCCTCGGCCTGGCCGCGGGCCTCTGCTTCTTCGCCTGGGTAGGCCCCGGGGGTATCTATGAGGCATACTACGGGGATTTTGTATTTTTCCGCCAGTTTCATCAGCCGCAGGGCTTTGCGGTAGCCTTCGGGGTTTGCCATTCCGAAATTGCTTTGGAGGTTTTCTTCGACGGATTTACCCTTCTGATGTCCTATGAGCATGACTTTGTGTTTGCTTTGTTTTATGCTGGCAAAACCGCCTATAATGCCCTGGTCGTCGCCGAAGCAGCGATCTCCGTGCAGCTCTATGAATTCGCTGAAAACTCCGCTGGCGTAGTCCTTTATGGACGGTCGTTCAGGATGTCTTGCTATCTGTATGGTCTGCCATGGTGAAAGATTCCGGTAGGTTGATTTTGTTTTTGCTTCGAGCTCGCCAGCAAGTTCAGCTATTTCGGTATCGAACTCAACGTTCGGGTTTTCATTTAACGTTTTCAACTCGGAAATTCTGTTTTCGATTTCCGCTATTTCCTTCTCAAAGTCGAGATCCATATTAACCTGATCTTTTCTATCCTTTTATCTGTTTGCTATCATCGGCGCTATCCAGAGGTGAATCCCGGATTGCGCTCATTCCGGCATCAAGGCGTCTAACCTAATCTAAATCAGTGTTGCGAGAAAGTTTTTCTGATTCTGTCAACGAAGCCTCTGCTGCCGGTAATTTTCTCCATCCGGAGCTTTTTCTCCTGGATATGCTGCTGTAGTTCATCGTGGGAAAGCGGTTTTCTGCACAGGTTTTCATCGGTTTGGATGTCGAGCGCTTCCATGCTGTCTGCGGGAACATCGACGCGTATCACCGGAACGCTTTTGAGCCCGATTCCGGCACAGGCTGAGAGCCGCCGGTAGCCTGAGATAAGAACGTTATCAGGGTCTACAATCAGAGGGGAGAGTAAACCCAGTTTTCTTATCGAGTTTTCGAGAGTTGTTGTATCTCCCGTATTTCTTAGCGGTTTGTCCCTGGTTTTTATCCGGCTGATTTCAAGTTCTGTGAATTTCTGCTTCATTTTTTGCCACCTTTGCTCAGGATGCATTCCAATATTTCAATACGTTGCAGATAAACTCTTTCAGGTTTTTCCGATCTACGATGTGATCAATAAAACCGTGTTCCAGCACGTACTCGGCCGTCTGGAAGTCATCCGGCAGTTCCTGTTTAATGGTCTGTTCGATTACCCTGCGCCCTGCAAAGCCTATCAGTACGCCTGGTTCGGCAATGTTGATGTCTCCCATCATGGCGAAGCTTGCGGAGACGCCTCCCGTGGTGGGGTGGGTCAGGACAGAGATGTAGGGAATACCTGCTTCGTTCAGTCTTGATATCCCCGCGCATGTTTTGCCCATCTGCATTAATGAGATGATGCCTTCCTGCATTCTTGCTCCTCCTGAAGCGCATACCATTATGCACGGCATGCGATGTTTCAGGGCATAATTCATGGCCTGGAGTATTTTCTCTCCCGTTATGCTGCCCAGGCTGCCTCCAAGGAACCGGAAGTCCATGACACCTATAACCACGGGGATGGAATTCATTTTGGCTTTGCCTGTTACTATCGATTCTTTCAGCCCGGTTTTTGCTGTGGCCTGTCTGGCTTTTTCACTGTAGGCGCCCCTTGCGTCGGCGAAGGAGAGCGGATCGTTGACCGCCATGTTCTTATTCAGCTCAACAAATGACTCTTTGTCGATCAGTTGATCAAGTCTCTGGTGCACAGTAATCTTGTCATGGAAATTGCATTTCGGGCAGACGTTGTCTGTTTTTTTCCATTCTTCCCTGAATACGTGTGCGCTGCAGCCCGGGCATATCATCCACATATTGGATTTTTTCGGCGCCGGCTTTTCTTTTAGTGTTTTTCTGAACCATGCCATTTTGGAACCTTTTTCTTTAAGCAAGGAATTATGCGTTGGGTAAGTGCATGTTGACAAGGGTAAATTGGCAGAACGCGGGACAACGATGGTGTCTGATCAGCCCGCATATCTCAGGCTTTCCCCTCTCCCGCTACGAAATTCTGTGAGATATGCGGGTTAGATATGCGGGGCAGTTGTTGTACAGGAGAAGACAATGCCGGAGAATTGCCTATGCCGTC
>CAYYVQ010000037.1:0-27172 GCA_964475205.1 uncultured Victivallales bacterium | reverse complement strand
TCATTCGTCTGTCCCCGGTAAACTTCCACATCCTCATCATCTGGCCCCGTAAATGAGGTTTTGTAGATCTCCGGAACATAAAAGCGAGCATCACAGTAAAGACTTCCATGGTCGTTGGTGTCTGTCAAATCAACCCAGAGGTTTGTTCCAATAGCTGAAGCATCCGCTGTAATCTTGAATTCCACGGCGGTGCTCTGCGCAGGTATCTCAATCGGCGTAGACATAGAAGATGCCTCTGTGCCGTTAATATAAATGCCCGGGGTTTGACTATGGTGCAAACGCTGACCGACAAGTCCACCCTGATAATAAGGGCGTACGCGTACCAATGCAGACGCATCTCCAAGATCGCCGACGGCAAGCGCCTTGTACGAAGTGATTCCTGGAATTCTTCGGATAGCGTTGCTCCCTGGAGGTCTTACAATCAAGCGCTGCTTTGTCGCGTGGTATTTGTTGGAGGATGTCGGAGACATGCACCACTGATATTCAGTAAGATTGCTGAACCCGTCATTATCGTCGTCGTTACCTGCATCCTCAGCATTCAAAGGATTCCATCCTCTGTCAATCTCATAATCGTCATCAATCCCATCGCCATCAGTATCTGCCTTATGGGGATCTGTCGAATGCGTAACCACTTCTTCATAATCTGAAAGATCGTCCCAATCAGTATCCTCCGCGCCATCCAGACCATACATGTTTTCTGGAGCGGCAAATGTATTGTGCGTTACAATTTCCGCATAATCATTCAGGCCATCATTGTCCGTGTCGGGATTCATCGGATCCACATGCCCGAAGTAGGTATAGATCTCTTCGTAATCAGTCAGTCCGTCGTCATCGCTGTCATTATCATTGGGATCGGTACCCATGGTAACTTCAATGTAATCAGGTATTCCATCGTTATCACTATCAGCCGCAAGCGCATCAAGGCCGAATCTGTTTACTTCTTCCCCGTCACTCAGACCATCCTGATCACTATCCACCGCGAAGGGACTTGTTCCATAGAGCCTTTGTTCCCTCGCATCCGACAACCCGTCTGAATCCGAATCCACACTGGAATCGGCTGCGGCAAGAAAGGCGACCTTGCCGGTCCCGGGATATTCCCACAGAATGGGATCACTGGCGTGGTCAAGAGTTGCGGCAAGAGTCCACGAATAGATTTCCAGCATATTGGAGCTGGCAAAAAGGTCTAGCGATGAAACATTGGTTGGGGCATGCAATAAAAAAACGCAGTATGGCTGCGTGATAAAGAAGAAGTTAGGCAAAAGAATAGCGCACCTCAGGAAACAGACGGGATTGACACAGGAACAGCTTGCCGAGAAAGCTGATTACTCAGTCGAGTTCGTCAGTTTCGTGGAAAGAGGAGTAAATGCTCCGTCTGTAGATGGCTGCGAAAGGCTGGCACAAGCTCTGGGCATCGAAGTAAAGGATTTGTTTGATTTCAGAGCCACACCTTTATAAGCCATATGGCCACATAAAGTCACTGCCGCTTTACTCCATGAATCAGGAATTAATGTGGAAGTTTGTAAAACTGTCCTTTGTCTCTGCCTCGCCTGAGGAAGAGGCGAATTAGAAAGATTATTCCTGCGAGGGCTACAGCTATGAGCAGAAACCCGTAAAGGCCGATGCGCCCGGAGGCTCTGCTTTTTTCTTTCTTTTCAGGTTGAGGCTGTTTCTCTTCTATCTCAAGAACTTCTTCCGGCTCTGCCACAACAACCGGCTCTTGAGTCCTGTTTTGAACCGGAGCCACGGAAACAGCAGAGTCCCCTGGCGGCGCTTCTACAAATCCCAGGGCCAGAAGTTCTTTTATTCTCCTGTTACGGACTTTCTTGTTCCTGCTGCCGAGTATGACCGCAATAATCCTCTTTCCATCACGAACAGCAGTGGCGCTTAGTGAGAATCCTGCTTTGCGGAAATACCCTGTTTTCAACCCGTCGGCGCCGTCAAAATTACCAAGAACCGGGTTGTGCGTGCGCATATCAAATGTTCCATTACGGAATTTTCTGAATTCCGTTGAAGTATATTTCAGAGCGCCAGGCTGGTTCACGACAGCCAGGGACAGCTTTGCCATGTCCCTCGCAGTGGAAACATCAGGCTTCTGACCGCGCCCGGGAGGTAGTCCGTGAACTGAATGAAACCGCGTTGAATTCATTCCAAGCTCTTCTGCGCGTCTGTTCATAAGCTCCACAAATGCCCGTTTACTGCCGGCAATATGAATCGCCAGAGCCACGGCGGCGTCATTGGCGGAGTGCACAATCAAAGCATATAGCAGTTCATCAACGGAAAATTCCTCCCCTTCTTTGAGGAAAACCTGCGTCCCGCCCATGCGGGCGGATCCGGCGGTGGTCAGAACTCTGTCATTCAAACTGAGTTTTCCGTCCTCAACCATTTCCAGGATAATCAGCAGGTCCATCAGTTTGACCATGCTGGCCGGATAACCCTGTCTGTCGGCTTGATCCTCAAAGACCGGTTTGCCGGTCCTGGCATCTATCACAATAGCGCCCGTATAAGGATCGCGCGATTTAACTTCCAGGGCATTGGCTCCGGGAGCACATAAACAGGTCGCAACCAACGCAAGGCTTAACAGTAATATTCTCATTTCCAGCCAGGTTCCTTTCCGTTCCCAAGGCGGCCTTCGGCCGCAACCAACACGGCAGCAGGTTGAAGAAAAACCTGCTGTACTTAACAGACTGCCGACAATTTTTGCCCTTCATCATTCGACATTCTCTCCCTCTCAACCAATGACCCACCGCAAGCTTCGTAAGCAGGCGGACAGGCCAATAACTCAACCGAAGGCTGAAAATGACGCGAGCAAAGCGAGTAAATGACCAATGACTTTCTTTCCTTCTCCCTTTGCCGCATCTACTCAAAACGCACAGAACTTATCGATTCAGAATCTGAAACCTTAATTAAACAAAAAGAACAAAGTCTTTCAACTCTTCAGCTTTGCAGCTATACTGTTCCGCCATGATGGAACCATCAAATCTTCGAGTTCTGGCCGCCGCGCTCGCGGCGGTGGCAATAACAGGCGGAGCCGGCCTGTGTCATGAATGGGATAAAACACTCCTTACAGATGTAGATGAACGCTTCAAGAAAGAAGGCCCAACGGTTGTAGTCGAATACGACCTGGACTACCGCTTTCTTTTTATCAAGCTCATGAATCTTGCCACTGCCAGGGTCGAGACGGCTGAAGGAACCTGGCTCAACAGCGTCACCGGCCGGCGCCAGAAGGCCCGTTATATCAAGGCTAATATCGATTCCGACGATGATCCGGAAAGCGAAGACCGGGGCAGAGTGTCAACCCACCGGGAAATATTTGCGCTTTTCAATATGCCGGAAGTTGAAACGCTGCTGTATGTGAAAAAAGCAAATGAATACGTCAACCCGCTGTTCAAAACTCCAAAGAAAGCGAAATATAGAGAAGTCTATGATCTTCAGCATGACCCTTTGCGCTTTATCAGACGCGATTACCTGAATAACAAAGTTCAAACCAATCTTGTCGGCGCAACTGAAATTGCCAGACAGGGAGAGGAAATCGCCTCGACACTTCAGATTATTTCCGATGTTTACGCCGAACGCCGGGAAATGCTTGATGAGGATTCGGATGTTATAATAGATGTCAACATAGACGGGGTTGTAACGCCTTTTGAAATAATAACCGAAAAAGACAAAGCTCCTGTCCGCTTTAAAGACAAAAAACTCAAATGTCTCAAGGCTGTTATTCGGCCGACAAAGGAAGCGGAGGGCCGCGGGAAAAAAGCAACAGTGTGGACAATATCTTTCAGGGATCTGGCAGAATTCAAAGACGACTCAGAACTCGGGAAGGTTGCCGACACCACAAAAACATGGAGTATGGTTCCGGTCGCTGCCGACTACGGCCTTGCCCTGGGCTATATACGCGCAAGCCTGAAACGGATCACGCTCAAAAACCGCGAGGAGGCTGCCGAATAACCTTGTCCGACTTCCTGCCGCACATGAAAAAGAATACCACCCCACCAACCAACAGGTAGAGATGGTAAGTGAAAAACCGCCAGATCAGGACGACTATTCCTGTGAGAGAAACAGAAATAAATGACCCGAGCACCAGCGCGCTCAACAGTTCCACTCCGCCGCCACCGCCTGGAACAACTATTAACAGTCCGAAAGTAAACAACAGACCCTGAACGGCCATCAGCGGAAAAGGGTTTTTGTCTGGAGCAAAGGCAAGAACAGTGAGCGGCAAAATGCCGTAACGACAACTCCACTGCAGAACGGCAAACAAAAAGCTGCCCAGAAGCGCCAGTCTTCTTCGCTGAAAAATAAACTTAACCATCCTGAGAGTGCGTTTTATTCCAAGACTCAGTCTGGCCCTGCCCAGCCTGAGTCTTGCCGGGATCCTTAGTTTTGAAGCTGTCCTGGACTTGCCAAGGAATCGTTCAATGCTGCGGGCCGATCTTGCGCTGAGAATAAAAAGCAGAACTGCAGTCAGCGCACACACCAGCGTTATAATCCCGACCCGGCCGGGAGCCGTCGTGTGCATGCCGGCAAATATTCCGCGCCATACCGGATCGGCTATAACAACCGCAAAGGTAGCCATGATCAGCACACAAAAATACAGTACATCAAGCATAACATCCGCAGCCAGCATCGAAGCGGCGCGCGTATAAGGAATTCCGGATTGTTTCAAAAAAGCCACCCGGACTGCCGCGCCTCCTACACCGGCAGGCGAAGCTGCAACCCCGAACTCTACCGAAAGCGCAATAGATAAACATCTCAGATATTTAAGCTTGTGTCCAAGAGCGTTGGAAAGAGCCCATATCCTGGCCCCGTGACACATCCACGCACAGACGGCCATACATAAAAAAACAGGAAAGAAGAAAATCGGAAACTGCCGAAGAAGCTGCAAGGCTCCCGGCTCCAAGGTGAAAAATATGACCGCCGTCATCGCAACCAGTCCAAGGGCAACGCCCTGGAGGCCATATTTGACCAGCGAGCTGAAGCTTATCCTGACTTCCCTTTTCATCGCATTCTCCAAAGCCCAATCCTTCAGACAAGGTCCGAGCGCTTTGACTCTGCTGTTATGGACTGCGGCTCAGATGAAGCCTCGTCCTCCCCCTGACATGTTGATCACGTTCGGGAAGGCGAACATCCCGGTGAGCCGCTCTTATTAACCTCGCAGGAATCTCCCAACAATATCGCTTCCTTTGGCCGCGGTCGTTTACTTGCCCTCAGGGCATCAACCAGGTCACAATAAGTTAGTGACTGCCTGTCCCTTAAAGCCTTTTGAACATGCAGGCGTATAGATTTTCTTATGGCGCAATATCTCAAATCGCCGGGATGAACCGCTATGCGCAAAATCGTGTTTTTTCGGTGAACGGCATGCCAGAATCGTGTCCACGGAACAGACAAAACCCTTCGCCACCGGCTGCGAGAGCTGTACACGAGCACAGGGGCGGAAATTCTAAGACTTTTATGAACCAAAACCATGCTCCCCCAGAGAACAACATACTCCAGACCGCTTCGGGCAACTGCTGCCACGCCGGCTTTATTTATGAGCCATGCGGGAGGCACAAACCCCCTGAACTTAAGCCCCGAGTCGCGAAGAACTGCCGTTCCGGCTTGAAGCTTTTTCAATGACTCTGCTTCTCCCAACGTTTGGAATTCGCCTTCATGGTCAGTGTAAAAACGACCAATTAAATTTTTAACAGGAGAAACAGGAAGCGTGCGGGCCCGATGTGAATATCCATGAACACATATCTCATGACCCTGGGACTGTCTCTCCCGCAACCAGGCTGCAAACTCTTTATGATCGGTCAGGTTGCCGGCGCCTTCCGGCGAGGGAATAACCAGGAGCGATGTTTTTGTAATCCCGGTTTGAGACATCAGTTCCAGGAAATCTTCACAGGCACACCAGGTCTCCGGTGTCAGGTCATGGAAGGAAACAATAAGAGACCGTTCGTCAGGTTTAGACATCGAATTCTCTGACAAAAGTTGAGACATACACTTCCCTGTTGCTGAGATGTTTAAAGCGGGTAATCTGTCGCTGGTCGAAAAGTTTAAACCCATAGCGCTCAAAAACCTTGCTGGGCCTCGAATCCCCATAAGTCTGGATCTGACCATACACCCGTTTCACTCGCTGGCCTGGCAAGGACTTTAAAAACCTGAAGATTATTTTCCTGGTAATTTTCCCGTCGCGCCATTCAGGCAGAAAATTTACATGGAAATGCGCCGATCCTCCGGGATACATAGGCGTCTCCCTGGCGGATTTTATAAGAAACCATTTTAGAAACCTGTAATTCCTCTTCTCATACCGGCCGACAGCCATTCGGAAAACCACCTTCGGCATTGTAATCCCGCCAATCAACAATGACTGGGCCAGCGGATAAAGGTTATACCTGAGACATCCGCACAGGTAGCCAACGATCCTGCCATCGTCTTCTGCAACAAGGCATCTCTTTTTTTCGATATCAGTGTAATACCTGGTGAAAAAATCCGCAAAAGCATCTCTGTCGGTAAAAAGCGGTTCAATAGGATTCCCCATAAAACCTGTCTCGCAACAGATATGCCTGACTGCCCGGCGATCCTTGTCTGTATATGGCCTAACACTTGCCACTTAAAACCTCTTCGCTTATCCCGCTGGCACAAGCGGAATTTCTGCACAGGCAATTATACATTTTGAGCAATCTTTCAAAAGTAAGTTCAATCCGGCAGCTATTGACAATTCTTTCCCTTCGCTCATGTCTGTCTTCTTCGGATTCACCTGAATCAAGACATTTTCTAATGGCCCGCGCAAGTGAATCCGGCGAAGCGTCATCGGCAAGCACAGGATCTGTATCTCCGGCTAGAGCTTCTTCAAGTCCGCCGTTTCTAACCGCCAACGCCCTGGTCCCGCAAGCCTGAGCCTCAAGGCACACAAGTCCGAATGTTTCGTTTGTCCCCGGGTGCACCAGGAGATCCGCCGCAGAAAACAACTCAGCAAGCCTGTTTCTTTCCTTGCAATAGCCTTGCAATGTTATATCGCTTCTGCCAAAAGCATAACGTTCGGCCAGTCTACGTTGTTCGCCGTCGCCTACAAGCAACAAATGAGCGTTAAGCCGGGAACCGTCATTCACTATTTCCATGGCCTGCAACAACTGGCGCACGTTTTTCTCGCGCGCTATTCGCCCCACATACAATAACAGCTTTACATTCCCGGGCAATCCAAGCTCGGCCCTGAGAGTTTCCCTGGGATGCCTTGGAGAGAAAACGTCGACATCCGTTCCAAGTGGAATTCGGACAAGCCTCTGTATCCCCGCATCTTCCAGGATCCTGTAGAATCTTTGTGTTGCAACAACTGTTGCAGACATGCGATTATAAAGGTTTAGCAGATAACGGTAGACGCTGAAAGACAACGCTTTTTCAATAGGACGCCCGACATACCTGCGAAGAGTGCGCCCCACCGCCCTGGGATAATCGGAGTGATAGAAACCCACCACGGGAATGCCGTGTCTGGCTGCCGCCTCCACCCCAATCCAGGCAGAACGATAAGGACTATCAACTTCTATAATATCCGGATGCTCATTTTTTATCACGTTCAGGATATTTGTTCTCGAAATCAACATCCTGTAGCTGCGCGAACCGGGCAATCTCGGCGACGCTATGCCGTATACCCTGCTGCCTTCAACCTCTTCCATGTAATTTGTCTCTGCAGGAATAACAGCGAAATGGTCAATTCCTTCCTTCGCGGAAAAGTAATGAACCTTATCGTAGAGATAACGCTTAACTCCGCCGCTTAGATCACTGTGAAACTGAACTATATCACATGCTTTCACTATACACCGAGTTTACCTGTAAGAAGCTTTTGCTCAAATGTTTTTTATGTGTCCGGATATTTGCTCAACAAGCCCTGTTACAAACTTTCAGCCTCCATGCAATGTAAGAGGTGGTTTTTGTCGATCAAAACCATTTTCAGATTATTCGATCCAGAAAGCATAGAGGCGGCTCTTTTCTGCTCCCCTGGTCTCTTCGAGGCAAAAACGGACTCCCTCGCAGACACGGCCTATTTTGAAACCGGCCAGCCTCTGGTGATTGTCTTCGACTCGCACAGCCTGTATCCACTGTCCAGCTTGCAGGAAGTCCAGCCTGAAGGCCTTCGGCATTACATCCGGCGGCGCGGTAAGCTGATCGTCTCTCTGGAGCAGACTCATAGCCACACACTTGTCCAGCGCGCTTGCCACGATCACTGTCGCCTGTTCTATTTCAGACGGTTTATCAAAACGGTATGCAATCCAGTCGCCGGGAGCGCAAATCCAGGCATGCAGTTCATCTCCCACCGGCCTGTTGATGCCGTCTCTAACCGGCTCCGGGTCGCCGCGCGAAGCCGTTAGCGCGGCATTGCGGGTTACGGCAGGAAACTCCTGCCTCACCCATGGCAGATATGCGTCGTCTCGAAGGAGCTGCTGTTGAACCTCCCCTATGCGGGCTCCGACCCCTGGTGGAGAAATGCCGTTTCTTACAGCAATAGAAGCTGCAACGCCAACTGCCTGACCCATGCTGCACCCTGTTCCCATTACTCTCGTGGAGCTCATGGCAGAATGTGTGCAGCTTGCGTCTCGTCCGGCAAACATCAGGTTGTGCACATTCCTGGAATAAAGACTTCTATAAGGAATGCCATAGGGCGAAGGCGCCTTGTGAAAAACAGTCGGTTTTACACCTGCCGAAACACAGTTAAAGCCCGCCGGGTGGTGATCGTCCATTGTCCAGCCGCCATAGGCTACAAGGTCGTCAAAACGGCCCTCGGCCTCAATGTCATTCTGAGTCAGAACATGCGCGCCAACATATCTTCGGCTCTCACGCCTGGAAGGAAGAAACTGGACCCACTCAAGAGCCCAGTTCCGCGCTTTTTCTCTATTGGGACATCTGTTTTTGATGTGATCCCATGTGCCATATACAATTTTCAGGAGACGATCTCTAAGCTCTTCGGCATCGTGAATGCTATCGTCCTCGCCTCCGAGTTCAATCCACCAGTATCCCATATTAAACCATTTATGCCCCCTGGCCCCGTACGGCAGCTCGTCGCATGATTCGTACCTGTTGGCCCATTGCGGCGCCTCAAAAGGCTGCGGCGCATCATATTCGCGGGCCTGGAATAAACAGGTCATCCCCATGGTCCTGCCATCGGCCTGTTCCGGAGCAATCGACTCTCCGTAATCATTGCGCGATTCTCTGCCAATATTGTGCTCTGCGCCGGTTAATGGCGCCAGAATGCCCTCGCCGGAGCAATCGGCAAAAATCTTCGCCTTTACAATATGATAAGTTTCGGTAGTCAACTGCCAACCGGCAATCGAACGGATTGAAGATCCTTCTGTTGTCGCGTCCAGGCAAGAACAGTTCAACAAAGGCTTAATATTCGGCTCATAACGGATTTTCTCATAAAGAATCGTGTCCCATACAGAGAAACTCCGGTTAGGATTGAACCGCAGGTTGTCCATACGGATTTCTTCAAGAATCCCCGTTTCGCGCATATTCACGATGCGGTTGTGCCTGTCTGCGCCAGTGATATGTACCCGGCATTCGCTTGAAGCATTACCGCCCAGAACCGGCCGGTCATGCATCAGCGCAACCTTTGCTCCATTTCTCGCCGCCGCCACCGCAGCGCATAATCCGGCCATGCCGCCGCCAACTACACAAAAATCAACTTCATGCTCGACTTTTCTGAATACTTTCATTGATGCCATCTTTTACGTTTCCTGTTTGCAGATCAAGGCCTGTTTTACTGTAATACTGAGCTTCTCAAAAAGATCCGTCCAATAACATCTTTTTGATTGAAACAAGGCACATTATATATCATTTTGCCCGTTGCGCCACTCAATGTGGCTGATCTGACGGCACAGCGATTCGATTTATAACTTTTTTAACCCGGCCTGTTAACTGAAACCGTCGTTTATTTCTTCAACAAAAAGCCAACAGCATCTTTACTTAGCTGCATGTGCTGGGGCTGTAAGGTTGCCATATCCGCCATCATAATCATGTTCGAAAACATTATTCAGAAATACACTCTGTTGATCAGCCTGGCAGCCGGAATTTCGCTTGTTGTTATGCTTGCGTCAGTGATGGTTATTCCCGCAATCCTGATTCGCATGCGTCCTGATTACTTTGTTCGCGATTGCCGCAAACGTCCGGTCCCAGCCGCAAAACAAACTTTCTTTCTGCCTGTTATAATACTTGCAAGAAATTTCCTGGGGATATTACTCATTATCGCGGGAATCGTCATGCTTGTCACCCCGGGACAGGGCTTGATGTCCATCTTTGTAGGACTGCTGGTAATGGATTTTCCGGGAAAGTATCGGTTCGAACGCTGGCTGATCAGGAGGAGACATGTTCATCGAAGCGTGAACTGGCTGAGAAAAAAAGCGGGGCGCCCGCCGGTCATTGTCCCGGAAAGCTGACCTTCATATCTCGCGGAATCCGGCAATTCTCATTATGGCCATTTTGCCACGTTTGGCGTGGCCAGAGTTCCGGCACGATATTGCAGCCACGCGCGAGTAGGCCCGGCTTCACCGAAGCCGAGGCCCCAAGAGCGCTGGGCTTCGGTGAAGCCCGCGCTACTACGCACATCGTTATACAAATAGGTTTTGGCGGAAAGAGGCCATAATGAGAATTTTTGCGCGGAATCACCCCGGGGTTGACAGACCTTTCAGATGGTAATATTATTTTAACCTTGCACTGGAGGCTCCGTTTTACTAGCTTCCATGACTGCAAAAACAGGAAAACAGGCAATGAAGAAAAAAATACATCCGAAATACGACAAAACTACTATTAAATGCGCTTGCGGCAACGTGATAGAGACCCGGTCAACAGCCAGCGACATGCAGATCAGCACTTGCTCGGCCTGTCATCCCTTTTACACGGGACAATCCTCATTGATTGACTCCGAGGGCCGCGTTGAACAGTTCCGGCGCAGATACGGCAAAAAATAGCAAAATACGGTTTACAGGGACCAGGCATCGGCAGAATTCCATCCTGGTCCTTTTTTGTATCCGGTCTATGATTGATACCGACCATATAGAGCAGGCTCTGGCCGAATTGCCGCGAATCGAGGCAGAACTTTCTGCTGCAGCAGGCGCATCCGATCAAAAAGAATATCGAAGGCTCCTTCGAAGGCATTCTTCGCTTAAGAAACTGGAAGAAAAGGCCAGGATTTTTTTCTCTCTCCAGGAAGAAGTCAGTCAGAACCGCGAACTGGCCGAGTCCGAAACAGACCCCGAACTGGCCGAGCTTGCGCAATCGGAAATAGAGTCGCTGGAAAAAAAACTCCAAACAGCCGAGAAACAGCTTCTTCATTCGCTGGTGCCGCCGGACGAAAGCGACGAAAGAAACGCCATCATGGAAATACGCGCAGGAACAGGCGGCGACGAAGCGGCGCTTTTTGCGGGCGACCTGTACAGAATGTACACCCGTTATGCAGAAACCTCAGGATGGAAGATAAGTCTGATAGACGCCAGTCCAAGCGAAGTCGGCGGATTCAAGGAAGTCGTATTCTCGGTCGAGGGGGACAATGCTTACGGAACATTGAAGTTTGAAAGCGGAGGACACCGAGTTCAACGCGTTCCCGTAACAGAATCATCGGGAAGAATACATACTTCCGCGGCTACGGTTGCCGTTTTTCCAGAGGCTGAAGCCGAAGATAATATTGAGCTTGATCCCAATGAGCTCAGAGTTGACATTTTCTGTTCTTCCGGACCCGGAGGCCAAAGTGTTAACACGACCTATTCTGCAGTCAGAATCACCCACCTGCCTACCGGACTGGTCGCGCAAAGCCAGGATGAGCGTTCACAGCACAGGAACAAGGATAAAGCAATGTCCGTGCTTAAAGCCCGTCTGCTTGACCTGCGAAAACAGGAAGAAGCCGAACAAATGGGCAACACCAGGCGCTCACTCATCGGTTCAGGCGACAGGAGTCAAAGGGTTCGAACCTATAATTTCCCTCAGAACCGCCTGACTGACCACAGGATAAACCTGACCATGCACAGCCTGGACCGGATTATTGACGGAGACCTTGCTGAATTGATTACCAGCCTGCAGGAACATGATCTCCAGGAACGTGTCGGGCAGGAACTTGGCAAAGCGGTAACCGGAACATTTAAAGAAAAAAATGAACCGTCCCGATAAATCCCTTCTAAAAGTGCTTGAGTCCGGCAGCGAATACCTTGCCTCCCACGACGTTGAGAACCCGCGTCTTGCCTGCGAGCTTCTGGCAACCAGGCTTCTCGGCTGCAAAAGGCTGGAACTGTACATGACCCCTGAAGCGATGTTGTCCGAACCTCAGATCGAAGCAATGCGCCGGGGAATAAAGCGCGTGGCAGAGCAGGAGCCGGTTCAATATGTTACCGGCGAAGCGCAGTTTCACCAGCACATTTTTAAAGTGGACAAACGCGCACTGATCCCACGCCCGGAAACTGAAATACTGGTAGACATAGCGCTTAAAACGGAAACCTTGTGGAATCGCGAAAAACCAGTCATTGCCGATGTCGGCACAGGATGCGGATGCATAGCAATAACTCTGAGTCTCGCTCATCCGGAAGCATATTTTGTTGCTACCGACATTAACCCCGAAGCATTGGACCTAGCCAAAGAGAATGCCCGGAGGCTTGATGTCCCGAAGAATACGGTTTTCACCTGCGGGGAACTCTGCGATAATGTTGAACCAGAGAGCCTGGATGCGGTTATAGCCAATCTGCCTTACATAGCAACATCGCAATACGAAAAGCTCCCCGCCCACATCCGTGAATACGAACCTCGTTCCGCACTTGACGGCGGCCAGGAAGGGATGTCGGTTATAAGTGCTGTGGCCCAGGATGCGTCAATCGCATTGAAAAACAAAGGCATGATATTTCTGGAAATCGGCGAAGATCAGGGCGCGAAAACGACCACCCTGCTCCGGGAAATTGGTTTCGATAATATAGAAATCAGACCGGACCTTGCAGGCAAGGACAGAATTGTGCTCGGCCAGCTCGGATGATCAGCCATTTCTCAACGCCCCCGAAAACATTGCTGAACACGTTGAAAATACTTTCGCCACGTCGTCAGCCCTTGAGATTGAACCTATATACGGCACTTGAAATTCGGGAAGCGATGTATATTATTACAAATAAGGAGTTTACAATTTATTGCGCCCCCACCCAAAGGGTGCGGGCGAGCTTCCCGAATTTCAAGCCGCAAGGGGTTGCCGATTTCACTGCATCTGCTTCGTTCTGAGGTCTTCGGCATAGTTACTATAGCCAATGCCCTCAAGCCTCCTGTCTGCGTGCGACACGCACAGGCAGGTGCAGCTACAGCAAACTTAGCAACTGCCGAATTTAGGTTGAAAAGCGTTTTTGATAATTGGATCCAACGCAACGCCTTTGTGAACACGGATAATTATCTCTGAGGATCAAACTGCGATTCTTTTGCAAGCTGCTCAAACAACTGCCTTTCTTTGTCTGTCAGTCGCACAGGTACCGCTATTCTGACAATGGCAAACAGGTCGCCCCTGGCGCCCTTCTTTCCTTGCGGCAGGCCTTTCCCTTTGAGGCGGATACGCTGCCCGCTCTGTGTGCCGGGAGGAATTTTCACTGTTGCCCTTCCTTCAATGGTACGAACCCGGACCGAGCCGCCCAAGGCCGCGGTCCATGGCGCAATCTTCAAGTCTGTTTCAATATTATGGTCCTTCAACCGGAAATGCGGGTGTGGTGATATTATTACATTCAAGTACAGGTCACCGGCAGTTCCGCCTTGTGCTCCCGCTCCGCCCTGGCCGCCCAGCCGTATTCGTGTGCCCTGCGCAGTGCCCGGCGGTATCTTGACATCATAACGCCGGGTTGTTGTCCTGGGCCTGCCAGACTGATCCATTTCTCTTGCCTGCAACGCAATGTTCTTCTTCGTTCCGAAATACGCCTCTTCCAATGAAATCGTTACAGTTGCCTCCTGGTCCTGTCCCTTCATGGGAGCGGACCATTGGAACCCGCCGCCACGGCTTGTTCTGCCACGCGCGCCTCCCGCAGCGCCGCCGAGATCTCCGAAAATGGATTCGAAAAAATCGCTGAAACCGCCCATTCCGCCGAAACTCCCTGTTCCGGTTCGCGTCTTGCCGCCAAAGTCAAATCCAATATTCTCCCACCCCGGCGGAGGATGAAACTCCTGCCCGCCCTTCCAGTTCGCGCCAAGAGAGTCATATTTCTTCCGTTTCTCAGGGTCCTTCAATACCTCGTATGCTTCGGAAACCTCTTTAAATTTATTTTCCGATTCCGGATCTTTATTTACATCCGGATGATATTTGTGCGCAAGTTTCCGGTATGCTTTCTTGATTTCTGAAGCATCCGCATTGCGGTCAACACCCAGAATTTTGTAATAGTCTTTATACTCAACGCCCATGTCTAATCACCTTCTATAAAACCCTGGTCTATACTTTCTCGGTATACTCCTGCTGTGTTTTGCAAACAATTGCCCAATGGCTATTCCGAAGACGAGCCCGCCTATGTGAGCCCAGAATGCGACATTACCAACACTCTCCCCGGCAGCGGCTGTAACTCCCGAAATCTGGGCAAACAACCACACAAGCAGAAACACAACCGCAGGCAGTTCAAAAAATAAAGGATAAAACAAAATCGGCACCATAACAACCATTCTTGCCATCGGGTAAAACAAAACATATGCGCCCATAACGGCCGATACCGATCCGCTCGCACCGATCGCAGGAGTCGTACTGTCGATGTTCAGCGCAATATGAAAAGCCATTGCGCCAAGTCCGCAGACAAGGTAGAAAACAAGAAAGCGCCAGTGCCCCAAACGGTCTTCAACGTTATCACCGAACAACCATAAGGCCCACATGTTGGCTACCAGGTGTAGAAAACCGCCGTGCAGGAACATCGAGGTGAATAAAACAGCTGTATTTACCGCAATGCCGTACTGTCCCCCTCCCGAGAACCTGGACGGCACTACTCCGTAACTGTTCAGCATCTCCGCCAGAGCTTCCGGCGGAAGCATGAGTTCATATATAAACACAGCAACATTCGCCAGGATCAACGCGTATGTCACAATCGGCGGCCTTCGCGCCGGTATATTGTCCCTTATTGGAAACATTCAATTTCCTGTTCAAATCTCTGTCTTGCCCGACCGGATTATTCGCCTTATTGAATAAAACCCGATTTAAGCATAAAACCCCGCAGGATGAAACCCGCGGGGTTTTTACATTCAGAAACCGCGACTGCTACTCACTGGATATGTCAATGCTTTTTCTTCGTTCACCATCTTCTTCAAGCTTGGGAATAGTTACAGTAAGCATTCCTTTCCTGAACTTTGCTTTGGCCTTGTCTGCATCAACCATCGCCGGCATATCTACAACCCTGTAGAAACTGCCGTACGAATACTCCCGCCTGTGCCAATTTCTCCCCTTGTCTTCGTTTTCTTCCTTCCTTTCACCTCGAATCGCCAGTGAGTTGCCTTCGAGTTCAACGCTAACATCCTTTTCGTCCATTCCGGGAAGTTCAGCCGATACTTTCACTTCCTTGTCCGTTTCGGAAACGTTGACCCTCGGAGCAAACGAGGCTGACTTACCGGTTTCCGCCCAGGATGGAACAAGTCCGAAATCACTGAAGAATTCATCGAACAACCTGTTCATCTCCCGTTGAAAAGAAGACAGCCCATAGACCTCGCGCCTCTTGTCCGGCATCATCCTGTTCCGACCTCCAAACCTTGGAACTATGTCTTTTATGGCCATAACAGCACACCTCCTTTCTTCAATATGCCTGTCTTAACCAACATTGACCTGGATTTTCTTCGGCTTGCTTTCCTCCCGCTTGGGAAGACTCACCGTCAGCAAACCGTTTTTAACGTTTGCCTTGATCTTCTCCGAGTCAATATCATCGGACAGCTCGAAATTACGCCGGTAATGACCTACTTCGAATTCACGGGCTATGCTCCGGCATTTTTCCGGCTCGCTTGCTGCCGCCCTGCCATCAAGGGTAAGGACATGATCCTCAATCGAAACATCGACCCCGTCTTTGCCCACACCAGGCATACTGGCAGTCAGAATGTATTCGCCTTCAGTTTCATAAATATCCACTGCAGGAACAAATACATACCCGTAATCCGCTTCATTTGACACTTTCTGATTTTCTTTTTTCTCAAGTTCCTGTGCGCTCATAACTGTTCACCTCCTTAACATTCTGATGGTTTTCAACTTGCCGTTATCTCAATTTTTTTTGGTTTGTCTTCCTCGGCCCTCGGCACCCGGATTCTCAGCACACCATTTGTGTATTTAGCCTCGACCTTGCTGGTCTCCGCCCTGAAAGGCAGCCTCAGGCTTCGACTGAACTCCCCTTCCGGAATTTCAGATTTCTTGAGTTCCGCGCCCGCAGGCTGTTCCTTCCGGACAACTCCGCTGACCTTCACCAGGTCTCCCTCAACAGAGATATCAACATTGGAAGGATCGACTCCGGGAAGCAAAGCTTCAACAACCGTTTCATCTTCCGATGTCCATACATTCAGACGCGGATATCCAACAGCCCTGTTCCTGTAGCCACGTCCCCCCATCAATCTGTTGAAATCCTCCTGCATCCCGGCAATATCATCAAACAAAGACCAAGGATCACTAACCTGACTCCACCTAATCATTTTTCAACCTCCTTTTTATGATCTGACCTGCGGGCTCATCCCACAGGCAACTCTTTTATTTCCATCAAGAATATACGCATACACCGTGCCAAAACACAATCCAACCGCCATTACTCCCCCTTAATGCTTGCTCTTGCAGGACTTACGAACTATGCAGTAAAACAAGGTGTGTGACAGATATGTCTCACGAGGCAGATAGAAAGATAAATTGTAGTGTGCCATTATGTCCCTCGACACACTTTCAGCACCGTGATCGGTGCGATATTCCGGGTTAAGATAAAGAGTGTATGCTCGCGATGCACTCACATAGCAGGAGGTCCTGATATCTCACATGATTTCGTAGCGAGGGCGTTGGCCAGCAGAAGAAAAACAACCCGGTGAATTACCGCAGGAGCTCATTGATTTCATCAATGGCTTTATCCGGGTCTATTCTGAGTTTTCCGGCCTCGTTTGTAAGAGAAGAGCCCAGCTTATCCATTTCGCGCGAAAGATCGGATCCCATTTGTTCTAACTGGCCGGTGATATTCCGGTGCAAAGCCGAGATTTCACCCGAGTCTGAAATGCTTTTGGCAACAGCTTCTCCTATGGCCTGCATTATTGAAAGCCACGCCTGATCTATTGGCACACCGTCACCCTTCTTGCCAATGTCGGTAAGTTCGAGTTTTGCCACTTCAACTTTCAAAGGATCAGACAGGCCGGGCGCAAGAACTCTTACCCGGGCATCGCTGAGAACAAGTTTATTGATTACAATTTTCTTGGCCGGGGCTTTTTTCTGTGACCCTTCTTTTTCTTCTCCCTGTTCCTTTTCGGCTGCCCTGCTTTTCAGTTTGCGGGTTAGAGCCCCGATATTACTGCCGTCCATTGTTATTTCGTAAGTTATAACTGGCCGGGACAAATCGATATTCCTGATCACCAGCGTATCTGAAAAAAGCGAGGCAACATCCACCCCGACATCAAAGTCGGCCAGTTCGAAAAGCGAGTCGCTCTTGAATTTTTCAGGATTGCCTATAACCAGATTCTCAACAGCTCCGTCGCCCGAGAAAGGGTTAAGCTTGATTTCAGTCACGGAAACAGGAACTCCAAGGGCTTTGGGCCCTTCAGCATTCACAGCCTTTTCAACTATCTTGCCAAGAGTCAACGAAATTATCACGAGGGCTGCCAGCAAGAGCGCAATGAGAACGCCAAGGGCCTTCAATATGTTCTTTGCCATGCTTAAATCCTTTTAGTGCGAACCAGTTCTTACATCAATGTTTTTGCAAGTCAAAATTGTATCGGCGCAAAAACGTTGTAACCCGCAAGCTTCTCGCGGCCTTTCAGGAACGTGAGTTCCACAAGAAAATCTATTTCCACAACATTACCGCCGGCCCTTTCTACAAGACCGGCAGTCGCAGCGGCTGTGCCTCCCGTGGCCAGAAGGTCGTCTACGATCACTACCCTTTCGCCCTCTTCAAAAGCATCCTGGTGAAGTGCAAGCGTTGCCGTGCCGTATTCGAGTTCATACTCTTCTTCGTATATCTTGTGAGGCAACTTGCCTTTTTTTCTCACTGGAATAATGCCGATCCCCAACCGGTCCGCTATCGCTCCGGCAAAGATAAATCCCCGCGCATCAATCGCAACAACCTTGCTTATTCCGCTATCCTTATGCCTGTCGGAAAGCAGAGCTATCGATGCGCCGAATAGCTCTGGATCCGCAAGCACCGGCGTGATGTCCTTAAAAACAACACCTTCGACTGGAAAGTCGGGGATATCCCTGATAGCGTCCTTCACTTTTTCAGCATTCATATTTCTCCCAGTAGTTGTTGTCCCTGCCGGCCCGGGGGGGGGCAATCACAGATCTCTACTTGGATAAAGCAGCCTGAGCCGCCGCCAGCCTCGCTATCGGGACCCTGTATGGACTGCAGCTGACGTAGTTAAGTCCCGTGTCATAGCAGAACTTCACCGAAGCCGCGTCTCCGCCCTGTTCCCCGCAGATTCCGACCTTGAGTTTCTTCTTGCTCGAGCGTCCCTTTTCCACGGCCATATGTATAAGCTGTCCTATACCCTTTTGATCTATGGTCTGGAAAGGATCGGCTTTTATCATTTGCTTTTCAAGGTAATCGCCAAGAAAACCGCCCGCGTCATCGCGGCTGAAGCCAAAGCCCATCTGCGTAAGGTCGTTGGTGCCAAACGAGAAAAATTCCGCTACCTCTGCCATTTCGTCGGCAAGCAGGCAAGCCCTCGGAATTTCTATCATTGTGCCAAACATGTATGCAATGCCCTTAACATTCTTATCTGCGCATACCTCCTTGTGCGCTGCATCACAAAGCTGTTTCTGGTTGTGCAGTTCGCTTACATCGCAGGTAACAGGAATCATTATCTCCGGATAACATTTCTTGCGCTCCTTCTTAAGCTCTGCCGCAGCTTCGAAGATCGCCTTGAATTGCATCTCTGCGATTTCCGGATAGCTCACGCCTATACGCACACCGCGGTGTCCCATCATGGGATTTGTTTCTTTCAGGGCATCCCCTCGGTCCTTCACCTGTTTCTCAGAAATACCAAGGGCCTTTGCAACTTCAACGCGCTTTTCCTTGCTCTGCGGCACAAACTCGTGCAGAGGCGGGTCAAGCAGTCTTATGGTGACCGGGCAGCCTTTCATGGCCTCCAGCGTGGCCTTGATGTCGCGCTTGACATACTTGAAAAGCTCGGTTAGAGCCTTGCGTCTCTCTTTTTCTGTTGAACTCAGAATCATCTTGCGCAGAAGGAAGAGCGGTTTTTCGCTTCCCTTGCCATAAAACATATGTTCGGTGCGAAACAGGCCTATGCCTTCGGCTCCGAAACTGCGCGCCATTGCCGCATCTTCGGCTGTATCCGCATTGGTTCTGACCCCAAGTGTGCGGTATTTATCTACGATCTTCATGAACTTCTTGAACCTCGGGTTCTCAGTGGCGTCAATCATTGCCACTTCGCCGTCATAAACCAGTCCCCTGGTTCCATTGAGGGTCACAACGCTGCCTTCCTTGTAGACTTTCCGTCCGATTTTCATCTGCTTCGCTCGGGCATCGACCTCGATTTCGTCAGCGCCCACAATACAACATTTACCCCAGCCGCGCGCTACAAGCGCCGCATGGCTGGTCATCCCGCCGCGAGCGGTAAGGATTCCAAATGCGGCCCGCATGCCTTCCACATCTTCGGGATTTGTCTCTTCGCGAACCAGGATAACCTGGTTCCCGGCTTTTTCCTGCTTAACAGCTTCTGCAGCAGTAAACACCACTTTGCCGTAAGCTCCGCCCGGTCCTGCGGGCAGGCCGCTTGCAATGGGCTTGGCCTTTTTCTCGGCTTCTGGATCCACAATCGGGTGGAGCAGCTCGTCAAGCTGGTTGGGGGTAAGCCTCTGAACAACCGTCTTCTCGTCTATCAGCCCTTCTTTGAGCATGTCCATGGCCATGTTAAGAGCCGCGGTTCCCGTACGTTTGCCGGTTCTTGTCTGCAGCAGGTAAAGTGTGCCCTCCTGGATAGTGAATTCCAGGTCCTGCATGTCCTTGTAGTGCTTCTCCAGCTTATTTCGTATGGCCACCAGCTCCTCGTAGGCTTCCGGCATGGCCTTTTCCAGAGAAACAAGATGTTGGCTCTGCTCCGATTTGATTGACTCATTGAGAGGCAGAGGTGTGCGGATTCCGGCAACAACATCCTCGCCCTGGGCGTTCACGAGCCATTCGCCATAGAACTTGTTTTCGCCGGTTGCCGGATTGCGCGTAAATGCAACCCCTGTGGCAGACGAATCGCCCATGTTGCCGAAAACCATGGCCTGAACATTGGTCGCCGTGCCCCATTCATCGGGTATGTTTTCAATGCGCCTGTAAGAGTTCGCTCTTTTCCCGTTCCAGCTTTTGAAAACAGCTCCAATACCGCCCCAGAGCTGCTCCATAGCATCATCGGGAAATGGTTTCTTTAATACTTTTTTGACTCTCTTCTTGTAGTCTTCACAAATCTTTTTCAGGTCTTCGACAGTAAGGTCGGTGTCATTCTTGTACTTCTTCTTTTTCTTCAAGTCATGCAAGATCTCTTCAAGCTGGGCCCTGATGCCTTCGCCTTCATCAGGTTCGATTCCCTCGGCTTTTTCCATTACCACGTCGGCATACATGGTTATAAGGCGGCGATACGCGTCATAGACAAATCTTTCGTTGCCGGTCTTCTTTATCAGTCCGGGTATAGTCTTGGAGCTTAGTCCTATATTGAGGACGGTTTCCATCATGCCGGGCATGGATTGCCTGGCTCCTGAACGACAGGAGATCAGCAAAGGATTGTCGGCCGAACCAAACTTCAACTTCATTTCGCGCTCAACCCTTTTCAGAGCTTTCTCCACCTCGGCTTTGAGGCTCGAAGGATACTGCATGTTCTTTTCGAAATACTCCGTGCAACAGTCCGTGGTGATGGTGAATCCCGACGGAACAGGTATTCCAAGACTGCTCATTTCAGCAAGGTTGGCCCCCTTGCCGCCAAGCAGGTTTTTCATGGAAGCGTTGCCTTCGGCCTTGCCTCCGCCAAAAGAATATACGTACTTGTTTTTTTTGGTTTTACTGGTTTTCTTCGATTTCTTTGCTGCCATTTCTCTCTCCCGAATCATATATTAACGGTTTTTTCCAACACAAACCTTGAAAACTACATGGCATGTATGCCAAAGTCAATAACGAGATTGGCATAACATGAAATTTTTTAGCCTGCCAAATATGAGCCAATCTTCACCGTTTGTTTTGAAGCAACCCTGCCAGAATGCCCCGGTTCCGTTGTGCTTAGCATAATGATAATGCGATTTAAAATAACCAGTCTGCATTGCGGTTTCACAGCGGTTACTGTTATACTCGCCGCACTATATGATTGAGCTGTTGAAACAACTTGACCTTACTATTCTTGAGTGGGCAGGGGCGCTGTTGTGCGCGCTGCTGGTGGGATTTACCAAGACAGGCATAGTTGGGCTGGGGGTGGTTATCGTGCCGGTCATGGCCATGGTTTTTCCAGCCCGACAGTCTCCCGGAATTCTGCTGCCAATGCTACTCACCGGCGACATTGTTGCTGTCTGCTACTACCATCGTCATGCCCGCTGGAAACTCCTGATCAAGCCTATACCCTGGGCTGTGGCGGGAATCCTGATCGGCTTCTTTGCAATGAAACTGATCGATTGGAGCGATCAGCAGTATAGTCGCATAATAGGAGCTATAGTAGCCATTTGCATAATCCTGAAAATATGGCAGAGCAGAACAAAGCACCTGGACAAATTACACGGCGCGCAGTCCGGCCGGATGCTGGCGGTGACAGCTCTGTTTGTCGGTCTACTTGGCGGATTCGCAACAATGGTCGCCAACGCCGCAGGTCCCATTCTGATCATGTATCTGCTGATACTCGGCCTGCCCAAATTTGAACTGGTGGGAACCGGAGCCTGGTTCTTCCTGCTTTTGAACTTCATTAAGGTGCCGTTGCACCTCCAACTGGGAACGATTACAGGTTCAACTCTCGCATTCAACCTGTGCGCAGCGCCGCTGATTGTGCTTGGCGGCATCATAGGGATCAAAGTTCTTCACCGGATCAATCAGAAGTTCTTTAATTCAGCCGTCCTGTGGCTGGCCATAGCCGCTTCGTTGAAGCTGCTGTTTACAAATTAATGGAGCGCTACGAGCAATTCAGCCAACCGGCAGCATTGTTCGAAGTCAGCTATATCAACATACTCATTTTCGGCATGCGCGTTTCTCAGGCCTGTTCCGACACCGACAGTCGGTATACCGGCGGCAACGATGTTGTTTGTATCCTGCCCGCCCATATCCTCAATCAGCACGGGCTCAAATCCGCATTTTCTAACCGCGTCTGAAGCCGCAGTGACAACTGGAGCATCCTTTTCGAGCGTGAATGAATCATAAAAAGGTCCTGGCGAAAACTCGACTGATGCCTTTGATTCGGAAGTGGATCTGCTGTTAAAATAATTGACGGACTCCAGAAAGCGATTTTTCCACTCCTCGATTATCGCCTTCCTGAACTCGCGATCAAACGATCTTGCCTCCATCAGACCGTGCAGTCCGGCCATTACCTGATTGCTTCCCTTTCCGCCATTAAGAACACCAAGGTTGGATGTCCCGTACTTCCCTGACTTGCGGATTTCCCCGTGCCAGCCGTCTTCCACCAGGCCGTTAACTGCGCGCGCCTCTATCGCAGCGGCTGAGATGCCGCTGCGAGGTCTGGACGAGTGAGCGGAAACGCCCGAAATGTCTATATTCAACCTTTCAGCGCCGGTAATTGAATACGCAATTTCGCTTACATGGTGCCCATCGAAATTGAAACACATCGAAGGGTATGGATCACCCAACATGTCGCGGTCCATCTGGTGGGATCCGATAAGGCCGAGTTCTTCCTGGACAAAAAACACAAAAGTGAGTGGCGGATGCCTGCCGTCCAGTTCCATAACTTTGCGAATTGCGCCAAGAAGAATTGCGCACCCCGCCCTGGCATCGCCGCCCAGCGAATGCCCCGGCTGCCCGTCAATCAGCCTGCCGTCAACAACCTCGGGCTTGCTGCCAACGGCAATAGGGATCGTATCCATGTGGGTCGACAGCATAATCCGGTCACTGGAGCGATCCCCGTCAAGTGTAACTATGAGATTGCCCGTTTCGCCTCCGTAAGCGCTTCTCTTGTGGGCATCATCAGATCTAATCGATCTTGCCGGAACTCCTGCATCTATCAACAATTCGCGAAGCTTATCCGAAATTCTCTGCTCTTCGCACGATTCCCCCGAAACCCTTATCAAATCCTGCATCAATTCAACTTGATCCTGCATCTACGCCTCCCCGCTGCAATCAGCCGCGTTTATTCATAAGCCTGCCTTATGCCGGGCTTTAACCGCAATAAAAAAGGAGAGAAAGAAGATAAATTATCCTAACCCGAATATCTCACGGAATTCCTGCTGCGAGCGTGGAGAGTGCTCCTGCGAGGCGCATGGCAAGCAGCTACTACAGCGGGCAGGGTTCGTTTCGCCGAAAAGATGACATATTTGTAACTTTAACATGTGCATCCGACAATCTTGTAATGTTTATCCTGATTAACGCCAAATATGTACTTGAGGCAGCTTGATTTGTATGTGCTTTATTTAATGAGCTTTAGCTATGCGCTTAAATTCTGATTCTTTTAATTGATACTGTTGGCACACTGTTTGCAATAAGGCTGTGCGAAGCATAATTTTTGAAAGTTGGTGAATAGCGTCCTGTCCCGGAAATAACACGTCATTTCCGGGACAGGACAATAGATCAGGATAAAAAATGATTAAGTTATTTGTTTTTCTATTGGTTGTTCTATCTTCCGGGTTCGCATTGGGGGCAGATGAAGGGGGCGAGGTTGTCAGCGTGGAGATGTTTACTGTTAATAATCTCTGGATGTTGGTTGCCACTTTCCTGGTGTTTATTATGCACCTGGGATTTGCAACCCTTGAGACCGGGCTGACCAGGGCGAAGAATACTGTAAACATTCTTTTCAAGAACACGCTGATTGTCGCTATAGGGCTGCTTACCTATGCGCTGGCAGGGTTCAATCTCATGTATCCGGGTGATTCATGGGGGCTGCAAGGATTTGCGGGTTTTGCGGGATTCGGGCTCAGCATGCCTTCGGGAGCCGAAGGTCTTATCGCTTATGCTGACGGCAGTTACTCTTACTGGGCGGACTTCATATTTCAGGGCATGTTCGCGGCAACAGCAGCCACTATTGTGTCAGGTGCGGTGGCCGAGCGCATCAAGCTGAACAGTTTTCTTTTGTTTTCTTTTATCTACGTTACGCTGATTTATCCTCTTATCGGCTCCTGGGGTTGGGGCGGCGGCTGGCTTGACGCACGCGGTTTTCATGATTTTGCCGGTTCCACATTTGTCCATGCTGTCGGAGGGTGGGGCGCCCTGGCAGGAGCTATTGTTCTGGGTCCACGGATCGGAAAGTATGTTCTTGGCTCAGTAAAACCCATCATGGGCCATAACATGCCGCTTGCTGCAATAGGAGTCTTTCTGCTCTGGCTCGGCTGGTTCGGATTCAATGGCGGTTCAGTGCTTTCGGCTGATGCCGGCGCGGTATCATATGTGTTTGTAACCACTACCCTGTCTGCTGCCGCTGGAATCGTCACTGCTATGGTCACCAGTTGGACCGTGCAGAAAAAGCCGGATCTTACCATGGTTCTAAATGGATGCCTGGCCGGTCTGGTTGGCGTAACCGCCGGAGCTGATGTGGTTTCGGTGTCAGGATCCATTTTTATCGGCGCAATAAGCGGCGTGATTGTTGTCTTGGCTGTTTTGTTCTTTGACAAAATCCGAATTGACGATCCGGTCGGAGCATTATCGGTGCATCTTGTGTGCGGCGTATGGGGGACTCTTGCTGTGGGCCTGTTCTCTCGGGCATATACCTTTTCTACGCAGCTTATCGGGGTATTGGCCGCCGGGGCAGTCTGCTTCCCGGCAGCGTTGCTCATATTCTTCGGCCTGAAGATTACGATTGGCCTTCGAGTGAGCGAAGATGAAGAGCTTAAGGGACTTGACCTTGGCGAACACGGAATGGAGGCATATAACGGGTTCCAGGTATTTACAACACAGTAGAGCGATTGGCCTGCCCGCCTGCTTGCAAAGCTTGCGGCGGATCATTGATCTGCCATACAGGAGGATAGAATGAAACTGATAATAGCTTATATACAGCCTGAGCGGCTGAATTCGGTCAAGCAAGCTCTTTATGAGGAAGAGGTTTTCAAAATGTCGGTAACAAACGCCCTTGGATGCGGACAGCAGAAGGGATATCACGAGACATATCGTGGTGCGGATATTGAAGTAAACCTGCTCAAGAAAGTGCGCATTGAAATTGCGGTAAATGAAAACTTCGTTGAAAGGGCAATAAACGGTATTACCAGGGGCGCAAGAACAGGGAAGATAGGAGACGGAAAGATTTTCGTCCTGGATCTTCCCGAATGTATAAGAATCAGGACAGGAGAAAAAGGAAACGAGGCAATAGGCTGATATGTGCGGAATATGCGGACAATGGGGAAAAGGATGCAGGGAACCTGAAGTGAAACTAATGATGAACTCAATGATCCATCGCGGCCCTGACGCATCGGGAATCTATGTCTCGGAGGAATGCTCGACCATACTTGGCCACCGCCGGCTGAGCATCATGGACCCTGAAGGCGGCAACCAGCCTATTTTCAGCGAAGAGAAAGAAGCTGTAATTGTGGCAAACGGAGAAATATACAACTTCCCCGCGCTCCGCAAGGAACTGGTGAAACATCACACATTGCGCACAACCAGCGACACTGAGTCGGCTCTGCACCTGTATCAGGATCACGGACGCGAAACTGTCCAGCATATTGACGGCATGTACGCATTTGCCATAGGCAGAGAAGGCGATCTGTTTCTTGCGCGCGACCCGATAGGTATCAAGCCTTTGTACTACGGGGAGGATGGAGACAAACTGGTCTTTGCTTCCGAACTTAACGCAATTTCCTCTTGCTGCGACTCTGTGCAGGAATTTCCGCCGGGCACGATGTACAGTCCCAAACACGGTGTCACAACCTTTTACGAGGTTCCGGATATCCAACCGGAAAATAAACCCGAAGAACAGTTCATCGCCGAAATCAGGGAGACGCTCACAGCCTCGGTGGAAAAGAGGCTCATGAGCGACGTGCCCCTTGGCGCCTTTCTGTCAGGCGGCCTGGACAGCAGCCTTATAGTCGCCATCGCACGCCAACTCATCGGCCACAAAATTCATACTTTCTCGGTAGGATTCGAAGACAGCCCGGACCTCCAGGCAGCGCGAATGCTGTCTGGCTATCTGGACACAATACACCACGAATATGTGCTTACTCCTCAGGAGGTCCTGGAAAAAATACCGGAGATAATCTATCACCTCGAGTCATACGATCGCGACCTTGTGCGCAGCGCGATTCCGTGTTACTTCACCTCCAGGCTGGCGGCCGAGGAAGTTAAGGTTATTCTAACCGGCGAAGGCGCTGATGAGCTTTTTGCCGGTTACACTTATTACAAAGACATAGACGACATAGAAACGGTCCTTCATCGCGAGCTGCGTCGTTCGGTCTCATCGCTGCACAATGTTAATCTCCAGCGGGTCGACCGGCTGACCATGGCTCATTCCATCGAAGGACGCGTTCCGTTCCTTGACCTGAATATGATAGAACTCGGCCAGAGGATTCCCGCCCGCCATAAGCTGCGCGGCCAGCCGCCAGTGGAAAAGTGGATACTTCGCAAATCATTTGAGAATCTTCTGCCCGATGAAATTCTCTGGCGCAAGAAAGCACAGTTTGACGAAGGCAGCGGAACGGTTGACGCCCTGGATGGAGTTCTGGCGGACACGACGCGCAACGAAGACAATGAAGCGCGCAACAGAGTATTCCCCGGCGCCGGCTTGCGTTGTTCCGAAGAAGCGTATTATCACAGGATATTCATGGACGTATTCAGCAATCCCAAACCGGTCGCTGAAAATGTTGCCCGCTGGGCGGAACGCCCTGACCTGAATAATTAACCCGCATTGATCACACTTTTTCGAGCAGAAACGGTTCAGAGTATTGGCA
>CAYYVQ010000036.1:0-27241 GCA_964475205.1 uncultured Victivallales bacterium | reverse complement strand
GGAATTGTAATGGCGAATGAAATCGCCGAATTTAAGCCTGATTACTGAGTTCTGTTCAGCATCTTCGGCAATCTGGTAGGGAGTAACATCTATGCCGCGGGCCTCAAGCCACTTTATGCTGCAGCCCATGGGTCTTATTTTGCCGTTGGCAATTTTTTCTCCTGCCAGCATTGCGTTGATTGCGTCACGCAGATACAAGCTCTCGGCTTTATCGGGATCCTTCCATGAATCATCGATCGGACCCTTGTAATAAAGGCGTTTTTCTTTATCGAGCAGAAACACGTGTGGAGTCACCACTGCCCCGTAATTCACGGCTGTTTTCTGCGTTCTATCCCGCAGGTACGGGAAGTTATAGTTTTCGGCTTTCGCGCGTTTGATCATGTGGGCGTAGTTATCGGTCGGGTACTCTTTGGCGTCGTTCGGGTTGATCGCGATAAGGTTTATGCCTTTGTCTTTGTAATCGCGCGAGATGTTCTTGATTCTTCCCTGGTAAGCCTTGGCAAATGGGCAATGATTGCATGTGAATACAACAACAGTTCCCTTCTCCCCCGCAAGAGAATCGAGTGAATGAAACCCGCTTTCAACACCCGGCAATGTGAAGCCCGGGGCTATCTCGCCTATGTTAAGATCCGTGGCTTGCGCTGGAACAATCAGCTGCATGAGCAAGCCCGACAATACGATTTTGAACAACATGTTCATAACAAAACTCCTTTTTTCTATTTGAACTTTTTAACACCACCACTGACTTCTGTAACAAAGGTAGCAGATTATGCGCCAACTTGTAACTCGGTGAAAAAGGAGGTGTTTATAAGAGTTTTCCCGATATGCTTTATGAGGCGAGTCTCAGCAGGCGCCAATTGAGACACATTTATGCGCACGCCTGCTACAAGACGGCAGCAGGCTTTTTGTGTGTGGCGCGAATCAACACAGCCGTTATGACGCATCCGGTCAGATTGGAAACCAGATCCCAGCCGGTGTTGACATAGCCGCCAACATTTGTTTCCGGCAGGGAAAGCGTTGCTGCGAATTCGATAATCTCGTTCAATGCGCCGAACCCCTGGGAAGCTGTAATTGCGAGAAGAAGAACCCCGAATGTCGGGCTTATTTCGCGCGGTTCGGCAATGGTTCTTATGCCCTGCCAGCATGCCGCAGTTGTCGCGCCGAATCCAAAAGCGTGAACCAGGTTGTCGTATTTGAGTAAATCAGGAATCAACCACCAGCTATAGAGAACACGGATATCTCCATCAATTGGCCATGAGTCTGGAACAGGAGCAAGCCCGCCCGCCATGTGCATTAGGCCCCATATCGCAAGGCACCACAGAACGACACCATTGAAATGTATGCGCGCATGAGCCCAGCCTGCGCCGCCGATAATAACAACCATGCTCAGAATATAGAAAAGAAATTCGCTGTTGCCGGTCGCAACAGCGGCAACAGTTGCCGCAAGCATATAGATCAAGGCAAAAACCGCTACACGAACCATTGCAGGAGACCAGAAGCGTTTAGAATTCATAACCAATTTCCTTGTGGTAATGTCATCAAAAAATCATGGCTGATAAAATAAGTCAAGAGCATGCAGATATAGGAGGTTAATAACACTCTTATACCTTGCGTATGCCGCTGTCCCAATACGCGGTTGGATATCATGTGAACCGTCGTCATTATGCAGGTCAATCCACTACAATTTTCCGGCTCTGTGAATGGCTGTTGTATTCAGGGGCGTACATGCATTGGATTGAAGCCATGCCGCTATGGTATTCTCCTCTGAGTTGAATCCTTACCGAATATTCAAACACGTATGTGCCCTTGGGCAGGTAGTCGATAAAGAAATGGCTGGCTGTGTCTTTTGTGGATTCATAATAGGCCAGTCCGTCCTGGAATCTGTACCTGGATAAAACGCTGACCGGCTCCGTTCCGCTGCCGCGGTGGTCTTTCAGATGCACATATTCCATGGCGCGGTCCACCTTGACAATTACCCTGGTTACCAGTTCGTCGCCAACAGAAAGCCTCCTTTTTGCCGGGTTGAGCACAGGTCCTTCCTTTGTATACTCGCGCACATAAAGATCTTTCTTAAGCTTCAGCGGTGTGTTGGTATGCGCGGTTACCTTGCCGATATCTTCAAGATACTGCCAGTGCACACTGCCCCACGAAACGCCTTTGTCCGTTTTTGTGACCGTAATCTTGCCCATTGACGGCTTGATTTCCGAACGAACAAAACGTTCTTCATAATAACCGGTGCCGGCTTCCACTTGCCCCGGCTCTATCTTCTTGCCGCCGAGATCAACTTTCACCAGCTGATCAGATGTCAGAATGTCGGTACCCCGCAAGAGCAACCCGTAGACAGCGTCCGCGGTCGCCTTGGTGGTTTTCCAGTCCTGAGTCTGCTTCTGCTTCAAAAGCCAGACCCGGCATTCTTCAACAGCCTCCTCGTCGCCCATGATTTCATCAAAAGCCTCGATCATCATTGCCTGCGTTTCTATGGGCGCCCGGTACCACCACCAGGAACGCTCAGTGTCGCGCCAGAACATGCCCAGTTCTTCGTCAGTCACAGCATGCTCCTTTATGGATATCATGATGTCTTTCGGAGTTTCGTTGTCGCCGAACCGTTTCAGTCCGAGCGCGGCATGCGCCTGCGACTGGCGCGGCAGCGTAAGCCAGTGCTTTCTTGCCTGGTCCAGGAAGAAGTCAACAGCTTCCTTATGCTTCGCATTGACCGCTTTGTCGTCGAGGAAAAAACTGCGGCAATAGAGATACAGGGCAATGGTCGAAGTCAGGTGATTGTCGTCTTTGTTGCCACGTTTAAGGATTTGCCGGTAACGGCGGTCAATCCAGTTGTCCAGACGATTAATGGACTTCACTGCCGGGCTCATGTCCAGTTCCACGCCAAGGTGACGCAGCCGGCCGAAACCGGTGGTTATATACAGGGTAATGTAATCATTGGGCCGTCCGCCGGGGAACCACGGCCACGCTCCGTCATCATATTGCAGTTCTTTGAGTTTTTGAATCAACCGCGAGGTCTCGTCGTTCAGTCGATTCTCATCGAACAGAATTCCTATGTTGCGCCGGGCTTCGCTATCGTCCATGGCATCTCGGAGCCACGGAGTCTCATCAATCATAACATCTTTCAGATCCTGGTTCTTGAACATCGGGCTGTCCAGCGTTTCGGTGGCTTTCCAGTGGTCAAAGATTCGGCGGATCTTGGGATTGGACCCGGCTATGTATCGGGCCAGAGAATTTGCATAAAGCCGATTGAAAGCCTGTTCTGTGCATTCATGCGGATACTCCATCAGGTAGGGCAGCGCCAGCACCGCATACCATGCGGGCTGGGAAACCATCTGGACGGTCAGCGTCTGATTGCTGAGCGTTTCCGACTTGCCGGATTCGAGGAGCTTTTTGAATTCAAACTTCTTTGTTTTCGGTCCCCGGATCGGCAGCGGCAGTGATTCGGTAACCATTATTTTACGGCTGAGCACGGGCAGGTAGCCTTCCTCGCCGTCTGATAAGCGGCCCGTGGAACCGACAGTTTTGTAGGTGAGAAAGCCCATGCCGTCAGGAATTCTGATCCGCCATGCAAAGGTTTCGGAACGGCCGGAGCGAATATTGAATTTCCGGTCTGTGTCTTCAAGACCGAGATCCTGGTCAACTCGTTTCAAAGTTCGCGCATCGGCAAAAGTGAGTCTTACTGATCCCGTCTGACGCGCCGGCGACTGGTTGGAGACCTTTACTGTGAATTCCAGAACATCGCCCTCGCGAACAAAGCGAGGTGGATTCGGTTCAACCATCAGGTCCTTGGCGGTTACCGCCTCCGAAGTCATAAACCCGCTGCGGAGTTCGTTATCATGCGCAAAACCCATGAACTTCCATTCTGTCAAAGCCTCGGGCATGGTAAAGGTCATCTTGATTTTTCCTTTGCCATCTGAACTCAAGTGCGGGAAGAAAAATGCGGTTTCATCAAGATTTTTGCGGGCCTTGACCTTGCTCAGGTCCGGTTCCGGTTCAGGCGGTTCACCGGCGGCGCCACCGCCGCTTTCTTCAGGCGCACCTGCAGCATCACTTTTCGTTTCAGCCGCCGGGGCTGCCGCTTCAAGCGATTCTTCCGCTCTTGCCGATTTTACCATGCGGGCGCTGCCTCTAGCCCCGAAAGCGAGATTTTGGAATGTTCTGCCGCTCCTTATCAAATGAGGATACGATCGGTAGCGCATAGATGCCGATTTGTGCTGTGTCTGCCATCTACCGAGACGATGCCGGAGGATGGCTGCACGATTTTGGAAGTCCATGGATATTGAGGCGCTATCCTTCCGGAAGTATCTACCGAAAGACGCGGGCCAATGGTGAGGCTTGAAAGCATCCAGCGAGGCATCATAAAGAGTAGCGACCATTTCTGCAACAGCGTTTTCAGAATCCGGCCCGGATATGATCGCCGACCATGTGGACTTTTGACCGGGTTTGAGTCTGGATTCAAAATGCTCCCATTTGACTGACAACTCTTTGTTGCTCCATGGAACATTGACGGTCCTGCTGGTAAGGTACGCCCGGTTTTCCCGGACGTATGTGACACGCAGCACAAACCCGCCGCGCATCTGCTCGCTTACCTTCTGCCTGATCAGAACTTGTGTGTTCCCCGGTTCGGTCCAGTAGCTTTGCACAATTTTTCCGCGGTGTTCCACCTCGACAAATGCTCTGCCGCTCTCATAACCGGTTCCCCAAAGCGCCTTGAACTCTTCCCCCGGTTCCAACGTCCATTTCGGCGCGGCGACCTCGTTGGGCACATGAATCTCAAAGGTATTGCTTTTAATATCGAAAACCTTTAACGGAAGACGCGCGGTCACTTTTTTGCCGTACCCGTCGGCAGTTTCAAGGATAGCCCGGAAAGCTCCGCTGCCCAGCGCAATTTTCAGGGCAGCGTTTCCTTCGGAGTCCGTTCTAAACTTTTTTTCCGCCACCAGTTCGCCCAGATCCCATGAAGTCTGACTGGAGAGGTCCGGTGCGGGCTTCATGTCGCTGTTTTGCCTATAATGCCTGTGGCGGTAAGGTTGCGAAAGAGGCGGACGAACCACTTTTTCGGGCTGCCGCAAGCGGTAGATTTTCAGAGTCCCTTCGGCGGCTTCCCCCTCGCTATCAAGTGTGCGCGTGCTTATGTCAATCTCAACGGGCTTGCCGGTCGTCTGCCAGTCATCCGCGGCCAGAGAAGCCTGTAAAGCCTTGTATCCGACCTTCACTGTCAGATCAGAAGAGCGTGTTTCCCCGGTGGTGTCAGTAACATCGGCATCAACGGCATAATGAAACACGGGTTCTTTTTCCGGAGAGACTGACCTGTCTGGTTTCGCCGTGAATTCCACTTCAAAACTCCCGTCATTCGCGGTGGTTGTCCTGCCATGCGCAATTTCCTGGGATTCAGTTTGTGGCCAGCCCCCGTAGTATCGCCACCATGGCGGATATTGGACACGGCGGACGACCCTGTATCGCACCTCCGCGTTGCCTATAGCCACGCCTGTGTAGGCGGTGGCCTTGCCGGTGAGCTTCACTTGTTTTTCCAGTCGTGCCGGCTGATCCGGGGCTGACAATTCCACCCGGAATTTGGGGCGTTTGTACTCCTCCACATTAAATGAAATCGAGCCCGAGGGGCCGCTTTGAACGTGAATTCTCATTTGTCCCGTTAAACGATCGTGAGGCGCGGTGAAACTGCCGCTGAATGACCCGTAATCATTGCAACTGTGGCTATTGGCTTCGATTTTTTTGCCGTTCACGTCCGCGAATTGCACCTGAATATGTCGATTTCTTAATGTCTTATAGTTATTTTTATCACGGTCTGTTTCCAGGCAGATTCCTTTATAATGTACAGTTTGTCCCGGCCGGTAGAGTGAGCGGTCGGTGAAAAGAACTGTCCGTTTCACTCGCCTGAGTTTTTGCCGCCTCCATGCATAGTTACCGCTTCCGGCGGCAAGTTGCTCTTTGCCATGTTGAACGAAAATAAGATGGCGTTTACGATCGGACATAGGGATAGAAAATCTGCCTTTTGTGTCGGTCTTTACTGGGTCGAGCTCAACTCTTTCGCGGCTGTTTTGTTTCTGACGATTCCTGATGGTCCAAGCCCTTACATTTGCATTCTTTATGGGCTCTCCGCTCAATGCATCAAGAACAAACCCTCCAAGAGCACCCTGTGCATGATTTCGACGAATCACCAGCGCCAGCTCGCTGACCCATACCGAAGCGAAGGAAACCATGTTCTTTTCTTCAGAGAAAGATTCATCAGCGCTTGCAACAATAAAGTATGGTCCCGGCCCGAGATCCTTCGGCGCGTCAAGGTGTTCTTTATTGGCCGCATAATCCGGGGTCGGCGCTACATTTGCAGACCATTGTGCATTGGGTTTGGTTCTCAGCAGCTTTTTCAGTTCGTCCTGGTCAAGATACTCCACATTAAAGTTCCAGTTTTTCTCCCTCTCCTTGAGTCTTTGGGCAAAGTTGTAACTGTACGCGCGGAAATAAATTTTGTTGAGATTGCGATAGGTCGCTTTTATGTCCGGCCAGGGTTTATTCCAAACCCGTTCAGTCCGGATGTCAAGCGACGGCGCCTCGATCCGGTGAACCAGGTTGAAACACTTTTTTCCGCCAAAGCTTTCAGGGAATCTTTTAAACCCGCGGCTTGCAATTTCGTGAGCCTTAACCAGGTCGCCTTCATCTCGAAGAACTTCGGCCCATCTGTGTAAGGCGCGGGCTGCAATAGGATGACCTTGCCAGCGATCTTCAATGCGGGATAAAGCCTTCTTATAGAACTCGTCCTTTTCGTTCCCGAATGCCTTGTTGTGCCCGAAAATCAGACGCGTAAGATTGGCTTCGATGAATGCGCTTTTATCCTGGTCATTCATGTGGAACTTCAATAATTCCTGGTAGAGCTTGACGGCTTTGAGTGTAGGCGAATCCTGATCCGCGGTCGCGGGTTTCCATTCTATGAAGTCTTCAGCCGGTGCGAATACGGGGCTTGTTGAAGGTATCTCAAAGGCGTCCTGCTGTGCCGCACCCGCCTGTTCGCCGGCGGTGTAGAAATCAAGCGCATCATATGCCACGAAATCAAACAACGTGGGCCGGTAAGAGTCCGGAACATTGCCTTGTTCCAGCAGTTCATCATAGTCCTCGACAGGGATCTTTTTCAGCTTGTCGGAGTCGGCAAGGGCCCTGGTGAACTGAAGGTCTATCTCCTTGAGAATTCTCGGAAGGCTCCAGGTGGTCATGTCATCGCCCGGGGCTTCGGACGTGCGAGTTCTGCGCATTATCCGCCAGCGATTCTGTTGGAAGTAATGCAGGTGCCAGTTGGCAAGTATTGAGTTGAGAATCGGCTTCGCAGGCGCGGGGGCGTCCTGGATCGCTTTCTCCAGCCTGGCGATTTTTTCTTCCGCATGATGGCCCTGGATTTCGCCCTGGAGCGCTATCTTAAATACTATTGCCTTAATCAGCTCGTCATAGTCCTTTTCAGCGGCGGCGGCTTCTATTATCGGTTCGATATGCTTGATTGCCGTTTTGGGACGTCCTTTTTCCCTTGCCTTGTCAACCTGCTTCCAGGCATCTTCCCTGGACCACTCTTTGTCTTGTGCGCCGGTTGCGCCCGCCATCATCACGCCAAACAGTATTATGCAGCTATATTTGAATAAACTTCTGAGCATGAGGCGTCTCCTTTAATCTTGCGGCGTGTTTACAAATCTTTGTCCGGGTTAAGCTTCTTCCACTCCTATCCAATGCCTTAGCGCAAATCCAATCAAGAAACTAAGGCCCGCAATGCTAAGGCTCAGTCCGGCCATTTCCGCAAATCTTTTCTTGAATGATACATCCTTGGCGACAGAAAGGTAGAAATTAAACACTGCAATTATCAAGATTGCCGACGTCAGCGCCATGCCGAGGCAGATGTAATGATTGGTGATAAACAGATAAGGGGTTATAAGCGCCAGCACAGTCAAAATATATGCCAGGCCGGTGTATCCCGCCGCCTTAAGCGGATTCTTTTCTGAATCTTCCTTTTCCGACCTGATGGAAAGATATTCCGAAGCAGCCATTGACATTGCCGCTGCTATTCCTGTTATGGAGCCGGTCAAAGCTATCAGCCTGGATTCCTGAAGGGCCAATGTCAGCCCGGCCAGGGCGCCTGTAAGCTCAACAAGCGCATCGTTCAAACCAAGCACTATGGAGCCTGTATACCTGAGCCGTTCTTCGTCAAGTAGAGCAAGTAGCGATCTTTCGTGCTGGTCTTCTTCTTCGGCAATCTTGCGGGCTTCCGCAACTTTGCCTTCAATCTCAGCGTAATGTTGCTGAGCATTCTGCTCCCCGGCTTCCATGAGTTTTACTGCAAAGGTAAATCCGAAAAGCTTACTTAAAATGACATATTTCCAGATTTTCGGCCGGTCGGGTTTAACATCTTTATTCGTAAGTTCCTTCCATTTTCCGTAATGTTTTTTTTCCTCATCAGCAATACGTTCAAGTGTTTCCCTGTTTTTCTGTGAGTCCAGTTTTCGGGCAAGAACGCGATAAATGTGGTATTCTGTTATTTCATTGCGCTGGAATTGCAATATCCTGGCAAGGAAGGCTTTGTCGTAAGTATTCATATGGATACAATTTACAACCGTCAATGCTTCAATACAAGCTTCGTTCAATCATATTATATGCCTTGCCTTTGCCGTATTGCTCCGCTACACATGACATCATGCAACACTTTATTGAGTTGACAACTTTATTTGCAGTTATGATCTTGCAGGTCATTATTCCTCCCATACCTGCTGAAGGGATCGTAATCATTGCAGCCAGGAAATACGGGATTCTTACCACGACCGCTGTTTCCGGAGCTGGTCTGATAGCGGGAAGCATGGCAGTCTATGGTATTGGAAGGTACCTGAAGTCAGCGTTTGCCCGTTTCTTTGACAGGGGAAAAGTGGCGCTCATTCTGGAACAAATCCGCAAACATGGTTCAGCGATACTATGGATTAGAATACTGCCCTACAATCCATCCGATATAATTTCATATACTGCAGGAATAGCGGCCATACCTTCGGCAAAATTCATAACAATAACAGTAATCGCCGCCCCAATACGTTGCGCCATGCTGGCGGCAATGGGCAGATCCATTTCTTCATACGGGACGCTTGTCCTGGTCGCAGCGCTGCTTTTACTTTCCGCAATATTAGCCCATGTAATCGTCTATTCCCGCCACCGCCGGAAGAACGCCCGGAAGTAGTTGTTTCTTCTTTTCAAGCACCCTTTTCCATGACAAGCTTCTTTACATGAGAGATATGAATGTCGAAAAAGTTATTCAGCGACGCATAAGTTCCGATCCTTACATGGAACCATATGCAGATTCCATCCGACGCCGCATAAACCTGGCACTGGAGACCCAACAGAGGTTGACAGGCGGAAAGCTCTCTCTCGCTGATTTCGCGTCCGGCCACGAATATTTCGGGATGCATTTTGCCGGTGATGGAGTCGTTTTTCGAGAATGGGCTCCTAATGCAACCGCCATTTATTTGAAAGGAGAATTCAACAACTGGTCCGCAACCGAGGAGTTTTCTCTTTCGAGAATTTCAGACGATGGAACATGGGAGATCAAGCTGCCTGCCCAGAGTTTGTCGCACGGCGAACATTACAGGCTCGAAATGCGCTGGAATGGCGGTTCCGGAGATCGCATTCCTGCATGGTGCCGCCGGGTTGTCCAACATGAAGATACAAAGCATTTCGATGCCCAGGTCTGGCATCCGGAAAACCCGTACCAATGGCAGAACAATTCCCCCGAACTTAGCGGCGTTCCGCTCCTGATATACGAGAGCCACATTGGTATGGCGCAGGAAGATCAAAAAACAGGTTCATATCTGGAATTTCGCGACCGGGTTCTGCCGCGTATAAAGGAAGCAGGCTATAACGCGGTGCAGTTAATGGCGATAGCAGAACATCCCTATTACGGTTCTTTCGGATACCAGGTGTCGAATTTTTTCGCCTGCTCTTCCCGTTTCGGCACGCCGGAAGAATTGAAATCTCTGGTGGATACAGCGCATGGTATGGGATTGCTGGTATTTATGGACATCGTACACTCCCATGCGGTCAAAAACCAGGTCGAGGGCATTGCCAGGTTCGATGGAACCGAATACCAGTTTTTTCACAAGGGGCCAAGAGGTGAGCATCCTGCATGGGATTCAAAGTGCTTCGATTATGCGAAACCCCAGGTTCTCCACTTTCTGCTTTCCAACTGCAGGTACTGGTTGGATGAATTTCAATTCGACGGATTCCGGTTTGACGGGGTCACAAGCATGATTTACACGCACCATGGACTAGGTGTGGCTTTTACTGAATACGAACAGTATTTCAATGACACTGTTGATGAATCAGCGCTGGCATATCTTACTCTCGCCAACTGTCTTATCCACGAGGTCAGGGAACAGGCGGTGACCCTGGCCGAGGACATGTCTGGAATGCCCGGGCTTGCGATTGGTTCAAGCCAGGGAGGCGCCGGTTTTGATTTCCGTTATGCAATGGGTATTCCGGACTATTGGATAAAACTGATAAAAGAAATCCCAGACGAGCAGTGGCCTGTGGGCCACTTGTGGCATGAACTGACCAACCGTCGCAAGGATGAAAAATCGGTTAGCTATGCTGAATCACACGACCAGGCTCTTGTGGGCGATCAAACATTGATTTCCCGACTGATCGGCGACCGGATCTACGAACACATGTCGGTAGAGGACAAAGATCCCGTAGTCTTCAGGGGCATCTCCCTGCATAAGATGATCCGATTGATTACATTTGCGTCAGCAGGCCACGGGTACCTCAATTTCATGGGTAATGAATTCGGTCATCCCGAATGGATAGATTTTCCGAGAGAAGGCAATAACTGGTCGTATAAATATGCAAGACGGCAGTGGAGTCTTGCGGGAGACAGGAATCTATACTACAGCAGGCTTGGTGATTTCGACAAAGCCATGCTCGAGGTCGCCAGGACATATTCAATACCAAACGGCCAGAAACAGTTTTTGTTGCATCTTGAAGAAAACACCAGGGTGATAGCATTCCTGCGCGCAAACCTGTTGTTTATATTCAACTTTCATCCGGAGGTTTCATATACGGATTACTGGATTCCGGCAGCGCCGGGCAAATACAAGATATGTCTGGATACAGACGATTCCAAATTCGGCGGACTTGACCGACAGGATCGCAGCTATGTGCATCAATGCATTACTGACAATATAGACCGCCATTTCCTGAGCCTCTATCTGCCGGCCCGTACAGCAATAGTGCTGGCTCCATCCTGAATCGGAATTGCCCAATTCCGTAAGATATGCGGGCTAAAGGCTTATGCCTTTCCTGTTCTTTGCGGCAGCCACTGATGAATTTCCTTCTGTGTAGCTTTCCATTTAGCGGGATCAATCCTATCGTCCAGGAACCGGTCGTAGAGATGAAGAAATAGATCCCGGAATTTTGCCAGCGATATCATTCTGGCTTCAAACTGCGAAATGGCGTCTACAGCTTCCACCTTGGGCAGCTTGACGGCCCTGAAAATGAATGTATCACCATCCACAGACGCAGCAAAAGTCTCCTCGCCGATAGTTGCGACCACACGGGCCTTTTTCAGCTTCTTTCCGCCAAGCATGGCTGTTTTTGCTTCTGACGCGATTAACGGTTCGCCATTGCGCAGGACAGTTACGTGCGCGCCTTGTCCTTCCATGAACAGAGTAAGAGGTCCCTGGATCATGACCCCGGACGGTTCGCGGCCCCACATGAAAGTTCCGCCCTGAGCTTCGAAAAAAAACCAGAGCCATGTAAGAAAATCCATACCCACGCTGTCCCCGCTCATATCATCGGGACATTCCGGAGAAAAACTGGTCGGCTCAAGATCTTTGATGCTGTGTTTCTTTCTTTTCAGCGCTGCGGTCTCAGGGGTAAGGGCGATAAGCTTAATGCCGGTAGTGTTTTCAAAATTCATAACCAATGCGTCTATCTGCTTGTCGCTTGTCGCTGCCGCATACAGTATATTGGCATTGCCGTCATACACAATGGGAATGGCTGTCAAAGTGGGAGGCATATCGGGAAGAAGACGGGCAATCACCTCTTTTTTGATTTCCGACCGTTTTGCTCGCGGCACCTTGTCGTTTCCTGTAGCCTCCATCTCTGCAAGTTCCTCCATCTTGCATTCAGCTCGCAACAAGGCCTGAGGAATCTTTTTCTCGGCCTTAACCAGGGTTAGAAAAAGCCTCCCTGCCACCGTAGCAGTGTCATAAGTAATATTCCGATCAAGCAGATGGCGGCTTGTTACCCATCCGTGAATAGGCTCATCCTTAAGGATATCCAGTCCGGGCAGAGCATTTGAAGCAAATGAGGAAACAACGTCGCTGCCCAGGTTTTCCGACAGATAAAACATGCTCAGGCTCAAAGAACCACTTTCAAATCCCATATCAACCTCCGCTAAATCGCATATCTCACAGAATTCCCGCTGCGAATAAGCCGCAAGCCACCCATGCTCAGTCGCTTGCGTGCTCTCGCGACCGAATCCTTGCCTATTTCGGTCTTGCCAGGAAATGCTGTGAGATACGCGGGCTAAAAAAACATTAATTCTGCAAAAACCGCCAAAAAACAACTCTAACCTGAATTACAGGCGCATGCACTAATAATCCTGAGAAAAAGGCTCGCCCGCATTGCTCACACTTCTCCGGCATAAACGTTCCATAGCACAGCCATTGCAGGCCAAACCCGGTTTACCCGATCTTGATCCTCTTCATCCTTATCACGATCATTGTCCCGATCTTTGTCTACGATGATCGAGACAAGGATCGGGACGAGGATGGCAGCGACGATGATCGGGATGATGATCGGGACGAAGATGGGATAAGGGGACGGAAACAATCAGTCGAACGGTTTCGACCCACACTGCCAATACTCTGAACCGTTTCTGCTCGAAAAGTGTGATCAATCCGGGCTCGAACATTACAGCAGTGCAGCAGTGCGGCAAGTTGACAACTATCTTATTGACCTTGACTGAAACCATTGATTTTGTCTTGCAATGGCAGGGCACGTACTGTAGCGATTGACTGCAAAAAGATTCATACAGGAGACATGATTATTACCAATGGAAATAAATCTTCGTTTGATCCTTCCGCCTGGACACGAATGGAGTTTGAAGGAACGCCTGTTTATGTCCGCGACTGTAATCCGTGCTGGTTTGTGCCCAATGCGACGGGCGACAGTTTGCTGAAAAAGCTTATGTCCGGCAAAGACCCCCGCGCAGTTCCTGCCCCGGCCAGATTTCTTGCGCGTCTGCCGGCGGGCGGGCGGGTAGACTATCCTGGCCGTGGAGAGCTTTTGCGTAAACCCCGTCTGCGCGAGTTATGGCTGCATATTACCGACCGTTGCAACATGGCCTGCAAACACTGCCTGTTTGCAGCCTCGCCTGAAACGGGAAAACAGTTGTCGACGGAAACGGTGTTACATCGGGTTGGCGAAGCGCTAAATATGGGCTGCCGTGTTTTTGCTCTGACCGGCGGCGAACCTTTTCTGCATCCAGGTTTCTCTCAAATCATTAATGCCATTCTTTCTGCTCCGGATACGCACGTCGTCATTCTGACAAACGGCACCCTGTTGGAGAAACATATTGGCGACCTCAGGAATTGGGGTTCAGAACGATTTCACCTGCAGGTTAGCATTGACGGGTTGCCCCGGCGCCATGATGCGATACGCGGTAATGGCTCATTTGATAAATTGGCCGGACATCTTCGCGTGCTGGATGAGAGGAAATTCCCTTTTACTGTATCTATGTGTGTTGATTCTGATAACGTCGCAGACATGGCCGGGTTGGTTGAACTTGCTGCCCGGATGGGAGCGTCGAATGTTCATTTTATGTGGCTTTTTGTTCGAGGCCGCGCGCTACCGGAACGGTTTGCTTCGCCGGAACTGATTTTCAAGCATCTCAGGGAGGCGGAGGCAGCCGCGCGACGCACTGGAATTGCCCTGGATAATCTGGAAGCCTTCAAGACCCAGGTTTTCGCTCCGCCGGGTACCATTCATGACGGCAGCACAAGCGCATGGGAAGCCGCGGCGCTCGGCCCCGATGATAAACTTTACCCGTCTGCTGCGCTCGTGGGCTTTCCCGAGCTGGCCACAAGCGTGAGAACTTCTCTTGCTGCAGCCTGGAATGGAAGCAGCATACTGGCAAAGATAAGGAAGACATCAACAGCTGAGCTGAATGATCCGTTGCATTACCTTATTGGCGGCGGGGATTCGGACCACTGTTACAACCACGGCGGCCGTTTTGTGGGCACAGATCCCTATTGGCAGCTATACAGGAAGATCGTGCTTGAGCTAATCACAGCAGCAGCCGGAAATGTAGGGGAGGATGCGCCCAGGCTGCGCCTCAAGATGGGCGACATACTGGAAAGTTGCGGCACACATGGCGCAGTTGCTCTGGTGCATTCGAATTGCCTGCTATCAACGGCTTCTATTGACGGGCGTACTGCAGTGAAATCGTACTATTCCGAAGCAGCGGTCTCTAATAAGGAAGATATTCTCAATCCGGTCTGTTACCCTCCTGAGATGATGGAGCATATTCCCGAGGATCTGCGGTTTCGGGGGTACGGCTGCGGGAGTCCGGTGTTGGACGCAGGCCTGCAGCCGGGGCAGAGTGTTGTGGATCTGGGCTGCGGACGCGGTGTGGAGTGTTTCCTGGCAGCCCGCGAAGTGGGGCCGGAAGGAAGGGTGACAGGCATAGATATGCTTGATCCGATGCTGGAAATAGCCCGCGCGGGGGCAAAGCGCGTTGAAAATAGACTTGGATACAAAAACCTTGAATTTCGCAAGGGCTATCTTGAAACTTTGCCCGTGGATGAAAATTCGGCCGACGTCATTCTGTCGAACTGTGTGCTGAATCTTTCAACCGATAAACGACGCACATTCGCGGAGATCCTGAAAGCGTTAAAGCCCGGCGGCAGGATTGTTGTTTCTGATGTGGTTACTGAAACAGTTCCTGATGCGGCGATTCTCAACGACGATATATTACGCGGTGAATGCATTGCCGGGGCCATGACGCACAGGGATCTTGCCGGGATGCTGGACGAAACCGGTTTCCGTTCCTTCCGCGTACTCAAGCGCGTACCTTATCGTCAAGTGCAAGGCCACCGTTTCTATTCCATGACCTATGAGGCCGTCAAACCTGCTCCCTCTATAATGATCCGGGCAATCTACCTTGGTCCTATGGCAAGCCTTCAAACTACTTCAGGACGTTTTCTCCATGCCGGTATTCCCGATTGGGTTCCGGAGGACGACGCCAAACAACTGGGCAGGCAGGTGGCCATCCTTGACGCAGACGGAAGGGCGGTGAATATGGACTGGGTCAATACGTGTGCCTGTGCGCTGCCGGAACCGGCGGTTTTGTCCGATGATGCCGGGTCCGCCGATATAAAGAGACAGGATGGCAAAGAGCGGCGCATGTCCGATTGCATGGTTTGTGGAGCGCCGCTTGTATATTTGAAGGCTGACAGGGAAGAAACCTGTGCCTTCTGCGGAGAGTCAGGGTCTGCCAATTCTGTGTGCGAGCAAGGCCACTTTGTCTGTGATGTCTGTCATGCCGCGGGAGCCCTGGCTGTAATAAGCCATTTGTGCATGGCAACCGGTGAGACCGATATGATCGCCTTGATGCAGATGATCAGGAGCCATCCCAGTGTGCCAATGCACGGGCCGGAGCATCACGGGCTGGCGCCAGGTGTTATTCTGGCAACATATCGAAATCTCGGCGGCAGGGTGAGCCGTGAGATGCTTGATACCGGAATCCGGCGCGGAGCCCGGGTTATGGGAGGATCATGCGCATTTGCCGGCAGTTGCGGAGCAGCTACGGGGGTAGGCGTGGCGCTCAGTATTTTGCTGGACGCTAATCCGCTGACTCCAGTTCAACGCCAACAGGTGATGCAGGCGGTAAACTCTATAGCGGCAGATATCGCGGCCGTACCCGCAGCACGTTGTTGCCAGCGCGATGTATGGCTTGCTTTAAGAGGAGCTGCAAGGGTGTCCACCGGCCTGCTTCCCATACCCTTGCGCGCAGAAGCGGAATTGGTCTGCAAGCAGGCGGCGGAAAATCCTGAATGCGCTGGTTCCATGTGCGAAGTTAAGCGGCGGCAATCCTGTACTGATTTGCCCGCAAGTTGACATCAGGCGCAGGCATGTGAAAATGAGTATATGCCGGCTTACAGAGTGTATAGATAGATTGTTTCGCAAACAGTATATGAGGGATCATGAAAGAAGAGTGTCTCTGCGTATTCACGCGTTATCCCGAGCCTGGAAAGACTAAAACACGCCTGATACCGGCGATTGGACCGGAAGGCGCGGCATCCCTGCAACAGATGATGACAACCCATCTTCTGATGGCAGCCGCTCAGATCAAAAAAAAGCAAGGGATCAGGCTGGAAGTGCGTTTTGAAGGGGGCGACGAAAAGCGCATGAAGGAGGCATTCGGAGAGGAATTTGTCTACCGGCCGCAGGGAAGCGGTGATCTTGGCAGCCGGATGCGGCGTTGCGTGCGGGACAACATTAATTCGTCATCGAAGCCAGTTGTTATTGTCGGCTCGGATGTTCCAGGTATCAACGCCGGCATCCTTTCAAAAGCCTTCGAAGAACTCAAGGGCCATGACCTTGTTATTGGTCCGGCGGTCGACGGCGGATATTACCTGATTGGCCTGAAAAAAGATCTTCCTGAGCTCTTCACGGATATTCTGTGGGGCAAGGACGATGTTTTCAGTAAAACCCTGGACATTGTCAATGGCCTTGGTCTGACAGTTTATACGCTTCCAACGCTTGCCGACATTGACCGTTTCGAGGATCTTGCTGTCCTCGAACAAGCGTGGGGCGGGGAAATGGTTTCTAAAACCATTGGCAGGATATCGGTCATCATTCCAACCCTCAATGAAGCCTCTCGCATTTCCAGCTTAGTAAAGACGTTAAAAGGGATTGACCCGACCCTCGAAATAATTGTTGTTGATGGTGGCAGCGCTGATGGAACGGTCCAGAAAGCCCGCGCCTGCGGGGCAAAAATATTGACCACGGAGCCTGGCAGGGCAAAGCAGATGAATGCCGGCGCTCAGGCTGCAACTTCAGGCATCCTGTTGTTTCTGCACGCTGACACCAGTCTTCCGCAAGAATTTCCGTCCCTGGTTCGGGCAACACTCGGCAATCCGGCGGTAGCGGCAGGAGCTTTCCAATTTCAACTTGACGCCGAAGGCCGGGCGTACCGTACTCTTGAACGGCTTGTCAACTGGCGTTCCAGAGTTCTGCAGATGCCGTACGGGGATCAGGCGATTTTCATGAGAGCCGGTAAGTTCTCTGAATTGGGAGGATTCTGTGATATACCGATCATGGAAGACTTTGAGCTGGTTCGTCGTCTCAGGCGATATGGACGAATTGCAATCATACCGGCTCCGGCCGTAACATCAGCCCGTCGCTGGCAAAAACGAGGATTCCTGAAAACAACGCTTCTTCATCAATGGCTTATCGGCGCATACTGTATTGGCATTTCTCCACGGCGCCTGGCCCGCATATCTCACAAAATTCCTTCTGCGAGCGCGGATAGCGCCACTGAGGGGGCATGAATTGGCAAAACGCCAGATGGCGGACAGGCTACTACGAAATTCTGTGAGATATGCGGGCTGGCAGCACACCACAAGGGAAACGGGTGATGATATTTGGCAGTGGCGGCGGGGTCAACCGGGGGAAGTTTAACGAGCGTCCCGGTCTCCAACCATTTGCTGCCGGCGGACTCTTGTTGTTTGTTCCTCTGATGCAATGACATACGCATTGCCGCAATAAGGACAGCAAGCTCCGTCTTGAATCGCCCTGTTGCAATTCGGGCAGGTTGTTTCCAACACTTCTCCACAATCCTGGCAATACACACCGCGAGAAAGAGATACCTCCCGGATGGATGGACGCCATAATACATTATCCCCTACTAAATAAGGCTTGTTCGAAGGGCATTCGCATTCGGGACAGAATCCTGCAGCAGGCCAGGCTGTAGAAGAGCGCGATTTCTCTTCAGGAACAGGAACACCCAGCCTTTCCGCAATACGGTTCAGCTTTTCAATGGAAAGCGCATCCACTCGCCCTTTTTCCATCATACTGATGGCTGACTGACTGCATCCGGTTTCCTTTGCCAGGCTGGATTGACTTATTCCCATGCGTCTGCGCGCATCATGCAGCAGCCGATGGAATGCAGTTGTTCTGTTATCTTCATCACTCATTTTCAGCAACATTATCATCAAGCTGGAAACAGGAATCAAGATAAAGATATTAACAACTTATCAACTGACTTAAGCCACACGTAAAAAACGCTTTACAAAGATATGTCATGTTTTGATATCAAGTTATCAAATAAAAATTATCAACAAGTTGATAACAGGCTGGCTTGACTTGACCTGATTTATTCATCCTTCCCCCGGCTATCTGCGCAAAGCCATTGATCTAAAGCAACATGCCAACTCTCATAACGAAGTTGATGAATAGATCAGGTTAAATATATAATTGTTTTCCAGGAGCGGACTACAAGGAGAACGGTTCTATTTCCGCGACTTTGTTTTGTTCGCGGGAAATCTCTGCTCGAAAACCGAGAAGGTGGCTGGAGATGGAATCTTCGAGGCTGGTAGTAGAGAGCGAAGGTTTTTTTTCGTTAAGGTATTTGAGGAAGTCGCCGACCAACCGCAGATCCCCGCCGCCATGTCCGCCTTGTGCTCCTGTCATGTCGCCGGTAATCTTCAAGTCAATTTCCTGTTCCGAGTATTCGTGGCCGGGCCTGGGGTCAATATGTCGAATAACGAATTTACTGTCCTCCAATGCGCCCTGTATTTCGCCTGTTGTTCCGATTATATGAATGGAGCGTGACGGTTTTGCGGCGCCGCCTATCATGTTGAACGTAGCGGTGCTGCCGTCCCGGAACTCTATTAGAACTGATTCATGGTCGACCAGATCCATATCCGTTTTCCATGCGCAACGTCCGTATGGCGAGGTTTTCAGTGATTCAATCTTGTCTTCGATAGTCGGTTCTTTGATGTGCTCGATCGAATCCCACACATAGAATTTCCATCGGTCCGGGTGGTCAATATAATGCTTTCTCGCTGAATATAGGCATTCCTTCTCGATCGGGCAGTCCACTAAGCAGCGGTTCCCGGCGCCTTCCGGAGCGTTTTCAGGGCGGAACTGGATATTGCTGCCAAAACTGCACACGCGAGTGGGATGGACCTTTGTCTTCAGCCATGCAATAAGGTCAAGATCATGGCAGGATTTTGCCATGAGCATGCTTGATCCCGAAAGTTCCTTCCGGTTGTGTTTGCCCCGAATATAGCTTGTGCCCATATGGTGATAGGATACGTGCTCTGTGGCCTGAATGTTTATGATGCTGCCAATAATGTTGTTGGCCAGTTGTTTACGTATGGCTGCATAAAATGGGGCGTGTCTGAGAACATGGCATATGGCGACTTTATTGCCGTGTTTTTTTACTGCCTCAACGAGTTTCCACATATCTTCTTCGGTTGTGGCAAACGGTTTTTCCAGCAGCATATCGTAACCTCTTTCCAGGAGCGGCAAAGAGGTGGCAACGTGCTGCTGATCCATGGTGCCGTTAATTACAAAGTCGGCCATCTTTGGCCTGGAGGCGAGATCTTCTGCAGACTGGTAGAGCTGGGAATCGTTGAGATTGTATATCTCTGCGGCTTTCCGGCGGCGCAGCTCGGAGGGGTCGGCTACCCCGACAACTTCCATAGTTTCAGGATGTTCTTTAGCATAAGACGCGTATCTCAAGCTACGGTGGCCTGCTCCTACGATTATGCACTTAAGTTGATTGCTCATAGTCTGCTCCTTTTTTGAAAAGTATCGAATTTAGGATAATGTCCGCCCCATTGGGCACGGTCAAGAAAACATAGATGAATTTTTTCTTGCCTTAGATGAAATACGATTGCAAACTTTCAGATTTGTGGAGTAGTTCTTTCTGCTATCTGTTGGATTGTCCAAACGGGACAGATTGTCCTGCAAGCAGCTTTGATGCTCAGAACTGGACGCCTTTGGCGTTTGCAGGAGATCTGCTGCGCTGCTATAAGAGAGATTTTAAAACAACTTAACGGTGGGGTACCGAAGCGGCCAAACGGGGCAGACTGTAAATCTGCTGGCAATGCCTTCCTTGGTTCGAATCCAAGCCCCACCACCATTTTTATGAGAAAGGCCAAACGGGGCGGATTGTTCTGAAAGCGGCTCTCCACGCTTTTCCGCCAGATGGCGGACAGGCTGCTACGAAATCCTGTGAGATTTGCAGGTTAGCGGATCATTTCCACAAATCTGAAAGTCAGGCCCTTTTCATTGAAAGGGCCTTCTTCGCTGACTTTACAGAAGCCTTTGTATTCCGGGAAAAAAGTGTCCGCCCTTTCCGGAGCGTCGTCCACAAGCGTGAAGTAAAGTTTATCCGCCATGGTGATGGTCTGTCTGTAGATCTGCCCGCCTCCGATTATGAAGATTTCCGGAGGATCGGATTTTTCATCGGCAAGGGCACACTTGATTGCTTCCTCGATTGAATGAACCGTCATGCAGAGTGGATGCCTGTAGTTAAGATCGCGTGTTATGATAATATTTCTGCGTCCGGGCAGGGGCCGTCCGATTGATTCGAAAGTGCGCCGTCCCATTATTATCGGATGGCCCATGGTCAGTTTTTTAAACCTTTTCAGGTCCATAGCGATATGCCATGGCAGACCGTTGTCAACGCCTATTTCTCTATTTCTGCCCATAGCGCAGATTAATGAAATCATCTTTTCCTCAAAATCCGCCGACATTGACAATTTCGGCTTTCAGTCGGGGGTGTGGGTCGTATCCCTCAATGGTAAAATCGTTGTAGGTAAAATTGTCTATGTCTTTTATTTCCGGATTAAGGCGCATCTGCGGAAGCGGACGTGGTTCTCTCTCCAACTGTTCCTTAATCTGGGCCACGTGATTGGAATATGCATGGACATCGCCGAAGGTATGCACGAAGTCGCCAGCTTCCAGGCCGGTTACCTGTGCTGTCATCATCAGTAGCAGCGCATAACTGGCTATGTTGAAGGGCACACCCAGGAAGACATCTGCGCTTCGCTGGTAAAGTCCGAGGTTCAATTTATTACCGTGGGTGACTCCGAAGTGAAACAAAGTATGGCAAAACGGAGGAACTTCAGTGGCATTGCCTTCCGAAGCCATTTCGTAAACGAAATCGGGATTCCAGGCTGAGACTACGTAAGATTTACGGTAGGGTTTCTTTTTCAGCCCCTCGATTGCCCATTTGAGCTGGTCAATCTCGCGGCCGTCGCTGGCCGGCCATCTTCGCCACATTCTTCCATAGATAGTAATCAGGTCGCCCCATTTTTTTACAAAATCACTGTCCCAGGGTTCCTCCCTCATTTTGTCAATGAATTTGTCCTGAGCCAGGTCCGGCAAACCGTACTGTGAGCAGTTCCTGTGATAGTTTTTCCAGGCCCATTCGTCCCAGATGTGAACGTTGTTATCAACAAGGAACTTTATGTTTGAATCGCCGCGCAAGAACCACAGCAGTTCTATGATGATGCCTTTCAGGTATGTTTTCTTGGTCGTAAGCAGAGGGAAACCCCGGGAAAGATCAAAACGCAACTGTCTGCCGAATACCGACCTGATAAAGGGCAGTGTTTCGCCGCGTTCCTGGTATAGTTTTTTTACCTCTGGAGTAAGGAAAAGCTCTTTATCGGAGCCGTTATCAAGTATATCCCGCAGTAGGTTAAGATATTGGCTCTCCGGATGTGTCTGTTCTGCCATTGGCGCTGCTCCTTTTTAAATTCAATCTGGATTTGGCAACAAAGAACCGTATCCTGTGGAAAATGCGGGTTAAATGTAACAAAAACCGGAACAAGGGGCAAAGCAGTTTCTTTTTGGTCAGGTGTCCACGCAGCTTTTGTGTTACAACTGTGAAGGGTTGGAAAGGAAGCCGGGTGGTGTTCTGTATCGCATGGTGGGTGTGGGCTTGTCGGTACGCATGCGTTCAGTGGATACAAGTATCCAACCACCCGGCTTAAAAAAAATTATACTGGCCTTCTCTTTGAGCAGAAATTTCGCAAAAAATACAAAAACATTTATCAGATGCGCAACCTTTTTTGTGAGAATGACGAATTCTTCCGTCAACCTCAACCACATCCGACCTTTTTTTTGTAGCATATTTCATTGTTTTACTAACGCTGTACAGTATTTCCTTGAGATCACATGATAAAAAAAGCATTATTGATGCCAAAGAGGAATTAAATATGCAACAGACATTATCTTTGTCTCAGAATCAGCAGCTCCAGATGGTACTTGCTCCGCAGTTGCGCCAATCGCTGGAGATGCTCCAGGTTCCGGTCATGGAGTTGCGAACCATGGTCAGGAAGGAACTGGAGCAGAATCCTACTCTTGAAGAGCTGCCTGCCGAACAGCCCACGGTTGAGATTGAGCCTGAAGTCAAAGGCAGCGAAGATAACAGCGAAATGGATTTTGACAAGGAGTACGAGGCGCTTGCCAGGTTGGATGATGAATGGCGAGATTATTTCTACCAGGAGCGAAGCTCTATTCCCTACAACCCGGACCAGGAAGACAGACGACAGTATTTTCTGAAATCTCTTCCCCAGAAGGAATCGCTCCAGGAGCATCTGCTCAACCAGCTCAATCTTGCCGGGTTGTCTGACGAAGACATGGAAATCGGCGAACTCATTATCGGCAGCATTAACGAGGACGGTTATCTATACACAAGCCTGGAGGAACTGGCAGAAGCGGCCAGTTTTGACTGTCGGCACATGGAGGTAATTCTTGCCGTGATACAGGACTTTCACCCTGTCGGTATAGGGGCGCGCGATCTGCGTGAATGTCTCCTGATACAGCTTAACCGGATGGGAAAAGGCGAAAGTCTTGCCGCTCGGATTGTGAAGGATTTCCTTAACAAACTGGGCGCGCATAAATATCAGGACATCTCCCGCAGTCTTCAGTGTTCCACTGAAGATGTTCAGAAAGCAGCCAAGCTGATATCAACCCTTGACCCGAAACCCGGCAGTGTCTATTCGTCGGAAACTGCCGCTTACGTGTTGCCGGAGATAACGGTGCGAAAAGTGGAAGGCGAATACACGGTGATAATGGATGACGAGCAGCTTCCGCACCTGCGGATCAGCAACCAGTATCGCAAACTGATGAAGAGCGCCGCCACCAATCCGGATGTTAAGCAATATATACGCGAAAGAATCCGGTCGGGTGCGTTCCTGATAAAGAGTATCCATCAGCGGCAGAAAACCATATACCGGATAGCCACGGAAATAGTCAAACGGCAGACGGAATTTCTTGATAAAGGCGTGGCTTTTCTCCGGCCGATGACCATGGCGGAAATTGCTGAAACCGTAGGGGTTCACGAAACCACTGTAAGCCGAGCGGTAGCAGGCAAGTACATGCGGACCCCAAGTGGAGTATTTGAGCTCAAGTATTTCTTCTCGCCCGGAGTTACAACCTCTGACGGCCAGCAGGTGTCTAACAAGACCGTAAAAGACATTATTGCCACGCTGGTTTCCAAAGAGGATCCTTCCAAGCCGTTGTCCGACCAGGAAATTGTTGAGCAGCTAAAGAAAAAGGGAATCAGCGTTGCAAGGCGTACGGTGGCAAAATACAGGACTGTTCTGCGAATACCTCCGTCTCACATGCGAAAACTGTATTGATCCGATGTCCGGCTTGACGTGGCACGCTCTTGATTCCCGCAATCCGTGCGCTCTCCCGGCGGGTCGGGTTCGGGAAAGTAGCGTGAAGAAGAAGGTTCATTTATAAGTCAGGTTAATGCTATCTCCCTTTGGCTATCATTGCATTATGCATGCTATTCTCAAGAAAATGACCAGGTTTGTTGAACCGGCGTTTCCTGCCGGATCACGGAGCGAGGTTTCTGATATGCCGCTTTCAGGCCAGTGCCTTATGGCCCTGTCGTGCAGCATGGCATTCGGGGGGACTACGCTTTTTGTTGCAGACGGCCTTGACAAGCTTGAGCAGGCACACCAGAACCTGTCAACTTTGCTGCACATAATGCTTCCTGACACAAGCAAAAGGCGCCTGTTGTATTACCCGCCCCGAGAAGGTTCCCCGGCTATTGATGCCACTGCAGCTTACAGGCTGGAAGTCCTTGAAGATCTGGCCCGGGCCGGTTCTGACGGCAGGAAAGCAGGCAACCTTGTCATTGTCACATCGGTGCAGGCTCTTATGCAGAAGGTTGTTTCGCCGAGTAAGCTTCGCGGCAACACGATGGATCTGGCCGCCGGCCGGGAACTCGACCCAGAGGTTTTTGTAGAGTGGCTTGACGAACAGGACTACACATTCTGCGCCAAGGTTCAGGCGCCCGGCCAGGCTGCCGTCAGAGGCGGCATAATCGATGCTTGGCCGCTTACCGAGGAACTGCCGGTCAGGGTTGATTTCGAAGGTTCCATGATTGATACAATCAGACAGTTTGAACCGACCGACCAGAGAACAGCAGTCAGACTCTCGGGTGTTTCTCTTCCCCCGCAAGGCGATACGGCCGGGCCAGAGAAACAAACTGTTCCATTTTTTGATTATGTTCCGGCCGATTCGACCTTTATATGGTCGACTGCAGAGTCGGTAAAGGAACATGCCGGACTTTACGAGAACAATGTCCGCCAGGCAAAAAAAGAGGATTCAATAGTAACACTGGAAGATATACAAGTTATGCTTAAAGGCAGGCACACGCGCCGGATTGCCGTTATGGAATTGGCGGAGAAACCTGTTCTTCCGGACATATTTGCCGTAGGCGATCTTTTTCATATTCCGCAAAGCGCTGTTCATCCCGATGCCATGGAAGCTTTGAGGCAGAACCTCCTGTCTCAGCTTCAGGCTGCGGCGGCATCGGGGAATGATGTCGCAGTTTTCCTTAACACAAAAGGATCTCTGCATCATTTTCGCGAAGCAATGAAGCCGGCGCAACCCGACAATATTCAACTGTTGCCGGGAACACTGTCAGAGGGCCTTGCCTCCAGGCATCTGAAATTTGTTATTGTGGCTGAGTCCGACATCTACGGGAAGAAGGAAGCCATTGGAAGAAGATACCTGCCCAGAACAAGGAAGACGCCTGTGCACAGGGCAAGGCAGGCTGCCTTAACCGAACTATCCGACATCTCGCCTGGAGATCTGGTGGTTCACTCTGCGCATGGTATAGGCCGGTACCTTGGTTTGAACGAAATAACCATAAAGAACCGCACGCATGAAATGCTGAGCATAGAATATGACGAAGGCGCCGTGCTCCATGTGCCTGTCACGCAGGCCCATCTTATTACCAGGTATGTAGGCTTCTCCGGTCAGCATACAAGGCTCCACAAGCTTGGCGGCCGGCGGTGGTCAAAGGAGAAAAGTCAGGCGAGGGAAAATATCATTGATTTTGCTTCAGAACTTCTTGAAGTTCAGGCAAAAAGAAGCGCTTTGGAGGGTCATGCCTTTTCCTCCGATACAACCTGGCAGCATGATTTTGATAATTCTTTCCCTTTCCGGGAAACAGAAGATCAGCAGCGGGTAATTGGCGAAATCAAGCAGGATATGGAATCGACCAGACCTATGGACAGGTTGTTGTGCGGGGATGCGGGATACGGCAAAACCGAAGTCGCAATGAGGGCCGCTTTCAAAGCAGCGCTTGATGGAAAGCAGACCGCGGTGCTGGTTCCAACCACAGTCCTGGCCCAGCAGCATTACAATACTTTTACCGAACGCATGTCAGCCTTTCCCCTTCGCATTCAGATGATCAGCCGCTTCAAGACCCGTTCGGAGCAGGATATGGTTATAAAGGATCTTGCCGCAGGCAGGATCGACATTGTTATAGGAACTCACGCTCTTCTTCAGGAGGGAGTCAGTTTCAGGGATCTTGGGCTGGTAATTATTGACGAAGAACAGAGATTCGGGGTCAATCACAAAGAAAAGCTCAAAAGAGTTCGTGAGCTTGTTGATGTGCTCACGATGACAGCCACGCCTATTCCGAGGACACTGTATATGAGCATGACCGGCGTAAGGGACATGAGCCTGATCCAGACTGCCCCGCGCGAGCGGATGCCTGTTGAGACAGTGATTACCGAATACGACGACAATATCGTGCGTGACGCCATATTGAGAGAAATCAGCCGTGATGGTCAGGTTTTTTTCCTGCACAACAGGGTAAAAACCATTGCAGGCATTCAGAAACGTCTCCAGAGACTTATTCCGGAAGCTGATATTCGTACTGCGCACGGCCAGATGCCGTCTTCCGGGCTTGAGGCGGTCATGCGTTCTTTTGTAAGCGGGGAATTCAATGTGTTGTTGTGCACAACCATCATTGAGAGCGGCATGGATATTCCACGGGCAAACACGATCATTATTGATCGCGCTGACAGGTTCGGGATTGCCGATCTTTACCAGTTGCGCGGAAGGGTGGGAAGGTCGACGCACAAAGCTTATGCATATTTGCTGATACCCCCGCGTGGAACAATCGATTCTGCCGCCCGCAAGAGGCTGAGCGCCATTGAAAGACACGGGGGGCTTGGCGGGAGTTTTCACCTTGCCATACAGGATCTTGAGATTCGCGGGGCAGGCAACATTCTTGGCGCAAAGCAAAGCGGCTACATACGCGCTATAGGTTTCGGTCTGTATTGCCAGTTGATGAAGCGGTCGGTAATGCAACTGAAAGGCCAGCCGGTTCCACCTGTAATCGATGTGGAAGTACGGCTGGACTTTGTGGAGCTCTCGCTGTCGTCAGACGAAAGAACAGCCTCCGCGTTTGTTCCTTATGATTATGTGAAGGAAGAGAAGCTTCGTCTTGAGATTTACAGAAAACTGGCCGAACTATCCACCCTGGATGATCTTGCCGGAACACGCAGCGAAATGGAAGACCGCTTCGGGCGCATACCCCCCGCTCTTAACAGGCTGTTTAAAATTGCCGAACTGAAAATCGCCGCTCATACACGCAGCATAACAGCCGTAGAGGTTCGAGAAGGCAAAATTATGCTGGTTCGAAACGGGCAATACGTGAAGCAAGAGAGCCGATTCCCCCGCCTTTCTGAATCCGATCCTGACAGGATGCTTGACGAGACAATCGATATTATCGCAAAAGTTTGACGTAGACGGTTGCCTGGCTACAATAAACCTATATCCGGCATTCAAAATGCAGCAAGCGGCGTAAGTTTTTATGAACCTATAAAGAGCAGTTGAACCACGAATGCACACCTGTCTGCGTGCGGAC
>CAYYVQ010000035.1:0-28631 GCA_964475205.1 uncultured Victivallales bacterium | reverse complement strand
TGCCTTCGAAGCTAATATTACTCGCAAGTAACTCTTGATGAATAGATCAGGCTAAACTCTGTTGCGCCGTAAAAACAAAAACCGGCAAAACAGATGATGCCATAGCGAAGAGAGAATTATTGACAACACCGATTGCATTGATAGCAGCCGGCAAAGCCGGTGCAATCTGTGAAATCAGTCGAACCTGGCAGTCTTCACAGAAACGGGACGAAGAGATCGGGCCATTGCTTATCGGGTTATTACCTAACAAGAAGGTTTGATGACATATCGCTAATTTAAGAAGTTGGAATGACAACAAATTGAAGTCCAGAAAAAATACCGATGCGGCGGCTTTGCAGCCAGAGACGGCCGAGGAAATAAACGGAACTGTCGAAAAACTCATATACCGCTCCGAAGAAACCGGTTATACGGTTTGCACGGTTAAAATGGCTGAACGTGACGAGCCTGTAACCGTGGTTGGCCGCTGCCCGGCAATATGGCTGGGCGAAAACATAAAGGCTGAAGGCCGTTGGACCCGGCACAAGCGTCACGGATTCCAGTTCCAGGCCGAGGAACTCCTCTGTATCGCCCCTACCTCCGCAAAGGGCATCGAACGTTATCTTGCCAGCGGTATGATCAAGGGAATCGGCAAAGTTAACGCCTGCAGGCTGGTAAACGAATTCGGCGAAGACACCCTTCGAGTCATAGATAAAGAATCACAGCGCCTGGAAAAAATTGACGGCATAGGTCCGGCCAGGCGCAGAATGATCAAAGAGTCCTGGAACGAACAGAAAGCTGTCAGAGATATAATGATTTTTCTGCAATCCCACGGCGTGGGTACCGCGCAATCAGCAAGGATATACAGGACCTACGGTCAGAATGCAGTGTCAATAATCAGCGAAAACCCGTACAGGCTCTGCGCCGACATATGGGGAATCGGTTTCAAGACAGCCGACAAAGTGGCCATGAGCATAGGTCTTCCGCACGACTCGCCTGCCCGCGCCAGAGCCGGAATTGTCTACGTGATGTCCACGCTGACTGAAGAAGGGCATTGCTATTCGCCCCTTCCCGAGCTTCTTTTGAAAGCAGAAGAGCTTCTCGGAATACCTATAGAAACTCTGAACACCGCCGCAGGATACGAAATTAAAAAAGGCTCTCTTATCAAGGACGACGACAGGATATATCCAGCATCCCTGCATGCCGCCGAGACAGGAATCGCTGCGCGCGTTGCAAAATTGAAGAACACCAATTGCCCGGTCAAACCTGTCGATGTAGAAAAAGCGCTTAAGTGGGCGGAAAAGATCATGGGTATATCTTTCGACCCGACTCAGCGCGACGCACTGTCAATGGCCTTGAACGAGAAGATATCCATTATCACCGGCGGACCGGGAGTGGGTAAAACAACAATAATAAAGGGGCTGGTCGAAATCTTCAGGGCAAGACACCAGAGGGTCATGCTTGCGGCGCCGACAGGACGCGCGGCCAAACGGATGGAAGAGGCCACAGGCCAGGAAGCCAGGACAATCCACCGTCTGCTGAAATTCATTCCCCGTCTAGGCCATTTCACACACGGGCCTGACAATCCGCTTGATTGCGACGTTGTCATTCTTGACGAAGTATCCATGGTTGACATATCGCTCATGCACTCCTTCCTTCAGGCTCTGCGCGACGAGTGCATACTGGTTCTCGTCGGCGATATCGATCAGCTTCCCAGCGTCGGACCGGGCAACGTGCTGGGCGATTTCATCTCCTCGCGCGTTGTGCCCTTTACGAAACTGGAAACGATTTTCAGGCAGGAATCAGGCGGATGGATCGTGCGCAACGCACACAGGGTCAATAACGGCGAGCCGCTTCTAATGTCCGCAGGCGAAGAAAATTCGGATTTCTATTTCATCGAAACTAATGATCCTGACAGTGTCGTTCAAAGAACAATCGAGATCGTTACCCAGCGGATTCCAGAGAAATTCGGATTCGATCCGTTAAACGAGATCCAGGTTCTGACCCCAATGCGTAAAAACCAGCTTGGCGCCGAAAACCTTAACCATGTTCTTCAGCAGGCGCTAAACCCCTCCGGCCCCTCGATCCGCAGGTTCGGCAGAGATTACCGGCTGGGCGACCGTGTAATGCAAATCCGCAACAACTATGACAAGGAAGTTTTCAACGGAGATATCGGCCGGATAGTGGAAGTGAAGACCGAAGACCAGGAGCTTCTCATGGATATTGACGGGCGCAGAGTTCAATACGATTATACCGAACTCGATGAATTGATACACGCTTATGCCTGCTCGATACACAAGTCGCAGGGCAGCGAATATCCCGCCGCCGTGGTCCTGATGACCACCCAGCATTATCGTATGCTGCAGAGAAATCTTCTCTATACCGCTCTTACGCGCGCGCGAAACCTGGCTTGTCTCATAGGTTCCAAGAAGGCAGTCTATATAGCCATCCGCAACAACAAAATCCGTTTGCGCCGCACCGCCCTGAAAGAAAGACTTGAGACAACCTTAACCTGATCTATTCATCAATTTTTCGGAATAATATACAAGTCGTTTGCTGATATTTTTTTACCACTGATTGCACTGATAACACGGATTTTTGTTTTATATCCATCATTCTTATACTTTATCCGTGTAATCAGTGTTATCCGTGGTTAAATTTCCTTGCTGTGAATAATCCAGGTTAAAGCAGACCACAAAATCATAATCAAGCCGGGGAACAGATGACTCCACATTTTGGGAACGAATCTGCCGTGCGCAAGTTGCCGCCGGATAACCGGGGTCCTGTAAACCGCAAGCAAGAACGGGGCGATCAGAAAGCGTAATGAAGAAGCTATTGACGAAGCATCGGTGTTAATTGCATTCTCTTCTGCATGAACAAGCCATTTTACAGACCTGACTGGGACACTTATTTCATGGACATTGCGCATGTGGTCGCCAGGCGCGGAAATTGCCTGCGGCGGCAGGTTGCCGCCGTGGTCGTCAAAGACAAGCGGATTATTTCTACAGGCTACAACGGCACTCCCCGCGGCGTCACAAACTGCTGCGATGGCGGATGTTTGCGATGCGCAGGCGAATCTGCCTCCGGCGCCGACCTTGGAGAATGCGTCTGCGCCCATGCAGAGGAAAATGCCATCACACAGGCTGCATACCACGGCATTTCGCTTAAAGACGGAGTTATTTATTCTACCATGAGTCCTTGCCTGCTATGCACCAAAATGATAATCAACGCCGGCATAGTGGAAGTAGTTTACGAAGACGAATATCATTTCAGCGAAATTTCACGCCGCCTTTTTGCCGAGGCGGGCGTAACATGCAGAAAGTTTGACCGTTAGACATGCCTGCTGTTGCCAAAATACTGATTATCTTCTTTGCCATGCTGACCCTCACAAAGGTCAGGGTTCCTCTTGGATTGGCCCTTATTTTTGCCGGAATCGCGCTCAACTTGTGGGCAGGATACGGACCGGGGGATACTGCGGTTTTTTTCTTCGAATCCCTGTTAAGCGCAGATGTATGGCTTATGGTAATTATTACCACCATGGTAGTTGAATTCGGAAGATTTATGACGGAAAAGGAAAACGCCGATGAGCTTCTCGGCGTAATCAGCAGATGGGGCGGCAAACACGGCAAAACATGGAGTCTCATGGCCGTGCCCGCGGTTGTGGGATTGATCCCCATGCCGGCAGGGGCGCTGTTTTCCGCTCCGCTTGTAGGACAGGCATCAAATCACACAACGCGTTCAAAAGAATGGAAAGCGACGATCAATTACTGGTTCAGACACGTATGGGAATACTGGTGGGTTCTCTATCCCGGTGTAATAGTCGCAATCAAACTTTTCGACATGAGATACTGGCGTTTTTTCCTGACTCAATTTCCGTTTACTATTGTAGCCGTCGGCTCCGGTTACATGTTTCTTATACATTCACATCTTCGGGAACTCTCTACAAACCTGACCGAAGGCAAGCGTCCCACCGGCAGATTATTTGCCATACTCCTGCCCCTTTGCGTTGTAGTTGCCGGTATGCTTGCGCTGCCGCAGGTTCTGGAAAAAGTCATGCCTCAGGTTGCAAAAAGCAATGTAACTTTATTGGCCCTCCTGGTAAGCCTTGCCGTCGGGCTTGTGTTCATTGTGCGTGACGAGAAAAAGAAAGAGGGAAGAGTCCACATCTTTTCGTCGCTACTCAAACCAAAATCACTCGGCATGCTGCTGACAATCCTGGGAGTCATGGTGTTTCAGCATATGCTGAATTTTTCGGGCATGGTGGGGATTGCCAGCAGGGAACTGCAGTCCTCGAATATCAACCTGGTCTATGTTATTGCAGCGCTGCCTTTCCTTGCGGGCCTCATAACAGGGATTGCCGTTGGTTTTGTGTCGGCGTCCTTCCCGTTTGTTGTGGGCCTTCTCAATGTATCGGGATCAGGTCTGCACCCGATGTCCACCTTGATTCTGGCTTATGGTTTCGGGTATATGGGGATGATGCTTTCCCCCGTGCACCTGTGCCTCCTTGTAACGCGCGAATATTTCAACTGCTCACTGCCTGGGATTTACAGGCATTTATTACCCTGCGCGCTTGCAATCTTGACCTTGAGCGTACTTGGACACATTCTATTGCATATGCTGGGATTATGAATCGCAACTAAAAGAGACATCAAAACAAAGGAGAAGAGATTATGCCCAGAATCCAGGGTATCAAAAAAGTCATGATTATCGGTTCCGGCCCCATAGTTATAGGCCAGGCCTGCGAATTCGATTACTCGGGAACCCAGGCGTGCAAGGCTCTGCGTTCCCTCGGATACGAGATAGTCCTTGTCAACTCCAACCCGGCAACCATCATGACGGACCCTGAAATGGCCGATATAACTTATATTGAAGCCCTTACTATTGAAGAAGTTGCCAAGGTAATCGAAAAAGAAAAGCCTGACGCGCTGCTTCCCAACCTGGGTGGCCAGTCAGCCCTCAATCTCAGTTCACAACTTGCCCAGGCCGGCATCCTTGAGAAGTTCAACGTCAAGGTCATAGGCGTACAGATTGACGCTATCAAGAGAGGCGAAGACCGGCAGGCTTTCAAGGAAACAATGAATAAGCTCGGAATAGAGATGGCAAAAAGCTTTATCGCCAACAGCCTCGATGAAGCCAGGGAGGTTTTGGATGAAATCGGCCTGCCCTGCGTAATCCGACCTGCATATACGATGGGCGGAATGGGCGGAGGTTTCGTCTACAATAAACAGGAATTCGAGACCATGGTCGAACGCGGACTGGCAGCCAGTTACGTGGGACAGATACTCGTCGAGGAATCCGTGCTGGGCTGGGAAGAACTGGAACTCGAGGTCGTGCGCGACAGCGACAACCGGATGATTACCGTCTGCTTCATTGAAAATGTTGACGCCATGGGTGTGCATACCGGCGACAGCTATTGCACAGCCCCGATGCTGACTATCGATGAAAAACTCCAGGAAAGGCTTCAAAAATACTCCTACGACATCGTAAAAGCAATAGAAGTGATCGGCGGCACCAACATCCAGTTCGCCCACGACCCTGAAACCGGAAGGGTTGTTGTCATAGAAATCAATCCGCGAACATCCCGCTCATCGGCGCTTGCCTCAAAAGCAACCGGCTTTCCAATTGCTTATGTCTCAGCCCTTCTTGCGGGCGGACTCACGTTGAAGGAACTGCCATACTGGAGAGATGGCTCCCTCGATAAATACACGCCGTCCGGAGATTATGTTGTGGTCAAGTTTCCGAGGTGGGCCTTTGAGAAATTCGAAGGTCTCGAAGACAAACTCGGTACGCAGATGAAAGCCGTCGGAGAAGTGATGAGCCTGGGCAAGACATACAAGGAAGCTTTTCAGAAGTCTATCAGGTCAAGGGAAGACGGCAGGCACGGGCTTGGTTTTGCCGGTGACTATAACAGAAAATCAACCGACGAGCTGTTGGAGCTGCTGGCAGAATCATCCAGCGAAAGACAATTTATCATGTACGAGGCGCTCCGCAAAGGTGTAGCCATAGACAAGTTGACCGGACTCACACACATCAAACGCTGGTTCATAGAACAGATGAAAGAACTGGTCGATCTTGAGGAAGAACTGCTTAAACACAAAGCAAAAGAAATACCGGGCGACCTGCTTGTCAAAGCAAAGAAAGACGGCTTTGCAGACAGGTATCTTTCCGAAATCCTGGAGATCCCCGAAACAGCGATACGCAGAAAACGTTCCGGGCTGGGGATGCTTGAAGGATGGCATTCTGTTCCTGTCAGCGGTGTCGAGAACGCAGCATACTATTATTCAACATACAATGCCGCGGACGAGACAGGCGCTTCAAGCGCCAGGAAGGTAATGGTCCTGGGCGGCGGGCCTAACCGTATCGGCCAGGGCATAGAGTTTGACTATTGCTGCGTACACGCTGCATTTGCCTTGCGCGACGAAGGAATTGAATCCGTAATGGTCAACTGCAACCCTGAAACCGTTTCCACGGATTTCGACACATCGAACAAGCTCTACTTCGAGCCGCTGACCGTGGAAGATGTTCTGAGCATTTATGAAAAAGAAAAACCAGAAGGCATAATATGCCAGTTCGGCGGCCAGACTCCGCTTAATATAGCCGGAGAACTGAAAGCGGCCGGCGTCAACATTCTGGGCACCACTCCGGACACTATCGATCTGGCCGAAGACCGTGACCGGTTCAGAAATGTTATAGAAAAACTCGGCATTCCCCAACCGGACAGCGACATGGCTGTCAACCTGGAAGACGCTTTAAAAATTGCCGCGCGCATCGGTTATCCCCTGATGGTGCGGCCGTCTTTTGTGCTTGGCGGAAGAGCAATGCAGGTAGTTCATGACGAAGAAATGTTGAAACGCTACGTTCAGGCTGCTGTTGATGTTTCACCCAAAAGGCCGATACTGATCGACAAGTTCCTGGAGAATGCCATTGAGGCTGAAGCCGACGCTATAGCTGACGGAGAAGATGCATTTGTCCCTGCAATAATGGAACACATAGAAGAAGCAGGAGTGCATTCGGGCGATTCAGCCTGTGTCATACCTCCTGTAAACATCCCGGAAAAACACCTCACGACTATACGGGAATACACCCGCCGCATCGCAATGGAGCTGAACGTTATCGGGCTGATGAATATCCAATATGCAATATGCGACGACACGGTTTATATCCTGGAAGCCAACCCCCGCGCAAGCCGGACGGTTCCGCTGGTAAGCAAGGTCTGCGGGCTTTCCATGGCCCGCATAGCCACCAGGTTAATGCTCGGCAAAAAACTCTCGGACTTTAAACTCGAACAGAAGATGATCCCGCATTACGGGGTAAAGGAAGCAGTATTTCCCTTTTACTTTTACCCCGGCGTGGACCCGGTGCTGGGACCTGAAATGAGATCAACCGGCGAAGTCCTTGGATTGGCCGACTCTTTCGGGCTGGCCTTTTTCAAGGCACAGGACGCAGCACAGGCTCGTCTGCCGCTCGAGGGAACCGTCCTCATCACAGTTGCCGATAAAGACAAGAAAGAAATCCTGGCGGTGGCAAAAGACTTCTCCGATATGGGCTATTCGCTGCTTGCCACAGAAGGCACACAGAAGTTTCTTGCAGAAAACGGAGTCAAAGCCGAACATGCTTTCAAGCTGCGTGAACAAAGGCCTCATATTGCCGATGCCATAATGAACGGCGAAATAAACCTGGTGATAAACACTCCGAAAGGCAAAGCAGGCAAGACAGATGACTCTTACATCAGGAAGGCTGCGATCCGCTACAAGGTTCCCTACATAACAACTGTAGCAGCCGCAAAAGCGGCAGCTAAAGGTATTGCCGCAGGAAAATCCGGCGAGCCGGAAGTTAAGTCCCTGCAGCAATATCATGATGACATCCATTAGCCTGATCTATTCATCAACTTCGTAATGAGAGTGTGCAGGTTGCTTTAGATCAGTGGCTTTGCGCAGATAGCCGGGTGAAGGCGCATGAACCTAAATTCGGCAGTTGCCAGGTTTGATGCCTGCTTGCGCGCTCGCGCAGGCAAGTATCTGCACCTGCCTGTGCGTGCCTTGCCTGCCGCGCCAAGGCACGCGGCGCAGGCATGGCGCACGCAGACAGGAGGCTTGAGGGCATTGGCTATAGTAACTATGCCAAAGCCCTTGTAACGCAGCAGATGCAGGAAAATCGGCAACCCCTTGTGGTTCAAAACGCAGCAAGCTTTCTTTCACCCAACAGGTGAAAGCTATACAATACTGTATTCATCCTGAATCCGGCAGTAGAAAACCACTAATGGACACTAAATAGCACTAATGTTTTGAAATAGCTGGAAAAAGCATCAAAAGAAAACTTCATGAGCACATTGAACCCTGCACCAAATGGGTGCAGTTGCATTGTGGATAATACCCTCAATAAACCTATATACGGCACTTGAAATTCGGGAAGCGATGTATATTATTACAAATAAGGAGTTTACAATTTATTGCGCCCCCACCCAAAGGGTGCGGGCGAGCTTCCCGAATTTCAAGCCGCAAGGGGTTGCCGATTCTAGGATAAATCTTCCGCCGGAGCTTGTCTGCTGGTGTGCCAATGCAAGACTTATGGGTAAAGGGCAGGGCTAGCCATTCGCGTTGATTATCTTTTTGTATGGATCATTAGCAGCAAGGTAATCATGCACTTCCCTTAGAGAGTTACGGGTATCATCGTAATCTATCACTTTGCGCGCGAAATTCTCACAATAATTGCAACTCGTACAGTCTTTGGCACAAAAGCCGTTAACTTCGGCAAACGGCTTGATAAAACCGTCAAGCGATTTGTTCTGTATTTTCAGCCTGAAATTATCCGCGGGAGCAAACATGAATAACAGGTCCTTCAGTTCCCCGTCGTATTCCTCTTTAAAATAATATTCAACTGTCCTTGCCGGATCTCCTCGCAGGACCGTTTGCCTCCCTTGAAGCTTGAAATATTCAATGTCAATATTCGTATAGTAGCGCAGATCCTCGGGCCTGATCCATGTGATTTTTAAAAACCCGCTCACATCATCGCACAGCCGAATGGCGCAGCGGCTTTTGTAATAGGTGGAACTTACCTCGTTTGAAAAATCAACTGAGTCTCCGGAAATCTGGTTATAGTGAAACATCCGGTAATGGCAGTCCTGGTGACAGACGGAATTTACAATTACCTCAACCTTATTTCCAAAACTGTCCCTGATCCTCTTAAGGCTGTCAAAATCCCGGTTTATAGATTCATCCAGGCTGATCCTGTCCACTCCCATCTTCTTGAATGCCATTGCCTTGTTTGCCGTATTAATCTGGCTGATGACCGACGCCTTAATCTCAAAATCGTATCCCGATTCTCTGATCAATTCCATGAGAGAAGGCAACGCCACAATGACGCATCTGACGCCGGCCTGCTCCAGTTTATTCAAAAAACCTTTGATCTTTTTTATGCCGTCGGACGTAAATTCCTGATTCTGCATATAGGACGCGTTAATCGTGTAGCAGAAATCGAAGCCCTTCTTTCTGGAATATCCGACATAATCGGACAGCTGTTCAAAGTCCACCTGCGGGATCGAGGCAACAGGTCTGCCTGAAGCCATGATATTGGCCACGGAAACATTCCCGTAGGTTTCCAGGACCTGTGACTCTCCGTATTTCCTGTTAAGCCGGGCATACGCGTCTATTGTGCCCCTGGTAAAGTCCGCAGGCATACAGAAGTATTTCATATTACTGTCCTTCCTTGATCATTCCGACGCAATTATATCTTCCCGAAAAAATCCCTGAGCCGCCCGTAGTCTCTCTTCATGATGGATCCGACTATTGTCTTCCATGTTTTTTCCGGATCTTCCCCCGCAAAATCAGCCAGCAGAAAATAATAGTCCGGAATGCGGGGTATTCCGATCTCGTTGCGAATCCTGGATGTAAACTCGGTATTCAAACGCGCAATATCGGCAAATGTCACCTTATCCGCCGGGATCCCTTCAAGGTCGTAAGTAAAAGGAAACGGCTTCCAATGTTCAATTGGAACCTCGTATTTAACAGAATATATAATGGATTGTTCAATATAATCAGCATCAAGCTTTATACCGAAATCCGAGGGGCTTCTCGCCCATTCTGTGCTGGGGGGAACAGTTGCAGGCAACACGAGCACGGAATCCAGGACAGACCGCAGCTCAGCGATGCGCCCTAGAGTTGTTTCCATGGTTATGCGTGTCTCCCCGGGCGAGGGGAACATAAAACTGCCAACCGTCTTTATTCCCGCGGAATGGGCTTTCGCAAGCGTTTCCCCTACCGTTTCGAACGTGAACCCTTTTCTCATTCTCTTCAGGTGTCCATCATCGAGCGATTCCAGACCGAAAAACAAAGAGACAAAACCCGCTTCTTTCAGAAGCCGAAAGTTTTCGCCGCTATTCATATCCACCCTTGAAAAAGCGCTGAGCGAAATGTCCTTTTGCAGTCCCGATGATACAATGCTTTCAGCAAGTTCTGTAAGGGCGTTTCCCGGCGGAGTCGAATCCTCGATTCTGAAGTGCTTCACCCCGTGGTTGAATCTCAGATCCTTCAGCTCATCCAAAACCGCATTGACTTCGCGTTTTTTAACTTCCCTTCCGTAGTTTTCCGGCCTGACACAGAAAACACACCTGTTCGGACATGCCTGGTTGGAAAGGGTGAGCGAATAAACAGGCAGCTTATGATCTATGTTCAGGTAGACGCTTGAATCATATGCAGCGCGCGGGTAACTGTCGACGCTCATTGTCTCCCTCGGATTAGAAACTACCCCCTCCCCGCTGGAGAAAACAACATTCGGGCTGTCCCAAAACTTTTTTCCGGCGACAATGTTCTCTACCGCATTATATCCAAGGCCGGTAATCAGCCCGTCCCAGGCCCCGTGGCCAAGGCGCAATATATGATCGCTGAACCAATCAACTTTCTGGCCAATACCGTAAATTTTCACGGATGGCCTCAATCTCTTTATCTCGTTGATCAGGTCGACTGAAAATTTGAAGCCGGACCCGTGCCACAGGTTCATGAAAACGCAATCGAACCCTCCACCGACAATCAGACGCGCCTCCTGTTCAACCCGACCGCGGTACAACTCATTTGAATCATGAAAGGACAAATGCCCCAGGTTTTCCATGTATTCGCTTCCAAAGTCCGCCATGTCGCTGAAATTGGCCCTGTCAAGAACTGTGACATCTTTCCCGCCGACCCTGACAATAGCAGCGATTTTGGCCAGTCGTTCATTGGGAAAAAGGTGAGATACTTCGTCAAGCTCACCTGAAAAATTATAGACCAGGAAAGAATCCATCTTTATCCTCCCGCGCGTTGTAGCCTGATCTATTCATCAACTCATCGAGTTGATGGATAGATCACCCTGGCTCAACGTGTTGCGCCGGAAACTTGAGGCTAGCCGCTTGGGCGCCTCGCCAAAGTGGCGAAACCCCGTTTGCCGCGAAGATCACGGCTTTCGCCGGAGGCGAAAGTGGATTATTCGCGCCTTCAACGAATAATCCATGTTAGAGGTACGCATGTTGCTTTTTTAAATGGCGCAAACCTTGCATTATTATCAATCAGAAAATGACCCTCGCTTTGAAGGAAATATAACAGAAAGGCTGTACATGGCCAGCTTATATTGGAGAAGACGGATCGTTTAACCCGCATATCTCAATTTCAGGACATTGCCCGGGCTTCTTCCTTGCGAGTGACCTGTGGGAATGTGAAATTTACAACAGTTCCCCTGCCTTGTTCGCTTTCCAGCGATATCGTCCCTTCATGCTCTTCTGTGATCTTTTTGGCTATAACCAGGCCCAGACCCGTGCCTTTTCCCTTTTCCTTGGTAGTAAAGTACGGATTGAAGATCCTGTCTTTCACTTCAGGGCTTATTCCCGGTCCGTTATCGCGAACCTCGATATGCACGTTCTTGCCGCTCTCCGCACACTTTACACAAACCTTTCCATCCGGAGGCCGCACAACCTGTATCGCATTCGCCACAACATTGTATAAAGCGCGCAGCAGTTGGGCCGGACTGCAATGCACCATCATATGGTCCAGGCCGTCAAAACAATATTCTATCTTTACGCCTTGTGTCGACGCCAGCGGCTTGACCCCGGCAACAAGATCGTCTATAATCTGGGAAACAGGAACATCATAACGTTCGTCTATCGATGCATTTCCGAATTTCTGCCACATATGAGAGAGTTCGCAGCAGCGTTGAACGTTGCTCTCTATCACGTCAATGTATTCTGCCAATGTCCCATTATCGTCAGTGCCCATATTTTTTGTTTTGTCAATCTCTTCGGACAGCAGTTCTACATAACCTCTAACTATCATTAGCGGGTTCCTGAGGTCATGGGCGAATTCAGCTGATGCCTGTCCCAGCGAAGCAAGGCACTCCTTGTCGGCAAGATCATTCATCAGGTTTTCGTTCATCTCGCAGAGATCAGAGAGCATTTTGCGGCGCTTTCTCTCAACCCGTGTTCTATCTACATAACGGTTTACAGTCTCCCGCATTTCACCAGTGTCAAACGGTTTTGTCAGGTAATCGTTGGCGCCGAAACGCACCGCCTCCTGGGCGGTTTTAAGATCGCCATAACCTGTCAGTATAATCACTGAAACCTGCTCATCCAATTGACGCACCTCGCGCAACCCTTCGATTCCGCTTTTCCCCGGCATACGGATATCCATGATGACAAGGTGAGGCCGGTGTTTTTTAAGCAAGTCGATCCCTGCGCTAACCGAGTCCGCAATAAATACCTCGTAATCTGGATCCAGCAGAACCCGGAGGCTCTCCCTGGGACCCAGCTCGTCATCTACGACCAAAACCTTGCCGCTGCCCCGTTGTTCTGAATTCATAAAATCTTTCTCCACACAATCAGAATCTGTAAATGTAGGACACTGAAAACAGATGAGCCTCAAACTCGTATTCTCCGTTGAACGGATATGGCTGGCCTGTAACCGGATGAGCAGGATTATCAATGTCCCGTTCATCGCAAATATTGTACGCATATGCCAGATCAAGGGTATGCGCTTCGCCTGCATAGCCCAGACCGGCGCCGATAACATGCTTATCGCCTTCCGCCCATGACGGCATGAAAGTCTCCTCAACAACAGGCGAGGGCAGGTAAGTCCAGCCGGTGCGCAGACTCCAGGCCCGGCTCATGCTCCAGTCAGCGCCGACGCCGAATGTCCATGTATCTTCCCAGTCCTGCTCTATGGCGCGTCTGCCCATTGCCGCCTCCAGCATGTCATTGTGCTCGCCGATATCCAGAACCATTTTATCATTCACCGAATGCTCTACCCATTCCATATTAGCTTCCAGGCGAAGCTTCTCCGTGGCTTCAACCCCGTAACCTAGAGCCAGTTCCGCGGGGAAATCTATTTCAGTATCAAAGTCGCCGGAGCCTGCCGGCATCATAGAAAAATCGCCACCATAGTCAACTTTCACAGGCGAACGATAGGTAATTGCAATTCGCTGCCTTCCGGGCGCTCTAAATGTTATCCCGGCATTATATCCAATCCCATAGCCGTCAGCATCAAAACGGACTGTGTTGCCCGCGAAAAGCTGCCTGAAATCAAGCTCCGAATACATGATTCCCATGCCGGCGCCGATATGAATGCTATTTCCAAGCCTTGCTCCGAACGCAGGGGTCACGTTAACAGTGCTGATCTCCGCGAAATACGGCGCCACGCTGCTGACCCGTCCATTTTTGTCCCATGTAGTTGACTGGCCGTAAGGAGAGTTAATGCCTAACCCTAAAGCATATCCCCCGCCTGAAACCGGCCATGCCCCGTAGAGAGCAGGCAGCGTTGCGACAGGATCTTCAGACTCCTCAGAAAATCCGGCGGCGCTTAACTCCTTTGTTGAGTACCCGAAAGTCACAGAAGGCATCACCTGCTGCTGCTTCAGGTCCATAAGGTTTGCAGGGTTGTGAGAAACCGCGGATGGATCGTCGCCATAACTCAACCTCATCCCGGAGGTCCCCAGTGCCGCAGCCCCTTCAGGCGGATTGCGATATCCGTCCGCAAGAGCTATGACTGCTGAAAATGAACAAAGCAGAAATGTTGTCGCCAGTTTACTGAATTCCGCTATTTGTGGGTTTTGCATTGTTCCTCCTTGGTCTCGCGAATAAAACATCATAAGAATATATGCAAGGCATATAGTATGCCAAGCCAAAACGCTCAGCATATTGTGTATTTATTGTTGACATTTCCATATATAGCGTAGCATCATGTCCAAAATTGTACGGACCAATTTTGTCATGCACAGTATTGTACATTGAGAGCTGGTAGCGTCTGATTCATAACTGTGGGCGTCTTATTCGCGATATGTTTTCCAGGCTTGGCGCAGAACACCAGGCCTTGTGAATCTACCCCGGGCAGAAAATATGTTTAGCGCGCACAATAGAAGAGCAGTAGTCACTGGACTGGGAGTTCTGGCCCCTAACGGAAAAACCAAGGAATCATTCTGGACAAGTCTCATGGAAGGAAAGAGCGGAATTGGTCCTGTAACGCTGTTTGATGCATCCGGCCTCCGCTGCCGAATTGCCGGAGAGGTCAAGAATTTCGAACCCGAACGGCACATAGATTCCAAGTTTAAGCCAAAACGGATGGCAAGATCATCGCAGTTTGCGGTCGCTGCCTCCCGCATGGCTCTGACGGATGCAGGTCTCGTACCCGAAGACCTCCTCAAACTTGGGGATATACCGCTGGTTATGGGGGTAAGCACAACTGCAATGGACCTAACCCAGGAACGGCCACGGCCCTGGACCGCGGTAACCAGTATACCGAATGCCATGGGAAGCGCCGTAGCATACACTCTGGGCATTAACGCTCAGTTGTTAACCATTTCCACAGGATGTGCTTCGGGTCTAGATGCGGTCGCTTCCGCCGCTGAAGCCATAAACAAAGGCAAAGCCGAAATAGCTCTTGCCGGAGCCGCTGATGCAGCGGTTGTGAGATATGTCTTTGAATGTTTTTCAGGCGCCAGAAAACTCTCACAGCGCAACGATGAACCAGAAAAGGCCAACCGCCCATTTGACAGGGACCGGGACGGAGGGGTTATCTCCGAAGGATCTGCAGTAATGATCCTGGAAAACATCGAACATGCAAAGGCCAGAGGCGCTGAGGCATATTGTGAAATCTCAGGCTACGGGACCTGTGCAGACCCGATTAACTCTGAAGAGGGCGGCGGACTTAAGACGGCAATGCAGAAAGCCCTCGATAATGCTTCTTTACATAAAGACCGCGTTGATTATATCAATGCACATGGTCCCGGGGATCAGAACATGGACAGATGCGAAACCCGGCTTATTAAAGAAGTATTCGGTGAACATGCTTTTCACATACCGGTTTCTTCGATAAAGGGTGTAACCGGAAATCCGATGGGTGTCGGCTGTGCTCATCAGTTAGTTGCAGCCGCGCTCACAATCAAAAACGGAATTATACCCCCGACTACAAACCTGGAAAATCCGGATCCCGAATGTGATCTGGATTATGTTCCTTCTGTTGCCAGAGAATACGCTCCGGCGACTGTTCTGGTAAATACGCACGGTTTCGGAAGAGGCAACAGTTCCATCTTATTGCAACGCGCATCCTGGTAGCCGATATTTTTTAGTACTATGAGCATATTTCAGATTACCTCCATTGTAGCCATGAGTGCGAACCTACTGCTTGGCGGCTTCGTGTTCGCGATGAATCCTCTTCGGAAGCAAAACAGGTATTTTTTAATTATAACGTTTTCATTTGCGATATGGCTTGTTTGTTTCCTCCTTGGCTCTCTATCAGAAGATAAAGCCATAATCATGTTCTGGATCAGGCAGGCAAGCGCCTCGGTAACAATAATGCCGCTCTGTTTTGAGCTTTTCAGAACATCTATAACACAACCGGAGATGAGCGGCAAAAAAGTGTTAACAACTACCCTGTTTTGGACACTGCTTTTCACTCCTGTCATACTCCTGTGCCAGACAGAGTTTTTTCTCACGGACGTAATCGTAACAAAAGGTTTCGGCAGGCCAGTGTACGGCCCCGGCCAACTTCTATATCTGGCATACTGGTTGATCGTCCTGTCTATCCTCATACGGAGATTCGCGCATGACTTAAAAGGCTCCACCGGTATCGAAAGAGCCGAACTGAACTTCGCTATGCTTGCCAGCGGCGCCGCGGTGCTTTCCGGGACGATGCTCGGATACATTGTCCCGATAGCAGTCGGCAACACGTATTCGGCTCAATTTGTTCCGCTCTCCGTAGTGCTCTTCGAAGGAATTATCGCCTATGGAATTACTAAGCGAAGCATAATGGATGTAGGTTATATATTCCGACAAGTCACCGCCTACACACTTTTTATAATTTATCTCCTTGTGCTGTACGCGGTAATTTTCTTCGGAACAGACTTCGCGGTTTCGACCGTAATCAGTGATGCTCACATTCTTGCTCACATTGCCGCAGCCCTGGCAGTGGGTTTTTCCATTGCGCCCACACACGGGATGATGCAAAAAGCCGCAAAACACCTTTTCATCAACCTCGATATTATCGATGTCCAGGACGCTATGCATAAGGTCCATGAACTGCTGACATCTATCAGAACAACCGAAGACCAGCTCAGAGATTTCGTTGACCTCGTTGCCTCAATGACAGGCGCGGACCAAGCTATAATTCTTACAGCCCGGGACGGCTGTTTCACGCAGCAATACGCCAAGCCGGAAAAAGAAAAACAGGTTTCTATTTCTGCACAAAGCGCATTGATGCGGCTCCTGGATTCAAAACATGGCCCCGTAACAATTGATTTTATGCGGCGGAGCCGCCACACACAACTGATAAGAGAAGCCAGGAGCGAACTCGAAAAGCTTGCTGTTGCTATTGCGATTGAAGTGAAAATCAAGGGAAGATCCGAAGGTGTGCTTCTGCTTGGCAAACGTATATCGGGCAAGATCTACAGTGCCCCTGAACAGAATGTGCTACAGCTCATGTGCAATCAACTTGGCGTGGCCCTGGAAAACTCAAAGCTGTATACCCAGGCCGAGAACAGCAGAATATATAATGACATACTGCTGGACAATCTTGTCAGCGGAGTAGTGGCCGCAAACTCAGACGGCAAAGTCACGAGGTTTAACAGGGAAGCCCAACGGATCACTGGCTTGAGGCACGGGCAGGCGCTTGGCTCCGCCATATCTGAATTGCCCGAACCCCTCGGCAAGTGCATGGCAACCACCTTTTCCACCGGAACTAAACAGACAGAGGAAGATACAGTCCTTCACCTGCCCGAAGGCGTCAAGGTGCATATACGGCTGGGCACCAGCCTGTTTCACAGCCGTAGCGGAGAGGTTCTTGGTTGCCTCCTTGTTTTCCATGACTTAACCGCCGTAAAGAAGCTCCAGGCCCAGATACACCGCTCTGACCGGCTGGCAAGCATGGGAACACTGTCGGCCGGCATGGCCCACGAGATCAAAAATCCGCTCGTCACTATTAAGACATTCACCCAACTTCTGCCGGAACGTCATGAGGATGAAAAGTTCCGCAAAGAATTCCTTTCCCTGGTAGGATCCGAAGTGAAAAGGATTGACGGGATAGTTAATGAATTACTCTCGTTTTCCCGCTCTTCGCAGCCTAAACTCGGCAAAGTGCAGGTGCATACGGTCCTGGAAAATTCACTTCACCTGGTGGAACAGGAACTTAAACGCAATAACATAGAACTATTCAGAAAATTCGAGGCCGAAGAGGATCTTGTGCGAGGCAACTCTGATCTGCTCAGCCAGGCATTCGTCAATTTCCTGTTGAACTCGGTGGCCGCCATGGATAACGGCGGACGGATAACCGTTCAAACAGAGAATGTATCCAGCAAGCCGACCTGGTTTGCAAAACCCGGAACAGCAGGCAGGAGCATACAGTTAACTTTAAGCGACACGGGTATTGGGATAGAAGAATCCAATCTTTCCCGCATTTTCGATCCTTTCTTTACTACCAAGAGCGAAGGCACGGGACTGGGTCTTTCAGTTTCCCACGGAATCATCGAAGAACACCATGGCAACGTAGAGGTAGAAAGCCAACCCGGCCGAGGAACAACCTTTTATATCAGATTTCCCATTCTCAGCGAGGAGGCTGCCCTATGAAAGCGGACACACCATGCCTTTTATACTCAGACGACGCAGAGCTGGCGCGCCGGATTGAAGCATTTCTTGAATCAAGTGTGCCGACAAGACATATCAGCAGCGGCAGCGTTCTGAAGCGGGAAATCGAATGCGCCGACCCGGCCCTGATCATCATGGATCTGCGAACAACGGCTTCCAGGGAACTTTTACAGGAAATTCAGCTCTCCTGGCCCGACACCCTGGTTATTGCGCTTGGCGCAAAAAGGTCCGACCCGATCCTTCATGCCGAAGCCATGGGTGTATACGGCATCCAGGAAATAGACTTCGACGGCAGGCAGTTCCAATCGCTGGTGAGCCAGTCGCTGGCTCACATTCGACTGGTTGAACAACTGCGCCTGCTGAAAACAGCGCCTGAAACGCGGCGGAGCATGCATGTCGATCAGCCGGGCGAACACCGCCACTCGTCTTCCGACATGCTCAGCAGGTTTTTCCCGCCGTTGCGTCACTTTGAAGACCGTAAAGAACTTATCCAGGGAATAATAGACAGTGTTGCAAATTCGGCAATAGTATTGCGGGCAGGGATTTTTACACACAACAAAGACGCCGGATTTTACTCACTGGAAGCTGAATTTGGATGCAGGGAAGAAACTCGTTCAAAACGGTTTGATTCGGATCATCCGCTCGTCCGCTGGCTTGAAACACAGGCTCAGATCGTATCGCGCTCCAGGCTCCACTACATCGCCAATATTGCCGAAAGAATAATGTTGCACAGAGCGCTGGATTCCATGGGGGCGGAACTGGTAGTGCCGCTTCAAGGAAGAAAAAATGTAATAGGCTGGCTCTTTATGGGCCAGCAGGCAACCGGGACACCTTTCACTGCTTCCGATCTCCAGGATATCATGGTTTTTGCCGAACACGCCTCAATGGCCATCGAAAACGCGATGCTTTACGAGGAGGTCGTGCTGCAGAAAACTTTTGCGGAAATTGTTCTGAGCGAAATACCAACAGCCATAGCAGCAACAGACCCGGAGGGGAGAATACGCTGGTATGACGACGCCGCGGAAAAGATCCTGGGCATTCCCGAAGAGACCGTTCTGAACCAGCCCGTCGAGAAGCTGGGAAGTTACCCGGCAAGCATACTAAACAAGGCTCTGCGGGAAGGGAAAATCACCGAAGAGCCTGAGGAATGGAACGAGCCGGTATCAAAACGCCATCTTTCCGTGCAATCCGCGCTGCTCGAAAACAACGAAAAATGTCTTGGCGCGGTTCTGTTCATAAAAGATCTGACCAAGGAACGCATGCTTAACAGAAAACAACAGGAACTTGAACGCGCGTCTTTCTGGACAGATCTGGCAGCCGGCATGTCGCACCAGGTGAGAAACCCCCTTGTGGCCATCAAGACTTTTGCGCAGCTTCTGCCGGAAAGATACAATGATCAGAAATTTCGAAACGAATTCAGTTCCCTGATGTCCAACGAAGTAGACCGGCTGAACGAGATCATCGAGAAGATCAACGATTTTGCCAATCTTCCGCCGCCCTCCTTCCAGACACTCGATCTGCGCCTGATCGTTGACAAGTCAATAAATACAGCAAAACAGAGAACAAGCCCGGACAGAATAACAATCCGGACTGTAATCCCGGCAGGTCTTCCGGATGTCTACGGAGACGCGTCTGCGCTCTCTGAGTGTTTTGCGCATATAATACAGAATTCTATAGAAGCCCTTGAGGAGCGCCCGGACCCGAAGATATGGGTCGAGGCACAGACAAACGGCAAGGCCGATTCGGAACAGAAGATATTTATAACGGTCCGGGACAATGGCCGGGGAATGCCGCAGGAAGTTATCGACAAAGTGTTCTCCCCTTTCTGCACAACCAAAAAAACAGGTATGGGCCTTGGACTGCCTATAGCGAAACGTTCCGTAACCGACCATAACGGCCGGATTCGAATTCATTCATCAGAAAAGGGAACTTCCGTGGCAGTAACGCTGCCTGTCGAGATTGAAAGCAGAAAAAGGACAGAATGAAACATCTCCTTATTGTTGACGACGAACGAGGCAGCCGTGAATCGCTGAAGGCAATATTTGCGGATAAATACAGGCTTTCGCTTACCTCCAATGCGGCCGAGGCCTCAGACCTGCTGTCAAAGGAAAAAGTCGACCTGATCCTCCTGGACGTTATCATGCCTGAAAAAGACGGGCTGGCATTTCTAAAAGAGATCCAGTCTCTATATCCCGACGTGCCTGTGGTGATGGTCAGCGCTTCCACCTCGGTGCGCGCGGTTGTCGAGGCAATGCAGGTCGGTGCGCACGATTATGTGACCAAACCTTTTGACGTTGAAGAAATACGAAAAACCGTGAAACATGCAATAAGCAGCAGCTCGCTCAGACGCCGGGTAAGAGTTCTCCAGACGGATGTTTCCCGGGAGTACCCGGTAGACAGTATCGTGGGAGAGTCACGCAGTTTCAACAAGGCGCTGGAAAACGCCCGCAAGGCGGCGGAAAGCGATTCTACCGTGCTGATTTTCGGCGAAAGCGGGACAGGCAAAGAACTTGTTGCCAGATCCATACATGAGTGGAGCAAAAGACGCGACGAACCTTTCGTTGCCGTACACTGCGCGGCGCTGCCGGAGAATCTTATGGAAAGCGAACTGTTCGGCCACGAAAAAGGAGCTTTTACAAGCGCCGAGAAACAGAAGGCAGGGCGTTTTGATCTTGCAGCATCCGGCTCGCTCTTTTTCGACGAAGTCGGAGAAATGTCCCAGGCCACACAGGTAAAACTTCTCAGGGTCCTCCAGGAACACGAGTTCATGCGCGTGGGCGGAACCAGGATTATACAGACTGATGCTCGGATCATCGCGGCAAGCGCCAGGGATATGCGGGAAGAAGTGCATGCAAAAAGATTCAGGGACGACCTTTATTATCGCTTGAGCGTGATTCCGGTGCGCCTTCCCCCGTTGCGCGAGCGCAGAGAGGACATTCCTCTGCTGGCGCAGCATTTTCTGGATTTCTACCGCAACAGCCTTGATTCCCGCGCCACTACCCTTTCAGGCAAGGCTATGGATATATTTTTAAACTACGCCTGGCCGGGAAATGTCAGGGAGTTGAAAAACGTCATAGAGCGAATGGTCGTGCTTCACAAAAACAGCAAGACAATCCTGCCTGAATTTCTGCCCGAAGAGATGTCCGGCGGGCGCCGGAAAACCGCTGCCCCGCCCGGGACAAACCACACACTTGCAGAGCTTGTAGGCGCTTATGAACGGCGCCTGATCGAAGACGCGCTTGAAAAAGCAGGCGGGATCCAGACCAAGGCCGCGCGGATACTCGGCACAACAAGAAGAATTCTTAAGTATAGAATGGAGAAACTCAACATAGATCCAAATCCCGGCGACAAAAACTGAAGACATTACATATTGACACGGATTCCGGTTCTTTGAAAACTCTCATGAAAACCTGAGCTGACTTATTCAGGAACCTTCGTTGGGAGAGTGCACAGGTTGTGGCAGATCAAGGGATTGAGATCTCGTGACATGTGTGCTCGCAGTAAATTATCCATGATAAATCAAGGAAAAACAGAATGATAGACAGCAAACAGTGTATACTTGTGCTGGTAGATGCGCAGATCAAGCTTATCGAGCATATGAGCGGAAAAGACCGCCTTATAGAGAACCTGGCCAAGGCAGTCAAAAGCGCCCTTATGCTCGGCATACCTGTCATCCGGACGGAACAGGCGCCTGATAAAATGGGCCGGACCGTTCCGGAACTGGAAACGCTGCTGACAAAACAGCAACCCATCCATAAGAAAAGCTTCAGCTGCTGCGGAGAACCCCGGTTCATGGCTGAACTGGAAAAATCGGGACGGAATCATGTCTTCCTCTGCGGCATCGAAACACACGTGTGCATATACCTCAGCGCCGTTGATCTCAAGGCGGCAGGATACAAACCTGAAATTATCGCCGACTGCGTATCGTCGAGAAAGGAGATTGACAGTAATATTGCCCTCCAACGGCTCGGATCGGAACATGTCCCTTCCACCTGCGTAGAGACTTTCCTCTTCGATATAATTCGGACGGCGGATCATCCCCGTTTCCGGGAACTCATAAAAATTATCAAGTAAACGGCCACTCACTCTTCAGGTTCAACAGAATACAGCGCTCAACAACCACACAGGTTTAACAAAAGGACAACACCATGAGAGAGTCAGATTTAAGTGAATTCAAGAAACACTGCGAACGTCCCGCAAGGGTGGCATGGGCCGTCGCCGAATATAACGGCAGACGAAGCATCTGTCCGCTTGGCTGGAAAATGAACGCTTCGGGCTCGCCTCGAATGATGGCCATAAGCGTCGCGCCATCAAGGTTCACGCATAACCTCATAGAAGAATCCGGTGAATTCGTCCTTGCATGGCCCGGCGAAGATCTGGCAAAGGCGACAATCACCTGCGGAACCAGAAGCGGAAGGAACACAGACAAGTTCAAAGAGGCAGGGCTTACACCAGCCACGGGCAAACACATAAACGCCCCGCTCATAGAGGAGTGCGCGGCAAATATGGAGTGCAGGCTGGCCGGCAGGATGACTGCTGGCGACCATACTATCTTCGCCGGCGAAGTGCTTGCCGTGTGGATTCACAACAAACCAAAACGTATCCTCTGCCTTATTGATGAATCGGAAGGATACGATTTTATCCTGGAGGAAAAGGGGTACAGGCTCGGGGCAGTTAAATCTTGAACTTCCCCTCGCTTCATGTAGCATCTTTTATCTGAATAATTTTTCAGATTTTATGGCTGCCCGCAAACAGGCAGGGCGGGAATAATACAGGAAGGATATTAACATGCCGTCAGACAGACCGAATATTATCTTCATCATGACCGACGATCACGCCGCCCATGCGATGAGCTGCTATGGAAGCCGTATCAATAAGACTCCGAACATGGACCGCATCGCCAACGAAGGCATCCGGTTCGACAACTGTTTCTGCACTAATTCCATCTGCACCCCAAGCCGAGCCGCAATACTCGCAGGCACTTACAACCATGTTAACGAGGTCACTACCCTGCGCACACACATGGACAACCGTCTTACAACTTTCCCAAAGCTGCTTCAGGAACAGGGATACCAGACTTCGATCTTCGGGAAATGGCATCTCGGCCAGGGTCCTGAACATTGCCCGACAGGCTTTGACGACTGGGCCGTCCTTCCCGGACAGGGTTTTTATCATAACCCCATGTTCATCTTCAAAGGACCCGACGGCGGGACCAGAAGAACAGTAAAAGGATATGTCACCGACATAATAACAGATATGTGCCTCGACTGGCTTGAGAACCGTGACAAAAACAAGCCGTTCTGCATGCTATATCATCACAAGGCTCCTCATCGCGAATGGGAGCCCGACGAGAAACATCTGCACATGTACGCCAATGAAACTATACCCGAACCGGAGACTCTTTTCGATACATACGAAAACCGGGCTGCGCCGGCGGCATCGGCGCGTATGCGCGTAGGTGTGCACATGAACACAAGAGACATCAAATGCCAGATCAATCGTGATTTGCCCGAGATGGAACTGCGAAAGTGGGCGTATCAGCGGTACATCAAGGACTACCTGCGGGTTATCGCAAGCGTTGATGACAATGTGGGACGTGTGCTTGATTATCTGGACGATAACAACCTTACCGAAAATACGATTGTCGTCTATACTTCCGACCAGGGCTTCTTCCTGGGCGACCATGGCTGGTATGATAAACGGTTCATGTATGAGGAATCGCTGCGCATGCCTTTCATAATGCGGTACCCTAAAGAGATCAAGGCCGGCAGCGCCAACGTGGACATAATCACAAATGTTGATTTCGCTCCCACGTTTCTTGACTACTGCTCCACGGACACACCGCAGGAATTCCAGGGCAGGAGCTTCAGGGGTCCCGCGAGAGGAGAAACGCCTCAAGACTGGCAGGATTCAATGTACTACCGCTACTGGATGAACAGAAGCGATCATAATGTTGCGGCGCATTACGGCATTCGCACAAAGCGATATAAACTGATCTACTACTACTGTGACGGATGCGGCCAGAAAGGCGCAGATAAAGAGGTCATGTATTCCGGTGGTTCCGAAGTTGGAACCGACGTTATCGAACTCTCACCTGAATGGGAACTCTTCGATCTCGAAAAAGACCCATACGAGATGAACAGCGTCTACAATGATCCGGCCTATGCGGATGTGGTAAAGAAACTCACCGCCGAACTTGAACGAAAGCAGAAAGAAGTCGGCGATACCCCTTTCGAAGCATGTGAATAGATTACATTCCTAACCTGAATTATTCACAAGAAGGAAATTTAACCACGGATAGCACCAATTACACGGATAAAGTATAAGAATGATGGATATAAAACAGAAATCCATGTTATCAGTGGAATCCGTGGTAAAGAAATATGAGCAAACGACTTGTATAGTATTTCGAAAAGTTGATGAATAGATCAGGCTAATATGTCTTTTTCAGAATAGCAACGGCTGCTTTTTGAACTTCTTCGGGTTTGATGCCCCAGAGGCAGGGCATTCCGCCTCTTTTGCATTGTCTCGAAAAACACGGGCTACAGCTTTCAGCGGAACAAAATGCAGTGTGCCCCTGTCCATACGGACCGGTCCTTTCCGCGGAAGTCGGTCCAAACGGAACCGCCGCAGGGGTTCCTGCAGCAGCGGCCATATGAACCGGGCCGGAATCATTGGCTATCAGAAGATCCATGCGGGCGAGAAAACCGCCGGCTTCCGGCAGCGAATGCATCCCGGCAACATTAACAGCTTCACGGGGAAGCTGCTGGGCTATGCGTTCGCACGCCGGTCTGTCGGCATCAGCGCCGGACAGAAAGATGGTTGCATACAACGTTTCCTGCAGATACCCGGCAACCTGAACATAATATTCAAGCGGCCAGTTTTTTGTAGACCAGCGGGAACGCGGCAGAATGGCTACCCGCGGCCTTGTTCCGGATATTTCAACATCAGGAAACTCAACGGGAAAAAACCTGTTGTTCTTATGTTCAAGCCCGAGGTGCGAAACAAAGTCCATATTTTCCTCGACTGCATGCCGTTCCTTGTTTCGCCTGCCCGCAATCTCTCCGTAGAAAATGCCTGAACATTCTCGGCGGAACGAAGGACCGATCTTCCTCCGGCCCCGTGAAAATCCTGTAATAACAGCGCTTTTCAACAGCCCCTGCATGTCGAGCACAAGATCGTATCTTTCGGCGCGCAGCTCATTGAGAAAAACCCCCGATTTCGCAGGCTCACGCCTGGAAAACTCAATAACCTTGTCCACATCCTTGAAACACCGGACCACCCCGGCATACTCCTTCTGAGTCACCCACGTGATTTCGCAATCGAGTCCCTCTTTCAACTGGTTAAGCGCCGGCAAAGCATGGAATAAATCTCCAAGAGAACTCAGTTTTACCACGAGAGTTTTCATCAAGTCAGGCATCGTCCGCAGGCTTCAGTTCATTAACAATAATTCGGGCAAGATTTGACCCTATCCCCGGCACCGCTGCAATCTCTCCTTCGTCAGCCTGTATGATTCTTTTGACAGACCCGAAACGCTCAAGCAACTGCCGCTTCTTCGCAGGACCGACCCCGGAAATATCATCAAGCACAGACTCCCGGATACGCTTGTTCCTGAGTCTGCGATGGTAGTCAATCGCAAATCGATGCGCCTCATCTCTTATCCTCTTCAAAACTTTCAGAGCCACCGAATCGGGAGGAAGCCGAAGCGGTTTTCCTGTCGGCTGGAGATATATTTCCTCGAACCGCTTGGCAAGGCCTATGGAAACAACCCGCTCCATACCAAGTGAATAAAGCTTGCTTCGGGCCGCGCCAAGCTGAGTGCTCCCCCCGTCAATCACAACTAGATCCGGCGGTACACCGCCATCTTGAAGCAGTCTTTCAAACCGGCGGCCTATAACCTCTGCGATCATACGGGGATCATCAATATTCTCCACTGTTCTTATGCGAAAGCGCCGGTAACGGGTGCGGTTCGGCATTCCATCCACAAAACACACCATACTCGCCACAGAATAACTGCCGGATATGTTCGATATGTCATAGGCCTCCACAACTCGAGGCAAAGCCTTGATGCCGACAATATCCTTCAATTCCTCCAGACCCTGCCGCGCCTCCTCTTTCCTCATTTCCGGAGTAGCCGCTATCCTGTTTTTCTGTTTCACCGCCTCGCGCAGCAGCAGATACGTATCTCTGATTGCAGCGGCATCTTCAAAGCGCGTCTCGGCTGCCGCTTTTTCCATGCGCTCCTTCATCTGGCTGAGATATTCCCGGCGCTCCCCTCTCAAAAAGGCACAAGCCTCTTCAAACCTCTGACGGTATTCAGCGGCGGATACTTTACCCACACAGGGAGCTGAACAGAACCGCACAATGTCGTTTATACAGTGTTGATAAGTTGTTTCATCAGGAACCATGGGAGCGCATTTTCTGATGCCGAACGTTTTTTCAACAAAATCAAGTGCTGCCCTGGCCGCGGCAGACGAGGCATACGGCCCGAAATAGACTGCGCCATCGCCGCGCTTTATACGGCAAAGCTCAAACAGCGGCAGCTCATGGTCGGGACAAGCTTTCAAAAGAAGAAAACGTTTGTCGTCCTTGAAACTTACATTATACCTCGGCCGGTAATCTTTGATAAGCCTGCCTTCGGTCAATGCGGCCTCAGCCTCGTTTCGAACAACAATATAATCAAGATCCCTGACACTCCTGACCAGGCCGCGAAGCTTGGGCGAACCTCGTCGCAACGTGGCATCGCGGAAATAAGACATAACCCTTTTTCTCAGCGACGCAGCCTTGCCTACGTATATGATACGCCCGGATGAATCCCGCATCATATAGCATCCAGGCTTGTCCGGGAGACGGCGCAGCTTTTCCTTAAGTTTATCCGGCAGATTCATAAATTATCTTCCGCAAAAAAAACAGGTCCCTATCTCAAGTCGAGAAGCACATACCACGACCGTCTGCGGCTTTTTATCCTCAGGAGCAGTTTTTTAGTGTCTGCGGCCCTGGCAATTTCCTCTTTGAATTCGGCCGGGCCGGCAACCTGCCGGCGGTTAACACCCAGGATCAACTGACCGGGCTGAATTCCGGCAGCCTCCGCAATGCTTCCGCTTTCCACTTCGCTGACGACCACTCCTTCTTCAAGCTCATATCCAAGCCTGGAACCCAGCTCAGGAGTAAGTTCAGTGACCGAAAAACCAAGCTGTCCAAGTATCTCTACAGCTTCGGATTGGGATTCCTCGTCGCCGGGATAAGTCCCGAGCGTCGCCTTTTTCTCTATCTCTTTGCCATCACGGAAAATTTTCAAAATCACATCCGTTCCCGGCCGCATCAGAGCAATCTTGTTAATCAGTTCATTACTGTCCCGAAGCTCTTCGCCATTTACCTGCAGGATTATGTCGCCGCTCCGAAGACCCGCTTCCGCTCCAGGGGTATCTTCCATCACCTCTGCCACCAGCGCGCCCCTGGCTTCATCAAGCCCGAAAGATTCCGCCATCTCGTCGCCATATTGCGGATTAAGACGGACACCCAGGAATCCGCGCGTTACCCTGCCCTTTTCCACCAGTTGGTCCCGGATGGCAAGAGCCATATTAATGGGAATGGCAAAACCAATTCCCATGTAGCCGCCGCTCTGGCTCATTATAGCAGTATTGATTCCTATCACCTTCCCGTCGATGTTCAGCAGGGGGCCGCCGGAATTTCCGGGATTAATTGCCGCATCGGTCTGAATAAAATCCTCATAATCGGCAAGCCCGATATTGCTTCTGCCTTTCGCGCTTACAACTCCGACAGTAAGCGTCTCCGCCAGCCCGAACGGGTTCCCTATGGCTATGACCCATTCCCCGATGTCCAGCTTAGAAGAATCCGCGGCCTCAAGAAACGGGAGTTTTTCGGCGTCAATTTTAATAACCGCAACTTCAGACCTTGGATCAGTCCCGACAAGCTCGGCTTCAAAGGTCCTTCCATCATGCAACTTGACGGTAATCTTGTCCGAGTCGCCTACCACGTGGTTATTAGTAAGAATATATCCGTCCCTGGTGATGATAAACCCAGACCCCCAACCCTGGACAACTCTTCGCTGAGTCTGCGGACCGCCTGGCTGGCCCCGGAACCTGTCAAATCCAAAGAAATCAAACGGATCGTTGAACCGGAACGGCGAGTATCCCTGCACCTCGACTTCCTTCTCAACTGTTATAAAAACCACCGCCGGCATAGCTTTTTTAGCCACTTCGGAAAAAGCCTTGCCCGTTCTTTTGAGTATCCCTATGTCGTTTTCAGCGCTGCCGGTCTCAGCATAGCACAAGTTTGCAATAAGAAGTCCAATATTCAAAAAACAGATCAACCCGCATTTTTTCATCATTCAAATACCTTCCTGAAATGTTAACCTGAAATCTAACCTGACTTATAATACATCTCAGTGTGAATTTCCAAAAAAAACGCAGCTTTGTTTGACGGTTATAATTACCCTGGATTATTCACCAGTGCACCGGGTCTGACCTGTAACATAGGATGGATCAGCGCCTTACGGGGACAACCACGGATTACACTGATGGCACGGATGTTTTGGGTCAGTTTA
>CAYYVQ010000034.1:0-29089 GCA_964475205.1 uncultured Victivallales bacterium | reverse complement strand
TTTGTTTTGCCTTGGATTATGATTGTTTCGTTGGTTAGGGCCAGGGTGGCGGGGTTCCGGCAAAAGACCGGTCCGCCTGCGCGGTCGCATCCCAGTAAGCCTGTTCAATTGTCTTGCGTTCGGGATCGTCGGAAAGCTGCTTCCCGGCGGGCCATTTGCGCTGGTAGTATGGCGCAAGGTATTGAATGCAGTAATCCCGCCAGACGTCGGAATGTTCGCTATCGCTAAACATTTTGACCAGCCTGATGCCTATTCCTTCCGGCAGATTTTCCTGGCGCAGAAGGACATCGAGAGCATCGTTTTTAAGGCCTTCGAAAACGAGAAGCCGTTCGGAACTGTTGTCTTTATATCTGAAATCAAGGAAGCTTTTTAGCGCTTTGATATCGTCCTGTGGCAAATTCCTGGTAAGCTTTTTCATTGCGGAGCGGCGGGAATTAAGATCGGATCCGTCAAGTCCGATTATTGTTCGCACATGGGGAGAGATTTTGAGTTCATTGAGTCTGTTGCGCAATTGAGACTGGTGGTCGGATTCAGCGGTATCCATATCGTCAGCTTCATTACGCTCTTCACTCGAGACTGGCGAAGTTGGCGCAAGGACGTCGGGGGCCTTATCTTTCTTCTATGACCGGCTCACGGTATCCTTTGTTGTGCTCCCCTGCTCTGCTGAGCGTTCGGGCAGGATAAGCAGGACAACTGCAGCAAGGACTCCGGCGAAAATAACTGCGGCTGGTAAAAAGTATTTCTTGTTGATCATAAACGTTTATCCTTCTTGTTCCTGTACTCGAAAAAATCAGTTCAGATATATTAATAGACAGGATTTACTGGATTTACTGGATAAAAAATTTTTTGTCGACATGGGGGTGACCTTTTATTGAGAAAGCAGCAGGTTACGGGATCCGCTTTTGCTCTGGGGCAGCAGGTTACGGGATAACCTGCTGTACTGGGGGAAGAGGAGAGTTTTGGACCACGAATGAACAGAAATGGGCACGAAGAGGACGCCTTCGGCGCGAGGGAAAAGGGGAGTAGTGGGGGGGGCAGCAGGTTACGGGATAATCTGCTGTACTCTAAGGGGAGGTTAGAGGTATGCGAGCAGGGCGGCCATTGCGATGAAGAAGCAGGCGAGGAGAATCTTGCTGAATGCAACGTTTGTGCGGGACCACTGGATAAGTTTTTCAGTTCTGAGTCCGGCGCAGGTCAAGGCGAAAACCGACACCACGGGGATCATGAACATGGCGTTGTAGATGAGAAGATACTTCCATGACTCCGAAAGGAGTTCGCCGCTTTTGATAACGGCTACAAGAGTCGGCACATAGACCTGGCCGGTGCAGACACTTTCCAATGCGGTAACGCAGGTTCCCATTATAAAGCCGCCGAGCACGAGACTTCTCCTGTTCAACCCCGAACGGATCACATTGCGTATTCGGGTTTTGACAGAATCCGGAAGCTGAAGACTGACATCATGCCTGTCCCTGCTCTTACTGTAACGGTACGCATCCCGGAACGAAAGGAAGGCCAGGACGCAAAGAAGGGCAATCATGGTGATTTCCAGCGCTGATTGAACGAGGTTGAAACCCTTGAACAGGTGCAGGAACCGCAGCAGGCCGAATCCAAGCGCGGTATAAGTGAGAAATGAGGCAAGACAGAAAGAAAGCCCCATGAGCATGATGCCACTTCCCTTCACCTTATACACCGAGAGAAAGCTCATTAAAAAAACAAGAGACGCGATTGCGCAGGGGTTTATGCCATCCACAAGTCCTCCGGCTATCACCATGGGCAGAGTGAAGCTGCGGACGCGTTCATGCAGGATATCGGAGGTCTTCGCGAAGTTGACCTCTATTGGCTCAGGCGGCTGCCAGCGGGGCTTGAGACGGCTGGCGATACACTTTTCGACGCGATCGGCAAGGCCTTTCTCGATCTGCGCATATCCGTTAAACACATACTGATAGTCGACAATCATACATACCGGCTTATTGTCCGATATCTCCAGTTTTTCCTGGTAGGTTGCAAGGCGCACGACGTTGCTTCTGATCCCAACGTCGTACTGCCGGATAACGTAAAATCCTTCAAACTGCTGTTTCAGTTCGGGTTTAACGTGTTCGTTTACTTTGCGGCATTGGGGGCAGCCTTCCTCGTGAAAATAGTCGATTATCACCGGCTGAAAAGCGATGTCGTTATCGTTTTGAGCTGTGGATGTAATCGCCGGAAGCATTACGCTTGCACAGGCGGCAGCCAGATAGAGGGTGTGCCCCAGTCGTCGCATGCTCATTTCCCGGTTCCCGTTACACTGACAGGGACCGTGATCCGTGGTGCGTCCGGGTGATCGGTTGTAATGACCAGTTCCTTGCCGTCAAGGTCGGGCATGGGCGCGAAATCCTTAAGGATGATACGATGGCCATGCTTTCCCATCGGCTCGTATTGGACTTCGATATCAGGATCGGGGGCTGTGACACTGATTATCTTGAACTGCCGCCCGCTTCGGGAACGGATTGCAAGGTATCTGGAAACCCGCTTCGACGGATGGTCTGGTTTGGTCAGCAGGATTTTTGAAGGCGCTGTCAGGATGTCGCTGCTGACTCTGGCGGATACGGGGATAGACAACTGCTTGACTTTGGCGCTATCGGTATGCAGAAGAACACGTGCGCGGGTAATACCTTTTTCAAGAACTGGCTCTGTCCTGACCAGAATCGCATGTTCAAGTTTGCCTGTCTTCTTAATGCTGGCCATAAAATGCTTATCCGTGCTTGCCACGTTGGTTATGCTGAAGCCAAACCCTTCCTTGCATTTGATGGTGACTGTCATATTGGTTGAAACATCACGCAACGTTTCGCCGAAGCGCACCGAGCGGGGGTCAATGTCAACGGCTGCGGCAGCAACGCCGATGAGCCGGAACTGGTAATACGGCCTCTTAGGGTCGTTGGAAGCAACGTAAAAGCTCTTGCGTTGTTCGCCTTTCCTGCCTTTCAGTGACAGTTTGACCCGCAGTTCGGTATTTGTTCCCGGAGCAATGGTTTTGGACCCTGTCTTCATCGTCGCCCCACAGCACGCCCTGAGCCGCCCGATCTTGAGCACAGCGTCGCCCCGATTTTCCACGATAAAGGTATGATCAACACTATGGCTGTTGTTGACCGTGCCGAACTTGTAAACCGGTTCCCTGCATGCTATTTGCGGTCCGGCGCTGCATACCGCGGGCAACGCCAGACAGGCAGCGAAAAAAAGAAAAAAAGCTATTCGCGTTTTTAAAGTCTCCATTAGCCTGATCTATTCATAATTTAAATAACACACACACAAACAATGGTTTTCAACCTTTATCAAGTCAAACTTCTTTTTGGCTTTTCCGCAGAATCTATGGGTAGTCAAAATTTCCAGTCCACGCTGATTCGGGCAACACGCCGTCACATAACAGTTTTTTGTAGGCGGAAAAAACCTCTTCGCACTCGACACACAATCTTTTCAATCGTTAAATACCCGTTTCCATGAACTTCAAAAAAGACATACTCGACCTTCTCCGGATGTGCCTGCAGCGCAGGAAGGGGCTGCTTGCAATGACGCTCGGGGCAGTCCTGTTTTTTAACGCTTTCGAATTGATCCTGCCCAAACTGTTGCAGCTTTATGTTGACGCAATCGACGGAAACCCTCTGTTTATCGGCCCTTTCCCTCTGGATTTTCTTTCAACGCCGATCGGACGAATAGCAATTATCCCCGCCGCCCTTCTCCTTTTTGCGCTGCTCAGATGGGCTTTTACTTATGCAAGAAAAGTGCTCGAAACCAGACTGGGTCAGGAGTCGCTTTTTGACCTTAGAAGCAGAATTTTCAACACAATGCAGAATCTGTCCTTCGCCTACCACGACGCAGCCCATAGCGGGACATTGATTTCCAATGTCGTTGAAGACGTGAATTACGCTTCACGCTTCTTCAGGTTCGGGCTCACCAATATTATCGAATCTTCGCTCTATATAGCGCTTGCCTGCGGGTACATGACAATTGTCTGCTGGCCGGCAGGTCTATGCTCCATCAGCCTCATACTGCTTGCGCTGTCGTGTTCTTACTTCTATTTCAAATACGGATACCGTGTCTTTTCGCGCACCAAACAGCTTTTTGCTGAAGCTGTTCAGATCTTCAGCGAGAATATGGAAGGACAACTGGTGGTGCGGGCTTTCGGTTCACAGTCCCGCCAGCGCCATATCTACAACACTAAAATCCATAAATACCACAATTCCTATTTCAAGGAACTGTGCCTGTCTGTAGCCATCAACCAGGCTCTTGTCTGGGCAATATACCTTGGGATCCCGGCAACCCTTGCGGCTGCCATATACTCGGGCAGGCAAGGAATCTGGAACATGACCAGCGGCCAGCTCTTCAAGATCTTTTTCATCCAGTTTTCACTGCAAGCACGCGTGAGGATGCTGGGCAGAGGACTCAATCTGTCAATGTGGTTCGCGATTACCGCCCACCGGCTGGGCAGATTGTTTAAGGCAAGAGATTATCTTGCCAACAGGGGACAGAAAAAACTGCCTCACAGCGGGCCTGGCTCGGTAGAAGCGAAAAATGTGTGCTTTGCATACAAGGACGGAAGTCATTCTCTCAAAAACGCATCGCTACGGATCGAGTCGGGATCGAAAGTGGGCCTGGTAGGCGCCACCGGATCCGGAAAAACATCTCTTGCGCTGGTGCTCTGCCGCTTTTATGACCCGGTTTCCGGACAGGTGCTTCTGGACGGCGAAGATATACGCAATTTTCCCATACAGGAAGTCCGCAATCAGTTCTCGCTGGTTTTCCAGGAATCTTTTCTTTTCTCAACGTCCATACGCAACAATATCGCCTACGGCAGGCCCGATGCTTCCTTTGAAGAAATCGTCCATGCCGCAACCATAGCGCAGGCCCATGATTTCATTATGGGACTGCCGCAAGGTTACAATACAGCCGTGGGAGAACGCGGCGTCACACTTTCCGGCGGACAGCGCCAGCGCACAAGCATTGCCAGGGCGGTTCTCAGAAAACCCAGGTTTCTAATACTCGACGCTTGCACCTCCGCGGTCGACCCTTTGACTGAAAAAGCAATTCAGGACGGACTAGCGGAATTGCGCGAGACCAGCACGGTCATAATTATAGCCCAACGTTATTCCAGCATTGCCGACGCAGATTATGTCCACGTCCTGCAGGACGGGGCCATAATCGAACATGGACGTCCATCTGAAATTAACAGGCCAGGAACATCCTTCAGCCGTATCATGCAGACTGAACAGCAGACCGGGAACGAAGAGGCCGGGTAACGCGCTTATGAAAGCTCAACAAAACTCCACATCGGAAACTAGAGAACACGAAGTCAGGGAAAGGCCTCTCTCCCTGGGGCTGGTTCTGCGTCTTTTTGCTTCACTGGGGAGCCACAAATGGCTTGTGTTTCTCGGCAATTTCTTCATCTTCATCTGCATTGCCGCAGAGATGTCCATCATACATGAAGCCACTCGGATTCTTGAAAGCAACGCGCTCTGGCAGGAGAAAATTGCAACACTCGTTCTCCCTCTTCTTCTGTTTGCGCTGGCCAACCGCGTGTTCGGATGGAGCCAGTTCATAGTGACCACCTACGCGAGCAACAGGGCCATAGAAAACCTGCGAAAGGAGTTCTTTGCAAAACTGCAGACCATGTCAAAAAGCTTTTTCGATACACACAAGGCAGGCTGGCTGGTGGCAAGAAGCACCGGCGACATGTGGCACATTTCTGAATTCATGACTTATACTTTAATGATGATAGTAGTATTCGTCACAGCCGTGGGCTATGCAGGGTACCGGATTTTGTCTATATCGCCCGTATTAATTCTCCCCACACTTCTCATTGCGCCAATCATTACCGCCATTACCCACTGGTACAAGCGAAGAATGTCAAAGGCTCAGCGTTACGCCAGAGAGCAGAACAGCCGCATGGTTGCAAACATGACAGAAAATGTAAGGGGCGTAAGAGTAGTTCAGGCTTTCTCCAGGGAAGAAAAGAACCTGGAAATGTTCAATGAATTAAACATGATAAACAGGGACACTGAAATACGCATTGCAAAACTCGACGCTATATTCATGCCGTCTATGGACTTCCTTGGAATACTCAACACGACAATTGTTGTCAGCTTCGGGGCATGGCTGCTCAACTCAAAGTACGCCTCTGCTTATGCGGGGTCGCTGACTACTGCAAACCTTGCTGCATACGTGCTTTACTCCAATGCGATTCTCTGGCCGCTTCGAATGATTGTCGAACTTTACAGCATGTCACTCAGAGCCATGGCCGCGGCCGAGAGGGTTTACGAGATCATAGACATGCAGCCCGGGGTTCCTAACCCGGACAATCCAGCCCCCGCCGGCAACCTTCACGGCGATATCGCAATGCAAAACGTAGATTTCCGTTACGGCCCCTCCCAGCCCTGGATACTTAAAAACTTCAACCTGGAAATACCGGCAGGACAAACCCTTGCTCTCGTGGGCGAAACAGGCGCGGGAAAAACTACTATATCTTCGCTGATAGCCCGTTTCTACGATGTCACAGGCGGAGAAACGCTGATAGACAACCGCAACATCCGGGAATATAACCAGGAAGAGCTGCACCGCAACATGGCTATTGTGCCTCAGGAAGGTTTTCTGTTCTCCGGAACAGTTCTCGACAACCTCCGGTTCCGGCGGCCGGAAATGCCGCGTGAAAAAGTTATAGCCGCAGCCAAAGAACTGGGCGTTCACGAAGCCATTTCAAAACTGTCCCATGGCTACGATACCGAAGTGCGCGAAGGCGGCGCTTCAGTTTCAGAAGGACAGCGCCAGCTTATATCAATTACCCGCGCCCTGATTGCCGACCCTTCCATTCTGATTCTTGATGAACCAACCTCATCCCTTGACGTTCACACCGAGAGCATACTGCAGTCTGCCCTCGACCACCTGGTAAAAGACCGCACAACCATTCTAATTGCCCACAGGCTGTCCACAGTAAAAAAGGGCGACAGAATCATCGTCCTGGATCAAGGGCGAATTATCGAATCGGGCACGCACGATAAACTTATGCGCATGAACGGAAGATACGCAACTCTTGCGCGCCAGAGCAGCGCCCACGGAACATTCGACGAACCCACTGATACCACTGCTTCATAGCTGCCCCGACTTCGCTCAGGCAGCTTCGTCGGGCAATGCCAATGGCTCCCTTACACCGGAGCCATACGCCTGCATTTCTCCAGTATGGCAATCTGCCTTCGCACAGATTCAGCCCCTACAGGAACCGGCCCCCCGGCCCTTATGCAGCGGTATAGATCGTTGTAGAAATTGGCTTCCAATTGACGTCCCTTCACATTTGAGGTCCATTCCTTTTCAACCATGGGCAGCTTTTCGTTGATGTAGGTCCTGTCAGGTATCGGCTCTATTTCAACTTCTTTGCGTGGCAGTGTCTTATTCTTGAAATACTTCCATCTAAGCTCGCGTTCACTGCCGGTCAAGCCGCCACGGGTTCCCATTATCAACCATTTATTCTGGGGATAAGCACAGGCAGCGGTCTCCTCCACTTCAATTGTCGGCGCGCCTTTGCCATGAAGCACAATCTTCACATGATCATCAGCGTCTCCAAGGGTAAGCGCACGATCTCTCAAACAGAAAACCTTTGGCATTCTTTCACCGAAAAGCTGCAACGCCTGGTCAAGAGTGTGAACAGCCGTATTAGACGTTGTGCCACCGCCGAATTTTTTCAAAGTCTGCCAGTCCCAGCGTCTGGTAAATTTATGCTGAGCCATCCTGATCTGCACTATTCTGCCCAGCTTGCCGGAATCTATTATCTTCTTAACCTGCTGGAAATCGGCCTGATACCTTCTGTTCTGGAATATAGTCAACACTTTGCCGGATTTCTTAGCAGCCCGAATCATGCTGTCCGCCTGCCTGACGCTGCCGGCCATCGGTTTTTCACACACTACATGTTTTCCGCATTGCAATGCGTCAATTGTGTATTTTGCGTGAAGATGACTGGGCACAGCAACTACAACAAGCTCAACTTCCGGGGCAGCGATCAGCTTGCGATAACTGGAATAAAGCTCGCAGCCGTATTTGTCTTTCGCCTCTTTCATCCGATTCATATCAGGGTCATAAACCGCCGTTATCCGATACTTACGCGTCCCTACAATATCAAAAAGCCGCGCATGTATGTTCCACCCGCTCCGCCCCAGGCCTGCTATTCCTACATTAATCGGTTTAGCGCTCACTTCATTTCTCCTTTCATTTGTTAGCTCCAATATTTGGATTCAATGGCACAACAAATCCGAACTCGGCATATTTTCCACATACCGAACGTGCAATCATCTTTCCCTCGTTCGGAAAGCGACGGGTTTTGCCCTCCCGATGGTCGGGAGCAGGCGGGGCCCGCAAATTGTTTCGTCAAAAACTCAACTTTATCTGAACTACGAACTTGCACAAACTCAGCCGTAAGACCATAACCTCTCAATAGACTATTTCCAAAACAAAAAAAGTTCAGCAAATGCCATTTGAGACTTGACTTTTCACCCCTTAAAGCGTTAATTTTTTGTCAAATAAATCGCAGGGAACCATGCGGTGTTTTCCGTTCTTCATATGAAGCAGGGACAGGGCAGCTTACGTCCTTTCCCGAATCAAGAAAGCTGGTGAGGATCCAATATGAGTGATAACGCAAGAAAACTGAAAGAAATATGCGCAGCATATGATAATGACCGCACGCGTATGATGGACATAGTTCGCGATGTCCAGTCCGAATTCGGGCACATACCGGGCAACGCCATGGACGTCATAGCAGACTGTGTCAAAGGACACAGGGTTGAAGTCGAGGGCGTAGTCTCGTTCTATTCATTCCTCTCTGACGCGCCGAAAGGCAAAGTCGTCATTCGCATGTGCAACGATGTCATGGACTCGCTGAAAGGATGCGCCGAAGTTGCGGATGCCTTCAGGAAGTCTCTGGGTATCGACTTCGGTGAGACTACCCCTGACGGAAAGATTTCTCTTGAGCATACCGCCTGCATGGGAATGTGCGACCAGTCACCCGCTGCCCTTGTAAATGACACCATGGTTACCAACCTGGATGCCGAAAAAGCCACAGAAATAGCCGAGCATCTCAAGACCAGCGACGATTTATCCGGACTCGTCAATGAAATGGGAGACGGGAAAAACTCTCATGAGCTCGTCAGAAGTATGGTCAAAAATAATATCAGGGAAAAAGGCGAAGTTATTTTCGCTGATTACGAATCAGGCACCGGCCTCAAAAAAGCCCTTGCCATGACCCCGCAGGAAGTCATCAGGGACGTCAAGACCTCCCGACTTCGCGGTAGAGGCGGCGCAGGGTTCCCCACAGGGATGAAGTGGGAGTTCACTCGTAAGGCAGAAGGCAAGAAGCGTTACGTAATCTGCAACGCGGACGAAGGCGAGCCCGGAACCTTCAAAGACAGAGTTGTTCTGACAGAATGCCCCGAGCTGCTTTTCGAGGGCATGACAATTGCCGGTTACGCTATCGGATCTTCAGTCGGCATACTTTACATCAGAGGCGAATACGCCTACCTGAGGCCATATCTCGAGAATATTCTGAAACAACGTCGCGATGACGGCCTTCTTGGCAAAGACGCAGCAGGAAAGAAGGGTTTCGATTTCGATATCCGTATACAGATGGGCGCAGGCGCTTATGTCTGCGGAGAGGAAACGGCGCTGATCAGTTCATGCGAAGGATTGCGCGGCGATCCCAAAACACGTCCCCCCTTCCCCGCCCAGGAAGGCTACCTCTCTTCTCCGACAACCGTAAATAACGTAGAAACATTCTGCTGCGTTTCCCGGATACTTGATAAAGGACCCGGATGGTTCGCAGAGATGGGTACAGACGGAAGCCCGGGAACCAAGCTGCTCAGCGTATCAGGCGACTGCAAAAAACCCGGCATCTACGAAATCCCGTTCGGCGTCAGCCTTAATGAGCTGCTGGAAAAAACCGGGGCTGAAAAAACCAAGGCCGTCCAGGTCGGCGGCGCAGCTGGCCAGATGGTTGGACCTGACCAGTTCAACAGGGTAATCTGCTACGACGACCTCGCCACTGGCGGTTCGATAATGATATTCAACGAGGACAGGAACCCGCTGCAGATAGCTTCCAAATTCATGGAATTCTTTATTGACGAAAGCTGCGGCTACTGCACGCCGTGCAGGGTTGGAAACGTCCTGCTCAAGGAACGGCTCGACAAGATTATCAACGGTAGAGGCGTTGAAGCTGATGTTTCCTACCTGCAGGAATTGGGCAAAACAGTCAAGACAACCAGCAGGTGCGGACTTGGGCAGACCTCGCCGAACCCGGTTCTTTCAACAATTGAAAACTTCCGCTCCGAATACGACAGCCTCATAGAGGAAGCAAAAGCCGGGGCAGACCGTAAACACGAAGGCATGAAACCGTCTTTTGACGTCGAAACCGCGCTTCAGGATTCAGAGTCTATAGCCGGGCATTCTTCAGAACTGTACTGAAAGGCAGACAAAGGATAAAAAGCAATGAGCGATAAAGTTAAATTCACTATCGACGGTGTGGAAGTCGAGGGGCAAAAGGGACAGACAATAATTGAAGCCGCGGATAACGCGGGAATATATATTCCGCGCCTGTGCTATATCGAGGGACTGGTAGCTCACGGAAGCTGCCGGGTATGCACCGTTATGGTAAACGGGCGCCCCCAATCGGCATGCACACAACCGGTGGCGGAAGGTATGGCTGTCGAAAACGACACCGAAGAACTCAAGAACTACCGCAGAAATCTTATCGAAATGCTTTTCGTCGAGGGGAATCATTTCTGCATGTTCTGCGAAAAAAGCGGCGACTGCGAACTCCAGGCCATGGGTTATCGTCTCGGCATGATGGCGCCGAAATACCCGTACCTGTTTCCTCAACGCGACATAGACGCCTCTCACCCTGATGTGTTCATCGACAGGAACCGCTGCATACTCTGCGGAAGGTGCGTAAGGGCATCCCGCGATGTCGACGGCAAAACCGTGTTCGAATTTGTCGGTCGAGGTCCCGATAAGAAAGTTGCGGTCAACTCTGACGCTAAGCTTTCCGACACAAAGCTCGACGTTTCCGACAAGGCAGTGGAAGTATGCCCGGTCGGAGCAATTCTGAAAAAAAGAGTCGGCTATTCCGTTCCGATCGGAAGACGCAGATACGATCACGAACCTATAGGTTCCGACATTGAGAAAAAGGCCGCACAGGCAGACAAGAAAGGCGCAGAGTAATGGAAAAACCGAAAGTTGCTACAACTTCACTGGCGGGATGTTTCGGTTGTCACATGTCAATCCTGGACATCGATGAGCGGATACTTGAGCTTATTGACATTGTTGATTTCGATAAATCTCCAATAGACGACATCAAAAAATTCACGGGGAGGTGTGCCGTGGGCCTGATCGAAGGAGGCTGCTGCAACGACGATAACGTACACGTTCTCCAGGATTTCCGAAACCATTGCGACGTTCTGGTCGCCCTGGGCGACTGCGCTACTATGGGCGGAGTTCCTGCAATGCGCAACACTATCCCGCTTAAAGAATGCCTTGAAGAAGCATATCTTAACGGACCTACGGTGCATAACCCGGACAAACAGATTCCCAACAACAAGGAACTGCCTCTTCTGCTGGACAAGGTCTACCCCGTGCAGCATGTAGTCAAGATCGACTATTTTCTGCCGGGCTGCCCCCCGCCCGCAGACACAATCTGGCAGGCTCTGGTGGCTTTACTGAACAATAAGCCCATGGATCTGCCGTACGAACTGATAAAATACGACTGATTAACGGAGGTCGATACGTGAATAAACAAGATACACTCAGAAGAATAGCTATTGAACCTGTGACCCGCGTTGAAGGCCACGGCAAGGTTTCACTATTGCTTAATGATAAAAACGAGGTCGAGCAGGCTCGTTTTCATATTGTGGAATTCCGCGGATTCGAAAGGTTCATCCAGGGCCGCCCGTTCTGGGAGGTTCCGGTAACTGTCCAGAGACTCTGCGGCATATGCCCGGTAAGCCACCACCTTTGCGCGGCCAAGGCCATGGACTGGATAGTGGGCGGCGAGAATCTCACCCCCACAGCCGAAAAAATGCGCAGGCTCATGCATTACGGACAAACGCTGCAATCTCACGCGCTGCATTTCTTCCATCTTGTTTCCCCCGATCTTCTGTTCGGCTTTGAGGCTGATCCAGCGATAAGAAACGTCATAGGCGTGGCAAAAAAATATCCGGACCTCGCGGTCCAGGGCGTAATGCTCCGCAAATACGGCCAGGAAATCATCAAGGCAACCGCCGGCAAAAAGATTCATGGAACCGGAGCTATACCGGGCGGAATCAACAAGAACCTGTCCATCGAGGAACGGGACAGCTTTCTCAAGGACATTGACCAGATCATGGATTGGTCACGCAGCGCACTTAAGATCGCCAAAGATTACACGGTGGAACACCTCGAAGAGCTGAAGCCATTCGGATCGTTTGATTCCAACCATCTGTCGCTCGTGCGCGAGGACGGCGCCATGGACCTGTACCACGGCAACCTCAGAGCAATTGACGCTGGAGGCAACAGTATCTTCGACCAGGTCGATTACCGCAATTACGTGGACTATATCGGCGAAGAGGTCAAATCATGGTCGTACATGAAATTCCCTTTCATCAAATCGCTCGGCCCGGAAAAAGGCTGGTACAGGGTGGGACCGCTGGCTAGAGTGAACGCCTGCGATTTCATCGACACGCCCGAAGCCGAAGAAGCTCGCAAGGAATTCATGGCCGTCACAGACAATAAGCCGAACAACATCACCATGGCGTATCACTGGGCGCGCATGATAGAGATGTTGCATTCCGTGGAAAAAATCAAAGAGCTGCTTAACGACTCCGACCTCCAGGGCGAAGATCTGGTAGCCAAGGGCGAGCGCCGCAACGAATGCGTTGGACTCCTTGAGGCTCCGCGCGGAACACTCTTCCATCACTACAAAGTCAACGATGATGACCAGGTCGTTATGGCAAACCTGATCGTATCAACCACAAGCAACAACGAGCCCATGAATATGGCTGTTCGCAAAGTGGCGCGGGATAAACTTTCGGGGAATGAAGTAACCGAAGGGCTTCTGAATAACATCGAAGTTGCCATTCGAGCCTACGACCCGTGCCTCTCATGCGCGACTCACGCCATGGGCAAAATGCCGCTTAAAGTAGAGCTTTACGACTCAGATGGAGAATTGCTGGACAGTAGATCAAAAAAATGAACGGTAAGCGCATACTGATCATCGGCTACGGAAATCCCGGCAGGCTGGATGACGGACTGGGGCCCGCCCTGGCCCAGCGCCTGATGGAGAATGATATTCCGGGCGTAACAGTGGAAGCAGACTATCAGTTGACCGTGGAAGACGCCCACGCAGTCGCACAAAACGACCTGTGCGTTTTTGCCGACGCTGAAGTCAACGGTCCAGAACCGTTCCGTTTCCAGGCAATAGAAGCTGCCGAAAACGTTATGAGCTTTACAAGCCACGGAGTCGAGCCCGCACAGGTGCTTGGTCTGGCCAGAAAGCTCTTTCATAAGGAAGTAGAGGGTTATATACTGGGAATCCGGGGATACAACTTCAACGAATTCGGGGAAAAACTCTCTAAGAAAGCCAGAAAGAATATGCTGGAAGCAGAAACATTTATTAAACAGTGCATAAACGAAGGGTCTTTTGCGGAATCAGGCATTCTGCACTCTTCCAGAAACTGAAAAGGAGCCGGCCATGAAAGAAGGTAAACCAGTAATACTCTGTGTAGACGACGACGCGGATTTTCTCGATTCCATGCGAACCATTATAGAAAGCAATGACTATATAATGGATACCGCGCCAAGCGCTGAACAGGGCCTACGGAAGTTTAAAGAAGAAAAGCCCGACCTGGTGCTCGTCGATCTTATGATGGAGGAAATAGACTCAGGAACAAACCTGGTTAAGGAAATCAAACTTGTAGACAAACAGACACCGGTCATTATGCTCAGTTCCGTTGGCGACGACCTCACGCGAAATGTGGATTATTCCGAGATGGGCATGGACGGGGTTCTTCAGAAACCAGTTGACCCGGAACACCTTCTTTCAACAATTGAGGCGAAACTGAGATAGATTGGTCATTGCTTATTGTCATCAGGCATATTGGCCTGCCCGCCTGCTTGCGAAGCTTGCGGCGGGTCATTTGTGAAGGCGGATATTATTGCCGATGACGAGTCTTCCGGGCGAGTGGTGGAACGGCAGACACGCTAGCCTTAGGAGCTAGTGCCTTATGGCATGCGGGTTCGAGTCCCGCCTCGCCCATATCACGTGACGAGAACCCGCGTCTTGCGGGTTCCCAGCCGTAACAAGCTTCGCAAGCAAGCAGGCGGGCAGAGGCCAATCAAAGGCTGGCCACAAACCGCTCTATCCGGTCCATCGCCTCGTTGATAGTGTCAAGGCTGCATGCGTATGACAGCCGAACATTGGAATCACTGCCAAAAGGCATCCCCGGAATCAGCGCAACCTTTTCACGATCCAGCAGCCGTTCGGCAAATTCAATCGAACCTATTCCGAAACCTGAGATGTCCGGGAACATATAGAAGGCGCCCATAGGTTTAAAGCATTTCATGCCTTCAATCCCGTTAAGCCTTTCATAAAGAGTGTCACGGCGTTCAGTAAAAGCCGTCAGACGCTCATCCAGGCAACTCTGACTCCCGGTCAGCGCCGCAATGGCTCCGTACTGGGCAAAAGTATTCGGACCGGACGTGCTGTGACTCTGCAGGCCCCGGCAGGCCGCGGCTACTTCTTCGGGGGCAGCCATATATCCAAGACGCCACCCTGTCATTGCATAGGACTTGCTGAACCCATTGACGGTAATGGTCTTAGCAAGGACGTCCGCTGACAGGCTTCCTGCGCTTGTGTGGATCATGCCCTCGTAAATGATCTTTTCATAAATTTCATCAGAGATTATGTAAATATCCCTGGCAACGCAGACTTCACAAATGCCCTGCAGCTCCTCTTTGGTATACGCAGAACCGGTAGGATTAGACGGTGTATTAAGAATCAATGCCCTGGTTCGCGAAGTGACTGCTTTCTCAAGGTCGCCAGGGGTCATTTTGAAAGCGTTTTCAAGCGACGTCGGAACCGTAACCGTTTTGCCGCCGGCTACTCTCACCATCTCGGGATAGCTCAACCAGTAGGGTTCGGGGACAATAATTTCATCACCTTCGGAGCAGATTGCAAGAATAGCATTAAAGAGCGACTGTTTTGCGCCGTTGCTCACTACAATCTGCGAAAGTTCGTATTTCAGCCCGTTATCTTTAAAAAGTTTTGCAGCGATTAAATCCCTGAGCTGCGCGAGTCCGGGCGCAGGCGAGTACTTTGTCTGACCGTCGGCAAGAGCATCCTGTGCCGCCTCGACAATATGTCCGGGTGTTCCGAAGTCCGGCTCCCCCGCCGAAAGGCTGCACACCTTCTGACCTTGCGCCGCCATCTCCCTGGCTTTCGCACTGATTTTGAGTGTTGCCGATGGAGTGATCCCGCTCACATTTAAATTGAGTCGTTTTACAGTCCCCATTTTGACCTCGCCTTTCTAACCCGACTTATTCACCAGAAGGAAGTTTAACCACGGAGAACACTGATTACACGGATAAAGTATAAGAATGATGGATATAAAACAGAAATCCGTGTTATCCGTGCAATCAGTGGTAAAAAAATATCAGCAAACGACTTGTACATTATTCCGAAAAGTTGACGAATAGATCAGGCTAAGCATTGCCTCCCCGCGACCTGGGCAAAGATTTCTTTATCTCTTTAGCTTTTGCAATCGGTCCTCCATAGTGCCTGTTAACCCATCCTGATACAGCCTCTTCCTCTATGTCAATAATCTCCATCTCTCTGCGGGCATTTTCAAGAGAATCAGATGCATGAGCCGCATTAACCATGATATCACTGCCGAATTCCCGCCGCACCGATCCGGGACGGGCCTTGCTCGGATCGGTCTCTCCGAGAATCCCCCTGATTTTTTCCACCGCATCCTCGCCTTCGTATGCAAGGGCAAGACAGTCTTCCTTGCCGGCCCGCTTCTTTTCCGAGTCCGCGCATTCCGAGGGAAAGAAACCTGTCATAAACTTAACTATGCTTTCAAACTGTGTTTCCGCAAAAATTGGAGCCAGCCTTTCGCATAAAGCCTCAACGGCATCTTCCGGCACAGGAAACCCAAACTCTTGAGAAAGCGCGTCTGCTGCCCGCTTCGACCCGATACTTCCGAACTTCTTTTGTAAAGCAGCTTTAACCGGGCCATAAAATCTCTCTGCCTGGTCAACAGTCATACAGAATTTCTTTGCGCCAACAATCCGCAGACCCGATATCGAGAGAAGATCTATAATATTTCCAGGTCGCGCGCTCTGTCGCCTGAAATTGTCAGGTTTAAGCAAAACCAGCGTCCTCTCATTTTTAGGGCCGCCCTTAACATCTATAGCGGAATGAATTATTCCCCCGTCAGACTCTGAATACCTGCTCCAGAGCTGTAAAGTCGCAGCGGCCATTTTCTTTGTCTGCGCCACCAGCACCGCGGGTTCAAAATACCTGACATTGTTATTCTCATCCAAAATATAATCACCGTATGTGTCGCGTATTGTTTCTCCGCTGCCCATACTCAAAGTTGCAGCGCCGGTGACTTTCCATATTTTTGCAATCGCGTCTTCACCTTCGAACAGAAGCAGCATGACCCTGCGGCGTTTGCCGGTGGCCTTGTCGGGGGCATACTCCGCAAGCACATAGTCGGCAATCAGTTCCCTGGCGCTTTGGTCACCTGCATCGGAGCCTCGCACAAGCTGCGAGTGCTTTTCCACCAGCTCGGAGCCCGGCCCGAACATTCTCGCACCGACGAGCCTGAGATCCGTTCGGCCGATATACCTCGCAATGACACCGCCGGTGCGGGACTTTGCAATAGTGTGTGGATTTATTAAAACAAAGGCTAATTCCTTGCTCATATACTGTCTCCCGGCTGTTATGTGTTTTGATATGCCCGACACAATAAAACAGAAAGCGCCGGTCTGTATAGCAGAAATCACACTTTGAGCGATTCTCCAAGAACCTCCAACATCAAACTCACCGCACCTGCTACGCAACAATACAAACCAAACAGCCAGAAACAACGCCTTGACAATGCCTTAAGCAATAACAATATTGCGCCATAGCCGACAACCGCGGCCACTATTACCCCCACAACAATTGATAAAACAGTCATGTCGCCGGTCTGTCCATCGGCAACATTCGGCAACTGAAGCGCGCCGGCGCCCGCCAGCACCGGCATTGCCATCAGAAACGAAAAACGCGCGGCTTCCTTCTTTTCGATACCCATAGACCGCGCCGTCACAATCGTTATGCCCGACCGGCTGATCCCGGGCATTATTGCCAGCGCCTGCGCAATTCCTACTCCCAGGCCCTTTCCCGTAGTGATGCTCCTGTTTTCTCCATCCGGAATAAACCTCGAAAATAAAAGCATTAAGCCGGTAACACAAAGCATGGCAGCGGAAAATATCGGTTTGCAAAAAAGCGCTTCGATTCCATCAGCATAGAAATAATATAAAACCGCAGCCGGAATCATGCTTACCAGTATGGTAGACAGGTATCTTCTCGAGCCGTTGTTTCCCTTAATCGCTCCACTAACCATCCTGCTGATGCTTCTATGGTAATAAAAAACAATTGCCAGCAAGGTGCCGAAATGAAGACTGACCTCGAGCAGTGCGCCCGGCACAGATAACCCAAGATAATGTTTTGCCAGCGCAAGATGCCCTGAACTGCTGACTGGAAGAAACTCAGTCAACCCCTGGATTACCGCAAGGATAATCACTTTTAATAAAGATTCCATTTACATCTCCCTGTCCATATCAACATTACGCCTAAGCGCTTTTGTTCCCGAGCGTTTTCTTTTTTCTTCCAGCATCTTTGCTTTCTGCTTTCTGCTCCTGCGCCTTTTCTGCCGTCTGATCTTCTCCTCTTTCCGCCTCTTTGCCGACTTTCGCCCCTCGATTTTATCTTCGATCTTATCGCAAAGTTCTTTTCTGGCAAAATACCGGTTCATAGCGCGCGAACGGGACTTCTGGCATCTTACTTCAATGCCGTGCCCCTTATGACGCAACTGAACACAAGAGGCTGTCTTATTGATCTTCTGGCCGCCTTTTCCCGAACCCAGGATGAACTTTTCATCGAGTTGATCTTCGCCGATTCCCAGCTCAGCCATTCTCTTCGCAAGCCTGGCTTGTTTTGCTCCGCTTATGTATTGATCCACGTTGCACCTTTTTAGGTTTCATCAGTCCGGCATTCAAACACAGGAAGCTCTTTGCGCTTTTGCTTGCCCGCTCACTGTGCAACGTGATACGGTAACGGGAAAATTAAATATCTCAAGGCAGAAAATGACAAGGCATAATCCTGACAGTATTGAAGTGGCGTACCTTGGCCCAAGGGGAACATTTTCCCATCTTGTTGCCGAAAAACGGTTCGGAAAGAAAAACAAAGAAATTGCTTTGCCCACCATCCTGGACGTATGCCAGCACATCAGCGGCAACAGGCATCGAAAGGCGATAGTGCCGATCGAGAATTCTTCAGGCGGCGCCATTTACGAGACAATTGATATTCTTCTGGAAAACAAGCCCCGGGTCTATATCGATGAAGAACTAACTCTTAACGTCCAGATAGCCCTGCTCGGACGCAAGGGCGAAAAAATAAAAACCCTGTATTCACATTTCGCTCCTCTGGAGCATTGCAATACCTGGCTGAAGGCCAACCTGAAAGGAGTTGAACACCGCGTTGTCGCAAGCACTGCAGCGGCGGCATTGCGCGCCGCAGGAGAAATGAATGCCGCAGCGCTCGGCGGCAGACATCTTGCCAGACTCTATAACCTGAACGTCCTGAGATACCCGGTGGAAGCAGACCTCCCCAATGTTACACTCTTTCTCGTTTTATCAGGCACAAAGACTGAACCTGAGAAACCTGAAAAAACCACCCTTGCAGTTCGCGTACTGAACACACCCGGCGGGCTTTGCGACTTTCTCGAAACTTTTAAATCTCAGAATGTCAATCTCAGCCGCCTGATATCCCGGCCTATCAGGGGATGCCCGCGGCAATACGCCTTTCTCGTAGACATTGAAGGCGGCATCAGCCGGCCGCAAGTTAAGCAAGCCTTGAGACTGGCAAGAAAAAAGAGCGCCAGCCTCAGGGTGGTGGCATCCTATCCCCGCCGTAAACCATACCGCTCCTGATATAAATAAAGAAACAGAGTAACCGCTCTATGCTTCCACAATGGATAATTGAAAAAAAACGCGATGGCTATAGTTTGTCAGAAAGGGAAATTCAAGCCTTCATATCCGGATTCGCAGACGGTTCCGTGCCCGACTACCAGGCGAGCGCCTTCGCGATGGCGGTCTTTTTCCAAGGCATGACTTCATATGAAACTACTGCCATGACCGAAGCGATGATGCGCTCAGGCGCGCTTGTCGATACATCTTCCATAAAACTTCCAACAGCCGACAAACACTCGACCGGCGGAATCGGAGATAAGGTGTCTCTCATACTTGCCCCGCTTGTCGCGTGCCATAATGTAGCCGTTCCAATGATTTCAGGACGGGGCCTGGGGATTACCGGCGGCACTCTTGATAAACTGGAATCGATTCCCGGTTATCGAACAGATCTTTCCATGAAGGAATTCCTGGATACCATCGCCGGATGCGGATGCTCTATAACGGGGCAGACTTCCGACATTGTTCCCGCTGACAAAAAGCTCTATGCCCTTCGGGACGTAACAGGCACAGTTCCGTCAATTCCGTTGATCGCCGCAAGCATAATGTCAAAGAAACTTGCCGAAGGCTCTGAAACACTCGTTCTGGATGTCAAATGCGGTTCCGGCGCATTCATGCAGACAGAGGCCGAAGCCAAAAGACTGGCCGCTCTGATGATTGAAATCGGCAGAAGGATGGACAGAAAAATGTCAGCCCTTATAACCGATATGAACCAGCCGCTTGGACGCGCTGCGGGCAACGCCCTTGAAGTCGCAGAATCGATCCAAACCCTGCAGAACAACGGCCCGCAGGACCTTTCCGAAATCACGATCAGCCTTGCATCTCAAATGCTCCTGATGTCCGGCGTCGGGCAGCACAAAAAAGAAATATCCGAAAAACTCAGAAAAACCCTTGCATCAGGCGCAGCCTTTGAAAAGTTCAAACAAATGGTCCGTCTACATGATGGAGACCTGAGAGTAATAGACGACCCTTCCCTCCTGCCTTCCGCAAAAATTCAAAAGACAATTGCCGCAACCATATCGGGCTGGATCACGAAAGCTGATGCGCGGGCCATAGGAAAAGCCGTATTGTCCCTCGGAGCCGGACGCAAAAGCGTCGATGATACCGTAAACCATGCGGCAGGTGTCTCACACATAGTCAAAACAGGTGAATATGTTGAAAAAGATCAAACCCTGGCAATAATTCACGCCTGCGACAAAACATCTCTCCGTGAAGCATCCGCTTACATTGAAAGCGCCTTCGAAATATCCGAAAAGGCAGAGAGTCCTTCGTCTGCCCTTATCAGGGCTATCATCTAAAATCCGCGGGTCGCCTGCCGGATGCCTGCAGCTTCTATCCCAGCCCCCAAACGGAAAACCCTGATCCGGTTCCCTGCTCACTGAGCCTGAACAACGTTCCCGCAGAATAGCATGTGACCCTGGTCACAACGTAGTCAAGCGATCTGCCCCCGAAAACACCCCCTTCGCCCTGCTCATCCTCGCCCCTGAATCCGCCATCAGCCATGGCATCTCCGCTATCCAGAACCTGCAAATCCAGCACACGTTCTTTCAGGTTGTCCAGTACCCATTCACTGTAGTCTTTTCCCGCCGCCCTGCCGATATCCAGCACATTGTTCGCTTTTACCGGAAACACGCAATAGGGTCGTTCTTCGGGAATCTCTGAAACAATCAGGTCTGCATAACTAACGCAGGCATCAAGATACCTGGACTCCCTGGTAGCCTCATATGCCGCCAGCAACAACAGGACCATACCGTCATCGTTGCGCAATCTGAATTTTTCTTCGCCTTCGCCGATACCCTGATGATGGCTGGGCAAGGGAGGATTATCCGGGTCCCGTGTGCGCCAGCACCAGAAATCACCCTCTGGACGCTGCATCTCCAGTATCTCGTCGGCCGCCCACAGGACAGGTTTCAGATACTTTTTCTCGCTGGTCCTCCTGTAAAGATGCCAGAGTGGAATAACGCTGCAATACTGCATGCATTGCTCGCATTTTTTTGTAATATCGACGCGCTCTTCAGGCCAGAGAAACACGTGGAGGGGCAGTCCTTCGCTTTCCCAGTGCCTGAGAATAAAATCGCCAAACATCCTGCCAAGCCTCAACCAGTTGTCTTCTTTGCTGACTTGTTCAAGCATGACAAGACCGGACGCAGCCTGCGCTCCATCAAGAATGCCGCAAGCGCTACCCACAGGGGTCAACTCCCTGATAGCCCCCAACCCTTTGCTGTAATATGGGTCAGTCACCTGGAGTCCCTGGATGTATTTAGCTCCAAACCTCGCTGTCTCAAGATAACGTTCGTCGCCGGTAGCCTTGTATGCGTCCGTAAGCACAAATAGAGCCCGTCCCTGTGTCCAATCGAGTCCGGGCACATATTTTTTTTCCGGCATATAGTAATAGTAAAGGAATCTGCCTCTGTCTGAATTGAACGCTATTCCTCGATCCGTACTCCAATCCTTATTCGGATCCCGTTCGCCCTCAAAATGCTCTGACCGGAAATACTGGTTGTCATAGACAAGCTTGTTGTCCCCAAGATGCGTAAGCGCCCGCCATTGACCAAGCTGTGTTCTCACAAACCAGTCCGCACCTTTCAATGCCCGGTCAAAATACATCTTTTTATCTTTGTCACTCAGAATCATATTGCCTCCCTGTTATTTCAAAATGCCAGACTTTACCACAGATCCTCTGTAACTAACAATAAGCAACCTCTGAAATCATGACCCGACTTCTTTCCTTGCACACTGGACAGCCGGCAGCATGTCTACACTTGCGCTTCAGCAATTCTAATTATGGCCATTTTGCCACGTTTGGTGTGGCCAGAGTTCCGGCACGATATTGCAGCCACGCGCGAGTAGGCCCGGCTTCACCGAAGCCGAGGCCCCAAGAGCGCTGGGCTTCGGTGAAGCCCGCGCTACTACGCACATCGTTATACAAATAGGTTTTGGCGGAAAGAGGCCATAATGAGAATTGCTGCTTGCGCTTGCCATCCAGTTGAAACCGAAGTATTATCACAACACTGGAGACAGGAGTGCCATGCAACCTGAAATCGACTTTGAAAGTATCCTTAAAGCAGCGGCAAAAGCGTCTCAAGTCGCTTATGCGCCATACTCAAAATACAACATCGGCGCGGCGGTCCTGTGTTCCGGCGGGATTATTTTTACCGGCTGCAATGTTGAAAACGCTTCTTATGGCCTCACAATATGCGCTGAACAAGCGGCAGTAGTTTCAGCAGTATCCGCGGGAAACCGTGAAATCACTGCCCTGGCAATAGTCGCGCGTCCTGGGACTTCGGGCAAAGCAACTGCCGAAATAAATTATCCGTACCCCTGCGGGGCATGCCGCCAGGTCCTTGCAGAGTTCTGTAAGCCTGGAACTCCCGTAGCCACCGCGTTTATTACAGACCTGGATGATTTCCAGACAATAACTCTAGGCAAATTGCTGCCCGAAGCATTTTCGTTCAGCAGGCAAAAAACTGAATAGCGGGGAAAAAATATGAAGAAGATGATTATTGCAGTCCTGATAATGACATTATCGGTAGCCGCAGAGGCAAAAGAGAAAGTCACAATGGCATTCGAAATCGAAAGCTCAGACTCTCTGATCCGCAAATTTGATAATGTTGCCCGTCTTTTCGGAGCAACAAATCAGGCACAACAAATGAGTTCAGCGCTGTCTAAACTGATGCAAGTAGACAACATGAAAGGAATAGACACCAGCCGCAAGATATGCGGGTATATGATTTTGCCGGAAGATGCCTCAAACCTGTCAGCGCTTCAACGTTCAGAACCGCCTTTTGTGCTTGTCCTCCCGGTCACCGGCGACGGCAGTGCATATCTCGAAGCGCTTATTGAATCCATGGGTAAACCGGAAATCCGAAATGATATTCACCATTTCTCAAGTAAGACCGGGCATGAAATTTTCGCTGAAATAAGTGGAAGACATGCAGTAATTTCTACAGTTGAATCCAACACAGCCTTGGTTGCCTCTGCAAAGAAACCTGCCGCTATAAGGGTCGGACTTATTGACGAGACACCCGGAGTGTTGCGAGTGGGCATCGACATAACCAAAATCATGCCGTTGATGCGCTCGGTCGCACAGGAGACAACCTCGCAGATGAAAAACACTTCTTCGATGTCCTCGCCTGCTGGACAGTCAATAAACCATTCACAACTGGCAAAAGCTCAAATGGATCTACTGCTGACTTTACTCAAAGATATGAAGTCTGTAAGAATAGCAATTGATCACAACATGAAAAAAAGTGTTGTCGAGATCCGAAGCGACATTGAAGCGCTGCCGGAAACAGAGATGGCGGAAGCTCTTGACGCCATTTCTCCCGCTTCGAAAGCCTACAGGAACCTTGTGCCAGGTGACGCTCCCATAAAATTTGTAGCGGGAGGAATACAAGCGTTCGATTACTTCATTGATCCTTATTTCAGCTTTTTGGGTGAAATAAATGAATCAATGGGGCCTGTAGACGAAAGTATAGAAAGGATGGAGAAAGCCCTCAAAGAGGTCAAGGGGCTTTATTCAGGCGGCTTCACAATGGGACTCGTCCCCGCTGACGGAGGCAGGCTGGCAACTATTCAGGCTGTTGAAATAAAAAGCAAACAGCTAGCCATGGATTACATAAAGAAGAACCTTGTAGACTATAATGAAACATATGCCGGTCTATCTCCCGGTTTTTCAATAAAAACCATGGAACCTAGAACGCATAAAAACATCACTATTCAGCGCTTCAGCTACATCATTGACCTTTCCAATGCAACACAAACACCTCAGTCTCAGCAGCCCTCTCTGCCATCATGGCTTAAAAACATGCAAACTGAATTCGCCGTCGTGAATGAAAACATGATTCAGACTATGGGGTCGCCCACGATAATGAATAATGTGATCAAGCGGCTCAAAGATGGCAAAACAGCGGTAAACCCTGTCGAAAAAAATCAACTGTTCGAAAGGCTGTTTTCTGAAGGCAAATATAACCCGGTTTTGCTATACACAATCAAACCGCTTTCCGCCGTAAAATCCATTCTTGCTGCTTTGCCCGGAGCAAACAGACAAATGCTCAACATGATTCCTGATTCGCCGGGCGGAATCGCCGGCTATGCGGTTAAAGACGGAAACCGGATCAAAAGCGTAACCAGGATCACGCTTGATGAAATCCTGACAATGAAAAATTCCGCAAGCGCAATAGGCGGACTTTATTTCCAGGCAATAATGTCAGGAATGGCCGGGCCCCAGCCTGAAGCTCCGTCCGAAGCCCAGGCAACCAGCGAATGCGTGAATAATCTCAAATTGCTCGACGCAGCAAAAGAACAGGCTGCGCTCGACCAGGACCTGAAAAAAGGAAATATAGTTCCCCTGGAATTGCTTGGAAAATACCTCCCGGGCGGCAGACTGCCGGCATGTCCAGAAAACGGCTCATACTCTGTCAATCCTGTAGGAACCCCGCCCGAATGTTCCTTCAAAGGACACTCGCTGGCTCATTAAAAAAGAGAAAAAGCGCAGGATTCTTCGGGTCGGCAGTCCAGTAATGGCGCTACAAACATCCAGCGCCTGCGCATCTGCCCTGACCTCAGGCCTTCTTCAAACGCTCCAGCTCTGCCTCAAACTCTTTTCCGTCCAGCGGCATGTTCACCGGCCTGTCCTTCAAAGAAGAATAAAGTATCGCGTTAGCCAGCTCAACTGAGTTGATTCCCTCCCCGGCAGAGGCAATCAGCGGCGCCCCGTCAAGAATGGCATCAATAAAGTTAGTGATAATGCCAACATGCTTCGTGTCCTTTCCCTGGGCAGGTATGCTTACATCCCACACCGGAGGCTTGGCGAAAGCTCTCTGACATGTTTCGAGCCATTCAAGCGCGGAAACTTCATTCCGTCTGAACGCGATCTTCCCGTCTTCAAGTATAAGCCGGCCGTTCTCACCGGTAATCTCAAGTCTGTTTGTTCCCGGAGCCTCGCAGGTAGAAGATATAAAAGTTCCTGTCGCCCCGTTTTCATACTCCATGTACGCTGTTACTTCGTCCTCAACTTCAATATCATGCCGCTTGCCCAGGCCGCAGAACCCCCGGACTTTGACGGGCATACCGCAGAACCATTGAAAAAGATCCAACTGATGCGGAGCCTGGTTCATGAGTACGCCCCCGCCTTCCCCTTCCCATGTGCCGCGCCACCCGCCCTGCCTGTAATACGCCGCTGTTCGGTACCAGGTGGTGATTATCCAGTTCACCCTTATCAACCTGCCCAATTCACCGTTACTTATTAATGCCTTGATTTTTGCGTTCAGAGGATCGCATCTAAGCTGGAACATTGCGGCAAAAACCTGGTCCTTGTTCGTATGGGCGCCTATCAGTTTCTCACAATCGGCCTTATGCACGGATATGGGCTTCTCAACCAGCACATGTTTCCCGGCTTCCAGCGCGGCTATGCCCAGAGGAGTGTGACTGTAATGGGGAGTTGCAATAATTACGGCATCAACTTTTTCGTTCTGCAGAAATTTTTCGTAGTCTTTGAATTTGAGTATACTCTCGTCAAAATGCGAAAGATACTCGTCGTTCAAGTCGCAGACAGCAGTCAATTCAGCCCTCTTAACTCTGCCTGCGAGTATGGATCTCGCATGATTCCTGCCCATCCCTCCGATTCCAACAATGCCAATTCCGACTTTATCCATTTTCTCTCTTTTCCTTTCTAACCTGGGTTATTCCAACCAGAAAACCACGCGTCCATCCGCTTTTTTAATAACAAATTCAATAATCCTGTTAAACTTTGGCTTGCCCGAAACCAGGCCGTATGAACGTCCTCGCAGATATTCGGAGCTGACCGCCAACTTTTCAAAACATCGCGACAACGCGTTCTTCTCATCAGCAGTGATATCACCGGATTCGCTCAAAATTCTCCGAACGGCTTCAAAATTGTGTTCCTCAAATCGACCGCCTGATCCTGTAACAGCAACTATCTTGCTGGCAAGAGAAAACGCAACTTCTTCGCCGGATCCGCTTCCAAGGGCAATACACGTCAGGACTGGAGCTGAAGCTGTATTCATATTCACTTTCCCATCCCCGTATACCGTAAGATACGGTCGGACACGGGAGAAGAGCCCGCCTGTAACGCCTCTAACCAGCAACAACTCATGCAAATGGGCAAATTGATCGTTGCGGTTCTTATACGGCGAATCCAATGCTGCATAGTAGCGGCTCTCAGCTCCCTGTGTCAATGGATCATCATCAGGGTCGCGCCAGTCGAGAACGGAATGGGCCAGTTCCGTTGCGGTCTCATTGTCCGCGCCGCCTATTATCTGCCACATTGCGGCAAGAAGCGGTTCATCAGCCTCATTTATATTTATCCGGCTTCCTTCATCTGTTAAACCATAATTTGTAACAACATTTCCATTCCGCGCTATTCGCCCGAAAAGGCTGAAATGATCGCGACCGCATTCAGCCTTCCTGAAAAGGCCGGGATTGTCATACCAGTCGTCTCCAGCTCCATCCCATCCATTAGTATCCCCGACAGCTTCCGCCCTTGCCATTTCAATGCCGGCCAAAGCACAGAAATATGCGCGCGCGCCGACATCAGCTTTGGAAGCAAGCGCCACATTTAACTTAACGTAAGATCCAACTGCTACTGCCAGCGCGGCAAGAAAGAAAATAGTCCAAAGCGTAAGAATAAGAATGCTTCCTTTTTTGGGGCAACGTCTCATTTTTATTTCAGCTCCCCGGGGGCGCCAACGCGCCTGGCCCACCTGAATTCATAACCCGCCCCCCGCGTCCCAAACCCAATCCTCGCCTGGACGGCTGCCGGAAGATTGGTCGCATCCTCCCAAACCTCTACCCATTGGCCCCCGCTCTCACTGTCCGGCTCGAAATAGGAAAATTTGAGAAAATCCAGACCATCGATTATTGTTTCTTCCTTCGCCTCCCGGCTGTCTATGCCTGGGGGAAAAACAGCAATTCTTCGCACAAGCGCCTCTTTGTTGCGGTCAAGGAAATATTCAACCCGTGAAATGCGTTCATATTCGTGGCCGGCCTCCCCGCCGTGCGCCAACGTCGCAAAAGAAATGCGGGAATCATCTCCTTCAAAATCTATACTGTAGAACGCAAATGAGTTCATCAGGTCCTTCTGGAGAATTTCTATCCCCGGCGCCACCTCCGCATCCCCCCGGTTAAAGCCCGTCGCGGCTTCCAAAACACGCATCCCGGCCGAAAAACTGGCAACAACAACCCCCGTGACCACGGCAAGAATAGACATTACGGCGATCAGCTCCACAAGAGTAAAGCCTTTTGATGATAAAACTCTGTTCCGCATTATTCAGCCTTTTCAGTCGCGCACACCCGGGTAACAAGGCGTGATTTCATGCCGCTGTTATCTTCTATTGTTTCGGCCTGTACCTTGTAAAATTTAAAAACAACACTGTCGCGGGAAACCCTGGACAATTCATCAATCCTGATCCTCCACCGATAGTTTTCGAATGGCTCATTAAAACGTCCCGATATATATCCCGTTTCAATCCCGCCGCGCTCGGCGTCAAGCACAATCCCTGAAACGCGGTTCCGCAACAGCAGACTTCCCCGGATGCTGGTGCGGGTAGAATCAAGAATAGATGAAGCGGCGCCGAAGGTCTGCAGAATAAGCACGATTCCGACCGAAAGCGCTGTTACGCTGACAAGCGCTTCAATAAGGGTAAAAGCATTGCGCGGCTCAAAGGAGAGCCGCTGTGGTCTTCTAATCCGCCTTGCCATCAATGTTTATTCCTTTTCACGGCCGGCCATTCATTGTCCCCATTCGCACACAATACACTCATCCTGTATTCGGGCGGCTATTATTCCGGCGCTGCGGCCCTGCTTATCAGCCGCCCGGCTGCCGAGGGGATCTGCCGGAATATATATGTTTCAGAAGTTCCATGGCTGCAGAAGCTTCCGCATCCTGCTTGCTTCGTCCGGAGGCCTTCGCGGAGCGGCCGTCTCCAAGTTCAACCTCGCTGGTGAATACTCTTTCATGAGCGGGACCTTCGGTCTTCTCAAGCTTGTACACAGGCTGAGTCTTGAAAATCCGCTGCGAATATTCCTGAAGTTTTCCTTTTGGATTTGTTTTCCATTCCACAGGCCCGGACTCGCATACCCTGTCCTTTAATATCTTTCTGAATACAGACTGCACCGCCTTGATGCCGCCGTCAAGATATGCCGCGCCTATCACCGCTTCCAGGGCATCGGCCAGCGTCGACTGCCTGGTCTGACCCCCGGACATAGCCTCGCCTTTCCCCATTCTCACATACGAACCAAGTTCTATCTCGCCTGCGGCATCAGCCAGCGCTTTCCCGCTTGTAAGCGCGCTCCGTCTGAGAGTCAGATCTCCTTCGTCTATCTCTTCATAAGTCCTGTACAGATATACAGCGCTCACAAATCCAAGCGCCGCATCGCCAAGAAACTCCAACCTCTGGTTATCCTCGTCGATACCAGGGGTCTCGAAACGAAACGAGGGATGAGTCAAAGCAAGCTCAAGCAGCTTCTTGTTTTTGAATTTGTGTCCTATCTTCTTTTCCAGTTCTCTGAACTTCTTTGCTATGCTCTTTTCCATCCTCGTCCCTTTCTTCGAATCCGGCTCTCTGCTCTTCCAAAAAGGGCGGGGTTCATCTCGCCCCTGCCGCCATCTCACGAAGCAGCAGGTTGACACAACCTGCTGTACTCTCCATACGTACAGCGGGTTATCCCGTAACCCGCTGCCTCTGATCTCACGCTGCTCTCTCATCTCACGCAGCAGCAGGTTGACACAACCTGCTGTACTCACCACACGTACAGCGGGTTATCCCGTAACCCGCTGCCTCTGAATCTCACGCTGCTC
>CAYYVQ010000033.1:0-29201 GCA_964475205.1 uncultured Victivallales bacterium | reverse complement strand
ATCAGTCGATGGTTATTGCCTTTGACGGGAATGTTGGTGAATAATCCAGGTTAGTCCAAATGCGTTTAGGATCAAGCGGATATTAAGATGAACGGGAGGGAGAAACAACGGCGTTCCATTTTCAGGTATTAACGCGCATTAAGGACAAGCCGTGAATTTAGGATTATTGCCTGCCACAACAAGCACAACTTCGCCTTTCACTTTTGTGTTTTCAAATTCTGCCTCAAGTTCGGCGAGATATCCTGTGTGTATCCTCTCAAATTTCTTCGTCATTTCGATGCACACCGCGGCTTTTCTGTTGCCGAGCGCTTCAAGCGCCGCTTCGATGGTTCGTCCGATTCGCATGGGAGATTCATAAACCACAAGAGTATGCGGAAAATTCTTTTCGGTTGCGAAAAATCTCTTTCTCGCTTCTCGTTTCCTTGGCGGATAGCCTTTAAATGTATAGCTGGAAGTCGGCAGTCCCGAATAGAGCAGGGCAAGAGGCACAGCCGACGCGCCTGGCACGACAGTGATCTGGATATCCTTTTCGACGCATTCGGATATAAGCCGATAACCGGGGTCGCTTATTCCCGGGTACCCCCTGTCGGAACAAAGGACAACATCCTTGCCGCTTTCGAGCAACTCAATCAGTCGGCGGCCCGCTCTCATTTCGGTTTGTTCCCGGTAAGAAACAACGATGCGCGGCATGGGAATTTCATAATGTGAAAGAAGCTGCCTGGTATTGCGGGTGTCTTCGCAGGCCAATACTTCGGTTTGACGCAAAACATCCAGGGCGCGCATCGTAATATCTGAAAGATTACCTATCGGAGTGGCCACTATGTATAACATCATGCAACCTTTCCATTAATTCGTGTTTCAGTTCTTCCAGTCCAATGCCCTGTGTGGCGGAGACAGGCATTGCCGACGGGTAGAGTTTTAACAAGGCTTCGAGCTTATCTTTATTGTCTAGACAGTCGATCTTGTTCAACAGCAGGAGCGATGGGACTTGATCTGCTTTTATTTCATGGAGCGTTTCATTTACCACCTTCAGATGGTCGAAAAGACGCGGGTGTGATGTGTCGGCAACGATAAGCAGAAGATCCGATTCCGCGGCCACTTCCAGGGTCGATCGAAACGATGCAACCAATCCGTGAGGTAAATGTCTTATGAATCCCACGGTATCTGTCATCAGCATTTTCTTATTATTGCCAAGGTACACAAGCCTTGTTTTGGTATCCAGGGTTGCAAAAAGCCTGTCATCAACATATGCATGGGCAGAGGTGAACGCGTTCAGTAGCGTTGATTTGCCCGCATTGGTGTATCCTACAAGTGATATAAGGGGCCAGGGCCGCCGGGAGCGAGCCTGCCTGTTCTGGCGCCGCACCGCTTTGAGCTTTCCCTTAAGGTCCTTAATCCGTCTGCGCATCGGTTCGTTTCTGAGTTGCAACGGACTCTCGCCGGGGCCCCGCATTCCTATTCCGCCCTGAAATCTTTGCTGTTCTTTTGAGACTGGTATCCGGGATACGAGGTATTGGAGCTGGGCAAGTTCAACCTGGATCTGGGCTTCAGCCGATTTTGCACGCCGCGCGAATATCTGGAGGATCAGTTCGGTGCGGTCGATTACCTTGATGCCCAGCGACATGTCCAGATTATTCACCTGTACCGGAGACAGTTCATTATCAAATATGACCACATTCGCTTCAGCCTGCCGGCAGGCGAGTTGCACGTCTGCAACTTTTCCTTCGCCGATAAAAAAGCCCGGGTTAGGCTTGTCTCTTCTTTGTGTTATGCGGCCGACCACTTCGGCGCCAACGGTTTCGGCGAGTCTTTCCAGCTCAAGAAGCGAATCCTCGGCTTCCTTTTGGTCCATTCCCTTCAGCAATGCCTGCACGAGAAGGGCTCTATCAATCCTTTTTTTTCTGATCGGCATTTTGTCTCTTATCTATTCGCCACTCGGCCTCCGGCAATCTGCCGGTTTATAGTCAGCGGGCCTTTCCGTGGAGTCTCCGGATTTTTTTCCTTTTCCTTGAACGGAAGAAACTACGGCGCAGTTCCTTCCGGGTCTTGACATCCGGTTGTTTCTGCCATTCGCGGAAATCCTTATATATTTTTTCGTTCTCAAAAGCAGGGCATATCCGGCCCGATCTCCATTGCCCCCGGGGATACTTATAGAGCCAGCAATGGTCTCCGAGATTAAGAAGACAGGAATGGCACTTTCTTACGGGTTTGTTGTTGCGATGCATTTAGCGTAAACCCCGTTTATTGATTTAAGTTGCAGAGCAAAAAAGAGCGCACAAGCTCGGCTCTTCTCGCGCAAAACATAGTTGGCGGGGCGAGCGACGGGTCTCGAACCCGCAACCCCCAGAACCACAATCTGGTGCTCTAACCGGTTGAGCTACGCTCGCCATTCAGCAAACAACCAAGTAATCCTATTTATACTGGGACAAACATCAATAGAAAAGAAACTTTTTTTGGAACCCCGGAAAGTAAGAAATCTGAAAAAAATGCTGGCATTAATGGAGGCAACCGTCTTAAATACCAACTGTTTTGTATCTTTCGCGTGAAGGGTTTGTGTATTTCAATGCAGCGGAAGGCTTAAGCAAAGGAGGGATAATGAGTACATTGGATGATATGTCTGAAGCCCTGATGAAGGGAAAGGCTGATGAAGTTAAAAACCTGGTAAGTAAAGCCCTGGACGAAGAAGGCACCGAACCTAACAAGATTCTGCAGGAAGGCCTTCTTAAGGGAATGGGTGTGATTGGTGAACGTTTCAAGAAGAACGAAGTTTATGTTCCCGAAGTGCTTATAGCTGCGCGAGCAATGAAATCCGGCATGGAGATTCTCCAGCCCCGGCTCACCAGCGCGGGAGTTGAACCGATCGGAACGGCAGTAATCGGCACGGTTAAGGGCGACCTGCACGACATCGGCAAGAACCTGGTATGCATGATGCTGGAAGGCAACGGGTTTAAGGTTGTGGATATAGGAATTGATGCCGAAGCCCAGAAGTTCGTGGATGCTGCCAAGGAAAACAACGCCACGGTAGTAGGAATTTCCGCATTACTTACAACTACAATGACAAATATGAAGGAAGTTGTTGAAACTTTTAAAGGATCCGATCTTGGCGGGAAAGTCAAGCTCATGGTTGGCGGAGCCCCGGTTACGCAGGCATACTGCGACGAAATTGGCGCCGACGGCTATGCGCCGGATGCGGCATCAGCGGCGGATCTCGCCAGAGATCTTGTAGCAGCTTAAATCACGCTGAATAACAGGCAACAGAACCCGCCGGGTGTTATCCCGGCGGGTTTTGCATATCAGGGAAGGACGGTATTATGAAGGACCCGAAGTTTATCATAGTCGGAGAAAACATACACTGTACGCGTATTTTCAAGGTCGACGGCAAATATGTTAAGCCTGACGATCAGGGTAAATATCACATCGAGTATTCAGATAATGACCAGCGGCCGCAGCGGCTGGCTGTGCCTGATCCGTTTATTGAATCCGCGGACTGGGAAAACGGTAAAGTCAAGCATTGTGCGGTGGCAATCTGGCAGGGGAACTACGGCAAAGGAGAAGACAGGGACGAAGGTATCGGATATATCCAGGCCCTGGCGCTCAAACAGGAGAGGGCAGGGGCGCACTATCTTGATGTAAACGTGGACGAGTTCAGCACAGATGTGCAGGAGCGGGCCCGGCTTATGGAGTGGACCGTAAAAATCATAAAGGAAGTCACTGATATTCCTGTCTCGGTTGATTCTTCAAATATGGAAATCCTCGAGTCGGGACTTAATTCTGCGGCATCCGGAGGGCGGCGGCCCATGGTTAACTCGGTTTCGCTGGAAAGGTTTGACGCAATTGACATTGCCCGTGAATCCAATGCAGTAGTTATTGCTTCTGCCGCGGGTAAGACGGACTTGCCTGCGGATGTGGAAGGCAGGATGTCGAATCTGTCTGAACTCATGCCCGAACTTAAAGCAAAGGGTTTCGAAGATTCAGATATCCATATTGATCCGCTGGTGTTGCCAATATCAACCAACAGCGCTAACGGGAAGGGTTTTCTCGAGTCTGTTTCCTGCATTAGAGAGAAATACGGGGATTCTATTCACATTGTTGCCGGGCTCAGCAATGTTTCGTTCGGAATGCCGAAAAGGAAGCAGATAAATCAGGTGTTTTCTTACCTTGCGGTTCAGGCCGGAGCGGACGGAGGAATCGTTGATCCGGCGCAGATCAACTCCCGGATTCTTGATTCTATTGACACCGGAAGCGAAGGTTTCCAGCTTGCGAGGGAGCTTCTTGTTGGTAACGATGAATTCGGAATGAACTATATCACGGCATGCAGAGAAGGGAAAATCTGATCCGAAACATAAATCTGCGGTCTTGATAATGTAGTCTGGGCGGCCGGGGTCAGTAAGCAAAAACTCCTGATAGCAGGGCTGTTGCGCCGATAAGCAGGACGGCGATTGATGCTGCCTGCCAGCGGAATCGGGAAACCGAAAGCCACTCCGCACCTTTTCGCAGTCTGAAAGGACTGAGCACAAGCATTATTCCCGCCAGCACCATGGTGTATCCGATCAGAGTCATGAATATCCGCCATGAGCTGTCATTGAAGCGCACGGCTGTAAGAATGGGCGAGGCTGCCAGAAGCATCAATCCGCCCAGAGCCCTGGCCGCAAGCAGCTCTTCCATCAGGAAAATTATCATGACAATGAGCCCTGGCGTTAAGATGAACAACCATGATTTATACTGCTCGAAACGTGGCATTGGTTCATTGTGAACAAGCCAGGCCGACCAAACCATGTCAATAATGACAAGCGTCCATGCGGCCGCGGTGTTCCTGGAAAAGCCCCGGGCAATTTTTCGGGCGCTTGCGGGCCATATCAAGGCTGAGCCGGACAGCAGGATCATAAGGCTGCCAATAATCAGGGCACAGTGTGAAAGATTAATCCTCATAAGTCTCCTCTAATGATGGACTCGCAGGAAGAAGTTTCAACAGGATGTAAATTTTCCGCTGGAACGCAATAAAGGGCCGAAGGTGTGCTTCTTTCAACTTTCATGCGTATCAATTCTCCTTCCCGGGTTTCCGAAGTTCGGTCAAAAAGCGCTACCTTATTGGAGCGGGTGCGACCTGACATCCGCCTGTTATTTCTCTTGCTGACTCCTTCCACCAGAACCTCGACTTCCTGTCCTATGAGCCTGTTGTTGATTTCTGTGACCCTCCGGTCCTGGTCGGCCAGCAGCAGCTTATTTCTTCGCAGTTTTTCTTCCTCAGGCACATCGTCTTTCATTTCGAAAGCATCAGTATGCGGGCGCGGAGAATATTTGAAAATAAAAGCGTTATCAAAACCGGCAATATCCATCAGTTTCCTGGTTTTTTCAAAATCCTCGTCAGTCTCAGATGGAAAACCTACGATAATATCAGTGGTTATGGCAATGCCCGGGTTTCTGCTTTTCAAGTTGTTCACCGCGGCCATGTATTTCTCGACATTATATCCGCGCCGCATGAGTTTGAGTATCCGGGCGGAACCGGATTGAAGGGGCAGATGAACATGTTCGCAAACTGCGGGAATTTCCGCAACAGCCCGGGCCAGCTCTTCCGAGCATCCGGAAGGGTGTCCGGATGTGAACCTGATTCTACTGATTCCGTCTACTTGTGCAATAAGATCCAGCAGGCGAGGAAACGGCTCTGTATAGCCGAGAGAAGGGCTGTAAGCCGCTTCGAAAACCCGGTTGGCTCGCCCGTATGCCATTACGCTTTGGCCCAGCAGGGTCACTTCACGGACGCCGCTGCGGGCCAGGACCTCGACTTCCTTTACTATATCCCCGGCAGGACGGCTCCATTCGCGGCCTCTTACGGAGGGCACGATGCAATACGAGCAATTCATATTGCAGCCAAGCATGATATTTATAAAAGCTGATGATCCTTCTTCCGGATGAGAAGAAACCAAGTCCGTGCCTTGCAGTTCTGAATCGATAAGGTAAACCGGTTCAGACCCTTCTGTCAACGCTTCAATCATCCGGGGCAAATGCACGGTCATTCTTGTTCCCAGGGCAAAATCCAGTCCGGGCACTTCATCAAAAATCTTCTGTTTCAGGCGCTGTATCATGCATCCCGCCGCTCCGATTTTACGGTTGGGTGCAGAGCCTGATTCCCGGTCGCGGACCAGAAGGCGCAGTTTCCCGATTGCTTTTTCCTCGGCTTTTTCCCGTACGCTGCACGTATTGACTATTACAACATCCGCATCCTGTTCCGAGTTGGCAGGTTTGTGACCGTTCTCCTTAAGTATTGCCGCCATGGCGCCGCTGTCGCGCATGTTCATCTGGCAGCCGAATGTGTGGATATGAAATTTCATGAGTAAAATCCGAGATCTATTTTAGCCTGAGCCGTTCCAGGAGGTCCTCCGAAAAATTAACCGGATACCACTTCGGATGTTTTAAAGTACCACGCAGGCGGAATTCAAACAATGTTGTTATCGGCCACATCAGCGTCTGCAGTATTTTGCCCGCTAAAACCTTTTTTTTCAGAAGTCTCACCTGGACGATGTAGTCGAGGTTGTTGTCAAAGTAGTAGTCTCCTTCTGCTTGCAGACTCAAAATGTCACCTTCTATGAGCACCTGCTCGGATTTGATTTTATTGCGCCGGATTTTGAATTCAGCTTCGACTTCGTTCTGAGAAAGGACAAATTCAAGTCCTGGAATGACTCTGGTCATTATCTTTGTGAAACCGCCGAACAGTGGCATGGTAAAAACTCTGCCATCCCTGAGTTTCACCTTGCCGTTTCCTGTAACTGTATTGCCTGTGTCTTCTCCCATAAGCCCGGATATTTCCAGGTCCAGCGTGAAATCTCCCCTGGTATCCCAAGCCTCGTTGGTTGTTACCGCCCGGACAATTCTGTCGAAATTTGCTTTTTGTATTGTCCCATTACAGGCATAAGCAATGTTTGTGCGCGACCTATAAGGCAGGTCGAACCTGCAATTGCCGCTGAAGGCCCCGTCGTAGATCTCGCCGGATATGCCGGTCAGGTAATTTGTTATGCCCGTGGACCGGAGCCGGAAGCTGCAGGTATCTGCGGTAAACATCCTGAGTCCCAGTTTTTCGGCTTTAACTTCGGCTTGAATATCGCTGTTTTCCGGTTGCCTGTAGTTGATTCTTCCTCCCGCATCAATATTGACAGGGCCCTTGAAACTCAATTGATTCATAAGGTTTGTTGGATATACATCCACAATCCTGGCGAGTGCGCGCGGGTGCAGAGAAGAGTTGCCTTCGAACCGGACCGTTGAATTAAGCGCATCGACTTCAAAGTTACCGCGCAAAATGCCCTCTTTGCGCGCAACAAGAAGATCGTCGACCCGGACATTGGAAGTGGAGGGTGAAAACGAACCCCTTATGTTTCCGTCTATGCGTTCAGAGTCAACTCTCCGGAAACGGCAATTCTCCATCCAGAACGAACCTTCTATATTGAAAAAGCCGTTGGATTTGCATAGCCGGGTATAAGTAAACTCGGTTCTGGGCATGCGTTTGTGAAAGCGGAAATCGGATAGTAGCCGGGCCTGTTCGTTCATATTCAGACCCTTGAATACCGGTATCAACAAAGTAAGGTCAAAAGAGGTTCTTCCTTTACCTTTCATCAGGGCGGTATCCATCCGGTGATCTATATTCCAGGCAGCCTCGCCTGATCCGAGGGTGGATACAGCGTTGATAACACGAACTTCAGGGCCTTCTATCTCCATCCTGCAGCGCAGCTTGGGAATATGGAGGTCCATCACATCCGTATCGTTCATTTCGAGGTCGAAATCGCCGTAAGTGTTGAAATGCTGTTCTCCGGAAGTTCTGCTGCTTATAGCAAATTCCGGCCTTACAATAGAGCCGTTTAATATCGCTTTCCTGACGGCCAGACGGTTTTTGAGAGCAGCTTTGAAATCAGGAACGATCAAGACCTTTTCCACTTCCGCGGCGGGAGGCCCTACAACGCCGTCCCTGAAGACAATCATGTCCGTGATTATGAAACCCCGGCCCGGATCGAAGCGAATAGAGTCCGCTTCTATATATAGCTGGCCTTCGCTCAGCCTGTTTGTCACTGCCGAAACCATCCATTGCGGGAAGCCTGCTATAATTATATACAAAGCGGCTGCTACGCATAACACAAACGAAAAAAGAATCAGCGCCGCGATGATGCGGCGGAGCCGCCGGAAAAAAATTTTAAACGTGTATTTCATAAAAATCTGCAGCAAGAAATGCGTGTGTCTGTTGTCTGTCTACCTGTTTTCCCGCGTTTCTTTTTTTAGTGTAAGCGGTTGCAGAAACAACTTCACAGTGTCGTAAGACAGCGCGAATACCACATCCCTGCCCTGTATCATGGCGTAAATCTCTTTTGTTCCGGCTTTATAGCCCAGCTTAAGGGTTTTCTGGATGCCTTTTTCGCCGCTTAACCCGAAGCTGAACTGCATCGACGGCTTATCCAGCCCGTACACTGCCGGTTCTTCAAGCGCCAGATCTTCAACGCGGCTTGCTCTCAGGTTGGACACGGCAAAAAGGATGCTTTCTATCGCCTTCGGGTTCACCTCTCCGGGAGTCTCATCCTGTGAAACCCATTGTCCTTGCTGGTTCCGTATGACGATCTCTTTGCGTTCCTGCGTAAAGGTCTCTATTTTTCTGATATTTTCAGGCCGGAGCGACATCATGGTGCGGTCAAAAAATTCCAGCGCGCTTGCAGGGTTCCCGTCAATGAATGCCATGTCTTTTCTTGAAATGCTGTATATAAAGCCCTCATCACCGGACTTGACAGGATCGTCGCTGAACCGGGCATGCACAGTGTTGCTGCCCTGCGGCGCGCGGGCAATCAGGAGCCGGTGTTGTCCGGGCCTCTCTTCAGCGCGCGTACTGTCCCTGTCTTGTTCTTCTGTCGACGGGGGTTTTTCCAATACTTCCACGCTCCATGCGGGAGGATTGAATCCGAGTTCAGTCAGATTAGTGGCTGTTTCGGACACGAAAGATTCGGCTTCCAGGTTTAGAAGACCTTCAAGGAAACCAGCGGTTGCCTTTCTGTCTGCATCCCACTTCAGGGGCTCTTCTATTGTCCAGTGTCCTTCCGGTTCCCTGGTAAGGATCAGCCGTTTATCGCCGGACTGGATATTTATGTATGCCGCCTCTTCCGGGGTTAGCGCAAAAAGTTTTCTGCTCCGGAGATCGGCCACGCTGAGATCGAGATAGTTCAGGGCATTGCTGGACACAGAGTATATTGAATCTTTATCCCGGTCTCTCGCGTAGACTGACCCGCTGTTTTCGCCGACCGGCTTCCCGAGCAAGAGTTCCTGCCTCGCAGTTGCTCCTTTCTGCCAAAGAGCGACTCTTGCCCTTGCCTGGTCGCCGGCAAGTCCGTAGGGGGCAAATCTCTCGCTGTTTTCAGCAACAACTCCGGGGGCATTGTTTTTCTCGCTCCATCCGGGGTCCCACATGAATTCCTTTACCTCAAGCGCATAAAGCTGTTTGAGCAACTGCTCCACGGCCTTTTCGTTAGCCCGCACGACTATGGGTTGAGTCATGTGCCAAGTGGAATTTTTCAGTAACATCTGTATGAAGGAACCGTCCCGGTTCCACAATTCAATTTGAACTGTTTTTTCGTCTCTGCCTGCGAAAACCTGCCTGTTCCTCCAGTCGAGAACATTATCAGGCAGTATTTTTTCTATCCCGGCTTCGGTTGAAAGCACGAGATCCGAGCCTGCCTTTTTTACATACAATCCGTGTCCAAGAGGGGTTCTTGATCCTACAAGCAGCGTTGAGGCTACCCCCTGACTTTCCAGGGAAAGACTCGCAACTGGCGGGGAAAGTCCGTAATCGGCAAGGGAAAGCCCGCGCGACCGTCGTTGGCCGGATGTGATGGCATCCTGAACGGTAAGAGTTTCCAAAACGCCCAGGAACCTTTCTATACGGGCGGAATCTGCGCGCGCTTCCACGGGGAATCTAATGAACCATTCCCAGTCTTTTTTAATGCATTCCATCCTGGTATTCTGGTGTCTTATTGTAACTTTGCTGACATCTTCGGGCTTTATTGTTAAAAGTCCGCCCGTCTGTTCTTCTGGGCGGTCAAAAGGATTTGCAGCCAGAAAAATTATCGCGCCAAGAACGCAGACAAGAATGAAAAGTTCCAAGGTCGTTTTAAATCCCATCGCTACCTTCCGTTCTCAGGCTCATTTTCGCCTGCTGAGCCATACTAATATTCCTGCCAGCATCACCATTCCCGGGAAACCGCCGGCAAGAATTATTTTTGCTTTCATCCACTGTCCTCGTGTCATGTCCGGTTGAAGTCTTGAAGGGCGGCGGGTGGAAATGTGCATTATTGTGTCTCTTTCCAGCAGCCAGTTCAGCGCGTTCATGAAGAAGTCTTTGTTTCCGCCCACTCCTGTTCGCAGGGCTCCGTTGGAAACGAACGCCGAATCACCGACAACAATAAGCTTTGTTGACGGCAGTTCAAGGTCTACGTTGCCCTTAGGGCCTCTTTCCACTGCAACAGCAATCGGCACGGGGCCGGGCCGGTCGACACCCGGATTATATCTAGGCGGGCTTTGTTCCATATTTTTCTCGCCCCAGCCTTCTTCAAGGTTGCTTATCAGAACAGTTACGCCTGGTTTATCTGTTCCCGCGCCAGGGGCAGGTTCAACGCATCTGGGCATATAGAACATGGTCGTAATTTGTCCGAGGTTCCTGGTTACCGGGTGGTCACCATACCTGTTAACCACCAGCTCCTGGCCGGTTAAAGTTCTTCCAACTGCGACTTCCGGGCAAAGTTTCACTTGCCATTTTTGCAGCAGAGAGTCAAGTCCTGTGCTAACCGCAGGGTCAATCAGGCACATTAAACGTCCGCTCTTTTCAAGATATTCGGCAATGATTTCCCTTTCAGCCTCGGAGTATTTGCGATCGGGCCCGGCTATCACAAGAGCGGAGCAATCAACAGGAATTCTGCTGTTTTCAGTCAGAAAAAGTGTCCGAACCTCGATGTTATCCCTTCGCATAATCCGTTCTATAGATGAATAACCTGAATATCCGTTGTAATCGTTGACATCTCTTTCGCCGTGACCGGCTATAAAATAAATAACCGGTCTTACCTGTTGGAGGACATTCTGTATTGCCGAGGTGATTGCCCTTTCCGCATGGTAGGCAGCGAGGCGGAGTCCCTTGCTTTGCCCTATTTGCAGCTTGTATTCAAAAATATCCTCTTCCTTGATAAACTTCTTTCTCTTGCCGCTTTCAATGACGATTGAGTTAGATTTGGTAACTCCGTATTTTTTCGCAAGCTTCCTGGCCATGACCAGGTCGCGCACCGGATCGACAAAGTTGACGTTTATGCTGTTTCCGCTTTTTTCAGCGGCATACCTGTATTCTTTCAAGAGGTTCTCCAGGTGTTTTATGTTTGGATGTGTTTGCTCGAACAATACCGTGATGGTTATATCCCGGGAGAGGCCCGCCAGTATAGCTTCGGTTTTAGGGCTCAATTCATAGAAGTCTGTAATCCCTATCCGCCACTGCCGGAAATGGAAGGAGGCAATATAGTTGATCATGATGACGGCTATCAAGGCCAGCAGTATCGACACGGCGGCATTCAAGCCGCTGCTCATTCTCCTGAGCCGTGCCGCGCCCATCATTCCTTTTCTGCTTTTTTTCTTATATTCCGCCGTCATTCAGCGCCACCTTCTGAGTTGGAGCAGTCTTATTGCGGTAAAGATCAACAGCATTGATAAAGTCAAGTAGAGTACCACCGGCCGGGTATCCACTATGCCCCGCGAGAACTCCACAATATGGTTTTCCAACGAAAGGTATGAGGCCAGCATATCCGTCTGGAAAGGCAGTATCAAAACAGCCCTGTCCAGCAGGAACGGCGTACATATGAAGAAAAAGCTGGCAATTGCCGCGACAATCTGGTTCCTGGTTAGAATGGAAACAACCATTCCGACAGATATGGCGAACATGGAAATAAGAGCGAGTATCAGCGCTCCGCCGATAACTGCTCCGACGTCAACATTTTCAATTCCGGGACTGAGCGCGGAAAGCACGAAAATAAAACCCATGGTTGGCAATAAAACCAGCGCCATGAAAGTAATGGCTCCGGCATATTTGCCAATTACAACCTGGCCTTCTGTGACCGGGGCTGTCATAAGCATTTCTATTGTTCCCTGTCTTCGCTCTTCGGCGAAAAGCCGCATTGTTATAACAGTCGCAAGCACGGGCAGCCCCAGCAGGCACGACATTATCAGAAGCAATGGAAGTTGTGTTTCGGTTCCCGCCTGTGTTTGCGCTGATTCAGTAAAAATCCATGCTGTAACGCCCAGGTAGACGAATGCGGTGATATACGCAATGGAAGAAAGAAAGTATGTTTTGAGTTCTTTCTGCCAGATTGTCAGCATATTAAGCATCTGGAGTTTCTCTCCTGTCTGTTGGGTCTTCATTTTCTTTGAATAAAACTTCATTTCCTTGTGCCGGTTCAGTTGTCATGGCTACAAAAACATCTTCCAGGTTCGGTTTTTCCATAACCATTTCGCGAAGAACCCAGCCGCGGTCCGCGATGGCCCGGAATACTTCCTGCCGCGGATCAGAGTTTTTATCGCATTCACAGGTAAAGTAATTCCACGTGCCTTCCGTTTCTCTCTTTACTGTATTTATTCCTTTGATTTTGCCAAGCTGCTCTTCAATTTCTGCTGCCGCCCCGCCGACTTCAACGCTCAGATGAGGGCTGCCTTTGAGCATTGCGATCAGCCGGTCCGGCGGCCCGGATGCGACAATCTGCCCTTCGTCGATAATCAGGACGCGTTGGCATGTAGTTTCGACTTCGTGAAGAATATGGCTTGAGAGCAATACGCTGTGATCGGGAGCAAGAGCGCGGATTTGATCTCGAATTCTTCTTATCTGGTTAGGGTCCAGGCCTATAGTAGGTTCGTCCATGATAAGAAGCCGCGGGTCGGCCAGGAGCGCATCGGCCAGGCCCACCCGTTGCCTGTAACCTCTCGACAGTCTGCCGATTATCGACTTGCGCACGTTTTGCAGGTCGCATGCCTCGAGACAATCCGAAATCCGGGTCCTCAGTTTTTTTCCTCTCAATCCCTTCAGGCTTCCCCTGTATGAAAGGTATTCCCGGACGCGCAATTCGTCGTAGAGGGGCACATTTTCCGGCAGGTAGCCCACGTTCCTGCGCACTTCGACCGGATGGCTCAAGATATCGTAGCCTGCAACAGTTGCCGATCCGGAAGTAATCGGAAGATAGCAACAGAGCATTCGCATTGTAGTTGTCTTTCCTGCCCCGTTCGGGCCGAGAAATCCCACAATTTCCCCGCTGCCGACCTCGAATGAGATGTTGCGCACGGCTGCGGTTCCGTTGAAACGCTTTGTAAGCGCTTCAACTTTTACAATGCTGTTTTTTGAGTCCATTCAAATTCTCCAACCATAATCATCGCTGCCATTCGCAACGAATGCCACAAGCCGACATTATGCGGGTTTTGCGTGGTTATAGTCAAGAACTGGAGATGCAGAGGCAGCAATTCTAATTATGGCCTCTTCCACCCAAAACCTATTCGTATGACGATGTGCGGGTAGTAGCGCGGGCTTCACCGAAGCCCGGCGCTGTTCGGGCCTCGGCTTTGGCGAAGCCGGGCCTACTCGCGCATGGCTGCAATATAGTGGTGGAACTCTGGCCCCACGTCAAACGTGACAAAATGGCCACAATTAGAATTGCTGCAAGTGAAGCTTGCACCGTATTATAATGAAGAGCATAATGATGACCGAATTATTATAGCTCAATGCACACATGGAACAGAAAGCCATCGATATCAATGATGCCTTCGCAGGCTGCTTTACGCAATGGAATGCGCTTTTAAGCCCGCAAATACGTGAAAAGCAGGGAATTTACAATAACAGCTTTTCCGGTAGAGACGCGACTTTGTGTGAGCGACATTTGCAGGCTGTATGGTTTGACCCCTCCTGGAGGCCGGAAGTTTTGGTTTCGACCAATGGAGAAAGGCTTCTGGTAGAGGATCCCGGCAGGTGGAATCTTGAGTCAGGTCCGGACTTTATAGATGCTACTGTCAGGGTCGGCGGGCGGATGTTAAAAGGCGATGTTGAAGTGCACAGGCGTCCCGGCGACTGGCGCCGCCATGGCCACGAGAGTGACCCTGCATACACGAATGTTATCGTTCACGTATTTTATTATCCCGGTGTTTTAGCAAAAAAATTTCTTCCGCCTGGAAGTGTTCAGGTATGTCTTAAAGAAGCATTAGACAGAAAACCTGACTTTTCCTTTGAGGCCATTGATGTGACCGCTTACCCCATGTCCGCTCCTTCCGCATGGGTGTCTCCATGTTCAGGCGCCTTGTCATCAAAGCTTCCGGATACAATCCGCAGTATCCTGGGGCTTGCAGGCAGAGAACGAATAGCGTCAAAGCGTTTGCGGCTGATGGCACAGATTGAGGAAAAGGGTGAAAACCAGGCGTTTTACGAGGAAATAATGACCGCCCTGGGTTACAAGCACAACAAACACGGGTTCAGAACCCTTGCCTGCGAACTGCCATACCAGATTCTTCGCGATGAATCTCAAAACGATATTCGCTCCGCCTATGCTCTGCTCCTTGGGACAGCCGGTCTTCTTCCAGGTAATATCCGAAATTCCTGGAGTAATGAGACAAGAGCTTTTGTGAGAGATATATGGCACAGGTGGTGGAAGTCCTGTTCTGCAATTCAGGAAGACAGGCAGGTGAATCTCACCTGGAAGCTTTCCGGGGTCCGCCCGCAGAATCATCCGTTGCGCAGACTTGCTGCCGCGGCTTCGCTGTTCTGCCGGGACCCATCGCCTGTGCAGATGCTTAGCAACTTGAGAATGGAGGCGCCTGAAAATTATGTCAGGGAAGCTGCCGCTATACTTGAGAATACCTCTTTTCCTTTCTGGTCGCACAGGCTGGGGCTTGGAGGAAAAGCCGGGAAGACCGAGGTTGCGCTTCTTGGCAGGGGAAGGATAGCGGCAATACTGTCAAACGTAATAATTCCATTTGCATTTGCCTGCGGATATGGAGACGACAAACTGCTGGAACTTCTGCCCCGAGAACACAGCAACAGCAGGATCCGTCTTGCTGCATACAACCTTCTGGGTCCGGATCACAACCCGGCAATATATTCCGCCGGCCTTTACCAGCAGGGCTTGATCCAGATACTTCAGGACTACTGTCTTCAGCGTGAAAAAGACTGCGCGCATTGCCGCTTTCTTGATTCGCTCCGATCCATGGAAAAAAAGTTTACGCGTTGAGTTGTTGAACCTCCACGCTCTCGCTACGAAATCCTGTGAGAAATCCCGGTTGGATACAATTTGTTACTTGACCTAATGACCAAGTTAATGGTATTTTTCGCGATATGAATAAAACAAGGGACATGCAGATGCAGGAAAGAGCGGTTTTTTTCAAAGCTCTAGGCCATCCAGCGCGGCAAACAGGTGTTTTATTCACTGCGCCTTCCATGCGCCCTGGACTTTATTGAATGCGTCGATCGGACACTGAAATAACGCTAATGGTTTTTTTGACTAATGCATGGCTATTTCGCCAGGTATGATAATGGGTTAGTCTTTATGGTTGCCGTCATTTCGGCGAGCATTGACAAGCTGGTTGCCAGAGGGTGTGAAATGATGAATGGAGGAACCGCATGAAGGGAATGCACCGGACGCAGATCATCGTGGCGCTGGTCTGCGCAGTCCGCATTGTATTCATCGCCAAACGCAGGAAACCGGAACCGGAGACTGTGCCGGCGACGCCGGCAACACAAAAAGCGGCCTCGGTCAAAACCGATGCAAGGGTTGCTTCAAAGGAAACCCTGAAAGACAAGGCTTTGCCCCGGCTCGTCGATCTGGGGGCAAGCAAATGTGTTCACTGCAAGATGATGGCTCCAATTCTTGAAGATCTCGGCAATTGGCGGCCTTTACATGTTTTACACGGCCTGAATCAACCATTGGGAGAATTATTATGCCAAAAAATGCCGCGCAAAAACTGAAGACGCTTTTTCTCTGTACCGGCAATTCATGCCGCAGCCAGATGGCCGAGGGATGGGCCAGGACGCTCAAGGGCGATGTAATCGAAGCCTACTCCGCGGGCATCGAGACTCACGGGTTGAATCCGAACGCGGTAAAGGTCATGGCGGAGGCCGGTATCGATATTTCATGCCAGTCATCCAAAAAAGCCGACGATCTGGAAGACGTGGATTTTGACTACGTAATAACCGTATGCGGACACGCAAACGAGACCTGCCCTATGTGGTTAAAGGGCCAGGCAAAAGTCATCCACGCAGGTTTTGACGACCCGCCCAGGCTTGCAGAAAACGCGGCAAGTAAAGAAGAGGCGTTGAACCATTATCGCCGGGTACGCGACGAGATAAGGGATTTTGTACAGAAACTGCCGGACGCATTATCAGAGAAGGACAACAAATGAAGACTGACGAAAGACACATGACAAGCATCTTCGAGCGCTACCTTACCGTCTGGGTAGGACTATGTATAGTTGGCGGAATTGTTCTGGGGAAGGTTGCGCCAGGTCTGGCCGGAACACTGGATGCAATGGCAATCCACATCAACGGAGCGCCTGTTGTATCGATACCTATTGCAGTATGCCTTTTCTTTATGATGTATCCTATCATGGTAAAAATCGACTTTGCAGAGGTTGTCAAAGCAGGCAAGAGCGCCAAACCGGTCAGCTTGACTCTGATTATAAACTGGGCCATCAAACCATTTACGATGTTCGCCATTGCGTATCTTTTTCTCGGTGTGCTTTTCCGGGGATTCATCGGCCCGGAAGCAACGGATTTGGTGAAGATGCCGTTCGGCCTGAACCTGGATGCGGGCGAAACCTACGGCGCGGGAACCGTGGTATTGCACGAAGGCATCAAGATGCTCGAAGTGCCGCTGTGGCGGAGCTACTTCGCAGGATGTATTCTGCTGGGTATTGCGCCCTGCACGGCGATGGTGCTGGTATGGAGCTTTCTTGCGCGCGGCAACGACGGGCATACGCTTGTGATGGTTGCCATCAACTCGCTCACAATGCTGGTTCTTTACGGCATTCTCGGCGGCTTCCTTCTGGGAGTGGGCAAGCTGCCCGTCCCCTGGCAGGCATTGCTGCTCTCCATCGGCATTTATGTGGCTTTACCCCTTGTCGCCGGGTACTTGTCGCGCCGCTGGATTGTGGCGCGCAAAGGTGAAGCATGGTTCAAGGAGAAGTTCCTGCACTTGTTGACACCAATCACAATTGGGGCGCTGCTGGTTACGCTGGTGCTTCTATTCTCTTTTAAAGGCGAGGTTATTCTTAACAGGCCCCTGACGATTCTTTGGATTGCGATTCCTCTGTTCATTCAGACATGCCTGATTTTTGCACTGGGTTATCTAGCGTCAAAGAAACTTGGGCTCAGCTATTCCGATGCCGCGCCCTCGGCTATGATCGGAGCTTCCAATCATTTCGAAGTTGCCATTGCGACGGCAACCATGCTCTACGGATTATCCTCTGGAGCCGCCCTGGCGACAGTGGTCGGGGTCTTGATTGAGGTGCCGGTCATGTTGATGCTGGTAAAAATATGCGTCAGGACAGAAGGATGGTTCGCTCGCGGGCAAGAGACCTGATCTGCACCGGCTGTTACAGGCCATGTGGACTCGTTAGACATACAGGATGAACTCTGCCATGGCCTATCTTGTTTGACTTTCAAAACAGGTTCCAATATCTTGAAGAAGAATTGGTTGAGCCCCGTGCCGTCCGAAAACCTTTTTCCCGGCTTCGTCACGGAACACTGAGGATACTGGACATGAATGGACCAACTTTTAGCTGCATCGCAACAATACTTCTTGTTTCTACAATGCTGACTCAATTTTCATCAGCGGTCGCGACCGAGAGCAACGTTGTTGAATCAAAGCTTCAAAAGCTCAACGAACATGCCGTTAAAGCATGGGAACAAAGCAAGGAGCATCTGCTCGAAATACTGGATCTCAGAGATGCGCGTGCCCAACTTCCTCCTCGCGCGTGGATCAGGCGTGACAGGCGCGATGCCGATGACGATATCAACGAGCTTCTGGACAAAACGCTCGATACGCTTCGTCTGTCGCAACTGACAGACTATCGCGCTGAGTACGCCTGCATAGAGGAGCAAGTCGACGTTCTTAACCGGGAAATAGTCGAGCTCAGGGAAAAACGGATGACTGCCGACGGGAAGAGGAGCATCAAGGCATTCCTGAATCGCACCCGCAAGAGTTATACAGAAGCAATTAAAGATACACGCAAAGAAATAGACCAGCTTGAAGGCGAAAAGAAGAAACTGGTCGAGAAACTTCAGAAGGAATATAAAAGCATGGGCATCGAACTTTCGACCGACCAGGTCAGGTTCTACCTCTCTTCAGTCTCCGGCAGAGATATTATGGCCCTCAGCGCGGTCTTTGATAACGTCCGTGTGATTAACAGACAGCTTGAAGATCTTATGCGACAGAATCGCGGCGACCCGGAGGCTGCGAGACGCTATTACGGAATTCATGTGGTTATGCTGCAGGCCGTTGTGAAAGCCCACGAAACCGTTCTGGATAACATCCAAAACCGGTATCTTAAAAGGATCTCCAGGCTTGCCGAAAGGAATGAAAAGGCAAGAAAAGAGACAAACGCGCTTCTGGCAGCCTCGCCTCAAAGTCAGCGTGAAATCCTCGAAGCCAGCCTGCGTGCACAGAACACAACAGACCAGGTTCTTGAGATTTATCGCAGCCACCTCAACAGCTTGCAGGACCGGCTGGAGAAAGCTCTAAAAGCCGTCCGAATGCGCTACAAGGTTGCGTCAAATGCATACCGGACAATAAGCATATCCTCCGCGCTTGCCAATGAAATGCAGACTACGCTCGAAGACCTCGCCGCGCTGCAGGAGATGCACCTGCCGGAACTTGTGCCCTTCGACAACGAGGCGATTCAAAAGAAGTTCAACGAAATCACTGCTGCCCTTCAGGATAACTGATCCGCATCGCTCTGCCAGCGCTGTCGTTCAACTGTGTAATCAATGCTGTACCCTCCGGTATAACATCAACTTCAGCATTGGACTTCAGGAGTTTTTCTGTCTCCATCACGTTAAGAACCGCGTCCAGGATCTCGGGGTCGCCTTTTGCTATTTCGTTCAGGGTATCTCCGACAACCCTGGGCCTGGCTGCGCTTGCTTCTGCCATCTTCTGCGAGACTTTGTTCGCTGTCTGGCTCTTGATCAGGCCCACCCGGTTCTCTCCGTCCTGTTTCATGGCGCTCGTAACCTGCACCAGCCGCTTGACCACCTTCTCGGTTATATTATCCACCATCTGCCGGTCAGTGAAAGCAACTTTCCTGATATAGACCGATCCAAGCTCGTAGCCCCATTTCTCCGAGAGGGGCGACACGTTGTTGCGCACTGTCCGGCTCAGCGAATGTCGATCTTCAAGCATTTTTTCCATCTCGAGGTTGCTCAATACAGAAATAGTGGAACTTGCCACATTTGCCTGGAGCGACCCTTCGGGATTTGTATTGGTAAACAGGTAACTGGTGGGATCCATCACCTGCATCTCGTACCAGATACCGACTCCCATGGGGGTGCCTTCCTCGGAGTTTACCATCTGCGATCGCAGGTAATGCTGCCGAAGGGCGGTGCTGACCCTGTAGCGTTTACCGAAAAACGGCAGAAGCAACGCCTTAGGTCCGAATGCTTTCAATGGAATATGCAACCCTGGTTTATCCAGCACCCCCAGCACTTTTCCGAATAATGTGAAAACCTGTGCTTCGCACTCCTTGACGATGGCGTAAAGACCGAAAACCCTGCTTAGCGCCATTGCTATCGGAATAAGCGCCAGCCCTGTAAAAAACGCTGCAACCGCAGCCGCTGCCCTAGGATCCATGTTGCGCTTCTCCTGCCTGCGGGGTTAAAATCTGTTTTGTGGTCTCCACAACGCGCCGGACACGTTCAAGCAAGGGCACTCGCATATTCCGCAGATATGCGCGCAACGCCTTTGAACCTCCCTCTTTCTTTATGCTGGTCAGTATTCTGGCCAGTTCACGTAACGGGGCAACCTCCGCCTGAGCATTGTTTGTGGCTATGTCAACCGCACGCTTGCTCATTGTAATCTGCTGTTCAGCATCAGCTCTTGCAGTACTTATATCCGCCGCGACCTGGTTCCTGGTACTGTTGATTGCCGAAAGAGCCCTGTCCACCTCCGGCGGAGGGTCTATCTCGGTTATCAGCGCCGCATCAAGTTCAATCCCGTACCGGCCTACAGTGCCTTTGCACTGCTGTTCCATATAATCGTTAAGCAAGGGCAGGTTCTTCCTCAGGTCGTTGATTGAAACCCCTTCGGAAAGCTCGGCGGCGGAACTGCTCTGGCCTTCCCCGGATTCCGCAAGCTCCTCTTCAGAAAGCAAGGCGCTTCCTTTCGGGTCAGTGAAATTCGCTATTCGTTCACGCAGGACAGAAATGAAGAAACCCATAACATGCTCCAACGGGCTTTCCACACCGAAAAGAAAAGCGTACAGATTGTTTTCGCTGATGCGGTAACGGATCTGTCCATTCACACCGGTGGTCAGATTATCCTTGGTAACCGCTTCTATCGTGTTCTGGTTCTTCGTGGGATCCCAGGTAAGGTTAACTGCTTCAGTTGCGACTGTGACCTTGTATACTTTCTGCCATGGCCACTTGAAGTACGGTCCTCCAGGCCCGATAACCCGTAACGCCGGATACTGGTAGCGTTTCTTCTCCTCTTCCGAAAGATCGGGCATATCTACAGGTTCCGAATCAGTTCCGCCCAGGCGAACCGCCCGGCCGAAATTGGTAAGTACAGCTCGCTCATCAGGACGTATGGTGTAGAATCCCGATGTCATCACCCGCACGATCCCGTAGAGAGCCAGTCCGGCGAACAGTCCCAGTGCAACCATACTAAGCCTCCATTGTTACGCGTTGAAAAAACCAACGGCTGGAATAGAAGACTGACTATTCCCATATCCTCGTCATACATCAAACCTGTAAATTGAAAAACCTCTCAGGCAAGACAACAAAATGAAAGGCCTTGAGCCTGAACCCCGAAATTATGGATCATTTAGCGTCGGCTTCCTTCTCTTTGGTTTCGGGTTCGGGCGAACCGGAGTCAGTCTTTCCTGTCGTCTTGCCGAGGTATTCAGGCAAATCAAGCCCGATCTGCTTTGCAAGCTCGTGCATTGGAGGCAACGCTCCCATAAGCCGCTGACCCAGGCCCGACATACCTCCATCGTTGCTGCCTGAGTCCCAGACAAATATCTTTTCGATAGGCAGATCCTGAATCGCCTGTGCCTGAATCGCAGCAATTTCCTGCAGCTTTTCGATGAGCAACAGCGAAGCAGCCTCTTCTGCGGTGGAGCAGGCTTTGACCAGATCCGAATAGCCGTCAGCCTTGGCCGCAAGTATGGCTTGCACACCCTTTCCTTCGGCTTCCATCCTGGCAAGTATGGCTGCGGCTTCTCCTTCGGCAATACGAATAGATTTCTGCTTATCGGCATCGGCGTTGATAATAACCTTTTCGCGATTTGCGTTTGCCGGCACCACAACTTCGGCGTTGAGCCTGGCTGCCTCTCGTTCAGCACGGGCATGCTCGGCCTTCTCCTGTGCATTTTCGTCGGCAACCCTGATTGCTCCGTCAGCTTGCCGGGCTGCGGATTCGCCGCGGTTCCGGGCTTCTTCCTCTGCCACTTTCTGGTTAGCCTTGTACTCCGCTTTCTGTGCTTCAGATCCGGTTTCTCCCTCAGTTGCCTGAGCATCGAGGTCAGCGGATTTAACACGACGGTCACGGTCGGCGGTTGCCTCGCCTATCTCTGCATCGGCATTGGCCGCAGCCACAGCGACTCGCTGGTCTCTCTGCCTTTCAGCCACGCCAGTCTGTCCGCGTTTTTCCTGCTCGGCGACATCAATGTTTGCCTGGTTAATGGCCTCGGCTGCAGCCCTGCGACCGAGCGCGACTATGTAGCCTGATTCATCTTCTATGTCCCTGATGTTGACGTTTATGAGTTGAAGCCCGATCTTCTCAAGCTCGCCGGATACAGCTTCATTGACTTTGGCCAGAAAGGCCTGGCGGTCCTGGTTGATTTCTTCAATGCGCATGGTAGCTATGACTGCGCGCATCTGACCGAGAATAATGTCCTGCGCCTGGTTTTCGATCTGTTCGGACGACAGAGCCAGCAGCCTGATGGCCGCGTTTTCCATGATTCCCGACTCAGTTGAAATCGCAGCAGTGACGGTGGTAGGAACCGTCACACGAATATTCTCAAAGGAAAGAGCATTCTTGAGATCGATAGGAACTACAAACGGTTCAAGATCCAGGTATTCATACGCCTGGATCAGTGGCCATACAAAAGCGGCTCCACCATGCACACATTTGGCTACGCCGCGTGAAGTTTTACCATAGATAACAAGTATCTTGTTTGATGGACACCTGCGGTATCGTTTTAGAAATCCGATAAACATGACAATTACCGCGGCCGCCAGTATCAACGCGAGGATCAACGGTATCGGTATGCCGCCCTCACCGGTTGTTTCCGCTTGTGCCACTATCATGCTTGTTGTCGCGAGGAACTCGTTCACTTCCGACCCCCTTCCAGTCCAGGCTGTCTAAGCTCTGTCCACTTCTACTGTTGTTTGATCCAATCTGCGTATCACCTTTACAGGCGTCCCGCTTGTTATTTTCCTGCCATCAGCCGAACGCGCTTTGACGTGAGACATTATGTTGCTTACCGGCACCCTTACCTCGCCGGTTCCGTTTTCGGGAATGTCAACGTAAACAACTCCCTTCGCGCCAATGCATGATTCGATTCTTTTTGTTCCGGTATGCACCATTTTCATAAACAGGTAGAGAAGACCCGTAACACTGAGCATACCCACCAACCCCCACAAGGCCGAAATCCCCATTGCCTTGTTGAGCGCTTTGCCCTGATCCAGGTAAAGAGCCGTCCCCCATGTGAACAAAGTCAGAAATGTGAGCACAGATCGAAGGCTGAGCAGCCTGAAAGCAGATAAACTGGAATCAGATGCCCCCTCGGCATCAGGAGCAAAATCCTCAACGGCCCCGCCCTCGGCAGCGTCCGCGCCACCTTCGTCAGCCCCTATCAGCGCTGCTATCATCTGCCACACAAAGAAAACACTGAAAAATGCAGCCGCGCAGTAAAATCCCCGGGTTACCCCCTCAAGTCCGTTCCACCATTCAAGCATAACACTGTCCTTTTACGGGGCGGTCGCAACTCGACACACAGAAATCTGTTGCCTCAAGGACCGCAGTATTGACCCTGCGCCCGGCTTTTTTCCCTGCGTTTTCTATAAGAATCATTGCCTCCCGGTTAGATTCCGGCGACATACCGTCCGCGTCTATTCTTACCGACGTTGGCAGCCCCTGGATATATTCCCTGAAATAAATTGTCCGTTTCACCTGTGCTCCGGGAGCGGCGCGCCTGTATCCCCATCTCCGGCTCTTCATAATTATCGCGGGCATTTCATCCAGAAATGTGCGGGCAAAGGATCTGTTGAAATAAGGACAACTACTGACCAGCTTCATGCGCTCAGCAAGCATTTTACCAATACCTTCCTTATTAACAAGAAAAGCACGGTCATCGCGAAATTGTCCGCACGTCAGCCAGTCTGCTTCAGGACACCAGTCCATATTCAGAAGCCGGCAACCCCATGGATTGACTTTTCCCGAGCCGGCCCCGAAACAATACTCCACCGGATATTCAGACCTTTCCCTTTTTCGCATGCAACTGGTTACAGACTCCTTGTCTGTTTCATTCTTTTCGGTCTGAAAACCCGACTGGGTTTCGCTTACAGACCTGGTTTCCCGAGAAGTTTCAGATACTATCTCGGCAGTCGGCCGCTCCTCTTTATCCGACCACTCAATTTGAGGAGTGTGTTTCTGCCTTTCAGAAGGAGCTCGATAATCGGTTGTCACCGGCTCTATTCCCGGCGCAACTCCCGCGCCGTCGGGCGCAACCATCTGGCCGGGTGTATCCATCAGTTCCGGCGATTGCCGGTATTGCCCTTTGAATGACTGAAGCCCCGGAGCATCCGCGGTTTTGGAAAGCTCTGACGGTTGAGGATGAGGCCGAAGATTTTCTTTCTGTCCGCTTCCAGGATTGATCTGAGGATTGTCTGCCCTGAACGTTCGGAGTCGGTTGCGGCTGCGTTTGATCACCTGGTCCATATCAGCGTTACTCAGTTTCATAATGCCGGCAAGACTGTCAATGGGCCGGGTTTCGTTATTATTCATTTCCCCATCGACCAGGCTCATGGATACCATATCCTCGATATTGGCCATGCGGGTAGCAGGGTCGGGGCCTGGCTTCAGCCTGTATCTACCGGAAGATACAAGTTCGCTTGCTTCCTGAAGATGTGTTTCGCTTGCTCCGATGCGATCGGCAACATCTCTTAGAAAAAGTCTTTTCTCCGGCTCCGCTTTTCGATCTACGCCGGCAAGACTAATCACATTCGCAAGATAGGCTACCTTCTCAGGACCAGACAGATTCCGACTCATTCGGGATATCTCCTTCAGTGGTTGACACAGTAAAGACTGTCCCGTCGAGATTCTCAATAAAAAAAATCAACTCAAACAGAATATACCCTATCCTAATTTTCTTCTCCCAACCATAAGCCTGCTCTCCTGGGGTTCAAATATTCGAAGATTTACACATGGATTCCGTCCTTATTTATGAATTCATCAGAATTTAACCCGCATATCTCACAGAATTTCGTCGCTGCCTGTCTGCCATCCGGCGGAAGAGCGTTCAAGCGTCTGTGCATGGGTGGCTTGCTGCGCGACGAACGTCGCGCAGGCGGGTTCCTGATTTCTATTGAATGTTTCCTGATTTTGTGGGTTAATCAGAATTCTGTATGAGATGCTGGATCAAGGAATAAGAAATGAATAAGAAACTTTTATGCCTCAAAGATTACGAGGAAGAAATTGCAAACACGCGCGACAAACGTATGGAATGGTGGCGTCAGGCTCGTTTCGGCATGTTTGTTCACTACGGAACTTACTCGCTTTTGGGACGCAACGAATGGGCGCTTGCGATGGAAAACATTCCTCCCGAAGAGTACGACCCGCTGGCCGACAGGTTCCAGCCGCGTAAGGGTTGCCCGCGCGAGTGGGCCAGGCTGGCTTCCGAGGCGGGAATGAAATACATGGTTCTTACCACAAAGCACCACGAAGGGTTCTGCCTGTGGGGCACCCGGCAGACTGATTACAATTCGGTCAAACGCGGCCCGAAACGCGATATCGTGGCCGAGTACGTGGAAGCATGCAGGGAGTTCAACCTGAAAATCGGTTTCTACTACTCCCTGATGGACTGGCATCATCCCGACGGAGGAAGCTGCGCTTACGATCCGGCCGCCAGGCGCCGTTTCCTTGATTTCACCCAGGGTTGTGTGAATGAACTGCTCAGCAACTATGGCCGGATAGATCTGCTCTGGTATGACGTGCCGCTGCCTTTTAAATCGGCGGAAGGCTGGGAATCGCTGCAGATGAATCAGATGGCTCGCGAGTTGCAGCCGCAGATCATCATCAATAACCGCTCAAGACTGCCGGAGGATTTCGGCACTCCGGAAGGGCATGTCACGGCCGAAGAACGCGACTGGGAGGCATGCATGACTTTTAACGGAAGCAGTTGGGGATATGTGCCGTCCGAACAGGTTGTGCCCGACAGCTACAATGTGAGGGGCATCCTGCGAATGCTCAATATGGCCTGCAGTGGAGCCGGCAATTTGCTGCTCAACATAGGTCCGGCTCCCGACGGTTCTGTGCCTGAGGAAGCGGTCGAGCCGCTTCGTCAAACCGGGCGCTGGCTGGAGAAGTACGGCGAGGCTGTATACGGCGGAATGGACCGCGCTTCCTACCGCGCCAGCGGCTGTGGTCACTGGTCGCGCAAAGGCAACCGCGCTTTTTTCTGGTGCCGCATCTGGCCAGGCAGAGAAACCGGGGTCGGCGGCTTCATGACTCCTCTCAAGGCGGTGCGGTTGCTCCCGGATGGCATGCCGGTGAAATTTGAACAGCAGGGCCAGCGAATTGTCCTGAAGGATCTTCCGGAGTCCAGCCCGGATCCGATAGCAGGCATGCCGGTAATAGAATTTGAATTCGAAGAAGAACCGCGATATGTGAAGGGCAGTCTTCAGACCGCATTGCACGGCGGAAAGGACTACTCGGGAGAATTTTAACCTGATTTATCAGCGAGTTAGAAGATACAGATGAAATCGAAATATGACGTTATAGTAATAGGAGGGGGAACTGCGGGGGTAACAGCAGCTATTCAGGCCGGGCGAGAGGGCGCCGAAACTCTGCTTGCGGAAAAGAACGGAATGCTCGGCGGCACAATGACAATTGGCGGAATCAACTATCCGGCTCATTTCTTCGCTCATGGCCGCCAGGTGATAAGCGGCATTGGATGGGAGCTGCTTTGCAAAGTCTATGCGGAAACCGGGCAGCCGTTGCCGGCACCGGAGGAAGGCGCTCGGCACGTGCCGATTGACGCGGCAATTTTTGCGGCCGCGGCTGATAAGGCTGTTCTTGATGCAGGCGCCGATCTTCTTTTCCACGCCATGCCCGCTGCTGCGAGTTTTGATGATGACGTATGGACAGTCCGGATTTGTACGAAAAGCGGGTTGAAATCTTTTCGGGCCGGGACTCTTATTGACGCTACCGGCGATGCCAATGTTGTCGAATTGGCGGGCTTCGAGTTGGTCCGTCCTGAAATTGAGCAACCGGCGACGTTATCATTCAGATGTTCCGGTTACGATCCCGCGGCTCTGGATTATTCCGCTTTGAAAACCGCCGCTGATCAAGCCATTGAGGCGGGTGAAATTCTGACCACGGACGTCGCCTGGTACAACGATGGACCGCGAGGATTGCTTAAGAAATACGGAAATAACGCAAACCATATCCACGCGCCTGAAGCTCATACCAGTGAAGGCCGGTCGCAGGCTGAGATTGAAGGCCGCAAAGCCCTGCTTCGCATGTATCGTTTTCTTCGCAAACAGCCGGGTCTTGAGAATTTCCGGATTGACTGGGTCTGCCCCGAAATCGGTATTCGCGAGACTGTTACTATAAAGGGGAAAAAAACCGTTACCGTGTCCGAATATGAGGCGGGGAAGATGTACGAAGACGCTGTCTGCTACGCCTTCTATCCCGTCGACGAACACCTTCATGACGGGAAGGGCATTAATAAGCGAGAGTTGGGAGAAAATGTTCTGCCTACAATTCCACGCGGCGCGTTGCTGCCCGCAGGCAGCCGGCGCCTTCTCGTTGCCGGCCGATGTCTTTCCAGTGACCGCGAAGCGAATTCGGCCTTGCGTGTGGAATGCCCATGCATGGCCATGGGGCAGGCGGCAGGAGGTATGGCCGCGCTGAGCGCCCGGACAGGTATGGACCCGGAAGATCTGCCGATAGAGGATGTTCGTGGCACGCTCAGGAAACATAACGCTATTGTGCCTGATGCCGATGCGTGATCTCGATAATCTCGACATGAGGCGAGTTTCTATTTTTATAGCGTCGGCTGAGAAAGAGGGGCGGAATGATAGCGGTAGTCGATTATAAAGCGGGAAATCTGACCAGCGTCAGGCTGGCGCTTGAAGCCATAGGCCAGCCGTGCATTATAACGCCGGAGCCGGAAAAGATACTGGCTTCGGACAGGGTGATATTTCCGGGCGTAGGCGCGGCGGGCGCCGCAATGCGCACATTGAGCTCAACGGGAATAGCCAGGGCAATAGCAGCAGCCGTTGAGAAAGGCATCCCCACGCTCGGCATCTGCCTGGGCACTCAAATTGTTTTTGAGCGTTCTGAAGAAGACGGCGGGGTTGAATGCCTTGGCATTATTGAGGGCTCTGTAAAAAAATTTAAACCCGAAAGCCACTGGGACAAAGTTCCGCAAATGGGCTGGAACCGGGTCCGCCTGACAAAGCAGCATCCTGTATTTGAAGGCATTGAGGACGACAGCGAATTCTATTTTGTGCACAGCTACTATCCTTCGCCCGCGAATCCTGAAGCTGTGCTTGCTCAAACAACATACGCAGGGGTTGAATTCGCATCGGTGGTAACTGCCGGGTCGCTGGCGGCGACCCAGTTTCACCCGGAAAAGTCGGGCAGGGTGGGGTTGCGGCTCCTTTCCAACTTCTGCGGCTGGAACCCTGAAAAGGAAACAGCCTGATCTATTCATGAAATAAACCAGGCAAATCTTAAGTTGTCAGGAGAGAACATGCTGACCAAAAGAATAATTCCATGCCTTGATATACACGACCGGCGAGTGACCAAGGGAGTGAAGTTCAAGGACAATGTCGATATGGGCGACCCCGTAGAGCTGGCTGCGAAATATTATGAAGAAGGCTGCGATGAACTGGTTTTTTATGACATTACCGCATCAGCCCAGAGCCGGCCGATTGATATTGACATGGTCAGGGAAGTTGCAGAAGCGATACGTATACCTTTCGCAGTTGGAGGTGGAATCTCAGGTCTGGATGATATGGCAAACGTTCTTCTGGCAGGCGCGGAAAAAGTCTCGGTAAATTCGCTTGCTGTACGCAACCCTGAGATAGTCCGGGAAGGGGCTGAGGCATTCGGTTCACAATGCATTGTTCTTGGCATGGACCCTGTCAGCGCAGGCGAAGAGTTCCCCTCGGGTTACGAGATAACTGTTAAAGGTTTCCGCGAACGGACCGGGATTGACGCCCTGGAGTGGGCAAAGAAAGCCGTCGATCTTGGCGCCGGAGAGATCGTTGTAAACTCTGTTGACGCGGACGGGACCGGTGAAGGTTTTGAAATCAACCTCACGCGTATGATAGCGGAAAATGTCCCGGTTCCAGTCGTGGCTTCCGGCGGAGCAGGAACGCCTGAACACCTGGTGGAGGTTTTCAGTAATGCCGGCGCTGACGCGGCTATTATTGCCGGAATGATTCACCGCGAAGAATATACGATCCCTGAAATAAAGCGGGTGCTGTCTCAAGCAGGCGTCCCGGTAAGAGAGCGATGGTGAAGTTCGTGTTCCTTCAGAGGGCTACAGCAGGCTGAAAATTGCGGAGAGAATATTGAATGCCTTCTCGTAGATTCCCGGAGATGTGCTTTCGCGGGGGCCGGCAACGTTCAGGATCCTGACATTGTTTCTTCGAAGCCAGTCCACAATCATTTCGAGGTTCACTTCCATGGAGGCATCAACAATGAGATACGGTCGCATAAGATTTTTTG
>CAYYVQ010000032.1:0-29572 GCA_964475205.1 uncultured Victivallales bacterium | reverse complement strand
TTTCAATGCCCATCGTCAAATTCAATCCCAAACAGCGTTATCTAAGCGCCATTCCAGGCTAACCCGCATTCCTCACACATTTTTTTGGTGTTACCCCCGCAGATCCGATTTTGCGGACGAGATTATATATAAGGTCATAGGCAAAAGTCAATTCTTCCAGGGAGCAGTGGTCCTGCACAAAGTGGCTTGTACATAACAAGAGGCCGCGACCGGCAAAAGTGTTGACAACCTGCTCGATATCTTTACTCAGCCGGTCAAGGTTCCCGAACCCTATGGTGGTCTGAACATCAAGGCCGCCCATGATGGCAAAATTGTCCTGGTATCTTTCAAGGTAGAGATCATAGTTTATGCCTGCAGAGACCTGGTATTGTTGCCGGCTTCCGGACTCTTTGCGGAGCAGATATATAAAATAATTGAGCGAGTGGCTCCGGGGCTATATACTGTCCGGCATGGAGAGTTTAGAGGTTTGTGAAATTTTTACTTCGATGCAGGGGGAGACTTCGTATGCAGGGCGGACATGTTTTTTTATCCGTCTGACAGGGTGCAACCTGGATTGCCGGTATTGCGACACACAAGGCGCCAGGCAGCCTGGAACTGAAACGAAGCTTGATGATCTTATCCGGATGGCTGTCTCGGGGCGGCACTCAATGATTATGATTACAGGCGGTGAGCCGCTTCTGCAGCCAGGGTGTTGCAAGCTGGCAGAGACCTTGAGAAGCAGTACAGACATTCCTGTTGTTATGGAAACCAATGGCAGCATGGATATTTCCGTGATACCCGAAGGCGTTACAGCGGCGATGGATATTAAATGTCCCGGAAGCCGAATGAGTGAAAAGATGGATTGGGCCAACATCGGGAGACTGCGGGAATACGACGAAGTTAAATTTGTGATAGGCGACAGGAAAGATTATGAATGGGCTGTTGAGGTAACTTGCACCCAGAAGCTTGTTTCCCGGTGCGGCTCTGTTTTTATGACTCCTGTCTGGGGCGAACTTGAATACAGGACTCTTGCTGAATGGATTATTAAAGATGGCCACGATGTCAGGTTGGGAATGCAGCTTCACAAGATTGCGGGCATCAGATGAATGATAAAGAGATTGCAGACAGGGCGGTGGTTCTTGTTTCCGGAGGACTGGATTCGGCTACTCTCATGCAGTATGTAAAGCAGAGGCAAGGTGTTGCCAGGGTTGATGCCTTGACTTTCCTGTATGGTCAGAAGCATGACAGAGAGATCGAGACGGCTGAATTTCAGGCTGAAAAAGGTGGATGCGAACGGCACGAAATTATTGATCTTTCATGTCTCTCGGCTGTATTCAAGGGCGGTTCTTCTTTGATTGACGCCGGCATGGATGTTCCGGATCTTGCGGAATTGTCTGAAGAGGACCGGCGCCAACCTTCGACTTATGTGCCGAACAGAAACATGATATTCCTTTCTATTGCAGCCGCTTACGCAGAGAGTAGAGGAATTGATACGGTCTTTTACGGCGCGCAGTTGAGCGATGAATATGGCTATTGGGATTGTACATCGGATTTTATTAATGCTATGAACCGTACCTTGCTGCTCAACAGGCGCACACCTGTTAAAGTCAAGGCGCCTTTTGCGGGGATGCGTAAATTTGAAGTTGTGCGTCTTGGCTGTGAACTGGGAGTGGACTTTTCGGAGACCTGGACCTGTTACAGAGGCCAGGAGAAACCTTGCGGGCAGTGTCCGAGCTGTGTCGAGCGGCGTGTGGCTTTTGAGAAGGCCGGCATTGATGATCCGGGAGCAAGCGTTTAAAAAAGACCTGTGAGCCGGCAGGCACTTGCAGCCCGGGGCGCTTTGCGCGAGCTATAAGCTATGGCGGAACGTGTAAGACTCGGAAAATGGCGCGGGTGAAAATTTGCATTAAGAGAAAGGATAAACAGGAGGCAATTGGCATGGCGAATATTGTTTTGATAGGAGGGCAATGGGGTGATGAAGGCAAGGGCAAGATAATTGATGTTCTTACGGAAGATTCGGATGTGGTGGTGCGTTACCAGGGTGGCAATAATGCCGGTCATACCGTCAAAGCCGATCAAAGGACGCAGATTCTGCATTTGGTGCCTTCGGGAATTCTTCATGCCGGTAAAATTTGTGTGATAGGCAACGGAGTTGTGGTTGATCCGCTTGCCCTGCTCTCGGAGATAAAAGGCTTGCAGGATATCGGCATCAAGTTTGAGGGCCGTTTCTTTATCAGCGACAGGGCGCATGTTGTTTTTCCGTATCACCGCGAGCTGGATGCTGCCCGGGAGAATTATCGCGAAGATAAAGACCGGATCGGCACTACCAAGCGTGGCATAGGGCCGACTTATGGCGAGAAGGTTTCTCGCCGCGGTTTAAGGATGATAGACCTGATTGATTCGGACTTTCCCGCTATGGCCAGGGAGCGGATTGAAGAGGGCAATACGCTTATCGAGGCGTTAGGCGGAAAGCCCGTTGATGTTGACGGGACTATAAGCAGGTATCTTGACGCTGCTGCGGCTCTTTCGCCTTATGTGGCTGACTCTTTTACATTGTTGGATGATTGTGCAAGGAAGGGGCGGAATATACTGTTCGAGGGCGCGCAGGGCACGATGCTTGACATTGATTTCGGGACTTATCCGTATGTTACATCTTCCAATGCTACTTCGGGCGGGGCGTGCACTGGAGCCGGCTTTGCTCCGCACAGGATAGACGAGGTTTTCGGGGTTATCAAGGCATATACCACAAGGGTGGGAGAAGGTCCGTTTCCTACCGAGTTGACTGATGATACCGGGAAAGCTTTGAGGGAGAAGGGCGCGGAATTCGGCGCTACTACGGGCCGCCCCAGACGCTGCGGATGGTTTGATGCGGTTGTGGCGCGATACTCGGCGATGGTCAACGGGGTGGATATGTGGGCCGTGACGAAGCTGGATGTGCTCGACGGCCTGGAGAAAATTATGATTTGCACGGGTTATGAATGCGCGGGGGAGAAATTCTCGACGATCCCGGCAAATGCCAGGATGCTTGCCAACTGCAAGCCGGTTCTGGAAGAGATGGAAGGCTGGTCTGAATCCACAAGCGGCGTGCAGGAGTATGATAAGCTTCCCCGGCAGGCCAGGAATTATGTTGCCAGGATCAGCGAGCTTACCGGCACACCGGTAAAGTTGATTTCGACTGGCCCTGGAAGAGAGAGTACAATTTCTTTGAGCATTGGTTGACAGGGGAGAAGGGGTCATTAGTCATTGGTATTAGTCATTGGTTATTGGTGGCAGGGGGGATATTTAATATCCAACACGGAATGTTGAATGATCAAGGGAGAGAAGCGGGGACAAGGTTTTTTAAGTTTGCAGGTGTGCAAGTATTTTTATGAGCAGGGAATCAGAAAAGAAAACGCCGCGGCATGTTGCGGTTATTATGGATGGGAACGGACGTTGGGCTGCAATGAGGAAACTGCCTCGATTACGCGGGCATGAAGAGGGCGCCGAGTCGGTAATATCCATCGTTCGCGCATGCAGGGATGCCGGGGTGGAATATCTGACGCTTTATGCGTTCAGTAGGGAAAACTGGTCCAGGCCCCGCGCAGAGGTTTATGGATTGATGGATATTCTTCTGCGGTTTCTCAGGCAGAAGGAGCATGAATTGCATGATAACCGGGTGAGGCTGCGGGTTATCGGACGGATTGGAGATCTTTCGAAGGCCGTACAGAAAGAGCTGCAAAGAGTGCAGGATGCAACCAGGGATTATAAAGGTGGGACCGTGGTATTCGCATTGAGTTATGGCGGCAGATCCGAAATTGTGGATGCCGCCAGACAGATTGCGTTACGTGTCAAGGCAGGCGAGATTGAACCCGGAGAGATAGACGAGGACATGATTTCGCGGAACCTGTATGCTCCTGATATTCCCGACCCTGACCTGCTGATCAGAACGAGCGGCGAAATGAGGGTCAGCAATTTTCTGCTCTGGCAGATTTCGTATGCGGAATTATATGTGTCTGATGTCTTATGGCCGGATTTTCGCGAGGAGGAGTTCTTGAAGGCTCTTGCCGAATATTCGCGAAGAGACCGGCGTTTCGGGGGGAGGAAAGGATGAGCTTTGTTGTTTGCGGGATTGTAAAAGGGAAGGCGCCCTGTCCATGTTGAAGCAGAGGATTATCAGCGGTCTTTTTTTAGCGGGCGGGTTTATTCTGGTTGCCACACTGGCGCACCCGATTGTGGCATGGCTGCTTCTTATTGCCATTTCATCGATGGCCCAGATGGAATTCTATTCCATAATTAACGTGGCGGGTATTCCTGTTTTCCGCGGGGTGGGTACGTTGTGCGGGGCGGCTCTGATTTCGGCTACTTATTACTGCGCCGGTCCTGGTCTCGAAAATATTGCGCTGGCTTACAGGTGGGAACAGCTTGTTCTTACCGCCGCGATGATGGCGGTTTTTATTCGGCAGTTTCCGCAGAAACACAATAACCGGCCGCTGGCGACTGTAGCCTGCACTCTGCTGGGGATCTGGTATGTTCCTTTTCTTTTTAATTTTTTTACCCGGCTGGCTTTTTTCTGGGATGCGGAACTTGACGGCAGGACAATAGGCACAACTGGAATAGCGCTTCTGATTTACCTGGTGGGAGTAGTCAAGTTTACAGATGCGGCGGCATTTTTTTCCGGAAAATATCTTGGAAGGCACAAGTTGTTCCCCAGGATATCACCGGCTAAAACATGGGAAGGATTTGCAGGCGGCCTGGCAGGCGGTGTGTTGGTCAGCGTTGTTATCCTGTGGATTTCCGGTTTCAAGCTGGGTGGAATATTTTTCGGGCCCGGTCATGCGGTGATCTGCGGATTGTTGCTTTCGGTTGCGGGCGTGGCCGGCGATATGTTTGAGTCTCTTCTGAAGAGGTCCTCCGGGATCAAGGATTCCGGCAAAGTAGTGCCCGGGATGGGCGGGTTTCTTGATATTCTGGACAGTTTGCTGTTTGGGGCGCCTGTTCTGTATGCTTATATAGTTTTTTTTCTGCAATAGGCGGAGAAGGGCGGGCACAATGCCTGCTTGTGCTTTATGGATGGAGTTAAGAACATAGTATTGCTGGGGAGCACCGGCTCGATCGGGGAGAATGCGTTGAATGTTGTGCGCGCCCTTGACGGGCGGGTTGTTGTAAAGGCCCTGGCGGCCAACAGCAACTGGGAGCGAGTGCTTGAGCAGGCCCGGGAATTCGGTGTTGAGGAAGTTGCCTTAAGCGATGAAAAGAGCGCTAAGGCCTGTTCGCAAAGCGGGCGCGGAGTTGTTGTGCGCAGCGGACCGGAGGGTGTTGCCGGACTGGCTGCGCGCGAGGATGTTGATCTTGTGGTTTGCGCCATAGTGGGCATTGCAAGCCTGAAGCCGGTGCTCAGCGCCTTGCATGCCGGAACTGATGTGGCGTTATCCTCGAAAGAAGCCCTGGTTACCGGCGGCAGGATAATAAAACAGGCGCGCATGGACGGCGGGGCAAAGCTGTTGCCGGTCGACAGCGAACACAGCGCGATTTTTCAGTGTCTGTGCAGCAACCCCGGCGGCATGGAAAGCGGTTCTATCAGCGCGTTTGTCAACAGGTTGATTCTGACTGCTTCAGGAGGACCCTTCGGGGCATTGCCCGGGGTTGACCTGGAGAATGTTTCGATTGAACAGGTTCTGAAGCATCCGAACTGGGACATGGGCAACAAGGTTACTGTTGATTCCGCTACGCTAATGAACAAGGGGCTGGAGATCATGGAAGCCCACTGGCTGTTTGACACGCCGTTGGATCGGATTGGAGTGGTGATTCATCCAGAGAGCATTGTTCACTCGCTTGTGGAGTTTGTGGACGGTAATATGTTGGCGCAATTGTGCAGGCCTGATATGCGATATGCCATTCAGTTCGCGCTTACATATCCCGAACGTGTGAACGCGGGGCTTAAGGGTCTTGATCTTGCAGATATAGGGAAGCTGACTTTCACTGAGCCTGACAGCGGAAGATTTCCTTGCCTGGATCTTGCCAGGCGGGCAGCCGGGATTGGGGGAACGATGCCGACTGTTCTGAACGCCGCAAATGAAGTTGCCGTGGAAGGATTTCTGGCTGGCCGGATCAGGTTTCCTGAGATATGGGAAATGGTGGAAAAAGTTATGGACAGTCACCGTAAAGTTGAAGAACCTGATCTTGACAGCATAATGGAAGCAGATGAGTGGGCGCGAAATTTTCTGAAAAATAAGGGGGATTAAATTGGGAGTTATTCAAAGTATCTGGGACGTGCTTATACTGGTTGTTCTTTTCAGCGCAACCATATTTGTGCACGAATTCGGCCATTTTCTGGCGGCGAAAAAACTTGGCATGGTTGTGGATGTATTTTCCATCGGGTTTGGCCCGGCTATCTGGAAGAAGAAATACAGAGGTGTAACGTACAAAATTTCCATTATACCGCTGGGCGGATATGTTGCTTTGCCGCAGCTTGACCCCGCTGCCATGTCGGGGGTGCAGGGCAAGAACAGCAACGATGAAGAGGCAGGCGATGAAAATGAAACCCGGCAGCGGGATCTTCCGTATATTTCACCCTGGAGCAAGATCCTGGTTTCACTTGCCGGGTCGGTGGGCAACATACTTTTTGCGATTGTTTTCGCTTTGATCATATATGCGAATCCCGGCGCTGTTACCGGTTCCGATTCTACCCACATAGGGGCTGTAGCCACAAACAGCATTGCTTACCAGAGGGGTATTCGGCCTGGCGACCGGATTAAGGCCGTGAATGGAAAGGAAGTAAACAGCTGGTATCGATTTCAGGAGGAGACTGTTCTTGGAGTCGGCAAGGACGGAGAGGTTAAGCTTACGCTGGAATCCGGCGGTTCAATGCGAGAGGTCCATGCCCCCGTTGCAACCAATAAACTTGCCGCCGGAACAATACCCGGTGTTGGAAGGGCAAGGCAATGCGCAGTTACCAACGTGGCGGAAGACAGCACAGCCTATAGCGCTGGTCTAAGGGAAGGAGACCTGATAGAGGTCCTCGACGGCAAAGACGTGGTAAGCTGTGAGCACCTTCAGTATCTCACTGAAGGCAGAGAAGGCCAAACTGCTCAGGTTGCCGTGAACAGGGGCGGTGAGGAGTTGATGCTTGATCTTGAATTGCCGATAGAAGGCGTTGCGCCGAAGGGTAAATGCCTGATAGGGGGAGTAATTACAGGCACGTCGGCGGACAAGGCTGGATTGAAGGCCGGTGATGTAATTCTGGGGCTTGACGGGACTCCGGTTGTCAACTGGCGGCAGTTTATTGAGAAGGTCAACAAGCTGAAAGGCGAGACGGTTTCAATAGTGGCGCTCAGGGGCGACGACCTTGTTGAGACGGAAGTCACGCCCGAATATGACGAGGAAACGCAGCGCGCCTTGATAGGCATTAGACTTGGTGTCAAGCCAAAGCTGCCATGGATGACATACAGGAGTCCTGCCAGGCAGTTGGCCAATGATGCAATGGCTATTGTGCGGGTATTGGGCGCCTTGTTGACTCCCTCAAGTTCCGGCGACGCCGCAAAGGCTCTCGGCGGTCCATTTATGATTATTATGACCTTATGGGTATCTATCAAGGTAAGTGTGCTCAATGCCGTGGGATTTCTCCGGTTTCTTAATATAAACCTGGCTGTTTTGAACCTTCTGCCGATTCCGGTTCTTGACGGGGGCCACATCATGTTTTCGCTGTGGGAGGGAATCACGAAGAAGCGGATTAACCCCAGGTTTGTCAATATACTGGTAAATATTTTCATGGTTCTATTGCTTGGACTTTTTCTCGTTATAACGTTCCGGGATATTGACCGGTGGTTCAGCCGGGATGAGGATGTTAAAGTGGAAGAACGGCAGGCGGAAGGGAATAAGAGCGAATCTGGTTTGTGAGTGCCGGCCAGCCGATCTTGACGTGTGTTTATACGCCTTCACCCGGCTATCTGCGCACTCTCATTACGAAGTTGATGAACAGATCAGGCTAAAAATTTCTGCAAAGGTTTGATGAAAGTTTTATCCATAGAGCGCAGAAAGACCAGGCGGATTTATGTTGGCTCAGTGGCCGTGGGCGGTGGGGCGCCTGTTTCGGTTCAAAGCATGACAAAGACCGACACTCGCGATGTCGACGCAACGCTTTGCCAGATTGACGGCCTGGCTTCGGCGGGTTGTGATATTATCCGTGTTGCCGTGCCTGATGACGAGGCGGCGCAGGCCCTCTGGCACATTTGCAGGGAATCGGCTTTGCCGGTGGTTGCCGACGTTCATTTCAGGTACGATCTTGCCATAAAATCTGTAGAGGCAGGCGCTGCGGGGTTAAGAATAAATCCGGGCAATATAGGGGACAAGGCCAAGGTAGCCGAGGTGGTTAAAGCTGCCGCAGGCAGGAAGGTGCCGATACGCGTGGGTGTAAACAGCGGTTCGCTTCAGAAGGACCTGATCGAGAAATATGGCGGGCCGGGTGTCGAGGCTCTTGTTGAAAGCGCGTTAAGGTCGGTTTCGCTTGTAGAGCAGCTCGGGTACCGGAATATCAAGATTTCGGCGAAGAGTTCAAATCCCATGGTTACTGTTGCAGTATACCGCAGGCTTTCCGAGCGCACAGATTATCCGTTACATCTTGGAGTGACCGAGGCTGGTACTCTGCAGACCGGCACTATCCGTTCTTGTTCGGCGTTGTCGGCGCTTCTTTATCAAGGTATTGGCGATACTATAAGGATTTCGTTGACTGCAGACCCTGTAAAGGAGGTTCAGGCAGGTCTTGAATTGCTGCGTTGTTTCGGGTATCGGGGCGTGGGGCCGAGTGTCATATCATGTCCCACCTGCGGAAGAACCCAGGTGGACGTGGTTGCTGTGGCCGGAGAAGTTGAGGCCGAGCTTGAGAAGCTTTATCGGGCTGACCCCGCATTAAAGAGGCCTGTAGTCGCAGTGATGGGGTGTGTGGTCAATGGTCCCGGCGAGGCCAAAGAGGCGGATATAGCCGCTGCAGGCGGGCGCGGGAAGTTCGCGCTTTATGTGGCCGGCAGGCATGTGCGGACAGTGGATGAGGGTCGGGTAGTTGATGAACTGGTTGCGGAGGTCAGGAAGTGGGGGCGGGAGTAAGGTGTAGTGTTGCATTTTCGGGTGGTCTTTAATAATATCTATTTTTGTGTTGCGTACTTCCGGACAGGTGGTATAGTAGCTCCACTTTTCGAAAAGGAGGATTTGTAAGAATAAAACAACATGGAAAACGCAGTAACAGAACAAACAACGCAGAAGAAGAAGATTGAATTTGATTTGTCGGAGTTCACCGGAGACGACCGTGAACAGATGGCGCAGATGTACGAGGAGACGCTGAAGGATTTTGAGCCGGGCTCTATCGTAACCGGTAAGGTCATGGAAGTTCATAATAATGAAGTTCTTGTGGATATCGGGTATAAATCCGAGGGGCTTATTTCCTCGGATGAATTCGAGAAGCTGGACGAGGTAAATGCCGGCGATGAGATATATGTGCTGCTATCGCAGATTGAGGACGATGACGGCATGGTTGTTCTCAGCAAGCAGAAAGCTGACGAGCAGATGCGATGGGAACGCATCAGGGAGCAGCACGACGAAGGAACCGTAATAAAGGGCACCGTGAAAAGACGGGTAAAAGGCGGTTTGATTGTAAGTGTCGAGGGTGTGGATGCATTTCTGCCCGGTTCGCATATAGATGTTATGCCTGTAAGAGACATGGACGGGTGCATTGGCGAGATCTACGATTTCAAGATAATCAAGATGAATCCGGAGCGGAAGAACATCATTGTTTCGCGACGGCAGCTTATCGAGGACAGCCGAAAAGAGAAACGGCAGAGCCTGCTTTCCACTATAGAACAGGGTCAGACGCGAACAGGTATTGTAAAGAATATTACTGACTTTGGCGTTTTTGTCGATTTGGACGGCCTGGACGGGCTGTTGCACATAACCGATATGAGCTGGGGCAGGGTGAAGCATCCCTCGGACATGGTTTCTGTCGGGGAAAGCATTGAAGTTCGGATTCTTGACGTTGATTTTGAGCGCGAGCGGGTTTCACTTGGTTTAAAGCAGAAGGAAGCGAATCCATGGGTGGATGTCGCGTCCAAGTATCCTGTCGGCAGCCGTCTCAGGGGGAAAGTTGTGAACATTGTGCCGTACGGCGCTTTTGTTGAACTTGAAGAAGGCGTTGAAGGGCTCGTGCACGTGTCCGAGATTTCCTGGACCAAGCGCATAGTTAGAGCTTCGGATGTGCTTGCGCTGGGCGATGAAGTGGATGTTGTTGTGCTGGATATCAATGAGCAGGACCAGAAGATTGCCCTTGGAATGCGTCAGACCGAGGAAAATCCGTGGGACACGGTGCAGGAGCGATATCCCGTAGGCTCACGCGTCAAGGGAGTAGTCCGCAACTTTACCACATACGGAGCGTTTCTTGAGCTCGAAGACGGCATTGACGGTATGATTCACGTATCAGACATGTCATGGACGCGCAAGGTCAATCATCCTTCCGAGGTTCTTGAAAAAGGCCAGGAAGTCCATGCTGTTGTCCTGGAAGTTGACTCGGACAACAAGCGAATCAGTCTTGGTTTGAAACAGGCGCATGATGATCCCTGGGCCGGTATAGCCGAAAAATATAAGCCGGGTGATATTGTGAAAGGCTCGGTCTCCAAGATAGCTTCATTTGGAGCGTTCGTGGAGATTGAGGAAGGCGTTGACGGGCTTGTACATATATCGCAGATAAGCGAGGGACATGTTAACAAGGTCCAGGATGCCCTGCAGGTCGGCCAGGAGATAGAGGCCAGGATAGTCAGAATCGACCGCGAAGAGCGAAGGATCGGCCTGAGCATAAAGGCGGTGTCCCTGCCTGATGAAGAGTTCCAGATGAAGCAGGAAGAGTTGATGGAAGGCTTGAAACCCGGTGAGGATATGGTTGATCTTGCCGGCGCTTTCGAGGATGCTTTCGACGGTTTGATTGCCGAGGAACAGGCAGAGGAAGAAGAGCAGGAATGGCGTCCGGGCCGGCATGGCCGGGAAGATTCAGAGTAAAATATAAAAGGGGTTTTGGGCTGGCCTGCAGCAGGCCGGCAGGTAGACCGCAACTGGCGGCATTGACCCGTTTTTATTGGAAAAATCGCCAGCCTGATCTTTTCATCAACTCTTGGAGTTAATGAGTAGATCAATTTGGGCAACAAGTTGCGCCAAAGAGGTGACGCGAGCTGCCAGGCTGGCAGGAGCGTAGATGATTTGCGCTTCAGGATTTGTCAGGTCAGGCGCATCGATTGTGATGCGCCTGATTTTTCTTATGCGGGAGCGTGGATAATGGGTAATGTAATTGACGAACTTAAATGGCGAGGGCTGTTTGAGAATTACAGCAGCGAGGATCTGGTAGCAAAGCTTGATTCACCCGTTACAGTATATGCCGGATTTGATCCGACCAGTGACAGTCTTCAGGTTGGCAACTATGTGACTATAAAGGCGCTTTCGCATTTTCAGCGCCATGGACACAAGGTTATTGCCCTGGTTGGCGGGGCAACCGGGCTGATTGGTGATCCTTCAGGCAAGAGCGCCGAACGCGTTTTTCTTTCCACTGAAAAGATAAGAAAAAATGTTGAAGGGATACGCGAGAACCTTTCAAAGCTGATTGACTTTGAGGATGCGGGGGCGCCGGCGGTTCTGGTTGACAATAACCAATGGCTTGGGGATTTCAGGATGATCGATTTCCTCAGGGATGTTGGCAAGCATTTCCGTATGGGCGCTATGCTTGGAAAAGAGAGTGTCCGGGCGCGGCTTAACAGCGAGGCCGGGATGAGTTTTGCGGAGTTCACCTACCAGATACTGCAGGCCTATGATTTTCTCAAGCTTTATGATAACTACAATTGTCTTGTACAGCTTGGCGGATCTGACCAGTGGGGAAACATTGTAGCCGGTATAGATCTTGTGCGAAAGCTCAGGGGCGCTGAGGTTTTCGGTCTCACTATGCCGCTGGTGTGCGACAGTGCAGGCAGAAAATTCGGCAAGAGCGAGGGGAACGCTATATACCTGGCATCCGACAAGACTTCCTGCTACGACTTTTACCAGTTTTTTGTGAGAACGGATGACGCGGATGTTATACGGCTTCTGAAGATATTTACTTTTCTTGGCAAATCTGAAATAGAAGAACTTGAAAGCAGTCTCAAGGCCGAGCCTGAGAAGCGCGAGGCTCAGAAGCGTCTGGCCGAGGAGATGACCCGCACGATGCACGGAGAGAAAGGCTTGAGAGTCGCAAAGCAGGCCACGGATGTATTGTTCGGTAGATCGATGAAAGGCCTTGACGCTGATGAATTGTTGAGCATTTTTGCGCATGTGCCTTCGCGGAAGCTGCCTGCAGATTTTGTTGCGGGGGCTTTGGCGGTTGACATTGCGGCGGAATCGGGGTTCTGTAAGAGCAAGGGCGAAGCAAGAAGACTTATAACCAGCGGCGGTTTTTACATCAATAACGAAAAAGTTGAATCATCAGACGCAAAGATTCAAGGGTCGGATGTAATCGATGGCCGCATTGTTGTTTTACGGTCAGGCAAGAAGAATTTTTTTCTAATTGAGATTGCCTGACGGTGATTGTCTCATGAGCGCATCCGGCGCGTGTCTGCGCACCTTGCCCGGTCCATGAAAAGCTGACGCACAAGGCTGCCGTGTTTTGATAAAATTGCAAACGAGCGCGCCTGACGGGTTATTTTTCAACTTTCTGGAGATAAGATGAGCGAGAGCAGCATTCTTGTTGCGGGCGCAAGAGAACACAATCTGAAGAACATCACCGTAAAGATTCCACGCAACAGGATTACGGTTGTCACCGGGCTGAGCGGTTCGGGAAAGTCTTCACTGGCTTTTGACACTCTTTATGCTGAAGGTCAGAGGAAGTATGTTGAGAGTCTGTCCGCTTATGCCAGGCAGTTTCTGAATCAGCTGCAGAAGCCTGATGTAGATCATATCAGCGGGCTTTCCCCCGCCATTGCAATTGAGCAGAGGACTGCGGGAAGCAATCCTCGGTCTATCGTGGCCACTTCCACTGAAATTCATGACTATCTCAGGCTCCTCTTTTCTGCTACAGGCAAGCAGCATTGTCCTGAATGCGGGCGTCCGGTCGGCAGGCAGAGTGTCGACCAGATTGTGAATTCGCTTATTTCTTTGCCGAACCGTTCGCGTCTTTTCCTGCTTGCTCCCTTGGTTTCCGGCAAAAAGGGAAGGCACGAGGCTCTCCTTGATGGCGTCAAGAAGCAGGGGTTTGTTCGTGTTCGCATTGACGGGGAAATTTATGAGCTTGAAGAGGCGCCTGCCCTGGCAAAGAACAGAAAGCATTCCATAGACATAGTTATTGACAGGATGATTATTACCGGCAGGATACGATCCAGGCTTACTGATTCCGTGGAGCTGGCCTTGAAGCATGGCAGCGGAACGATGAAAGTTCTCAGTGAAAAATCCAGGGGCAGGTGGGAGGAGTTTTTCTATTCCGAGAAGCATGCCTGTCCGGTTTGCGGGATCAGTTTTGAAGAGCTAAGCCCCCGCCATTTTTCGTTCAACAGTCCTTATGGCGCTTGTTCCGGCTGTTCGGGTATTGGCGCACAACTTGTGTTTGACGAGGATCTGATTGTTCCAGATACGTCTATTTCCATAGATGACGGGGCTATAACTGCGTGGCGCCGGGGCGGCCGCAGGCTGATAATTTACTACAAGCGTTTGCTCGGGTCGTTGTCAAAGCATTACGGTTTCAGTACATCGACCCCTTACAAAAAGCTCAGTCCGCGCATCCGGAAGATAATAATGTATGGATCCGGCGACGAGGAAGTTGAGCAGGGTTTCTGGCGCTCGGGCTCTTACAGGCGGCGCAAGAAGCCGTTTGAAGGGGTTATTCCGAATCTTCAGAGGAGGTATGACACTACAGACAGCGACTATACCCGCCAGCGTCTGCGCCGTTACATGAGCCGTCAGCATTGTCCGCAATGCAAAGGAAAGCGGCTCAAACCCGAGGTGCTTGCCTGTACTATCAACGGTAAGTCTATTCATGCCGTGGTTGAATTTTCGATAGAGCAGGCAGCTGCATTTTTTGGCGACTTGAAGCTTGGGCGGCAGGAGGATGAAATTGCCCGCGAGTTGCTTAAGGAAATACGCCAGCGGTTGGGATTTCTTAAGGATGTCGGCCTGGCTTACCTGACACTGGGGAGGGAAAGCGGAACTCTTTCCGGCGGCGAGGCCCAGCGGATCAGGCTGGCAACCCAGATCGGTTCCGGACTCGTTGGAGTATTGTATGTGCTTGACGAGCCTACCATAGGTTTACACAGGAGAGATAATGCTCGTCTGATCAGGATGTTAAAGAGGCTTCGCGACCTGGGCAACACGGTGGTGATGGTTGAGCATGACGATCTTACCATAAAGGAAGCAGATCATATTATCGATCTCGGACCCGGCGCAGGAAGGCATGGAGGCGAGGTTATATTCGAGGGTTCAGTCTCGGCGTTGATGAAAAGCCCTGATTCACTGACTGCCAAATATATGAACGGCGAGATAGAAGTTTCCGTCCCCGGGAAACGCCGCAAGCGCGGCAGAAAAGCCCTCAGGGTTCTTGGGGCCCGGGAGAACAACCTGAAGAATATAGATGTTTCTTTTCCTGTCGGAGTCTTAACCTGTGTTACCGGCGTTTCCGGCAGCGGCAAGAGCACGTTGGTGGATGAAATTCTCAGGCGGGCGTTATTCAGGAAGTTTTATGGCTCAAAGGAGCGTCCCGGCATTCACAGGCGGATTACCGGCTCGGGGAATTTTGACAAGGTAATAGTTATTGATCAGTCTCCGATAGGCCGGACGCCGAGGAGCAATCCTGCTACTTATACCGGCTCTTTCGGCGAAATAAGAAAACTTTTTGCTTCGACCCGTTCATCGAAGGTGCGCGGATACGGGCCTGGCAGGTTCAGCTTTAACGTCAAGGGCGGCAGGTGCGAGGCCTGCAAAGGGGACGGCATACTTCGGCTTGAGATGCATTTTCTACCTGATGTTTATGTTACCTGCGAGCAGTGCGGCGGAGAAAGGTATAACCGTGAGACATTGGAAATAGATTACAAGGGCATGAATATAGCCCAGGTCTTGTCTATGACCGTCAACGATGCGCTTGATTTTTTCGGCAATATACCAGCGGTACATCGGAGGCTCAGGACCTTATCTGAAGTCGGGCTGGGCTATCTGCAGCTTGGGCAGCCGGCGACTCAATTGTCCGGAGGCGAGGCCCAGCGGGTAAAACTTGCTACTGAGCTGAGCAAGATGTCGACCGGAAGTACGCTTTACATGCTTGATGAGCCTACTACTGGACTTCATTTTGCCGACACCCATCGGCTGCTGGAGGTTCTTGGGCGTTTACGAGACGCTGGAAATACGGTAATAGTAATAGAACACAATCCAGATGTGATCAAATATGCTGATCATATTATTGATTTGGGACCTGAAGGAGGAGACGGAGGTGGACGGGTTGTTGCAGCCGGTTCGCCCGAGGAGGTATCTGAGAGCAGGGAATCGCATACCGGCAAACTGCTCAGGGAGATATTCGCAAAGATATGAGAATTAAAGTAGAGAAAATTCCCCGAATTCCTGCCAGTTCGTCGGCCCTGACGCTGATGGCAGGAGCATGGTGCCTTGCTTTGCAGTTTTTTGTTCCGCCAGTGACGGCTGCCGAAGAAGAAAAGGCTCATCATATTAAGCCGGAAGCGGCTTCAATGAAAACGGAAGCTTCTGTCTCTATTCAAAAGATCAGGGCTGCGGTTCACGATGGTCTTTTTGATCTTTCTTTGCGGATGATTAATCGCGCTTTTCGAGAAAAAGATTTGAGCGATGAAGAGAGACAGGAGGCTGTAATCCTGTTGCTGCAGTCGTTTTACAAGCTGGATCGTTACAAGGATATCATAGAGACCATTGAATCGAGCCAGTACAGGGCTTATCTTGACGGCGCTGCCGAACAAAAGTTCTGGCTGGCAATGGCTTATCACGGAATGGGCGACTGTTCCAAGGCGTTGTCGCTCCTGGCGGATTTTGTTGAATCCTATCCTGAGAGCCCCCGCCATGGAGATGTTATTCGTTTGAAGTCGTGTTGTTACCTGGAGATGGACAAGGTGGAGAAGGCGATTAGAACCTTCAATGACTATGCTTCCGGTTTCACCAAGGATCCGGACTATTGCTCCCACATGCTCGAATGGGCGAAAATGTTGATTGAAAAAGACGTGATGGAGCCGGCGGGCCGGATTCTTGCCATGATCCAGGAGGCAGGGTCGACCAACCGGGCCGCCCTGGAGAGCAGGTACTGGCTGGCCAGAATGCTTATTGATGACGGAGAACTTGTCAAAGCTTCGGAATACCTGGACCAGGTGGCTGCAAGCGATGAGGTTGGAAGAGACATCAGGGCCAGGGCTTTGTATTCGAGAGCTATCATTCACGGGGCCAGGGATGAAACCGGGAAGGCTGAACGGGCATTGCGCGAAGCGAACAAGCTTGCCGTCGATGAGGATCTAAAGCGGAAAGGTCATTATGAGCTTGGCGCCATGTTGCTTCGAATGAACGAGGTTGAGGAAGCTGTTCCATTATTGCGTTCGTACATTTCCGCCTATCCCGGCAATGAGATCTCGCGTCTTACCCAGCTGGAGTTAGCCAATGCGCTTGCCTCCGGGGGCAAGAATGAAGAGGCGATTGACGAGTTTACCACGTATCTTGAAACATTCACCAATGCTATCGGCCGCGCGCGAGCTTACGAGGGAAAGGGCTGGTCGTTGATGGAGCTTGGCCGCCAGGGAGAAGCTGCAAAGGCTTTTGAGAAAGCTTCGGGGCTTTACACACAGAGACAGGACAAGGTCCGGTGCGTTTACAAGATGAGCGATGCATATATGGCAAACGGCCAGTATGATCGTGCATGTGCCGGTTACTCCCGGATCCCGGATCAATTTCCCGGCAGCGAGCTGGAACCGCGAGCCCGGTTTCAGATTGCCCAGGGGCTGTTTATGAGGGGGCATATTGTGGAGGCGGAGGAAACATTCGCTCGCCTTGTAGAGAAATATCCTGAACACCAGGTTGCTGCAGAAGCGTCTCTGAGGGTGCCTGAGTTGAAGCTGAAGATTGCAAGGGATGCCGAGGAAGAAGGTCGGCGCTCTGACGCAACCAGGGGTTATCATGAGGCCATCGACGGCTTTGAAAGTTTTATGAATTCTTATACCAACAGATCTCTTTATGCCGCCGCTTTGCACGGCCGCGGGGTTGCCCGGTACAGGCTTTTCTGGTTCAGGAAGGCGCTTGATGATTTTGAGAGAAGTGTTGCAGAATTCCCTGACCAGGAGTTTGTGGAGCAATCATTTTACATGCGCGGCATGTGCTGGTACGGGATGGTACAGGATAAAAAGGCATTGAAGATATGGCATGATTTTGTAAAGAAATATCCCGATTCGGCACATGCTCCAGAGGTGTTATTCTGGGCGGCAAAAACGGAGTATAACAGGGGCGAATTTCCTGCCGCGCAGGAACATTTTGTGTTGATTGCCGATAAATACGGCACATCGTCCCGGGCTGACGACGCCTTGTTATGGGCTGCACGCGCGGCGGTTGAGGAGCAGGAGTTTGTCAGGGCTAACGAACTGCTGACTCGATTGATCAAGGCTTATCCGAAGAGCGACCGGATTGCAGAGGCCAGGTTTGAGCAAGGCGACACGCTTTCGGCTCTTGGGGAATTTGGCGACGCGATCCTGATTTTTGATGAAATAATAAACAAGTTTCCCGATAGCGACCTGGTTCCCGCGGCATGGGGCAGGAAGGGAGATTGTCAATTTGCGCTCGGAAGCGGGCATCCGAAGCGGTACGAAGAGAGTATTGAGTCTTTCCGGATGGCAGCCAACAAGCCGGGCGCCAGCCGGGGCCTGGTGTTGCAGGCCGAATACAAGATAGGGCGCAGTCTTGAGAAGCTCGGTTTAAAAGGAAAAGCCTTTGAACAATATTATTTAAAGGTTATTCTTCCTTATCTCGAAGAGCGTGAAAAAGGAGTATGGCATGGCGAGGCTCCGAAAGTATGGTTTTCCCGGGCAGCTTTCAATGCCGCGCAGATACTTGAAGAGCAGGAGAAGTGGCAGCAGGCGATATCTGTGCTTGAAAGAGTGGTAAGCGCAGGGGTTCCAACTGCTGACGATGCGCGCGAGAAAATTGAAGAAATCAGGGACAAGCATTGGTGGGTTTTTTAGTCTGATCTATTCATCAACTTTGTAATGAGAGTGCGCAGGTTGCTTTAGATCAAAGTCGTTGAGATGAAGTGACATGCACACTCGTAATAGATTTTTATGAATAGATCAGGTTAAGGCGGGAATGTTTGGTTCTTGCTGATTCCGGGTCTGAAAGGGATGCCGAAGGGAGCGAATGAGATGTTTATTGAAATGGTGAAACAGGGCGGCCCCGTGCTGTGGGTTATAATGTCCGCCGGTCTTCTGGCATTTGTTGTTTTTCTCGAACGGGCTCTTCATCTTCATCGAGCCAGGATCAAATCCGAAGACTTTCTTAAGGGCATCATAAATATCCTGAGGCGGGGGAATGTTGCCGAGGCGCTGACCATATGCGAAGAGACCCCGGGGCCGGTGGCTTATATTGTCAAGACTGCCATACTGCACAGGCAGGATGACAAAGACGGCATTCGCACGGCGGTGGATGACGCGAGCACGGCTGAGATTTCCCGCATGGAGCGACGGCTGGTTGTTGTGGCAACAGTTGCGCAGGTAGCCCCCTTGCTGGGCCTTCTGGGAACTGTGTTGGGCATAGTGGAATCTGTATTGTTTATGCAGTCGCAGGCTCCGTTGGTGCATTCTGCTGATATGCTAGGCGGAGTTTTCCGTGCTTTAATTTCAACAGCCGCCGGCCTGACTGTTGCGATTCCCTGTTATGCTGCGTTTAACCTTCTCATAGTCAAGATAGACAGGATTGTCCTTGATATGGAACGGTGCGCTTCTGAAATTGTGGCTTTTATTACAGGGGCTTTCGGCAACAGAGCGGAAGGGCAAAAGCAATGAGTAGCGCAGCCGCCAGATCAAGTGGGCAGTTCCATATAAGGGGTTTAAGAACCCGTTTTTTCCCGAAGAGCCGTATCGGGCACGGACTGGTAAGCATGGCGCCATGGTTTGATGTTTTGTTTCTCCTGTTTTTCTTTGTATTGTTGCAGTCAACTTCGTCTTTCATTCTGCAGCCTGGGATCACTGTAGAGCTTCCCCGGGGGGAATTCACTGGAGGTTCTCATCCTGACTTGATTGCTGTTATTCTCTATGTTGGCGGAGTTGGCGGGATACCAGGCCGGGAAGTTGCTTTTTTTGATGACGAGCGTTTCGTGTTGAGCAATGAAGGCGATATGGAGCGGTTCAAGGAGGCGTTGGCCGCAAGGGCAAGCGGAAAAAAGGAAGTGGACCTTGTTTTTGAGGCAGACAAGCGTATTCAACACGGCACCATGGTTAAGCTGATGAACACTGCTGTTGAAGCCGGGGTAGACAGTGTGAATTTTGCTCAGAAACCGGAGCATCCGATAGAATGAAAAAGCGTTTTTTAAGGCGTGTTTCCGGTTCCGGCGGGGCATTTATTGGTATGCCTACCTTGTTGATTGCGGCAGGTTGGCTTGGCCTGTGGTTTCTCTGGCCTTCAGGCGCGTTGCCCGCGCGCATTTGCCCGAAGCGGTTGGCAAAAACGGATGTCAAGTTCATTCAGATTGATTACAGCAAGGATCGGATGTACACCGATCCCACCGCGATGCTGCTGCCGTTTCGTTATGGTTTCGGGGATAACCTGGCACAGAGCAGACCGGCTCCTGAGCCTGTGGGTTTGAGGCGGATCACAGAATCGTTATACCTGGAGAATTCCGGCGAGCATCGCAGCAGCATTTCAAATTCTGCCTGGGTTATCAAGCCGGAGAACACGCAATTTGACTGCGGTTATGATACTCCGGATGTTTTTGAGAAGGATGTTGTTCCTGATATGAGGCTCAATATAAGGGTTTCTCCAGGTCTCAAAGAAAGGGGGTTTACTCTTCCGCCTGATCAGTTCACTGAAACTGAAGGTGACGAGGCATGGTCTGTGGAGGCGACCGTGGAAATTGATTCTGCCGGGCGAGTTGAGCACGTTTTTCTTGACAGGGCTTCCACGGCAGGCGATTTGGGCGCCAGATTGATCCGGATTCTTGGAAAGGCATATGTGAAGGAACCAGGGCCGGAAATAACCGGCAGGGTAATTGTTAACTATGGTCTGAGGTGAATTGTTGTGCAAAAAATTCCGATAATCAGATGGAATTCGAACAGCCGGTCGAAAATTATCGGCCGCCTGGTTAATCGCGACGCGGTCAACCGTCGAGCGGAAGAAGCTGCCGAAAGAATCCTGAAGGATGTTCAGAGCAGGGGCGATCCGGCTGTGTGCGAGTATGCAGCAAAATTTGACGGTGTTGTTCTTGAGCCGGGGCAGCTCGAGTTGCCTGGGGAGCAATTGAATGATTGCGCAGGCCGAACCGGCAGGGACTTTCGAGAGGCGGCCAGGGCCGCGCACAAGAGGATTCGTGAATTTTCCAGTGCCGGGATGAGGGCGGACTGGAGTATTAAGGGTGGCTGCGGCGAGTTGATGGGCGAAAAGATGACGCCTTTTGACAGGGTTGGAATTTATGTTCCCGGCGGGACAGCCCCACTGGCATCAACGGCGCTTATGACGGTTACTCTGGCAAGGGTGGCGGGTGTGCGGGAGATTGTTGTCTGTACTCCATGTGATTCCGCCGGACGTGTTGATCCGCACATACTTTATGCTTTAAAGATAAGCGGGGCCACAGAGATCTACCGTGTTGGAGGTGTTCAGGCCATAGGCATGCTTGCATACGGCACAAAATCCGTTCGTAAAGTTCAGAAGATTGCAGGCCCGGGTAATGCCTATGTCACGGCCGCAAAGCGGCAGGCATACGGTCATGTCGCCCTGGATCTTGTTGCAGGGCCCAGTGAAATTGCGATTCTTGCCGATGATACTGCTTCTGCTTCCGATATTGCTGCTGATCTGCTTTCGCAGGCGGAACATGGGACAGGTGAGGAGAAGGCTCTTCTTGTTACCGACTCTGAGGATATGGCGTATGCTGTCAGGTCCGAGCTGGCAAAGCAGAGCGCAACATTGGCGCGACGAGGTCCGGTGGGAAAGGTCATGAAAAACGGCATGGCGCTGGCGATTGTGAAGGATCTTGAGGCAGGCATGGAATTGTGTAATCGTTTTGCTCCTGAGCACTTTGAAATCCAGGTTAAGAATCCTTCAAGGTGGCTCAAGCGTGTGACTGCTGCCGGCGCTGTTTTCCTTGGCCGCTGGACTCCCGAAACAGTCGGTGATTTTATAGCCGGTCCAAGCCACGTTTTGCCTACAGGCGGGGCGGCGTCCAGTTTTTCTGGTTTGACTGTTGATGATTTTCGCCGCCGGACAAGTTTTGTAAAATATACGCGCAAGGCGTTGAAAGAAGCCATGCCGCACATCGAGGCTTTTGCCCGTGTCGAGGGTCTTGATGCCCATGGCCGTTCTGCCGGTATCAGGTTCGAGAGACAGCCCGGCCATTGAAAACAGGACCGCCTTTGGGCATGAGCAGGAAAAGTCGCGCGAAGATTCATATTATACAGGAGAATAAATTCTAAACATGGGCAATTATATTCGACAGTCTGTCAGTGAGATGGATGGGTACGTTCCGGGTGAACAACGGAAGGATTCTGATTATATAAAGCTTAACACAAACGAGAATCCTTATCCTCCCTCGCCGGAGGTCCAGCAGGTATTGAGGGATTTCGGTGTTGACCGATTGCGGCGATATCCGGATCCGGTATGCGCCGAGCTCAGGGATGCCATTGCAGAGGTTCACGGTTGCCGCGCCGAGCAGGTTTTTGTTGGCAACGGGTCTGACGAAATCCTTTCGCTTTGCACAAGGGCTTTTGTGGATAACTCGCAGACAGTCAGTTATTTTGAACCTTCCTATTCTCTCTATCGGGTGCTGGCGGAGATCCGGGATGTGGGCGTTGAATCTGTCGAGCTTGGGGTTGATTTCCAATGGCGTTTTCCCGACCCGGTCAACGCCGGTGTTTTTTTTCTGACAAATCCCAGTGCTCCGACCGGGCTTTTATATCCTTGTGAACGGGTGGCGGAATTCTGCAGATCGTTTGACGGAGTTGTTGTGTTAGACGAGGCCTATGTTGATTTTGCTTCGGCAGACTGCATGTATCTTGCTTTGGAGTTGGAAAATGTCCTTTGTATGCGGACGTTTTCCAAATCGTTTTCGCTGGCGGGTATCCGCGCGGGGTATGCTGTTGGCAGTCCCCTGCTTGTGAATGCTTTGTTCAAGATCAAGGATTCCTACAATGTTAACATGATATCCCAGTTGCTTGCTCTTGCGGCTATCAGGGACATTGACTATATGCGCTGGAATGTGGAGCGTATTACGAAAAACAGGGGCTATATGGCCCGTGAACTTGAGCGCCTTGGATTTGTTGTGTTTCCTTCGGAATCAAATTTCTTATGGGTGCGCCATAATTCTATTGAGGCAGCAGCGCTTTTTGAGAAACTGAAGCAGAACCGCATATTGGTGCGGCATTTTCCCGGGGCCAGGACCGGAGAGTATCTCAGGATTACTGTAGGATCTCAAGATGAGACGGAGCAACTTGTTGGCGCTATGCGGATGATTTGCGGTTGATCAATAGATTATTTGCGACATGTGCCACGTTGAAGAACGGAGAAAGAGTCATGACCGACACAAGGAAGAAGAACCGATTGCGTAAGGCGGCAGTGGAACGAAAAACAAGAGAGACGGATATTCGTGTGGCGCTTTTTATTGAAGGCGCCGGGAGATGCGATGTTGAAACAGGTATCCCTTTTATGGATCACATGCTGGAGTTGCTGGGAAGGCATTCGCTGATGGATTTGACCGTGAAGGCATCCGGAGACCTTGAAGTGGATTATCACCATACAGTGGAAGATCTCGGACTGGTCCTGGGAGAGGCGCTTGACAAGGCCCTTGGGCAGCGGCGGGGGATAACGCGTTTTGGATGGAGTATGGTTCCGATGGATGAATCGCTGAGCAGGGTTGTGATTGATCTTGGAGGGCGGCCGTTTCTTGTGTACGAGATGGCTTGCAGGAAACGAAAGATCAGGGATTTTGATTTAAATCTTATTAATGAATTTTTCCGGGCATTTTGCACTAATGCGAGGATGAACCTGCATATCTGCCAGTTGTACGGTTCTGAGCCCCATCATGCGCATGAATCGGTTTTCAAGGCGGTTGCCAGGGCGTTGCGCCTGGCGTGCGCGGTTGATGAAGATGCGCCCGGGGTTCCGTCCACAAAGGGGAAGATATAGGGTCATTGGTCATTGGTTATTGGTCATTAGTGGGTAGGGGGATATCCAATATCCAATATCCAGCACTGAATGTTCAATGATCAAGGGAAGAAGAAGCGGGGGTTGGATGGAGGTTTGTGAGATATACGGGTTAGAGGGAGAAGATTGATATGTTTACGATTATTCCGGCTGTTGATATTAAGGGCGGTAAATGTGTGCGTTTGATCCAGGGGCGTCCGGGCGAGGTGACGGTATATTCAGACGATCCTGTTGAAATGGCCAGGCGGTGGGCGTCCGAGGGCGCGGCGAGGCTTCACGTTGTCGATCTTGACGGCGCGTTTAAAGGAACTGCAGTTCATAACGACATAGTTAAGAAAATATGCGCGGCTGTAGATATACCTGTTCAGCTTGGAGGGGGGTTGCGGACCGAAAGCGATGTGCAGCGCGCGCTTGAATCCGGTGTGGACACGGCCATTATCGGCACCAAGGCTGCGACTGATCCCGGTTTGATCAAAGACCTGGCGGAGCGTTTTGGAAATTCCATTGGAGTGGGAATTGATGCCAGGGACGGAGAGGTGATGATTAAAGGATGGGCCGAGGGTTCAGGAGTCAGCGCTGTGGAAGTTGCTGAAAAGATGGATGCTTACGGCGTCGGCAGGATTATATACACGGACATATCCCGGGATGGAATGCTCACGGGTGTTAACCTTGAAGCTGTAAGAGAACTTTGTGTCTCCGTAGGTTGTGAAATCATCGCATCCGGCGGGGTTGGCAGCATTAAAGATGTTGAAAGCCTTAAGTCTTTAAAGCTTGGTAATCTCGCGGGTGTAATAGTCGGCAAGGCGCTTTATGAAGGAAAGATAAGCCTGGAAGGGAGTAGATGCTGATGTTGATGGATGTCAGAGAAACCAGGCTTGCTGATGGAATGCGGGTGGTTACTTCCAGGATACCAAGGGTTGAAAGCGTATCCATCGGCGTATGGGTCGGCGTAGGAGCGAGACACGAGAGCGCAAAAGTCTCCGGCATAAGCCATTTTATTGAACACCTCTTGTTTAAGGGCACCGGCAGGAGGACGGCGGGGGAAATTTCGCGTTCCATCGAGGGGCGTGGCGGTTATCTTAATGCGTTTACTCAAGAAGAAAACACCTGTTATTACGCCCGTGTTCCCAGCGAAAGAATATGGTCTACATTGGACGTTCTGCTTGATATGTATGCTGACGCTTCCCTTGATGAGGCGGAGATAGAAAAAGAGAAGAACGTGATCATCGAAGAAATAATGATGTATCGCGATCAACCTCAACATGTGGTGCAGGACAATCTTTCTGTTGCTTTGTGGGAGGACCACCCGCTGGGCAGGCCTATTATAGGAAGCGCTGAGAGACTAAAGAATATCGGCCGGAGCGACCTTCTTTCTTTTCGCGACCGCAAGTATGTTTCCGGGAATACCATAGTTGCATTTGCCGGTCATCTTGAACATGACAAGTGCGTTAAGAAAGTGCAGCAGTTGACACAAGGAGGCCGGCCGGGCAGGCGTTCAACCTGTAAAAAGGCCACGCCTCAAGTTAAGCAAAAGCATATCATCCGGGAGAACCGTGATATTGAACAGGTGCATGCCGCAATTGGAATCAGGCTTTTCGGGTACAGCGATGAACGCCGGTATACTTTGAAAGTCCTTAGCGCTGTCCTGGGTGAGAACATGAGTTCGCGTCTATTTCAGAGAATCCGCGAAAAACACGGTCTTGCCTATTCGATTCATTCGGGTACGCATTTATACAGGGATACCGGCGCTCTGCTTATTGCCGGAGGTCTTGTCAGGAGCAGGTATGGTAAGGCAATTGAGCTTGCTGCCGTGGAATTGCGCAAGTTGAAGGACAAAGATGTATCGCGCGCGGAACTGCGCCGGGCAAAGGATTATGCAACCGGCCAACTCAAGCTGGGCATGGAGAGCACCAGCCACCAGATGATCAGAGCAGGCGAGAATCTCCTTTCTCACGGCCGATTCCTGGAACCGGAAGACACTATAGCTGCCATAGAGAAAGTCAGCGCCGAGGATATACGCAAACTTGCTTGCAGTGTGCTGAGGCCTGAACGAATCAGCACCTCTCTGGTTGGAAAGGAGCTTGGCGAGATGGACGACAGGCGGACCAGGGACTGTATGAGTATTCTGGGTTAGCGGGCACAGGGTTCTATGCTGGACTGAGAAAGTTCTGAATACAGGTTAAAAAGGTCGCTATCATGCGGTTAGAGCAGAGACGGCCACTTGTGGGAATAGTTCTGGTCTTTATGTCGGGTATTCTATCTGCGCATATCGCGGATGGAATGATCCTGGCTTCCTGGGTTCCTGTCGCTGTTTGTGTATGCGCTGGTTGGCTGGCTTTTCTGGTCCAGTGTTGCGTTTCGCGAGTTCGCGAGGTTGCTTCTGCTGCGTCTTGTTTTTTTATCTATTCATCTGTTTTTTTTCTCGGGTTTGCCATGGATCATGGCAAGGAAAGTGAAGCCTGCCGGGAATCGATGGTCTTGATTTCCCGGCGCGCTGAAACCGGTGACATGGTCAGGATCGGGGGAATTGTTTCGAGCCATCCGGAAATGCGCCGAATGGAAAATTCCGGGCGCCTGATGAGCGCATTCAGATTTTCACCGCGCAGGATGGTATCTGGAGGCAGGAAGTGGAAGCTTAATGGCGTGTTGATTCGCTGCAACCTGTTTGGATTGCCCGGCGCTCGAAATCCGCGTTACGGCGAATACTGGGAAGTAAGCGGTAAATTTAAGGCATTTCCGCCTTTAAGTGTCCACGAAATCGAATTTCTGGAAAAGGGCGGTATTACCGGACATGGGATGACTCTTGCTCGGTTGGCCGACCGCTTTCATGTCAGCGGCGACATGGAGAGCGCCACATTAAAGAGTAAAAGCGCCGGGTCGGGCTTAAAGCAGCGAATTTACGCAGCCAGGGCGGCCGGCTCTGATTTGCTTGGCCTCGGTGTTGACGATTTTCCTCTGTCCGTATCGATCACCCGCGCTTTGCTGCTCGGCTATCGTTCCGGTGTGCCTTCTGAGGTCCGCTCACTGTTTGCCGAGACAGGGACTTTACATATTTTTGCTATATCCGGTCTGCATGTTGGGATAGTGGCCGGGATTATAATTTTTCTGCTGAGCGCCGCAAAGGTTTCAAGGATCCACTGGTTTTTTGTTCTCGCTCCGTGTCTTGGGATCTATATTGTATTGACAGGGGCTAATCCAAGCGCAATTCGGGCGGGCATTATGGCCCTGGCGTATTTCGGCGCCTATTTAGCCGGCAGGAAAGGCGACGTGTTATCGGCTCTTGCATTGTCCGCTCTTGTGATCCTGGTGATTGCGCCGGGTCAGATAATGATGCCCGGGTTTATTTTCTCATTTGCAGTTGTTGCGGGGCTTCTTGCTGTCTATCCGTTCTTTCATGCTGCGGTAAGAAGAAATACTGAACCGGATCGGTTACGGCTTGAAGCTGAGCGATGGTGGCAACGTATGCCGCGAGTCTGGAGCGGGTACGTGCTTTCCCTGGCGGGACTTTCGGTATCTGCCTGGCTGGTGTCGGCTCCTCTGACTGCAATTTTCTTTGAGAGGGTAAGTCCAGTTGCATTGCTTGGTAATCTGTTTGTTGCTCCGCTGACTTTTCTGATAGTCTTGACTGCTTCTCTTTCGGTTGTCTGCGGATCTGTTGCGGGGTCTATCGGCAGCATATTCAACCATGCAAACGTTGCTTTTACATCGTTGTTGCTATGGATAATCGGCTGCATAAGGAATCTGCCTATGGCAACGCTGAAAGTTGCAAGGCCGTCTGTGTGGATGGTTGCGTCGTGGTATTTGTTGCTTGCCGTTGGTGTTGTTTACATGCGATGGAGGGGAATATCCAATATTAATGATCAAAGGGGAGGAAAGAAGAAGATTTAACCCGCATTGATCACACTTTTTCGAGCAGAAACGGTTCAGCCTGAATCCGGCAGTAGAAAACCACTAATGGACACTAAATAGCACTAATGTTTTGAAATAGCTGGAAAAAGCATCAAAAGAAAACTTCATGAGCACATTGAACCCTGCACCAAATGGGTGCAGTTGCATTGTGGATAATACCCTCATTTATTTGTGTCTATTCGCCTGCCTGTGCGTGTCCGCACTCAGACAGGTGTGCATTCGTGGTTCAACTGCTCTTTATAGGTTCAGAGTATTGGCAGTGTGGGTCGAAACCGTTCGACTGATTGTTTCCGTCCCCTTATCCCATCCTCGTCCCGATCCTTGTCTCGATCATCGTCGACAAAAATCGGGACAATGATCATGATAAGGATAAAGAGGATCGAGATCGGGCAAACCGGTTTTGGCCTGCAATGGCTGTGCTATGGAACGTTTATGCCGGAGAAGTGTGAGAAATGCGGGTTAACCACAGAGGGCGAGAGAGCATATAGAAGAGGATAAAAGAAGAGATATAGACGCCGAGGCTATGGCGGGTTGGATTTCTTCTATTAGTCCTTTATTGTTGATGTTTACGGTTGTTTCTCTAGGGCGTCTTCGTCCGATGGCAAGGAGGTTGAATGACCGGGAGATTTTTCTTTTTCTGTCAGAGATGAAATCCATAGACAGGTTATGTCTTTTCTTTATCTCTGACTGGAAATGTTCGGCATCCGGGGTGATTATGATTGTAGTATAATTATCGTTTGAGTCTTTCAATGCCGTGTCGAATTGCCTCAATTTGTCTATGATCGCCGGAGCTTTTACGCTTGGGACGAAGACAAGTCTGTAATTGGCTCGTCCGGCCCGGTGTGGGGATACGGTTTTACCCTGTATAGTTACAGCGCTGAAAACGGGGCATTTATCTCCTTTTTTCAAGCCTGTTCGTTCATCGGGCCAGAGCCTCTTTTGTATTACAGCGGGAAGCCGTTTGCGAATTGATTTTTCTATGGAGAAGCAGTGTGTTTTTATCAAGCTTGTCAGGCCGTAGCCCGTGAGCATGCCGCCGTAGACATCGGATATCCAGTGCGCTTCGTGGACCACCCGCGACAATCCTGTAAGGGTTGCAATGGCATAGAAGAGCCAGTGCATCCGGGGGTAGAGTCCCGCCAGAAAGGTGGCGAAGACAAAAGCGAATGTTGTATGTCCTGAAGGGAAGCAGACAGAATGGTCCTGTTCCCAGCCTGACAGAAAGGGCACAAATGTCATCTCGTAACCGCAACGCGACGGCCTGATTCTGCCGACTGAGTGTTGTAAAATCCAGACCAGGATATATGAAGCTGCCAGCGAGACAACCAGCCAGATTATGTATTTTCTTTTGTCGGGGTCGTATTCGAATATAAACATGCATATTAAAAGAGCGCTGAAAACCACTCCGAATTGTTCAAAGAACACCCAGAATGTGCTATCGGTCAGGTAGTAGAAAAACATGTATGCAAAGTTTTTTTGCGGATTATGGATATGTCTGACCTGGACCATTGTTTCAGGTCCGACTTCCAGTGTTTCGACGGCAACGGTCCTGGAGTCTTTATGAAGGCGGAGGCTTACGCTGTCGCCCGCCTCTTTCTTGTATTCCATAATTCTCTGTTCGCCGCCGCGGTGTATATCCCTGAAGAACCTGTGGTATTGCTGGGCAAGCGGTTCATCAAGGAAGAAAAGGCCGATGAGGATTGCGGCATTAAAGAGAAAAAGACGGAGAAGTCGGTTGTGAGTGAAGATTTTGATAATGCTTTTCCAAAAGCTGATGGTTATTGTTTCTGGTTTTTTCCGAATCAGTTAGCCTGATCTATTCATCAACTTCGTAATGAGAGCGGGCATGTTGCTTTAGATCAATGGCTTTGCGCAGATAGCCGGGTGAAGGCGCATAGACATGCGTCAAGATCGGCTGGCCAGCAAAGTCGTTGAGATGAAGTGACATGCACACTCGTAATAGATTTTTATGAATAGATCAGGTTAGAATCCTTGTTTCCGTTATAGCTTGCTCTTTTTGTTTGATATTATCGCGAATTTCATGGCAAGGCATTGTAGGGACAACCGGGGTGTTTGGCAAGACTCATGCGAGATGGGCGCTTGGTAGCTATGGCGGGCGCGGCCAATGAAGCGCCGGAGGCCATTTAGAATTGCTGTCAGCATGATGAAAGTTGTAGGATTACAGGGTCATGGAAAGCGCTGGAATTCTTTAGCCTGATCTATTCATCAACTTCGTGATGAGAGCGGGCATGTTGCTTTAGATCAATGGCTTTACGCAGATAGCCGGGTGAAGGCGCATAGACATGCGTCAAGATCGGCTGGCCAGCAA